>CAZJKJ010000007.1:0-41166 GCA_964546435.1 uncultured Cellvibrionaceae bacterium
GCCGAGCGCGACACCAGCAGCACCACCCGGCGATTGCGGGCGCGCCCCTCTTCCGACTGATTATCGGCAGTCGGCCGGAACTCGCCGTAACCGACGGCGGACAACCGCTCGGGGCCGACGCCGCCCTGGGTGAGCAGTTCAACTACGGCGGCAGCCCGGGCGGAGGACAATTCCCAGTTGCTCTGAAACCGCGCTGTCCGGATGGGCAGGTTGTCCGTGTGGCCGGCCACTTCAATTTCATTATCGAAGGGCGCCAGCATGCCGGCGAGTCGGGCGAATACCTCACGCGCCTGCGCGCTGGGTTCGGCGCTGGCGGAGGCAAACAGCAGGTTGGCGCTGACATCAATCTGCACCCAGTTTTCCGTGCCGGTCACCGCCACTTCACTGGTCTGAATCCAGCCCCCCAGCGCATCCTTGAGCGTCTTCGCCAGGTCCATTGGATCCGCCAGCGGGCTGCCGGCGGGCGTGGGCGCAACGGGTGACGTGACTTCATCGCGCCCCTGAGGTACGGAACTGTGCCCTTTAAAAGTGGCCGACAAGGTTTCGGACAGAGTCCGGTACTTGCTCTCGCTCACCTGAGAGACGGAATACATCACCACAAAAAATCCGAACAGCAGGGTGACAAAATCGGCGTAGGAGACCAGCCACCGATCCTGCCCGGTCTTGCTTTCGGCGGTTCTGTGTCGGCGGCGGATCATGGGGCGAGGTCCATGGCAGCAGCAATCAATGGAGGTAACCGCTCAGTTTCATTTCAATCGCCTTGGGATTTTCCCCTTCGGCGATAGCGAGGATGCCTTCGATCAGCAGTTCGCGGTACTGGGATTTTTCGCGCACACAGGCCCGCAGCTTGTTCGCCATGGGCAACAGCAGCAGATTCGCAAACGCCACCCCGTAAATGGTGGCCACGAAGGCCACCGCAATGCCGGGACCGAGCTGCGCCGGGTCCGCCAGATGCCGCATCACATGGATCAGGCCGATCACGGCACCGATGATGCCGATGGTGGGTGCATACCCGCCCATGCTTTCGTAGAATCCCACCGCTTCCAGGTCGCGCTGCTCGGCCACCAGCAGATCATTTTCCAGCACGTGGCGAATGACCTCCGGCTCGCTGCCATCCACCAGCAGTCGCAAACCCTTGCGGGCAAACAGGTCCTTTTCCCGCTCGGCAAGCCCTTCCAGCCCCAGCAGGCCATCGCGCCGGGCGGTGCGTGCCCAGCCGGTCACCTGCTGGATGCCTTTGTGAAACAGGGCGACCTGGGGCTTGAACACCAGGGTGAACAGTCCGAGTGCCCGCTTGAGGGTTGTCTTGGGGGTCTGGAGCACCGAGGCCCCGATGGTGCCGCCGAGCACAATCAGCGCGGCCGGACCGTTGAGCAGGGAGTCGAGCGTACCGCCTTCGAGAAAATTGCCGCCGATCAGGGCGGCGAAGCCGATGATGACGCCGAGCAGGCTGAGCAGATCCATCAGAAGGCCTGCCGGATGTGATGACCAATCTGCCGGAGCGGCAACACGGCGTCGGTCAGGCCGGCCCGGGTTACGGCGCGGGGCATGCCGTACACCATGCTGCTGGCTTCATCTTGTGCCCAGATCACCGCATTTTTCTCCCTGAGCAGGCGTGCGCCTTCGCAGCCATCGGCTCCCATGCCGGTGAGAACCACGGCGAGTACGGCACTGCCGTAGATATTGGCGGCCGACGCAAAGGTCAGGTCCACGCAGGGTTTGTAATTGACCCGCTCATCGCCGGGCAGAATGCGCAGGCTGCCGTGCCGGTGCAACAGCAGCTGCTGGCCGCCCGGCGCAATCACGACGCCACCGGGGCGCAGCATCTGGCCGTCAATGGCTTCCGTTACCGACAACGAACACTGGCGGTCAAGGCGCTCCGCCAGAACTCTGGTGAAGCCTTCGGGCATATGCTGGACCACGACCACCGGCACTGGCAGCGAGGCCGGCAGCAATTGCAAAACTTCCGTGAGGGCGACGGGACCGCCAGTGGATGCACCAATCACAATCAGATTGACACGTCCCCGGAAGCTGCCCGGCGCGGGTGGCCGGGGTTCGGCCGGGGCGTCGGGGGTGACCTGGGGCGTGGCGATCTGACGCTTTGCAGCTTGTCCCTTGCGGGCGAATGTGAGTAGCGTTTCGTGGAGTGTGCGGGTGAGGCTGGACGAGTCACGACACATTTCCGCGAGATTTTTGGGAATGAAGTCGACTGCCCCAGCGGCCAGTGCATCCAGGGTGACGCGCGCGCCTTCGTAGGTGAGGGACGAGAACATCACGATGGGAACCGGGTGCCGGGCCATGATCGCCCGCACGGCCGATACGCCGTCCAGGTACGGCATTTCGTAATCCATGGAGATAACGTCCGGGCGCAGTTCAGCCGCCATGGCGATGGCTTCGTTGCCGTTTGCGGCAATGCCAACGACTTCCAGGTCCGGATGCTGATTGATGATTGCCTTCAGCCGGTGCTGAAAAAAATGGGAATCGTCAACCACGAGCACTTTATAGACCACGGGTTCCCTCTTCTCGAAAAAGCATTCGTCGTGGGGATGGGCGCGGGTCCTGGTAGCCGACTCAGCGGAGTCAGCTGCGACCCCTGCCCGCATACTGTTTGAGCAGACTCGGTACATCCAGAATCAGCGCGATGGTGCCGTCGCCGGTGATGGTCGCGCCGGCCATGCCCGGTGTCCCCTGCAGCATCTTGCCCAATGGTTTGATGACCACTTCTTCCTGACCGATCAGTTGATCCACCACAAAGCCTACGCGGCGCGTGCCCACCGATACAATCACCACATGGACGAACAGCGAAGAGAACGCCGGCGTATTGCCGCGTTTGACCAGCCACCGTTTCAGATGAAAGATGGGCACCGCCTTTTCGCGGATGGTGACGCATTCCTGCCCGTCCACTACATGCGCCCTGGACAGATCCATCTGGAAAATTTCATTGACGCTGGCCAGAGGCAGCGCAAAACATTGAGTGCCCAGCATCACCATCAGAGTCGGCATGATGGCGAGGGTCAGCGGCACCTTGATAATGATGCGGGTGCCTTCGCCCTGTTTCGAAACAATCTCGATGGAGCCATTGAGCTGGCTGATCTTGGTCTTCACCACGTCCATGCCCACACCTCGTCCAGACACGTCGGAAATCTCCTGGCGCGTCGAAAACCCCGGTGCAAAGATCAGATTGAAGGCTTCTACATCCGACAGGCGCGCCGCCGAGTCGGCATCGTAAAGTCCTTTTTTTACGGCGATATCCCGCAGCTTCACCGGATCCATACCGGCGCCGTCGTCGCTGATGGACAGGAGGATATGGTCGCCCTCCTGCTCGGCGGCCAGAATCACCCGGCCGGTTCGCGATTTTCCGGACGCTTCGCGGACATCCGGCAGTTCAATGCCATGATCCACCGAGTTGCGCACCAGATGCACCAGCGGATCGGCCAGGGCATCCACCAGATTCTTGTCCAGATCCGTGTCCTCGCCCACCAGCTCCAGGGAAATCTCCTTTTTCAGGTTGCGAGCCAGGTCCCGCACCACGCGGGGGAAACGGCCGAACACTTTGCGAATGGGCTGCATGCGGGTTTTCATGACGGCTGACTGCAGATCCGCCGTCACCACATCGAGATTGGCGACCGCTTTGGTCAGGGGTTCATCCGCCGACTCCAGGCCCAGGCGCACCAGCCGGTTCCGCACCAGCACCAGCTCGCCCACCATGTTCATGATGTCGTCCAGACGCTGGGTATCGACCCGGACAGTGTTGTCCGATTGCTGAGCAGCGCCGCCCCGACCGGCATCGGCGGCCTCTTTGGATTTGACCGAAGACGCTGCCGATGCGTCGGTGTCCCCACCGTCGACGGGTAGAGTCCCCGCTTCCGCACCCTTGGGCAGCCCCGCCGCAGTCGTTGCAATAGCTGTAGCCGTAGCTGTAGCTGTAGCTGTAGCCTTCTCCGTACCTGAAGCCGTAAAGCTGGCCGAAGCAGAAACAGGCGCCGCCGCCGCGACACTCGGGCTCCGGCCCTTGCCGTGGAGCTGGTCGAGCAGGTCTTCGAATTCGTCGTCCGTGATCAGATCGGTTTTAAGGCCGGCGGGCATGGATTGCGCCGTGGCCGAACGCGCACCGACGGGACCTTTGCCTTTGCCATGCAGCTGATCGAGCAGCGCTTCAAATTCTTCTTCATTGATTTCATCGACGGTGGTTTTGCGGCTTTCTGAGGAGGATTCGGCGTCCGGGTCGGCGGTGCCTGGCCCTTTGCCCCTGCCATGCAGCTGGTCGAGCAGATTTTCAAATTCATCTTCGGTGATGGCGTCGTCCCCTGCCCCCGCCGACGTATTCGTGAATGCGGCCTGTTCGCCGGAAGTGGCTTCGGCCGTGCCATCGATGGCGTCCAGAAACGCTTCGAATTCATCGTCGGTGATATCGAGTGCGCCCCCGGCTTCAGGGGTCGCCGCAGCCTGGCGGGCGGTGGCATCGGCACGTATCGGAGCAGCATCTCCGGAGGTTGCCGGTTCTTCTGCAGATGCCAGCTGCTGCAACTGTGCAAGCAGTGGCGGCGACGCCCGCTGCGGCACCTGCCGTCGAGAAACCTCCTGGAACTGGGCGTTGACGGTATCCAGCGCCTGCAGAACCACATCCATAAGCTCAGGCGTAACCGCCCGTTTGCCGGTACGGAGGATATCGAACAGGTTTTCGGTGACGTGGCAGCACTCCACCATGGCATCGAGCTGCAAAAAGCCGGCGCCGCCCTTGACGGTGTGGAAGCCCCGGAAAATAGCGTTCAACAGGGCCTGATCGTCTGGCTTGCGTTCCAGATCGACAAGTTGTTCCGACAGTAGCTCGAGAATCTCCCCCGCTTCGATCAGGAAGTCTTGAAGAATCTCGTCATCGTCGCCAAAGGACATTCAATGTTCCTCAAAAACCCAAACTTGACAGGAGATCATCAACGTCATCCTGTCCACTGACCACGTCTGCCCGTTGCTGTGCATGAATCTGGGGCCCTTCCGCTTCTCCTTTGGCGCGTCCAGGACGACTCGCAACGCCATGATCGATACCCGCCAGGGTGTCAACCTGACCGGCAATCCGCACCAGTTTGACCAGCTCCGCCTCCACATCCGTGATCAGACCGATCACTTTGCGCAACACCTGCCCGGTCAGATCCTGATAGCCCTGTTCCAGAATGATTGACTGCAGGTCTTCATTCAGTCCCCGGGCATCGTCGCCCATCTGTTGCAGAAAGCCTTCCACGCGCCCATACAGAGCGGCAAATTCGTCCCGGGACAATTCCCGCCGCCGCAATTTCAACCACTCATCCCGCAGACTCTGCGCTTCTTTGCCCAGTCGCATCGCCACCGGAGCGGCGGCTTCGACCCGGTCCATGGTCCGGTTTGCAGCGTCATGGGTGGCGCTGATCACGTAGTTCAACCGGTCCGATGCATCCCGTATGTCATGCCCGTCCATGCCGGAGCGACTGCCACTGAATTCCGCGTCAATATTGAAATTGACAATGGCATCGTGCAGGCTGCGGGTCAGCTGTCCGATGCTCTTGAAAATACGCTGATCCCGGACCTCATAAAGGGTGTGAATCAGCGCCGAGGCTTCCTGATATTCATTGGCCTGCAATTTCTCGATCAACAGACTGGCGCAGGCTTCCAGATCGGTCGCAAACGTGCTCTCGTTGGCCGGGGCGTGAATTTTTACCATGTGTCAAACCTTCTGCGCACGCGCCATCAACTGCCCACGCGTTCGAATATTTTTTCGATTTTTTCTTTGAGAACCTGCGCAGTAAAAGGCTTGACGACATAGCCGTTGACGCCGGCCTGGGCCGCTTCGATGATCTGATCACGCTTGGCTTCCGCCGTGACCATCAGCACCGGCAGGCTGGCCAGCTTGGCATCGGAGCGAACCTCCTTCAGCAGATCAATCCCGTTCATTCCCGGCATGTTCCAGTCGGTCACGAGGAAATCGAAATCGCCGTTACGCAGCATGGGGAGCGCGGTGACGCCATCATCCGCTTCCTGGGTGTTGGTGAACCCGAGATCTCTCAGCAGATTCTTGATGATCCTGCGCATGGTGGAAAAATCATCCACGATCAGGATTTTCATGTTTTTGTTCAATTAGGCCTCCACATATTCCGCCCGAAAAACCTTAAAACGAACCTCTGCTCAATTCCGGAAAGCATCTGGTTTACTGTGCTTTGCATGCTCAGGCCACGCTCCAGTCAGCCAGCTTTTTCTTTAACCTGATGGCCGCCTGGGAATGGATCTGGCTGACTCGCGATTCGCTGACACCCAATACCAGACCGATCTCCTTCAGATTCATTTCTTCGTCGTAATAAAGCGATAACACCAATCGTTCACGTTCCGGCAAATCATCAATGGCACTGGCCATGGCGCGGCGCAGGGCGTCGTTCTGCACCGCCTCGGCTGGCGACTGGAAATTGTCGTCACTCAATACACTTGCACTGACATCCTGTTCACCGTCTTCAACAATGTCCTCATAGCTGAACAGCCGCCCCGCCAGGGCATCGCTGGCCATGGCGTGATATTCCGTCAAATCGACGCCCAGCTCTTCTGCGATTTCGCTGTCAAAGGCGTCGCGACCGGTGCGGGCCTCGACGGCACGCATGGCCTGGGTAATACGCCGGCCATTTTTGTGAACCGAACGCGGTACCCAGTCGCCCCGCCGCATTTCATCCACCATGGCACCGCGAATACGGATTCCGGCATAAGTCTCGAACGATGCACCCCGTTCACCGTCATATTTCTGCGCCGCTTCCATCAGCCCGATGGTGCCGGCCTGGATCAGATCGTCGAGCTGGACGCTGGCTGGCATCCGCGCCAGCAGATGCAAGCCGATGCGCTTGACCAGCGGCGCATACTGCTCGATGTCGAGATGGACCGCGGCCTTGTCCTGCTTGCGTTGATAGACCATGGATTACCACTTTCTTATTGACGAACAGGCTGGGTGCGAAGGCGCCCATCGCTCACCGTTAGCGCAATCCATTAACTGGCTGTCGCTCTGGATTGCAGCAGTCGCTCCAGGAAAAACTCCAGCTGACCCGTCGCCGAGGTGGCGACTGGCCAGGCATCGATTTTCTGCGCAAGACTGCGGATAGCCATTGCTGCTTTGCTTTGCGGGGCGAATTCCAGCAGCGCTTTACGTTTCTGTACGGACTTGCGCACATTTTCGTCGAATGGAACGGCGCCAAGAAATTGCAGGGTCACATCCAGAAACCGGTCGCATACCCCGTTCAGCTTGTTAAACAGATTGATTCCTTCCTGGGTAGTGCGAGTCATATTGGCAACCACTCGAACCCGGGTCATGCCGTGCTCCATGCTCAATAGCTTGATCAGGGCGTAGGCATCGGTAATGGAAGACGGTTCGTCGCAGACCACCACAACCACTTCCTGGGCTGCCCGCACAAAACTGACCACCGTATCGGAAATGCCCGCCGCCGTATCGATCAGGAAAATATCCAGCTGATCGCTTAAATCGTTGAATGCGTGAATGATCGCAGCGTGTTCACGGGCAGACAGCTGGGTCATCTGGGCGACGCCAGACGACGCTGGCACGACTTTCAGACCACTGGGCCCGGTCAGTAGAATGTCCCGGATCCCCTGCTCACCGCTGAGCACGTCGGCCAGGGTGTAACGGGCCTGCAGACCGAGTAACACATCGATATTCGCCAGGCCGAGGTCGGCGTCCATGAGCACCACCCGACGCCGCATTTCCGCCAGTGCTACCCCGAGATTGATGGAAATATTGGTCTTGCCCACACCGCCCTTGCCTCCGGTAATGGCAATGACTTTGACCGGACGACTGATGCTCATTGTATTGGCCACCTTGCTTCTGGAAGGACGCGATTGTGTGAGCGCCGCGAATGAATGTTTTCAGTATAGATGCTGTTGAGAAAGGTTCCCGGCACCCGCCGGAATCCGTGCCGGGTGCCGGGCGCAGTCAGAAACTCAGGGGCTGATGGCGAGGTCGGCTTCCGCAGACCGAAGTGCCTTGAGCAGGGCCACGGATTTTGCCACCAGAGTCGCGGCGGACGCCGGCGCGATGTCTTTGGGAATTCCCTGACCATCAGTGCTGTAGAGCACCGGCAGATTACGTTCGATCATGACTCCGAGCGCTTCCCCAAGGCTGGCTGTCTCGTCGATCTTGGTCAGGACACACCCGGCCAGGGACGCGCTTCCATAAGCGTGCGCGGAGGCTTTGAGGGTCTGGACCTGGCTGTTGCACGCCAGTGTCAGAATTCGCTGAACGCCGGGACACGCATCCAGGGCCGCGTCCTGCTCCTTGCGCAGGGGATCGCCCTGCCGGAATCCCGCTGTATCGATCAGGATCAGGGGGAAATTGCGCAGGCTCGCCACGGTTTGCGCGAGGCTGCGCTCCTGATCCACGACCCGCACCGGCACACTGAGAATTCGCCCCAGCGCTTTCAGTTGATCGTGGGCGCCCACCCGATAGGTATCGGTGGTGATGAGCGCGACCTTGCCAAGGCCGTTCTCAAGCACATAGCGCGAGGCCAGTTTGGCGATGGTGGTGGTCTTGCCGACGCCGGTGGGACCGACGAAAGCAAACACACCGCCGGCGGCAATCGGGTCCTTGTTATTGACCGGAATCAGCCGGGACAGTCGCGCCAGCGATTCCCGCCAGGCAACGCTGACGCTTTTGCCGGGAGTGGCGCAGGAGGCGAGCCGGCGCACCAGATGCGAGGGCAGGCCCATACGCGCCAGCCGCTTTTCAAGAGTCTCCACCGACAGTGACTGCACCGGTGCCTTGTAACTCTCGCGGTCGCTGGCCCGATCATTGTCGCGCAGTTGCCACATCTGCTGTTCCAGCAGCATGCGCATATCGGAGATGTCGTTCTGCAACTGTGTCAGACGCGCATCGCCGTTGCCGCCCGCGTTCTTCTGCGAACCGTTAACACCCTGGCGATCGCGCACCTGCTCGACCAGATCCTTCATCTGCCGATCGGTTTTCATGTTTGTCACCGCGCCCCTGCCAGATTTCCGGCCAGTCCCGGCGGGCGCCGCGGCGCTCTTGCCGGCCGCGCCGCGAGGGTCACGGGCCTGTGCCGCACGCGCTTGTGCGGATTGTGCGGCGGCGGCCTGGGCGGCGGCCTTTTTGGAGGCCAGCATGCGTATCCGGGCAGCTTCGAGTTCGCGCTCCAGAGTTTCACCCCGGCGCTGGCCGGAGGTCACCGGATACTGGCCCGCCGCCTGCTCAATTTGTTCGCGATTTTCCCAGGCCTGATCACTGGCCAGAGGCCGATCGAAATCCTGGTCGAACTGCTGACTGAATGACTTCCGCTCATCCACACCCCGAGGCTGCGTCTGGGGCTCGATGGAAGTGATAATTTCGACGCCTTGCGCGGTGCGCTGACTCGACAGGATAATGGCATCCGGACCCAGTTCGCTGCGTACCAGGTCGAGGGCCCGACGCATATCAGGTGCGACAAATCGTTTAACCGTCATATATTTCTCCTAACCTGTCAGGTCAAGTCACCACCCACGGTGGCTTCAATTGTGATCTGTTTGTTGTCCGGCACTTCGTTATAGGCCAGGACATGAATATCCGGCAGATTGAACCGCGCAAAGCGGGACATCGTCATCCGCAGGGGGCCTGCCACCAGCAGTACCACCATTTTGCCCGCCGCTTCCTGCTGCTGGGCTGCTTCTGTCAACACCCGGCTGAGGCGTTCTGCCAGGCGCGGTTCGATAAAGGCCGTGGCATCCGCGCCAACTTTTTGCGCTTGCTGAACAGCATTGAGCAACAACTGTTCCAAGGCTGGATGCAAGGTAATAACCGGGATGTTTTGCTCGCTTCCCACGATGTTTTGTACGATCTGGCGCGCCAGGGCCACCCGCACGTGGCCGGTGAGCGCGCCGACATCTTGACTCTTGTCCCCATGGGACGCCAACGCTTCGGCGATGGTGCGCATGTCGCGGATGGAAACCTGCTCGCGTAACAGGTTCTGCAGCACCTTGAGCAGTGTGTTGATGGTGACGGTATTGGGAATCAGCTCCTCCACCAGTTTCGGCGACTTGTCCGCCAGCAGGTCCAGCCATTTCTGCACGTCTTCGTGACCGATCAGTTCCTGGGTGTGCTGCTGGATAATCTGGTTGAGATGGGTCGCCACCACGGTGCTGGCATCAACGACGGTATAGCCGAGCGTCTGCGCCTGATCCTTGTGGGATTCCTCGATCCAGACCGCTTCCAGTCCGAAGGCCGGATCCTGGGTTTTCATGCCCTGCAGATTGCCGAACACCTGTCCGGGATTGATCGCCAGACTCTTGTCCGGATACACCTCACCACCACCCAGGGTCACCCCCATCAAGGTGATGCGATAAGCGTTGGGCATCAGATCCAGGTTGTCGCGGATGTGCACGGGGGGAATCAGGAAGCCGACCTCCTGAGACAATTTTTTGCGCACGCCTTTTATCCGCCCCAGCAATTCACCCCGCTGGCTCTTGTCCACCAGCGGAATCATGCGATAACCCACTTCCAGACCCAGCATATCCACCGGGGTGACATCGTCCCAGGACACCTCGGCAGGCTCCTGGGTGCGGTCCACCGGCGCATCCAGTGCCGGGCGGGCGGAAACCGGGGCACCGCCACCGAGAGCGCCTTTGCTGGCACCGGGCAGCCCTTTTCTCATCTGCGGACTCAGCTCTTCCACTTCCTGTGCCTGATTGCGCTTGAAGTGAATCATGTAGGCCAGAAAGCCGCTGATCAGCGCAAGACCGATAAAGGCAAAGTGCGGCATTCCAGGGATCGCACCCATGATGAACAGAATCACGGCAGAAACTCCCAGCGCTTTGGGGGATTCGAACATCTGCCCGATAACCTGATTGCTCATGCTCTCGGAGCTGTTGACCCGGGTGACCATGATGGCAGAGGCCACGGACAGCAACAGTGACGGAATCTGGGCCACCAGACCGTCACCAATGGTCAGCAGCACATACTTTTCCGTGGCATCGCCAAACGCCAGGTTGTGCTGCATCATGCCGATGGCAACGCCGCCGATGACGTTGATAAACAGGATCAGGATACCGGCGACCGAGTCACCGCGGACAAACTTGCTGGCACCATCCATGGCCCCGTAAAAATCGGCTTCGGCCGCTACGTCGGCGCGCCGGATCTTGGCCTGATCCTGGTCGATCAGGCCGGCGTTAAGATCCGCATCGATGGCCATTTGCTTGCCGGGCATGGCATCCAGGGTGAAGCGGGCACTGACCTCGGAGATGCGCCCGGCGCCCTTGGTAATCACCACGAAGTTGATAATGATCAAAATAATGAAGACCACCAGACCGACCGCGAAGTTACCCCCGATCACCACTTCGCCGAAAGACTGAATCACTTTACCGGCCGCAGCACCGCCGTTATGCCCTTCCAGCAGCACTACCCGGGTCGAGGCGACGTTCATCGCCAGCCGCAACAGCGTGGCTACCAGCAAAATGGTGGGAAAGACGGCGAAATCCAGTGGCCGCATGGCGTAAACGCTCACCAGCAGCACGACGATGGACAGGGCAATGTTGAACGAGAAGAACGCATCCAGCAGAAACGGCGGCAGGGGCAGGACCATCATGCCCAAGAGCATCAGGACCAGAATCGGTATCGACAGATTGCCATGCCATAGCAAACGCGCCGATGTCATCGCTGACTCCCGGCTCATATTTCCGGGAACAGATTTAATATGTTGAAAAAGTGATACCGCCATCAGGTGCTCTCACGACAGAAAATTGGCGCATTGAACTGCTGCCAGTGCTCATCGCAAAAAGCATTCCGTAACGTCAGTTCAGCTGGGCACTGCGTATTCGAGAGCGAGAAAACAACTGATTAATCAGGGAAATTAAGATCGGGGGGCACGCGAATATTGGTCGGTGCACCGGGCCGTTCGCCCCGGCCGGCGCGCCATGCTCGCAACTGAAAAATGTAGGCGAGCACCTGGGCCACCGCCAGATACAGGCCCTGGGGTATTTCCCCCTTGATCTCCGTCGTGTGATAAATCGCCCGGGCAAGCACCGGCGAGCGCACGTTCTCGATCTTGTGCTCCCGGGCGATCTCGCGGATCTTCATCGCGGTCTGATCCACGCCTTTGGCCAGAAGGATCGGGGTTTCCATGGTGTTGGGGTCGTAGCGCAACGCAATCGCATAGTGCGTGGGGTTGGTGATGATCACGTCCGCCTTGGGGACGTCGGCCATCATGCGGCGATTGGCGATTTCCCGCTGCATCTGGCGGATGCGGCCTTTGACTTCCGGTTTGCCCTCGGACTCCTTGTATTCCTGCTTGATGTCTTCCTTGGTCATGCGCAGTTTTTTGGCGTGTTCAAAGATCTGCCAGGGGACGTCGATGAAGGCAATCACCACCGTCGATGCCGATATCAGGATTGCCGCCCACAGGCTGAGGCGCAACGCATGGGCAATGGCACTCTCCAGCTCTTCGCTGCTCAGCCCCAACAGTTGTGACTGGAATCCCTTCAGCGTCACAAATGCCACGCCGATGACAATACCGACCTTGCCGATGGATTTGACCAGTTCCACCAGTGATTTGGCGGAAAACATGCGTTTCAGTCCGCTCAGAGGATTCATCCGGCTGAACTTCGGCATCAAAGCTTTGGTGCTGAACAACCAGCCCCCCAGGGCAATGGGGCCGACGATGGCGGCCACCACGATCACCGCAAACAGGGGAATCAGGGCGAAAAATGCGTCCCCAAAGGAACGGGCCAGATAGGCGACCATTAATTGCGGGTCGAACAGGACCTCGCGCTCGACCGAAAAATTGAAGCGCAGAACGTCGGCCAGCCGGCGCGCGATGAGGCCGCCGAACACCAGCAGACCAAACGTACTTGCGAGCAGTACCGCCGTTGTCGTGAGCTCCCGCGACCGGGGTATCTGCCCTTCTTCCCGGGCCTTTTCCAGTCGCCGGGGGGTGGCCTCTTCGGTTTTGTCATCGGCATCATCACCCTCGGCCACGGATTACACCTCCAGCAGCCGGGCGGCAAACTGAAAGCCGTCGGAGAAGATTTTTTCGAAACTGTCCAGAAAGGATTGCAGACCGATCCAGATCAGCACCATGCCGCAGATCAGGGTAAAGGGAAAGCCGACGGCAAAGATGTTCAACTGGGGCGCGGCCCGGCTCATCACACCGAACGCGATATTGATCACCAGCAGCGAGGTCAGCACCGGCAGAGCAATCACCAGCGCGGTCGCAAACAGCCACCCCCCCAGCATGACAATGTCGTAGAACTTTTCCGGGGGTAGACCGGTGGTTGCCGGCGGCAACGATGTGAGGCTCTGCACCAGCATCTCGGTCATGATCAGATGACCCCCAGAGGAGATGAACATGATGGTCACAATGGTGAGATAGAACTGCGATAGCACCGTGCTCTGCACCCCGTTGGCCGGGTCATTCATGGAGGCAAAACCCAACCCCATCTTCATCGCCATGTACTGGCCAGCCAGCGCGAATACCTGAAACAGGGCGACGAACACAAACCCCATGGCAATGCCGATGAGTATTTCCCGAATCAGGAAAAGCGCGGTCTGCAAAGACAGCAGCTCCGGCACCGCAAAAGGCGGCAGCAGCGGTGCGATCAGGAAGGTGACCAGCCAGGCCAGGATCAGTCGGATACGCGCAGGCACCGCGCGGGCGCTCATGATGGGCATCACCATGAACATGGCGCCGATGCGTACAAACGGCAGAAAGTATTGATGCAGCCACTGGGACAGCTGCACATCGGACAGCTCCATTAGCTACCCTATGATCATGGGAATATCCACCATCAACCGCTCGAACAGATCTATCAGTTGCTGCATCAGCCAGGGTCCGGTAAACACCACAGTCCCCAGGGTAACGATCAGGCGCGGCAGAAAACTCAGAGTCTGTTCGTTGATCTGGGTGGCGGCCTGAAACACGCTGACCATCAAGCCCACCAGCAGACTCGGCCCGACAATGACCAGAATCATGATCACCGTCAGATAAAACGCGTGGCCGTAGATATCGAGTACTACTTCCTGCGTCATGACACCCTCCTACCCGAAGCTGGCTGCCAGGGTGCCGACAATCAGCGCCCAGCCGTCCACCAGCACAAATAACATAATCTTGAACGGCAGCGAGATGATCAGGGGCGAGAGCATCATCATCCCCATCGCCATCAGCACGCTCGCCACCACCAGGTCGATGACCAGAAACGGAATAAAAATGATGAACCCGATCTGAAACGCTGTTTTCAGCTCGGACATGATGAACGACGGCATGAGAATCCGGAACGGTATCTGGTCGGGATCACTGACCGCGCTGGTATTGGAAATGCGGAAAAACAGTGCAAGATCACTCTCCCGGGTCTGCGCCAGCATGAATTCATGGAAGGGTTCGCGGGTGCGCTCCAACGCCTCGGTGGCGCTGATCTGCTGATTGATATAGGGCTGCAGCGCGGTGCTGTTCACTTCATTGAAAACGGGCGACATGATGAAAAAGGTCAGAAACAGCGCCATGCCGATGAGCAACTGGTTCGACGGCGACTGCTGTAAACCCAACGCCTGCCGCAATATCGAAAACACAATAATGATGCGGGTAAAGGACGTGGTCATCAGGAGCAGCGCTGGCAGAAAGGACAGCGCCGTCATCAGCATCAGGATCTGGAGCGTGATCGTGTAGTCTTCCGAACCGTCGGCCTGGGTCGTCACCGTCAGTGCCGGCAGGGCCGGAATGGGCTGCCAGGCGCCGGGGTTCTGGCTGAGCAGTTGTTCAGCCTGAGCCACCGGAGTTGTCGGTGGCTCCACCTCCTGTGCACGAGATACTGACGATGCCGTGAGCACCAACGTAAACAACAGCAACCATTGCAGCATAATCCGCAAGCGGGAATCGGCGCCCGGATGCACACACCGCCGGCTGGTTCCGGCCATCGCGGCGTTCATTCCTGCTTGTTACCCTGACCGAGAAATTCAGACAGCTTGCGCGAAAACTCTGCCGGCGACGAGGCGGCCAACCGGCTGTAGCTCTTGAGCGTGCGGCTACCGGGCGCGACCGCTGGCGCCACCAGCACCGGTTGTTCGAAGACATGCAAGGTGGTGACGCTGCCGGGTGCCACCCCCAACAACAGCTGCTGACCACCAATATCTACTACGACGGCTTTTTCCCGCGCACTCAAGGGCAGGGTCGCCAGCACTTTGCAGGGACTGCTGCGGGAGAAGCCGGCGACATTGGCGCGTTTGGCCAGCCACGCCAGCCCGAGAATCATCACGACCACCAGCACCAGCCCGATAAAAGTCTGCAGCAACATGGCGCCGGTGTCCGGCAGCGCTCGCCCGGCCGCCGTTTGCGCCTGCCCTGCCGACACTGAACAGGCGATTAGCAGTGCGCTTCCCGTTGAGAACAATTGTTTCATGGCAACTATTGACCTCTGGTCTGTCAACGCAGTTTTTTGATCCGCTCCGAAGGGCTGATGACATCCGTCATGCGAATGCCGAATTTTTCATTGACCACCACCACTTCCCCGTGCGCAATCAGGGTGCCGTTCACCAGCACATCCAGCGGTTCCCCTGCCAGACGGTCCAGTTCGATGACCGACCCCTGGTTGAGCTGCAGCAGATTGCGGATGGTGATGGAAGTGCGGCCTACTTCCATGGAAATGGATACCGGAATATCCAGAATGACATCCAGATCCGGCTGACGTCCGCCGGGTCGCTTTTCATCCTCGAATTCATCGAGTTCCACCTGCTGGGCCGTGCCGCTCTTGGGCTCTTGCTGCGCCAGGGCCTCAGCCCACTCATCGGCCATGGAATCCTGATCGTTTTCATCACTCATCTGACGTCTCCTTCACTCGGTACAACATGAACATTTTTGCGGTCGATCACCTGTGTGACCTTGAGGGCAAGATTTTCCCTGGAGCGCCCCATCACGACCCGGAACATGGGAATTCCGTTGGCGGTGACCACGCTGGTATCCGGCATGTTGACGGGAATGACATCGCCGGCCCGCAAATCCACGATGTCCCGCAGGGTGATCTCTCGCCGCACGACTTCACATTCCAGATCCACCTGCGCAGACATGACGTCCTGCCGCAACGCCCGCACCCAGCGCTCGTCCCGTTCATCGGTGTCGGACTGCAGCCCGGCATCCAGAACTTCGCGCATGGGTTCGATCATGGAATACGGAATGGTGATGTGCAGTTCGCCCCCACCCCCGTCCAGTTCAACATGGAAGGTACTGACCACCACCACTTCGCTCGGACTGACGATGTTGGCCATGGAGGGGTTGACTTCGGAATTGACGTACTCGAAATCAATGAGCTTGATGGCTTTCCAGGCTTCGCGCAGATCGACGAACGCCTGATTCAGCACCATCTGCACCACCCGCAGTTCGGTGGGAGTGAACTCCCGTCCTTCGATCTTGGCGTGCCGGCCATCGCCGCCAAAAAAATTGTCTACCAGTTTGAAAACCAGCTTGGCATCGAGGATGATCAGTGCGGTGCCGCGCAGCGGGCGGAATTTCACCATGTTGAGGCTGGTGGGCACATAGAGGGTGTGGACGTACTCTCCAAACTTCTGGATCTGGACGCCACCCACCGAAACATCCGCTGTGCGCCGCAATAGATTGAACATGCTGATGCGGGTGTAGCGTGCAAAGCGCTCGTTGATCATCTCCAGCGTGGGCATCCGCCCCCGGACAATGCGATCCTGACTGGTCAGATCATAATTGCTGACCCCGGTCGCATCACGCTCGCCTTCGGTTTCAATTTCACCGTCGTCAACCCCGTGAAGCAGCGCATCAATTTCGTCTTGGGACAATAAATCTTGCACAGATAACCTCAATATTGGCTCTCGATGTTGGCTCGCGCTATTGACGCCCGGTTCAAACCACTGGCAGACAATCGTCGAACTGCTGCTCGACAAAAATCAAACGAGCTGCATGCCACAAATCAAACTACTGCATGACAAAATTCGTAAACAGCACCTGTTCAATACCCGGTTGGCCGATTTCCTGTTGCAGCAGTCGCTGGAGCTCCTGCAAGGTGGCCTGGCGCAATAATTCTTTGCCTTCTGCCGTCTGCAACTGCTCGTAATCCTGACCGCCAAAGAGCAATACCAAGGCATTGCGCAACATCGGTTGATGCAGTTCGATGGCATTGATCACCGCGCCGTCCCGCAGGAGCAGGGTCAGATCCGCCTGTAAAAACCGTTGCCGCCCCCGGACCGAGAAATTCACGATAATCGACGGCTTCATCGGATAATAAATGGCGGATTTGCGCACAGGTGTCGCCGGGTCACTTTCAATGACCGGCTCTACCGCAGGGGTGGCAAGACGAATCACGGTCAGGGTTCCGCCTATGGATACGATCATCAGCAACACGCCGGCGACCGTCAGCCATATCCACAACCGCCGAGGCTTTGCAACCACCTCGTCCTGCCCCGTTTCGCTGCCGGCCCTGCTGTCGCGTTTATCCTGAGCCATGTCAATTTTCCGCCGTTTACTTCCGCTCAATCGGTAAGAGCAAGGGAGGTGTCAACTAAAAGTGTATGAACCAGATAACTATCCGTCCAATTTGAAATGAAAAATAAAGTGAACGGGCTGGATACTGAACGTCAGAAGATGGTTGACGGCTCATCAAAATGACGAACCGTCCGCCGTTGAAGCAGGCCTGCATGCGCATGCGATCAACTGTAGTTGCCGATTCACGCAAAGTCGTCAATACCGGAATTAAGCGTGATGACCTGGGGCGTCGTCTCCGGTTGCGGGGCACCGGTCAGAGGGGTCACCGGATCGCCGCCGGCCTCACTGCCTTCTCCATGTTCCCGGGATGAGGATTCACCGGAGGACTGATCGGAAACACCGGCATGCAACAGCGACATGCCCTGCTCCTGCAACATCTCACGCAGGCGCGGAATAGTCTGGTCGAGGGCCTCTCTCACCGCGGCACTGGCGCTTGCGAACTGCACCACCGCCTGGTCGTTCTGAATCTGAATCCGCACCTGCAGGGGACCGAGTTCCGGCGGGTCAAGCATCAGCTCCGCCGATTGAAATCCCTGTTGCAGCAATGAGACCGTACGTTCCGCCGCCAGCTGATGCCACTTTTCATGGCCAAACGTTACGCTGACCGGCACCGAGGGGCGCAGGCCGTCCTGGACTGTGGCGGTCACGTCAGTAAGTGACGGGGTTCCCCCAGGCGCTGCCGAAGTAGCGCGGGTAAACAGACTGCCAAATTGCGGATCCAGCAAAGGCTGAGGTGCCGCGTCCGCTGCGAGGGCGGTGTTTTCCAGCTGGATCTGCAGCTGCACCGGCAGTCCGGACAGACGCGCCCGTTCCGTCATGGCCAGGTTGAGCCCGGAATCCAGTGTCCCGGCGTTCAGGGTTTTAAAACTTTTGGGGTCGAGGGTCATATCGCCTTCCGCGTCCGCCGTGTCGGGCACGGCCGCTGCAAGCAATCCCGATTTGCCGGCGTTCTCCTGCAGCGTCAGCACCGACTGCGACGATGTCGGCGAAGACAGGCTGGATCCGGAACCCGCTAAGGAAGACTCTGGCCGCAATTCGCTCGGGCTGGCTGCCGTCAGAATGCCGGCGGAATCCGGCACATTCTCGTCTTCGGTCAGCTCCGCTGCGTCCCGCGCAGAATCGGCTGCTGCCGGGCCGGACTCTTTGCGGGCCTCGGCGGCGTTGTCCTCGGACCGGGATCGCGACGGGGATCTCCCCTCCGGCCTTTGCGGACGGGATGCTTCATTCATTGAGTCTTTGAAGGAGCCGGATTCCGGCATTCCTGCATCGCGGAAGCCCGCTTCATTCGGGGACGGTGCTGAGGACGGGTTGGAGCCGCGCATAAGCGGGCCGCCGAGTGAACTACTTGTAGGATGCATGCAGGGGTCCATTCAAACAAAAGCGAAGTTATTGACGCGGTCGGGCGTCATTCGAGTTGCTTTATGGACCTATACAAAGGGCATGCCAGAAGAGTCTGACCGCTTGTGAGGCAGGCTTAACGGCGGTATGCGGCGGGAATTGTCTACCGCGTGGGAGAAATTATTGAAGATGGCTATGGAGAACGTCGCAGACAGCGGCAAATTCCTGCTCTATGGCGGCAAACAATGGCTCCAGCGCGTGTTCCTCACCGATGCGCCCCTTGGCTTCGAGCTCGGCGCAATAGTTCCCCAGGGGATTGGCGCCAATATTTCGGCTGCTGCCTTTGAGGCCATGGGCTTCAGTATAGATAGTGTCAAAGTTGCGCTCCCGAACCGCGGCCCGCAGAAGGTTCAAGCGCCGCATTCCGTCTTCCACAAACCGTTGCACAAGTTCGCCAAAGCGCCCTGCCAGTAAATCCTGGAGCTGCGCAATCATGGCCGCATCAATTTTTTCCTGCTGAACTATCATGGTCAATCCTCGAAGGTCCAACGGTAGCGGGCGCGAATCTTGTTGCCAGGCGGAATGATTTCCAGGCTTTCGGCAATGGAGGCAATCAGGTTGAGGCCTCTGCCATAGTAATTGGTAATGGAAGGATTTTCGGATTGGGCTTCTCTGATACTGAGGTCAAAACCCGGACCGCTGTCGGTCACTGTAATCGTCAGCAGGCCGCCAGTATTCAAGACCTCATGTTGAAAGTCAAACTCGACAAAAGCGTCTTCCAGCCTGGCCAGACCTTCGCGCCGCCGCCGGTAATAATCAGCAAATCCCGCGCGGGAATTCTTGATTCTCGAAGACAGCTGCAACACCCCGTGTTCGACGGCATTGTTGAACAGTTCGGAAAGCAGCGTGTATAAAGCGCTGCCGCTCTGGCGCAGTCCGGGCACTTCGGACAGAACGTGGATCAGCAGGGACAAGGGATTGAACACCCGCAGGGACGAGGCATCCATCCGGAACGACATGCTCCAGTTCTCCAGAAATTCGTGGTTTTTATTGGTCTGCGCCAGCATGGCTTCCAGGGCTTTCGCATCGGGAATCGTGATGTCCACCAGCGAGATGTCGTCATCCTTTTCGGTGCTGCCGATATGCGTCTGCACCTGGCGCAGAATTTCCAGAAATACCTTGGTGGGATCCTGACACTGATCCAGTACCAGGTTCAGGCGAGCCTCACCGAACATGTCGCCGGCGCGGTTGCGCGCTTCCTGGATGCCGTCTGACCACATCAGCAGATGATCTCCTGGCGTCAGGGGAAATACTTCCGGCTCGGACTTGAATTCGCGGTTGGAAAGCACGCCCAGAGGCAGGTTGCGCGACCGGATGCGGTCATAAGACAGGGTCCGCTGACGGAACAGGATATTGTCCGGCATACCGCCGTTCCAGACGCGCAGACGCATCCGCTTGATATCAATATCGACAAACGCCGCACAGCAAAACAGACCGACCGGCAGCGTTTGATACAGCTTCTGGTTAATTTCGCGCAGGATGTCCGACATGGTAAAGCCCTTGCGGACCATGCCGTAAAACGTCGACGCCAATGGCATGGACCCAATGGCCGCCGGCAAACCATGACCGGTGAAATCCCCCAGCAGTAAAAAAAGACTGCCCCGGGGGCTGAGATCAGCCAGCAGTACGTCGCCATTGAAAACCGCCAGCGCCGACATGTAATACCGTATGTATTCGAGGTTCAGGGTGCCGGCGTGGGCGATCTTGTCGAACACCTGTTTGGCGATATTCTGTTCCTGGATCAGGTGTTTGTGGTTTTGCACCAGGGTTTGATGCATTTCCCGCATGCGTGCAAACGCGCGGATTTTGGAATCCAGGATTATCTGGTTGTAGGGCTTGGAAAGAAAATCATCACCGCCGGCGTCAAGACAGGTGGCGAGTGATTCTGCGTCGGCCAGAGATGTCAGAAAGATGACCGGCGTCAGTTCATCACCCGCGAGTTCCTTGATGGCTCTGGCGGCCATGATGCCGTCAACATTCGGCATGATCACATCCAGAAAAACCAGGTCCGGACGATATTCCGAAAACGCCGCGATCGCCTGCTGTCCGTCTTCGGCCAGCAGCACTTCATGACCGGAACTCATCAACATTGACTGCAGGATCATCCGGTCTGCGGCGGAATCTTCTGCCACCAGAATCTTCAGGGGCTTCGGGCTGGAATTGCTCATAGAAGTGCCAGTTCGATCAGTTCGGTTGAACCGGCTGCGCAGATAAACTGGAGATGCGGAGTGAATCAGCCATCCGATGAACTCCGCCGACGCCTTGCAGTACCGGCATGATACGACCCGCTTTTCAAGCCACTGACTGCCAAAGTCAGCACTGCATGCCAATGGCAACCGGACGATTCAGACCGGAGGAAACATGCGGAGTCAGCGGGAATCTTCCATCGATTCAAGCGCGACGGTAAGCCAGCGCGCCGGGGCTATTGTATGGTAAACAGCTGTTCGAAACTCGATATGGTGAAGATTTTTTTGACTTCGGGTGAGCAGTTGGAAATGGATATCTGTGCCGTTTCGCCGCCGGCATAATCCCGCAACACCAACAGCATTCCCAGGGCCGAACTGTCCAGATAAATCGCATTTTTCAGATCGACGTTGTAGTGATCCGGAGCGCCGTGGGGCAGGTTTTCATAGCACCTTCTAAACTCGTCCAGGGAACTTGCGTCGAAGCGTCCATCGACCTCTATGGTGAGTGTCTTGCCATCAGGTGACATCGTGGAGCTGATCGCCATAGTATTCCTCCGGATTTAAATCAGCCATTTAAGTACGAGTTATGCAAACGCCAGCGTCGCAGGCTGCGGGCGGTGGTAATTTGTCCAGCGGCATTCTAGCAGACCTTTTTGCGAACTTGCTCGGAATATTCGTCTTCACCCGTAGTTGCCGGACCGGGCGGGCTGCGCGACCAACTGCGGGGTCACCTAAACCGTTTGTCCTGGTCCGCTTGCACGGGCGCTGCGACCCGCTGCGCTCTGGGTGAACCATTCATCCAGCATTTTTTCTTCGCGTTTGCTCAGAATGCGTTCTTCATCCGCCCGCATTCGCTGGATAAGATCGCGCAGGGCGCCATGCTTCAAATGCGCTTTGTGCCAGAGGGCTTTTTTGCTCTCGGCAACTTCAAACCGGTGCCGTACCACGTCGCCCTGTTGCACGATTGCATCAGCCAGTTTCTGCAAAAATCCCCGGTGGCGGGCAATATCACTGGCCCGCAGCGCGGCGCCATGATTGAAGGCATTCTCGTATTCACCATAGTAGCTGCGCAGCTCCTCCAGTTTGGCTTCATCAGATTTCCACGCCTGCTGCGCGATATTGTAGATTTCCGACGCCTTTTGCACCTGGCGTTCTGCCAGATCCACAACCACTTCCAGTCGTTCAGCACGTTTACCTGTCATGTCGCTTATCTACCCGCCATTCGCTTTTTGCTGGGATCTTCCGCTTTCCTGACTTCCAGAATCGTGCGCAGGGTATTAATGCTCTGTTCGAGAGGCGCCTTCTGGCCAATGCCCTGCATGATGTATTGCTGGAGATGCGGATTGCGCTCGATGGCGCGATCCACGACCGGGTCACTGCCTTGCGTGTAGGCGCCAATGGCAATCAGGTCGCGGTTCTGTCGATACCGTGCCAGCAGTTGCTTGAAATCCATCGCGGCTTTCAAATGCGTCGCGTCGACAATATTTGGCATCACGCGGCTCACTGACGCTTCCACATCGATTGCCGGATAAACACCTTCCTGCGCAAGTTGCCGGGACAGCACAATGTGTCCGTCGAGAATTCCCCGCGCGGAATCCGCAATCGGATCCTGCAGGTCGTCGCCCTCCGTCAACACAGTATAGAAGGCCGTGATAGAGCCGCCACCAGGGGTGCCATTACCGGCCCGCTCCACCAGTTCGGGGATTTTCGCAAACACCGACGGCGGATAACCTTTGGTCGCCGGCGGCTCGCCCACCGCCAGGGCAATTTCCCGCTGGGCCTGCCCGAAGCGGGTCAGGGAATCCATCAGCAGCAGGACATTCATGCCCTGATCGCGAAAATACTCGGCGACGCGGGTGGAAAGTTCGGCCGCACGCAAGCGCATCAAGGGCGCGTCATCCGCCGGGGACGCGACCACTATGGCCCGGCTCAGTCCTTCTTCTCCGAGGATATGATCGATGAATTCCTTGACCTCCCGGCCCCGTTCCCCGATCAGGCCCACGACAACGACTTGAACTTCGGTGTATTTCGTCATCATCCCCAGCAGAACGCTCTTGCCCACGCCGCTGCCCGCGAACAGGCCGATACGCTGCCCCTTGCCCACCGTCAGCAAACCGTTGATGGAGCGGATACCGACATCCAGGGGTTCGGATATCGGATCCCGATGCAAGGGGTTGATGATGGCGGGTGTGACGGGCAGATGGCCGCTGGCAATCAGGGGACCTTTGCCATCCAGCGGGATGCCCATCCCGTTGATGATTCGCCCCAGACATTCGAGCCCCATGGGTAATGAGCGCCCCACTTCCACCGGAATGACTTTGGCGCCCGGTTGCAGGCCTTCGACCTTTTGCACCGGCATCAGGAAGGTTTTGTCTTCCGAAAACCCCACCACCTCGGCGTCAATGGTCATGCCGTGATGGGTTACCACCTTGCAGGCGTTGCCGATGGAGACTTTCAGGCCCACCGCTTCGAGGGTGAGACCGACCATGCGGGTCAGCCGGCCCGTAGCGACCGGGGGCGCCTGCAGCCAGGTGTAGCGCTGATACCGGGTGAGGCGGCGCGCAATGGGAGACTCACTCAGGGGTTTCACGTTGGGTCGCATCCTCCGGGCTGCCGGAATCGGAACGGGAAAGGGGTTCTGAAACGGAATCGGTAGCCGCTGCGGGCATCTCTGCCACCGTAGCGTCAGTGGGTTGGGGAAAACCGGTTTCCAGCTCGCCCTGGGGCAGGATCGCGGCCGGCGTCTCGACCCGTTGGGGGGGTCGGTAGTCGGCAGTCATTACGGGAGTCGCTTCTTCGCCTTCTTCCTTTACCTGTTCCAGAAACTGCTCAATCCGGTGGGCAATCGAATAATCGACCAGGCTGCGCTGGGACGCAACCCGGCAACCGCCGCGCTGCAAACGGCTGTCCGCTTGCAGGTGCCAGTGTGCCGCTTCTGCCGGGAGATGATTCTGCAACAGCAGGACATCGTCTGGATGCAGAGATATCTGGATGTTCTCGGTGCCTACGGGCAGGCTGTCCATCGCCCGTTCCACCATTCTGAAAATGATCTGCGGATCGGCCGTCACCGCCTGGCCTATCAGATGCCGGGCGATCTGGATGGCCATATCTACCAGCAGGCTTTCCAGCGCCTGATTCTGGGTTTCCAGAGGAAACATCAAAGCGTCGGCAATCTGGTGCAAACTGGCGATCTGTTCCCGCAACTGGGCACCGTGTTCTGCATAGGCTTTGGATTCACCCGTCTGCAAACCTTTTTGGCGCCCATCCTCCAGTCCCTGGGCGTAGCCTTCCTTGTAGCCGTGGTCGCGACCTTCCTTTTCAGCCTGCTCCGCCATCTGTTGCAGCTCGCTGGCCGTCAAAGGCTTTACCTGACTGGCTGCGACATCCTCGATGATCACGTCCTGTTGCTGCTGACGTTTGGATGCTTCCCGCTGAGCGGTGGGGACCACTTTGGCCGCGCTGCCCAACGACGGCAGGTGCCAGCTTCGAATCGATTCTATCTCTTCGAAGGGGATGCGGTTGGGGTGCTTCTTGCCGTCGCTCATAAACTGTTGCTCATAAACAATCGCTCATAAACTACAGCATCTCTTCACCCGCACCACCGAGACTGATTTCTCCAGCATCGGCCATGCGGCGCGCAATGGTGAGAATTTCTTTTTGCGCACCTTCCACATCGGAGATTCGCACGGGTCCTTTGGCTTCCAGATCGTCCCGCAGCAATTCTGCCGCGCGCTTGGACATGTTATTGAATATCTTCTCCTTCAAATCTTCATCCGCGCCCTTCAGGGCGAGAATCAGTACTTCTGAGGAAATCTCGCGCAGCAGTGACTGGATACCGCGATCGTCGATCTCCAGCAGATTGTCGAACACGAACATCAGATCCGAGATCTGCACGCCCATGTCTTCATCGAGTTCCTTGATTGCCTCCATGAGTTCGCTTTCCAGAGTGCTATCGAGGTTGTTCATGATCTCGGCAGCCATCTTGTAGCCGCCAATCTGTTTGGTTTGCGAGCCGGCGCTACCGGAGAACTGTTTCTCCAGAATGTCATTGAGCTCCTGCAGGGCGCTCGGCTGTACGGTATCCAGCGACGCCAGCCGCATCATGACTTCCAGGCGGACTTTCTCAGTGAAATAGGTCAATATTTCGGCGGACTGGTCGGGATCGAGATACGCCAGGACGATGGCCTGGATCTGCGGGTGTTCATTGCGGATGATGTCGGCGACTGAACGCGGGTCCATCCACTTCAGGGTGTCCAGTCCGGTGGTGTTGCCGCCCATGAGGATCCGGTCGATCAGGCCGCTGGCCTTGTCTTCACCGAGGGCCGAGACCAGCATGTTGCGGATATAGGCATCGGCACCCATGCCGAGACCGGTCTGGGTGCGGACTTCACCGAGAAAATTGGCGAGCACCGCTTCCACTTCATTCTGCTGCACGTTCTTTAACTGAGACATGGCAGCGCCGAGCCGCTGGACTTCCTTGGGCCCCATATGCTTCAGGACTTCCGCCGCAGACTTCTCTCCCAGGCTCAACAGCAGGATGGCGGCCTGGTTCAGGCGTGAAATACTGACCGCCGGTTTGTTGGCGGTCTCCTCAGCTTTGCCTTTTTCAGCTTTTCCGCGGACGGCTTCTTTGCTCATTCGTCATTGATCCAGCGTTTGATTACCTGGGCGACGCGTCCTGCATCATCGGCAACCAACCCCTTGACGGCGTTGAGTTGCTGTTCATAACTGTCTTCCGGACTTGGCAATGCCAGAGCGTCGCCGCCCGTCAAAGTCACGGTTTCGTTGGACAGGGAGTCGAAACCGTCAACGCCTGCCGCCTGCAGGGCGGCCAGTTCGCGGGCTTCATCCTCGGCACGCGCCTTGACGCCCGACGATGCCAGGCTCTTGATGACCGGTCGCAGGAAGCCCACGATCAGCACCAGAACAATCAGCAAGCCCACGCCCTGTTTGGCGAAAAACCTGGCGCTTTCGGCTTCCCACCAAGGCGCTTCCTCCAGTACCGGAGCTTCGTTTTGTATGAAAGATTCGTTGATGACATTGACGCTGTCACCCCGGGCGGCGGAGAAACCCACCGCGTCCCTAACCAGTATAGACATCCGCTCGAGCTCGGCCTCGGTCCAGGGCACCCTTTGCTGATTGCCTTCCGCGTCGAGCTCCACTTTATCGTCGACGACCACCGCCACGGACAGGCGTCGCAGCCGGCCTTTTTGATGCTTGGTAAAGCTGATAGTCCGGTCCAGTTCAAAGTTGCGGGTCGCCTGGCTGCGGGTATTGGAGGGCGCGCCGGGCGCGGCATCATCCGGTCCGGCCGCCGCGATGCTCTCGGGCGCCACACCGTCCGCCGGGGGCTGATTGGTCAAGGCACCCGGAATGCCACCGGGCGTGGTGGCACCCAGCTGCTGTTCCTTGATGGTGGATTCGCTGCGCAGGGCCGGCATGTCCGGGTTGAACGACTCTTCGGCCTGTTCGATTTCAGTAAAATCCACGTCCGCGCTGACTTCGGTTTTAAAGCGGTCGCCGCCGATGACCGGACTGAGCAGCCGCCGTACCCGCAGGACTACGTCATCTTCAATCTTGCGGGTGTAATCCAGGTGCTGCGCCGCCACGATCAGCTTTTCATCTTCGTCGCTGACGGAAATCAGCGCGCCTTTCTGATCGACCAGGGTGACGTTGGAAACTTTCAGCTCGGGGATACTGGAGGCCACCAGATTGGCAATGCCCTTTTTCTGATGCGGCTCCAGGGTGCGCCCGGGAAACAGCTCGATAAACACCGACGCACTGGGTTCACGACCATCACGGACAAATACGGAGGCCTTTGGAATGGCCAGATGGACGCGGGCCGAGCGGACCGCCTGAATGCTGGAGATGGTGCGCGCCAGCTCACCTTCGAGGCTGCGGCGATACCGGTTGGTTTCCATGAACTGGCTGGTGCCCAGGGGCTGTTCCTTGTCCAGTAATTCAAAACCGACTTCCCGGTTGCCGGCCACACCGGCTTCGGCCAGTTTCAAGCGCGCCTTGTGGACGTGATCAACCGGGACCAGCAGGCTGCCCGACGCCAGATCGATCTTGTAGGGGATCTCGAACGTCTCAAGCACCTGAGCGACCTCGGCCGGGTCATAGCGGTCACCGGGGCCACTGAGGGGGCGGTAGTCCTCACCCTGCGTCCACAAAACGACCCAGAAGCCAATGGCCACGCTCGCGGCCAGGCCGATCATCAGCCCCAACTGGCGTAACAGGTTGAGGTTGTTGAAACCCTGTACCAGGTCGGGGCCACCTTTAGTGCCTGCATTCAGTGCTTGAGCGTTCGCCATGAGATTCAAAAAAGCCGGTTAGAGTGGTTGAAGTCGATCTGCGTCATTCGGGTTCCAAACGTCGTCAGATCGGCATGTTCATTATGTCTTTGTAGGCTTCCACGACCTTGTTGCGGACCTGGGTCGCGGCTTGTATGGCGATGGACGATTTCTGGGAGGCGATCATCACGTCGGCGATATCGATACTGCGATCTCCCCGGACATAAGCCTCGGCCATGGTCGACGAAGATTTCTGCACTTCGTTGACCTTGCTCAAAGCCTGGTTCAGGACGTCCCCAAAACCGGGACCATTGACTTTCTGAGCCGGATTTTTGACATCCGCTTCGCGACCGACAGGCCCCAGACCACCGAACGCCTGGGTCTGCGACTTGAGCGCCCGCATTTCATGTAGCAGGCGGCTGATATCTACCCGGTCTGTCATAGCCTTAACCCTTTTCTGAATCGCCCCGTCCGCATCGGCCCAAGTGCCAAAGTATTGTCGGAAAGCGGCGAAAATTTGTACTCTCCTTGGCAAAGAGCACAAACTGGGCCAAAGGCGAATAACACTGGGGGGTGCGGACGAAATGTCTGTTCAGGGCAGTAGCTGCGGCGCCGGAGGAGGTCCGGCAGGGAGACGGGTCTGAAGGCGCCGGCAAAGCGCCGGGCGGAAGAATGCAGAAGGCTGCGACTGCCAATGCAGTCGCAGCAAAAAAAAGACTGGCTGGTTCAGGTCAACGATTAAACATCGAAGTCATAACTGCGGAGTTCCCGTTGCAAACGCATTTCTTCGAGCTTGTTTTCGAGGCGCCTCCGAGCGTCGACGTTCAACTTTCCGGTTTTTGGATTTTCCTCTTCAAAAACATCATCAGCAGACAATTCTGTCGCATCGATGGTTGCATCAAGAACCTCTACGCCCATTTTCATACTCCTTTAGCGATGAGATAAAATCGTCAACTAGCGCTAAAAACCCGAGGTATTCAACCCTTCGCCGCCCTCAAAAAGCGACCGGATTTTAGGGCGGAGTATGATGCGGATCCAGACTTTTTCAAAGCCCTTTCTGGGGGCCACGACCCTGTTTTAAGAACACTTTTTTATTAATCCCGGCGGCATTCAAACTTTTTATTCAGTCGCGGGATAGAACCACTCATGGCGCGACCCGATCCGCTTCAATCACCCTCCAGCGGGAAGCCCAGATCCCGTAGCTTTGCGACCTTATAGCGCAGCGTTCTGGCACTCAAACCCAGTCTTTCGGCCGTTTTTTTCTTGCTGCCCCCTGCTTCGCGGAGCGCTTTCAGGATGATTTCAAACTCCCGCTGGCGCAGATCGAGGTTCAGGCGCTCAGGTTCGTCCACCAAAGCCCCGTCTTCAAGGGCTTGCGCGGGCGTCGCTGTCCGGTAACTCATGGATTGCTCCAGATCGGGCTTGGGACTGAATTCGCGTTCCGCTCCCAGACCGAGATCCTCCGGCTGGATCAGCACCCCCGGCTGCAGGATAAGCGCCCGCTGCATGGTGTTGTCCAGTTCCCGGACGTTACCCGGCCAGGGGTAATCCAGCAGGGTTTGCCGGGCGACCGGACTCAGCTGCACCCCATGGCGATGTTGTCGCTGCGCGTGGCGCTCCAGCAGCTTCTGCGCCAGCGGCAGGATATCGCCGAGACGGTCACGCAATGGCGCCCATTGCAGGGGCAAAACACTGAGGCGAAAGTACAGATCTTCCCGGAACTTGCCTTGGGTCACTTCCTGGCGAATATTACGGTTAGACGTTGCGATGACACGCACGTCCAGCCTGGTCGCCCGTCGCGCGCCCAGGCGCTCTACTTCCCGCTCCTGCAGCACCCGCAGCAACTTCGCCTGCAGACCGATATCCATCTCCGAGATTTCATCCAGCAATAACGTGCCGCCGTCGGCCAGTTCGAACTTGCCCGGAGACGCCGTATGCGCTCCGGTATAAGCGCCTTTTTCATAACCGAACAACATGGCTTCAAGCATGTTCTCCGGGATGGCGGCGCAGTTCACGGCGATAAAAGGGCCGTGACTGCGTTGAGAGTTCTGATGGATATAGCGCGCGAGAACTTCTTTACCCGTACCCGATTCCCCCAGGAGCAGCACGGTTGAATCCGACTGGGCCACCCGGGCAGCCAGGCGCAGCAACTGCTCGCTGGCCGGATCTTCGGCGACCAGGTCCTCGTCCGGTGCACTGTGGCTGCTGCAATAGCGGCGCACGGTTTTAACCAGAAGCTCCGGCTTGAAGGGTTTGACCAGATAATCGACCGCACCGTCGCGCATGGCGTCGACCGAGTTGGCGATACTGGCGTAGGCCGTTATCAGCACCATGGGAATATGCGGATACTGCCGGCACACCGTCTTTAGCAGATCGTGGCCGTTCATGCCACTCATGTTGACATCCGACACAATCATGCTGATGGCGTTGTGACTGCCCAGCAGCTCCAGAGCCGCCTCCGCAGACGCCGCCTCGAGGGTTTCAAAGCCCGCCAGTTGCAGGGTGTCAATCAATGCCTCCCGCAGGGCCGGGTCATCCTCCACCACCAGCACCGTTGCCGTTGCCGTTGCGGTTGTCGTTGCGCTTGTCGTTGCGTTTGTCGTCTCGATATTCTGGACAGTTTTCCGGAGTGTTGCCGTCATGTCACGCTCCTGAAATTTCACTTGAAGTCGGCAGCGTCAGGCAGGCGCGCGTTCCTCTTGAAAGTATGGAAGTCAGTTCAAAATCACCGCCGTGAGCCCGCGCCACCGAACGCACCACCGCCAGTCCAAGGCCGGTGCCCTGCGCCTTGGTGGTATAAAAGGGTTCCCGGGCGCGTTCGAGCTGTTCCGCCGTCATGCCGCCGCCGTCATCCGTCACGGACAGGGCTATCCCCGCATCTTCTGCGGATTCTGCCGAGGCCATTTCGATCTGGATGGTGCCGCCGGACGGACAGGCCTGAATGGCGTTGGTGATCAGATTGACCAGGGCGCTGATGAGCGCTTCCCGCTGGCAGCGAATCCGGGTTTCCGGGCTGCGATTGATCCACTGGAACTGGCAGCGGCTGTTGGCGATCATTACTTCCGTTGCTGATCGCAGGCCCCGCTCCAGATCCGCCAGGTCAGTTTCATCGTTCAAGGGCAGTTCCTGGCGCACAAACAGCAGCATGTCCTGCACCTGCCGCTCCATGTGCAACAACCGGCCGAAAAGCTTTTCCGAAAACTGTTCGCGCTGCCGCTGGGGCAATGCGGAGCCGCGCACATGGTCGGCGTAAAGAATGGCGGCGCTCAAGGGGGTACGGATCTGATGCGCCAGGGCCGATACCATTTTCCCTAGGGCAGACAGGCGTTCACTGCGACTGACCGTTTGCTGCAGACGCCGGGTTTCCGACTGGTCGGTAAGCAGAATGATCTGACCCTCGTCGCCCAGAGAAGAAGTTGCCAGACTGATGCGGGTCCCGGCGGGGGTCGAGACTTCAAGGCCGTCGTCACCGCGGGGGGCAAAACAGGTTCGGATCAGATCTCGCCAGCGATCACCGATCAGGGCGTGACCCAGCATGCGCTGCGCGGCGGGATTGCACTGCACCACCGTGCCATGCGAGTCCAGCACCACGACGCCGCCGGGCAAAGATTCCAGCAGCGTCTCCAGCCTGTGGGCGAGCTGGCGCTTCTGCGCAAGTTCCGCCTCCTTTTTCTCGGCCATCTCCTGCAACTCACCGGTGAGCGTGGAAACATGCTGTTGCAGCAGGCGATAGGACCTGGCCAGATACAGCGTGGCATTGGGTGCGGTCCATCCATCCGCTTCGATCAGCGGATTCGCATACAGGTTCGATGACTGCTTGGACGCTTCTGACATACGTTGCTCCGGCAATAAACTGGCGATGGATAAAGAAATCCACCTTCAGTAGCTCCCGAAGCAAAGCCCAGGCCATAAGTTTTTATTTTTATTTATCAAACGGTTGCGACACCATACGGAATTCCAGAGCCAAATAATTGACTCTGCCCTCAGGCTTCCGCTTCTGCGTCGACGGCGCAGAACACCCGCTCGAACTGCTCCTGCGCGTCTGTGACCGCCTGTTCGAGCCGATTGATGGGCACCGGCCGAGCAAACAGAAAACCCTGTAAATGATGACTGCCGCGCGACAGAACGAAACCGGCTTGCGCGTCGGTTTCAATCCCTTCACTGCATACCGAGAGCCCCATTTTTTCCGCCAGTTCGAGAATCGTCTTGAGGATGACCGTATCCCGGCTCGACTTGTCATAGCCGCTGACGAACGCCTGGTCGATTTTCAGCGTGTCGATATTAATGCGGGTCAGGTAACTCAGGGACGAATAGCCTATGCCGAAATCATCGAGTGCAATAGAGCCGCCCATCTGCTGGATATGGAAAAAGAATTCATTTGCCGCCACAAAATTCTGCAGATAACTCGATTCCGTTATTTCCAGCTGGATGTTGGCGATGGACACTCCGTACCGCCGCAGATGCCCCTGGACCAGATTCAGGAATTCGGGATCACTCAAGTCATGACTGGAAATGTTCACGGACACCAGCACCTCGGGACCGCCCAGGCGTTGCAGGGTCGCCATGTCGGCGCAGACCCGGTCGAGTACCCAGGCGGTAATCACCCGGATCTTGCCGCCCTGTTCGGCAATGGGAATAAATTCGGCGGGGGAAACTTCCCCAAACTCGGCATTGTGCCAGCGGATCAGCGCTTCGAACCCATCCACCTGCCCCTCGTGGGACACCTTCGGCTGGTAACTGATACTGAACTCGTTATGGGTCAATGCATGATTGATGGCCCCGGCCAGCTTGAGACGACGCCGACTCTCGTCCAGCAACCCTTGATGGAATTCCGTAAACGTCCCTTTGCCCTTCTCCTTGGACGCGTACATCGCAATATCCGCATTGCTGATAAAAGTATTGATATCAAAATCGGCATCCGTTGCCCGGGCAATGCCGATGCTGACGCCGGTGATAACACTCCAGCCGTTTACATTCAGCGGCTGTTGCAGTCCCTTGACAATGCGGGCCGCAACCGAGCTGGCCGTCTGTGCATCACTCAACTCGGGCATCATGATCAGGAACTCGTCGCCTCCGAGTCTGGCCAGCACATCGCCATGGCGCAGACAGCGGGAAATTTCCTGGGTGACCGCGACCAGTAACTGGTCCCCCGCCTCATGGCCGAGGGAGTCGTTGACTTCCTTGAACCCGTCCACGTCGATAAACATGATGGCAAGATCGCGCCCCTGCCGTTCGCAGCGGGCGAGTTCAATTCTGAGCAGGTCCATAAAGAACAAGCGGTTGGGCAGTCCGGTCAGGGCATCGTAATTGGCGAGGCGTTGCATCGATTTTTGCTGGTCGAGCAGTATTGCAGTCTGCTTTTTGTTGATCCGCGACTCGTCATCGATCGCCTTCAGCAGTTTGCTGATGTCCTGAGCCAGCCGCGACACCTCATCATGACCGCGGATATCGATATCGGCCTGGTAGTTGCCCGTCTGTTCCACCTGGCGGGTCACCCGCGACAGACGTTCCAATGGCGACAGCAGTCGGTGATATATCCAGACCGATATCAGGATCGCCACCACTATGGATGTCGTGATCATGGGCGCGGCGCTCAGAAACAACTGCTTCTGACTCTGGAACAGAGGTCTGGTGACATCATGCTTGACCAGCAGGTAGCCTTCCGGCGCATCGGTTGACCCGATCGCGCTGACCGCAATGATGCCCCGACCCGCGACGGAAATACCCACCGGCAATTGCGGAAATATCCCGGTCTCGATCCGTGATTCCCGCGACCCTTCAAGAACGGTGGGATGCATGTAGCGGTGCAGCAGCATCCAGTGATCGTCATAAACGTCGGCGGACATGATGAAGTCATAACGGTTGAAGCGGGACATTTCTCCCGCTATGGCTTTCTGCATGGTTTCATCCGGTGCTCGCAGATGCATCAGCAGATCATCGGCCACGTTATCCGTCAGCGCGGCCAGATGCTTTTCCACCAGTTGCCGATACTGGAATTCGTGCTCCCGGATGGCGAGCATGAAAACAGTCGTGGCGCATGCAACTATAAACAGGGTCGCGATGGCAATGAGCTTATAACGGATGCTGTGAAACATGGATCCGGAAACCAACGGCTCTGGGCCGGTTTGTAAAAGGTGAATATCGCAATGACCCGAGCCTGTTGTGCGAACCTTTCAGCGTCGGGTTCCAGGCGTCGGGCACCAGGCGTCGGGCACCAGGCGTCGGGCACCAGGCGTCCGGCTCGCGTCGCTGCCAATGCCCTTACCGCGCTCAACCAGGATTGCGTCGCAGTTGCCCGACGTTAAATCAATCAGGCAACTGCACCCGCAATCGGGTGAACGGATTCTGACAAGTTTGCTTTTATACTGGAATTGTCGAAACGGACGACCGACGGCCATAACAGGTGAAACCCGCTTCGGGCACAGCAGATGTGACAACTCAAGGAGTTACGGAAGTATAACCATACGGAAGTAAAGAGAGGATGGATCGACGGCGCCCGGGGGCGCCGTCTTCCGCGATAGTCGCCGGGACGACTGTCGCGTTTTAAAGTACAACGATGTTTTCAGCCTGCGGACCTTTCTTGCCCTGAGTCACAGTAAATTGAACTTTTTGCCCCTCCAGCAGGGTTTTGAAACCCGAGCCGGTAATTGCGCTGAAATGAGCAAAAACATCTGGACCGGATTCTTGTTCGATGAATCCAAAACCTTTTGATTCATTAAACCATTTTACGGTGCCGGTGGTAGTAGACATAGTCAGATCCTATCAAGCGAATTGTCATAAAGGCCTTTGTCAAGGCTGCTGGGCTGAAAGCGAGGCGATGTACTTATGAAGAACAGGACGAGGTACTGCTGAGGTGACGTCGAAATGGCAGGCATAAATAGACTTCGTACTTTCAAGCCAGAGTGATTATAAACAGATTGAAGGGTGAGTCAAGAACCCCGATTGTGTCACAAAACGCCATGAAATCTTTCTCTCGCCGCGCCGTATACACGGGCTGTGAATGCGGCCACAGCAGACAGGCCGGCGGTCACTCGTGTTATCATGCGCGGCCATATTCCCAGCAACCATCCGTGTCGGCCGACGGCACTCAGGAGACATTATGGCTCTAGAAATTCGCGATGACCTTGTCGTCACCATTCATTACACACTGACTGACGATGAAGGCAATGTCATCGATACTTCCAGCGACGCAGAGCCGCTGCCCTACCTGCATGGCGCCGACAACATAATTCCCGGTCTGGAATCCGCCCTTGCCGGAAAACGCGAAGGCGACGCCCTTCAGGTCCGCGTATCACCCGCTGACGGCTACGGCGAAATCATTCCTGAACTCATCCAGGTCGTCGATCGCTCTGCCTTCCAGGGTGTGGAAGCCATCGAGCCGGGCATGAATTTCCAGGCACAGGATCCCAGTGGAAACACGCGCAACATCGTTGTGAAAGACGTATCAGATGATTCGGTCACCGTCGATGGCAATCATCCCCTGGCCGGTGTCACTTTGAATTTTGATGTCAATGTCGTCGGCGTTCGCGAAGCAACACCGGAAGAGATCGAGCACGGTCACGTCCATTAAGCTCGCACCCTCTGATCAAAGACCACTGATCAAGTCTGCATAATGTCCGGCTTGATCAGAGGGTCCCTGGGACGGTCTGAGATATCCGGCAACAATCGGGGAAGTCAGGTTAATTCATGAAAAAGGTGATCGGTCTCGCACTGCTTCTGCCCCTGGTTTTCGCAGGGATCTACCGAATCTGGTTCACCCGCGACCCTGAACCTCAACCGGCCGTTGAAATACTCCCCGAACGGATCGACACCGCGCCTGCACGAACCGTGCACAGCCCTGAACCCCCGCGCCAATCTCCGTCGAATGCGCCAACCCCGCCGCCAGTGCCGCCACAGCCCGACCCCACCCTCGCCACAGATTCGAGTTCCGATACCCCCGCCAGCGACCCCGAACCTGAGAGCCCCTATTCCCGCTTCGAGGATGAACCGACCGATCCGCAGTGGAGCGAAGAACACGAAATAATGATCGAAACATTTCTGTACGGCAGCCCCGGTTACGTTGATCTGGACATTGAATCCGTCACCTGCAAATCAACTCTATGTGAAATCAAGGTTTCCGAACGGGAAAACACGGTGTGGGCCAAGGTCGCTCATGATCTGACACGCGCGCAGGGTTGGGAATCGACCGCTTGGAAATACGCGGATTATTATGACGCCAATGGCAAACGAATTATTCACGCCATTGTGGAAAAATCCCGGTAGACACGCGGCGACCACCGGTTCATTCCTGCGATCCCTTCACGCAGACAGCACTGGCAGAAACGAGTCTGAATATGAAATGGCTTCGAGATAAAAACAGAGGGTAAAGTTAACCCGTTACGGTCGGCCCGTTGAAGCCACTGCGGCTTCAACGGCCCGGCGTCAGTGCTGCACTCTTAATCCGACAGATCGTCGTCGCGGTCAGCGTCGTCAATGTTAACGGCTGGAACTTCAATTTCCCGCTTCTCCATTTCGATGTCGACATCAGGCGTATCCACGTCATACTTCGGCATCTGGCCGCCATCTACGCTCACCTCTGGCATTTCACCTTCCTGGGTCTTGTTTACATCACAGCCAACAGCAGCCAATACCAAACCGAGCGTCACACACACTTTTCCTAGCTGGGTCATAGTTTTTCTCTCTCTATTTATTTAGATACTGGAAAGTAATCTTGCCGTTTTACTTTTAGCAATCTTTCTAAAGCAACATAAATAAAGCAATATAAATGCCAGCCTCAAAAATCCCTTTGAACACCAAGGTTGAACGCTGGTGGGAGTCTACTATCAGAGCACTCCGGGAAAATATCAAGCCCCAGCTCAGGAATCTGCCCCGATTTCTCTGAAAAACTTACAAAATTTCCGGGACAGATCCTGGGGATTTTCTACCCGCGCCCTTGCACATCCGGGTGTGGGGTCTATACAGAGAGGGGCGAATGTATTAATTGCCGCTCTGCATCTTAACTTCCTTTTTATGAATTGCTTCAGGCCTGTTTAAACTGGCGCCATGAAAAAAATTACCCTCGTTATTGCTGATCACTGCCCCATAGTGCTCGAAGGACTTAATGCGCTTTACAGCACTCAGGATGATCTGGAAGTTGTCGGGGAGGCAGACAGTGCGGAGAGCGCCGCTATTCTCTGCGCACGACGCTCGCCCCGGATTATTGTCGCTGAGATGGCGATGCCGGGATTTACCGTGCGCCAGTTTCTGCAGCAGCTGCGCAAACAAAAATGTCAGACCCCGGTTTTGATCATGACGCACAACCGGGAAGAACAATACGCGGCCGCCAGCCTGCGAGCCGGCGCGCGCGGATTTATCAACAAGACCCGTTCCTTGAAAGAAATTCTACTGGCGACCCGCACGGTTGCGAATGGCGGCTTGTTTCTGAGTCCGGATGCGGCGCAACAGATTGCCCTCGGCAGCATCACAGTCGCAGCGGATGCCCGGACCCGTCGCCCCTTGACCGGTCGCGAGCAGGAGATCCTCATTGAACTGGCGTCCGGCAGCAGCGTGACCGACATTGCCCGGCGGCTCCATCTCAGCCCCAAAACAGTCAGTACGCACAAAACCCGAATCTGCCAGAAGCTGGGGATTCGCAGTACCTTTGATCTGGTCAGGTATACGCTCGATCAGGGCATGGTCTGATGAGACCAGAGGCAAATTGCCACAGAAGGCGGGTGCCAGTCACCGACCCCGTGCGAACTGATTGATCGCCTGGGCAATGGCAGCCAGGGGCACCACCTGCACGGCGGCTCCTAGTTCCACCGCTTCTCTCGGCATGCCGTAAACAATGCAGCTGTCGCGATCCTGGGCAACCGTGTGTGCACCCGCCTGCCGCATGGCCAGCAAACCCTGGGCGCCGTCATCGCCCATTCCGGTCATGATGATTCCCAGCGCATTTTTTCCGGCAGCCCGAGCCACCGACCGGAACAAAACATCCACGGAGGGCCGGTGACGATTGACCGGCGGACCATCGCCGACACTGACGCAATATTGCGCTCCATTGCGCCGCAACTGCATGTGGCGCCCGCCCGGGGCGATGAGCACCCGCCCGGGCACTACCCTATCCCCGTCCTTTGCTTCGCTCACTCGACAGGCGCACAGCTTGTCCAGGCGCTGGGCAAAGGCTGCTGTGAATTTTTCGGGCATGTGCTGCACCACCAGAATACCGGGCGTGGATTCAGGCAGCTGCGTCAGCACCCGCTCCAGCGCCTGGGTGCCGCCCGTAGACGTCCCCAGGGCGACTACCTGATCGGTGGTCACCGCCAGGGACCCGTTGGCGGTTTCGATGCGGCCGGGCTTCGAGGCGGCCGTCGGTAACACGGCCCCACTGGTCAGTCGCGGGATGCGGGCCGTCGCCGCGCCTTTGACCACCCGGACCAGGGTCTGTGTCGATGATTCCAGAAAGTCCTTCAGGCCTATCCGGGGTTTGGTCACGATATCCACTGCACCGGCCGCCAGTGCCTGCAGGGTTGTTTCGGCACCCTTTTCAGTCAGGGTCGAGCAAATCACCACCGGAGTGGGACGCTCGGTCATCAGTTTTTTCAGAAAGGTAATGCCATCCATCCGCGGCATTTCCACATCCAGAACGATGACGTCAGGCCAGTCGTTCTGCATTTTCTGCTGGGCGAAAATCGGATCGGCCGCGGATCCGATCAGCCGGATTGCCGGATCACTGCCCAACACCTCGCTCAGTATCTGCCGCACCACGGCGGAGTCATCAACAATAAATACGCCGATTTTTTTCAAAGTCAGGATTCCAGACAGATTTTCGTTTTATCGGCGCTGGCTTTTCCATGCCGAATCCATATTTTCCCTTCCATCAGACAGAATATGACCTGACGGAATCCATGCCCACCCAGACTTTCCGCGACCACCCGCAACCGGTATTGCTTCGCAAGCAGGTGGGCGGCGTCAATATTGCCGGTCGCTACTCGCGAGCCGCTTCTATCCGGCCCGGATAACATGTCTGCCGCACCAATGAGCTTGATCTCGCAGTCACGCAAAAGTATGCCGCGATCCAGCGCCGCCTTTGCCATCAGCTGAAACGCTTCGTCGGCATAACGCCCGTCCAGTGCAGTCGCCGAATCGCGATTTATCCTGTGAGACAACATGAAATGACACATGCCGCCCAGGCGCTTGTGGGGATGCCAGACTGTCATGGCGATGCAGGAGCCGAGCGTCGTGCGTATGCAATCGGGCGACTTCCCGAAATGCCATTGGCCAGGCTTCAGGTACAGCTCAGTGCAGGGGACCACGCGCCCTTCAATTCTCATGGCAACTTCCGGAATATTGCCGGCGCGACCTGCTGCAATCCGCAGTCCAGACCGTTCAGGCTTTCCGAGTGTCCGATAAACAGATACCCGCCGGGCTTCAGGCGGCCGCTCACGCGTTTTACCACTTCGTTTTTTGTTTCGACCTGAAAATAGATGAGTACATTGCGCAGCAGGATCAGATCGAACATGGGCAAACTCAGCAGGCTTTCCATCAGGTTGACCTGCCGGAATTCCACTCTGTTGCGCAAGGCCCGATCGACCAGCAAGGTTCCCGATTCCTCGGCAATTCCCCGCAGGCAGAACCGCTTTAAATATTGCTGGGGAATACCTTCGGTCCGGCTTAACGGAAACTGGCCGGTTTTCGCTTTCGCCAATACTTGAGTGCTGATGTCGCTGGCGAGGATTTTCCAGTTCCGCATTCCCCGGACATCGGCGAGCAGCATCGCCACGCTGAACGGCTCCTCTCCTGATGAACAGGCAGCACTCCAGACATTGACGCTCGACGCGGTCGCGCGCTCCGGCAGAACCACCTGCCGAAGATAATCAAAATGTTTCTGTTCCCGGAAAAAATAGGTTTCGTTAGTGGTCAGCAGGTCGACGACACGATTGTATTCGGCCTGGTTCTGGTCCACATAACGGACATAGCTGACGAAATCGGCTAACCCCAGTACCTTGAGGCGTTTGGCCAGCCGCCCCGCTACCATGGTGCGCTTTACCGGAGACAAGTGAATGCCGGCAGCTTCAAAAATCAATTTCTGAAACCGCCGGAATTCCAGTTCTCCCATGGAGGGCGCCGCGGCAACCGACGCGGGCGTGGACTGTCTGTCATTTAATGGACGCATGGCAAGTGGCTCAGACTACAATTTTCCGACTGCAATTAACGGCGCTTAAACAGCGTTGCTGATCTGTGCCATTTCTTCGATATCAACCACCCGCTGCACATCCAGCAGGATGACGAATTCCCCTTGCACTTTGCCCATGCCCGAGATGAAATCCGTACGGATGCGGGCACCGAAATTCGGCGGCGGTTCGATGTCATCGGCCGGGATTTCCCGCACCTCCGACACCTCATCCACAATAATTCCGACTTCCCGGGTTTCCTGTTCGCCCAGAACGAGCTCCAGGATAACGATGCAGCTGCGCCGGTTGACCACGCACTGGCCGCGCCCGAAACGCGCCACCAGATCAATGACCGGCACCACGCTGCCTCGCAAGTTAATAACACCGCGAACAAACTCCGGCATCATCGGCACGGTCGTGATACTGCCGTGCTCCATGATTTCACGGATATTGAGAATGTTGATCGCGAACATTTCCCTGCTCAACCGGAAAGTCAGATACTGATTGTCCTCAGCGCCGGTCTCTGGGGATACGGCGGCTTGTTGCCGGACTGCTTGACTCATAACCGTCTCCTAAAACCGTACAAACGCTGATTCATTCACGCTCTGTTCTTCGTCATCTTCCCGAAGCTTCCCGGCGGAGGATTTGCCGGAACGCGGGGGGTGAAGCGTGGTTACCGGTGCCTTGGGTCGCGCGCGACGAGATCCGCCTGACGCGTTTGCGTCCACCCTGAAAAATGCCATTGCTTGCTGCAGCTGTTCCGCCTGGGAGGACATTTCTTCGGAGGTTGCAGCCAGCTCTTCGGACGCCGACGCATTTTGCTGAGTCAACTGATTGAGCTGCTCCATGGCGCTGTTGATCTGGCCAACGCCCGCTGATTGTTCACTGGAGGCCGCCGCTATCTCCTGCACCAGATCCGAGGTGCGCTGAATAGAGGGCACGATTTCGGTCAGCAACCGGCCGGCCCGCTCTGCCAGTTCCACGGACGAACCCGCTACCTGACCGATCTCCTGAGCGGCAACCTGACTGCGTTCGGCCAGCTTGCGCACTTCGGCCGCGACCACCGCGAATCCTTTACCATGTTCACCCGCACGCGCAGCTTCAATGGCCGCGTTCAACGCCAGCAGGTTGGTCTGGTAGGCGATGTCATCAATGATGGAAATTTTCTCGGCGATGCTCTTCATGGCGGTCACGGTTTGCGCCACCGCCGCACCCCCTTCAACCGCTTCCTTGGAGGCCTTGCCGGCCATGCCGTCGGTCACCTTGGCATTTTCCGTATTCTGGCCAATGGACGCCGTCATCTGTTCCATGGAGGCCGTGGTTTCTTCGACGCTGGCCGCCTGTTCGCTGGAGGCCTGCGACAGGGACTGACTGGTAGAACTGACCTGCTCCGAGGCGGATGCAAGATTGTCGGCACCGGCGCGCACCTCGGAAATCACCTGGGATAGTTTTTCCACCATGCGCTGCATTGCGCTCAGCAGTTCTCCGATTTCATCTGTCGAATCGACATTGACATGCACACTCAGATCGCCATCGGCGAGAGCGTTTGCCGCGTCCAGTGCCTTGGCGATAGGACGACTGATGGACCGCGCAATCACCACGCCCATCAGGATACCCAGCAGCACGCCGGCTATCACCAATATCA
>CAZJKJ010000007.1:41266-81717 GCA_964546435.1 uncultured Cellvibrionaceae bacterium
GCAGATTCGGTGGTTGCCGAAGCCAGAGCCCGGGTCGAACGGCCCGCGTAAGCAAGATTAATGTTGGCCTCTTTAATCAGAGACAGTCCCATTAATTCCATCTCATAAAGCTTGTCGGCTTCGTGGCTGATCTGCCCCATGTTTCTGATGCCGATAAAGCCGACCACCGCCGTTATTGCTGAAATTACCAGGAAAGCGGAAATCAGTTTTGTACCCACTTTCATGTTCTTGAACCATTGCATAACCTTACTCTCCCATGTCGGCTTCCCGACGCTACCATGTACTGCCTGACTGACGTCGAGACAACCGTTAATGAAATACCGCAGATGTGTGTGTAATGCGTTCGTGTGATCCTTGAACCTGCGCAAGCTCTTGCGACTGCGCCAGTTGCAACAGTCCCGGTACATCCAGAATCAATGCAACCCTGCCGTTGCCGAGAATGGTTGAACCACTCAAGCCCTGCACCTTTGCAAACAGTTCGTTGAGCGGTTTGATCACTGTCTGGTGCTCCCCCAGCAATTCGTCCACCACCAGCCCGGCCTTGAGTCCGCCATAGGCCACGATCAGGACGTTCTGCCGTCGCGGCAGCGGGGTGCGAACACCGAAGTGCTGGCGCAGCATGACCAGCGGAAGCACTTCGCCCCGAAGATTCAGAAGTTGCCTGGAATCATCAACGCTGTAGGCAGCCGGCAGTTCCACGCACTCTTTGACCATTTCCAGCGGGACCACATAAGTGCATTCGCCGACGCTCGATAAAAAGCCGTCGATAATGGCCAGCGTCAAGGGCAGACGTATGCGGAACGACGTACCCCGTGATGCTTCGGAGTGAACCTCCACCGTACCGCGCAAACTTTCGATATTGCGCCGCACCACATCCATGCCTACCCCTCTGCCGGACAGGTTGGTTACTTGTTTTGCGGTGGATAAACCGGGTTCGAAGATGAGGTTGAAAATTTCCTGATCGCTCAGAACGGCGTCGGTTTGAACCAGACCTTGATCAACGGCTTTTTGAAAAAGCCGATCCCGGTCCAGGCCGAGACCATCGTCAGATATTTCAATAATGATGGCGCCCGATTCGTGAAACGCGTTCAACTGCAGGCGACCTTTGCCCGGTTTACCACTGGCGCGGCGCGCCTCCGGGGATTCAAGACCGTGATCGCAGGCATTGCGAACCAGATGAACCAGTGGATCGGCGATTTTCTCCACCACCGTTTTATCCAGTTCGGTGTCGGCACCGATAATGACCAGTTCAATCTCCTTGCCCAGTTCGCGCGCCGCGTCCCTGACAATCCGCTGCATTTTCTGAAAGGTGTCACCAATGGGAACCATCCGCAATTGCAGCGATCGGTCGCGGATCTCTTCCACCAGCAGCGCCATAGCAGCGGCGGATTCGCGGGTGGCGCTGTCGCAACCGCGCGCGGCGTTGAGAGAGACTGCCGCCGAAGCAATCACCATTTCTCCCACGAGATTGATTAATTGATCCAGCTTTTCCGCCTGCACCCGTAAATGCTGACCGGATTTGCGCTCGCGGTTGTATTGCTGCTTGTCCAGCGCCGCATTGATCAGTTCCGGCGCCACCAGCCCCTGCGTGACCAGGACTTCACCAATGGGTTTTCGCGGCGGTGGCGCAGTGGTGGAGTCTTGCCAGTCGAGGCACGTGGCCAGCTCATCGGCGGAGATTGCGCCGCTCGCCACCAGGATCTCACCAAGCCGCTGGGGTTCCTCCGGCAGACTCTGGATCAGCTGCACATACGCCTGCACGTCGCTGCGCGGAGGCAGTATCCGCAACTGACACAGAGTCTCCACAAATTCGAAAACCTGTTCGATTTCTTGCTGACTGGCGCCGGTTACCAACTCAATTTCGAATCCGAGGTAACATTTTTCCGGATCCAGTTGTGCTAACGCCGGCAGGTCCTCCATGACGGTGGCAATCGCTTTTAAATGTCCCAGTCTGGTCAGATAGTGGATAAAGGACAGCGGATCCATGCCGTGCTGAAGGACGTCCGGATCAAACCTCAGAGATATGTGCCAGACCTCTTCGCTGTCACCGGCCGCATTGCTTTCTACACTGGATTTGTTTTCCACATCGACTTTGCTGGCTGCGCCGAATTGACTCTCTGCGGTCGCGGTCTGGACAGCAGCGCCGTCACCACAAAGTGCTTGCAGAAGCACCTGCCCTTCGGCCACCAGCGGATCGTCGGGCTGCAGTTCGGGGAAGTCGATGAGCGTGCCGATATGGTCGCGGCAGGAAAGCAAAGTGAATGTCAGTTCCGGCGTGAGCCGGATTTCCCGCAGGCGCAACCGGTCGAGAAAATTTTCGACGACGTGGGTGAATTCCACCACATGGGTCAGACCGAACATTCCGGCGGAACCTTTGATGGTATGCACGCATCGGAACAGTGCGTGATAGAGCTCCAGATCATCTTTCCGGTGCTCCAGCTCCAACTCCAGCAGAATGCTTTCCATGTCTGTAAGCAAATCCCGGCTTTCTTCGAGAAATGTTTGTAACGCCTGTTGCAGATTCATGAAGACACTCCGTCGGAATGCAGCACCGCCGGCGTCAGGCGCAGCAGTTCCAAAGCGGTCTGCACGGGTATGCTGATGGCGGCAAGGCGCATATGCGTATGGGCGGCCTGCAAGCTCAACAGCAGTTGCAAACCGGCCGTATCCAGCTCCGTGACTTCCGCAAGGTCGAGCTCAGCAACAGAACGATCACCGATGCTGGCGATAATGGCTGCCTTCAATTCGACGGCCTGATAAATGGTCATTTCGCCGGAAATGCACAGCCGACTGCTTACCTCGTCAAACTGGACCGCCTCCATTACGGTTGCACCAGTTTGCTGACGGCCGCCAGCATTTGCTGAGGTTGAAACGGCTTTACAACCCAGGCTTTCGCGCCGGCTTCCTGCCCCTGGCGTTTCTTTTCGTCGGCGGATTCGGTGGTGAGCATGATCACCGGCGTAAACCGGTATTCGGGCCGGAGCTTGACTTCCCTGACGAAGGTGATGCCATCCATGTTCGGCATGTTCACATCCGATATCATCAGATGAACCCGCTGTCCTTTGAGTTTGGCCAACGCGTCCCTGCCGTCCGATGCCTCCAGCGTTTCGTAGCCAGCTTCTCTCAAAGTGAGAGACACCACCTGCCGGATAGAAGCAGAATCGTCAACAACCAACACCAGCTTTGCCATATCAACCACACGTCATGAATCAGTAAATTTCAAATTAAAAAAAGGTGATGTCGCCGCCGGCAGGTGCGCTTCTGGTGACGGCTGCATCAGCCTGATGTCCCTGGCGCTCCTCGGTCATCGCGTACGATTTTTCCAGCTGCTGTAACAGGCTGTTCACATCGAACGATTCCGGGCTCTGCAGCTGTTGGGCCACCAGGTCAATATTTTCCCGCACGTGGGAGAGGATCTGACTGATCCGATCCTGGAACTGCAAATGGACAACGGTCTGCTCCACCTCCTCCCTGATCGCCGAGTTAGTGCGTCGCAGTTCCTCTGCCGATCCCGAGATTTCACTGGCGTATTGCCGCAGATTTTCCAGAACACCCATAATCGTGCCGTGAGAACTCCGAACCATGGTCTGATCCTGGCTCTGGGCTTCGCGGGCGGCGTTGACGGTCGCTTCGATGGTCTGGCTGATATAGGCGACCTTTGAACTCATGCGATCGCCCGTTTCCGCAGAAAGCTGCGACAACTTGCGCACTTCACCCGCCACCACGGCGAAACCGCGACCCTGATCACCGGCCCGCGCCGCCTCGATGGCCGCATTCAATGCGAGCAGATTGGTCTGACCGGCGATGGTCGCGACATCGCGGGCCATATGCTCAAGTTCGGTAATAAACTGGGCGAGCCCGTTAACCTGTGTGAGCAGGGCATCTCGACCACGAATGGCGTCGTCGAGAGTTTCTATCAAGCTTTCGAGACTGTGATTGGCTTTCGCAAAAACTCCGTCGATGCCGTCGGCGGTGGACGCCGAGACCTGTCTGGAAACATCGTTGGCGCTGCTCAAATCCCGGACAAGCAACACGAATTTTTCCGTTAACTGGATAATTGATTGTTCGCACTGGACATCGACCGTTTGCAGATGCCGGTTCCAGACCGGTAACAGCGTCCGGCCCAACCCCGCAAGCCTGGCCTCATATTGCTGCCACTGCTGTTCCTGGCCCGCCTGTAAACGGGAGAGCGTTGCGGTATCGGCGCTGACGGCACGGTGGGTTTTCACCACATAAATGGCGAGACTGACCGTTACTACTGCCACTAACACTGCTGACGCCCAGGCGCCGTGCCCGAACAAAAGGATCGTGGCCAGAGCACCCGGTACGCAGGTGAGGAGTGTATCTTGGGAAACTTTTCTGGGAACCATCAGGTAGATCAATCCGGTGTTAAACGTCGCGGTACATGGCCGCAGCTCTGGCTTTGGAAACACTCTGCAGAAAGTGCAGAAGCACTGAAAGTTTCAGTGATCCTCGGCGGCTATGCCATCAGAAACGGATTAAAAACGGCGGGAGTAAATCTGAAGAAGTGTAGGAATTTTCCGACGAAGACGCTGGCAACGCACGCTGCTACCGCCTTGAGGACGGGACGCCTGTGAACGCTGCCCGACAGGAATTGCGCAAATATTGTTAACGAATTCAATTTTTATGGACGTAAGTCAAAAGTTTAGAAGCGGTGAGAAGCGAAAAATCAGCGTTGGCGGCGCCACTCTTTTCGGCACCGCCACGCAGACCGGTCCGTCTACTCCTGAACCTCTTCAATATTCTCCTTGACCGAATTTTCAATGATCTCTACCAGGTCTGCCTGGGGCCCTTCTTCGCCCATGGAAGGTTCGAAACGAACTTCCGTGCCGACTTGCAGGTGGTCGAAGGCATCATTGGTCACCGCATTCCGATGAAAATAATATTCATCGTCGTCCGCCGGAACTTTCAGAAATCCGTAGCCTTCACTGCGGAAAATGCGCACCACTGCGGCGTTCGACTCCTCTTCCTCCTCGGGCAACGCCGCGATTTCTGCCGGGTTGCGATTCTGTTTGCCACTGCCGCGCATCATCTGCTTCTGTTTGGTGACCTGCTTTTCCACCGCATCGAAAGCGTGCCGAATGATAGGCCTGAGTTGCAGGTGCCGGTCTTCAACCACTTCTTCTTTATCACCTATCAGAACCTTTTTCGGGGGGATGGTCGCTTCAACCCGCACCCGGTAAGGATTGCCCGTCTGGTGCTGATGTTGAGACCGTTCCACCACGATACGACATGCGACCAGACCGCCTGCCGTCCGGTCCAGATGTTCGGCCCGCTCCCGGATATATTCATCCAGCCAGCCGTTGCCTTCAGTGTTGTGATAAGCAATTTCAAGTGGTACTTGCATACTTCCTCCTGCCTTCAAAAAGGGTCACGGTGCGCAGTTCTGCGGAACTCCTGAACGGCGGCGCCGCGCTTCGATTCAGACCTGACAATGCACAGGGAGTGCCACTTCGACAGGACTCCAGCGAGTCGCTCAATCGCCGCACCCGGCACCTTCGCTGCCTTTCGCCACCGCACCGGGGTGGCCGCGCCGCTGACCGTGATCCCATATTCGGAGTGAACTTGAAAAGTTTACATGTTTCACAGCGTTCAGCCCTGGCGAATGCCCTCTGAGCGGGCAACCAGACCGACTCACATCCAACGCCCGCGTTGGCACCGGATATGCAGCGCCATCTCGCCGACTTTTGACAGCAGCGACCTATGAAGGTGGAGGCAGCATGAATACCAGTTCTCACGCAAACCGACAGAACAGCACTCCCTGCATCAGCCTGTGGCCGACAGCGCCATTGGACACGGGTGAGACACGCCCGATGCTGTGGGCAGCATCAATGGCGGGAGAAAGAGAGGAAGAAGAGGAGGAAGACGACGCCGATTATACGGATGAGGATTCGGATGACGACGATGTGGATCAGGCGTCGGAAGATTCGTTTCCGGCCAGTGATCCGCCCGCTTGGTAACCGCACATGTGCCTTGTCTCGCCATCGTTGACGAGTTATTAAACGGCGCCTGATCAGATGGACAACACGTACCGGCTCGAAGCCGGTACGTTATCTCAACCGTTTAGCTGACCTTTTCGCCGTGAGCCTGCTTGTCAGCATGGTAGGAAGACCGCACCAGAGGTCCGCAGGCGGCGTGCACGAAGCCGATTTCCTCGGCAATGGCCGCATACTCGTCGAATTCTGCCGGTTCGACGTAGCGCCTCACCGGTAGATGATCCCTGGAAGGTTGCAGGTATTGACCGATCGTCAACATGTCGATCTGGTGTGCCCGCATGTCTTTCATTACCGCGATAATTTCATCCTTGGTTTCACCCAGCCCCACCATCAAACCGGATTTGGTCCGAACTTCCGGCTTGCGCAGTTTGTACTGGTGCAACAGATCCAGGGACCACTCGTAATTCGCCCCCGGCCGGGCTTCGCGATAAAGCCGGGGGACGGTCTCGAGGTTGTGGTTGAAGACGTCGGGCGGTTCGGCGGTGAGGATATCCAGCGCAGCGTCCATACGGCCGCGAAAATCCGGCGTGAGGATTTCCACTTGCAGCTGCGGTGAGCGTGCCCGCGCTTCGCGGATGCAATCGGCAAAGTGCTGGGCGCCGCCGTCGCGAAGATCGTCGCGGTCCACTGAGGTGATGACGACATAGCGCAGCCGCAGATCCGCAATGGCCGTCGCCAGGTTGGCGGGCTCGGCGGGATCAAGTGCATTGGGTTTGCCGTGGCCGACATCGCAAAAGGGGCAGCGGCGTGTGCAGATATCGCCCATGATCATGAAAGTGGCGGTCCCGCCGCTGAAGCATTCTCCCAGATTCGGGCAGTTGGCCTCTTCGCAAACCGTGGACAGATTGTGCCGGCGCAAAAGCGCCTTGATCCGCTGGACTTCCGGGGAGACGGACACGCGCACCCTGATCCAGTCCGGCTTGCGCAGCAGACCGTCCGTTGCGATGACCTTGACCGGAATCCGCTCCACTTTGGCAGCATCACGGAGCTTCTCTCCTCGCGGAATGCGGCGAGTGCGTTTGACAGGTAATTCTTCGCTCATAGGGTACTCGGCATTATGGACATCAAGAGTCGGGGAACAGCGCGGGCGCCTGCAGGCGCTCCGTCAGATGCCGGGTCAGGCTCGCCTCGACGTCAACCATCTCGGGAATGACGGCAGAATGATCCGCCATCTGGGTCATTGGCAGGCCATTATAGCCACACGGATTGATTCCTCCAAAGGGATGCAGATCCATGGCGACATTCAGGCTGAGGCCATGGAAACTGCAGCCCCGCCGCACCCGTAAACCCAGGGAAGCAATCTTGGCCTCTCCCACGTACACACCGGGCGCCCTGGGGCGGATACTGCCGGGAATCTGCCAGTCCTGGAGCACCGCCAGGATGCTCTGCTCCAGCAGGCTCACCAGGTCCCGCACCCCGAGGTTGCGGCGTTTGAGATTCAGCAACGGGTAGGCAACCAGCTGCCCTGGCCCGTGGTAGGTTATCTGGCCGCCACGATCGGTCTGCACCACTTCGATGGCGCCCGGATTGAGCAGATGCTCAGGTTTGCCCGCCTGCCCCTGGGTATATACCGGGAAATGTTCGACCAGCCAGAGCTCATCCTGTGTGTCGGCGCTGCGCGCGTCGGTAAACGCCTGCATTTCCTGCCAGATTTGCCGATATGCGCACAGGCCTCGCCGGCGAACGTGGATTACAGCGGACATGACATCTACTTCGCTACAAAACCATTTTTACGGCTGGATTCTGCTTCAGGTCGAGAAAGAGCGTTTCCAGTTGTGCGGGCCCGGTTGCCCGAATGGTGACGCATACGGATTCGAACCGGCCATTGCGGCTGGGGCGGACCTGTACCTTCGCCCGGTCAAAGCCGGGCGCGTGCCGCTCGAATACGTCGAGGACAAAAGTCTGGAATGACTGGCCGGCATCCCCCATCACGCGAATCGGATAGTCTTCGCAGGGAAATTCAATCGTGGGTCGGTCGTTATCGCTGCGCCCGGTCATTTCTCAAACAAACCATTGATGACCATCACCAGGGAATCCCACATGCGGGCAAAGAAACCGGACGGTGAGACCGCTTCCTGGGCCACAAGGTCCGACTGGTACACGGCTTTGCCCTCCAGCAATACCTGCAGCTCACCGAGAACCTGGCCTTGCTCAATGGGCGCTTCAATAACGGAATCGACGGATATTTTCGCTTCGAGGGCGGCACTGGCGCCCCGCGGAATGGTAATGGTCACGTCCTCGGGAATACCCAGCCCGACTTCTTCCACCACGCCTTTCCACACGCGGTTGCGGCTCAACTCCTGGCCCTGTTTGTACAGGGGATGGGTCTGGTAGTAACGGAACCCGTAAGCCATAAGCTTTTGCGATTCCACGGCCCGTGCCTCTTCCGAGCTGGTGCCCATCACCACCGTGATCAATCGCATGCCCTGCTTCTCGGAGGACGCCACCAGGCAGTAACCGGCTTCTTCGGTATGGCCGGTTTTGATGCCGTCGACACTGGAATCACGAAACAGCAGGCGATTGCGGTTGGTCTGGTTGATACCGTTGTAGCTGAAATATTTTTCGGCGTAGATGGGATAGTACTTGGGGTGTTTCTCGATGACGGCTCTTGCCAGTATCGCCAGGTCGCGGGCGGTGGTGACATGGCCTTCGGCCGGCCAGCCAGTGGCATTGACAAAATGAGTGTCGTTCATGCCGAGCAATTGCGCATGCTGGTTCATGACATCGGCAAAGGCGCCCTCACCTCCGGCCAGATGCTCCGCCAGCGCGATGGACGCATCGTTGCCGGACTGAATGATCACGCCCCGCAGCAGCTCGATCACGGAAACTTCCGTGCGCGGATCCAGGAACATGGTGGAACCACCGCTTTTGGTTCCGCCTTTCTGCCAGGCGTTATCGGATATCCGCACCAGGTCCTGTTCCTTCAGCTTGCCGCGTTCTATCTCGTCGGTCACGACATAGGCTGTCATCATCTTGGTAAGACTGGCCGGCGGCAATGGTAAATCGGCCTGATTTTCGACCAGAATTGCGCCGGTTTTTGCGTCCATCAGCAGATAGGCTTTTGCGTTCAGCTCCGGCGCAGCGGGAATGATGACCGGGCTCTGGGCGGAACCGGGACTGGCAGAGAAGCCGGATACCAACAGCAAGCAAAAATAGAAACCTGTCGCCAGACGGGATTTTCGATTTGGGCCGGATTGACGTTTTGCAGGGAGAATTTCTGCGAATTCAGGAAAGATTGTAGTCATTATTTTTCGCTTTTTTTGATAAGAAGTGAGCTCTCGCGGTTCGACGGCAGGCGGCATTGTACCAGTTACGACCCGTGCAGAAAATTGCGAAACGGAGCACGTCCGCCGGCGCTCTCCGTTCCCATCTGGCGGCTAAAATCCCCTGCAGTACCCTCAGCGCACCCGGTTACTACATTTCAACCAGGTGCGGGACACCCAGGTCGCCCTGCTGCATGAGGCGGCGCAGATTCAGTACTTCCGCATCATCCAGAATCGGCCCGATCAAAACCTTGTAGAGATTCCGTTGCGGCTCGGGGTGCACGCGGACCTCATGATTCGTCAGGCTTGCCACTCGTGTTTTTACAACTTCGGCACTGTCCTGACTGCGAAAAGCGCCGGCTTGCAGATAACGCCGGGCCCCGTTCGCCGCTTTTGTTTTGGCAGAGCGTGCGGGGTCAGCTTTCGGCTGCAGATATTCAATGCGCACCTTCGCTGTCCCCTTCTGATGATATCCAAGCTTTTTGGCGGCCGCGTAGCTCAGGTCAATGATCCGTTTGCCGTGGAACGGGCCCCGATCATTAACACGGACAACGACTGCCTTTCCGTTTTCAAGGTTGGTCACTTTGACATAGCTGGGAATCGGCAGGTGCTTGTGCGCCGCGGTCATCCCGAACATGTCATAAACTTCGCCGTTCGACGTCTTGCGCCCGTGGAATTTCTTGCCATACCAGGATGCGTAGCCGGTTTCGACAAATCCCACCGTGTCGAAATTGACATGATAGGTTCGCCCCAATACTTCATAAGGGGTCTTGTTGCCGGCACCGCGAATCAGTTCCACCTGGGGAATGGCGTCCTGGAGACCGCTGACATCAATGTCCTGATCCGGGCCACTGTCCTTGATATCCTCGAACCGGGGTGACCCCGGGGCGACGGTTTTGGTTTGACTGGTGCAGCCGGACATAATCAACACGGTCAGTATCCCGGCGGCGAAGCATTTCAACCATGCGCCGGATGCAGACCGACCCGCCCCATTCTGCGGCGCCGCGAGTGTCATCGAGGTTAAGCCTTTCATGAATTTCCGTTTTCCTGACTGGCGGTTCCGGCAGCCTTGGTGCGCGCGTCCTTGATGGCGTTGCTCAGCTCCCAGACAGCGCGTGCGTACATGCGGCTGCGGTTATATCGGGTTATCACATAAAAGTTATTGAATCCGGCCCAGTAATCCGGCCCGTCCTTGCCTTCATAATGCAGCGGCTCGGCCAGCAGTTTACGGTCAATACCGCCCTTGCCATCATGACTGCCTTTTACGGTAAAACCCAATTTCTTGAGTTCTTTCAGGGATCGACTCGGTTTGGCCGCTGTGTTGAGCAGTTTCGTGTCGAATCCCTCCGCCAGTTGCGCGGGGGCCATGACCGGCTGGCCGCTCTGCCAGCCATGGGCCTTGAAGTAATTGGCGACACTGCCGATCGCGTCGGACTTGTTTTTCCATATATCGGCAAAGCCGTCACCGTCGTTATCGCGCGCGTAGCTGCGATAACTGCTGGGAATAAATTGCCCGAATCCCATGGCGCCGGCGTAGGAACCGGTCAGGGCGAGGGGATCCTGATTTTGCTCGCGGGCCAGCAGGAAGAAGTGTTCCAGCTCGCCGGCAAAAAAAGTTGCCCGCGGCGGATAATCGAACCCGAGGGTAGTCAGTGCATCCAGAACCCGGTAATTCCCCATAAAACTGCCATAACGGGTTTCGACACCGATGATGGCAACGATAATTGCCGGATCAACACCGTAACGTTCGCTGGCTTCATTGAGAATTTTTTCATTTTCGTTCCAGAATTCCACACCTTGCTGGATGCGCTTCTGGTCGAGAAATATTTCCCGGTATTCAAACCAGGGCTTGGTTTTTTCTGCGGGGCGCGCAATTGCGTCGAGAATGGGTTGCTTCTTCTGCGCCTGATTCAGCATTTTCTTCAGCTGGGCTTCATCGAACTTGTGTTCGGTCACCATCTTTTCAATAAATTTTTTCGCGGCGGGGTGATCGGCATAATCGCCGCTGACGGCCTGAGCCGCCTCCGCACTGTTGTTCTGGCCTGCGTCGGCAGCCAGTGTCTGTTCTGTACCCGCGAGAGCCAGCGCCAGCAGAACGCCATGTCGAACCTTGTTCGTTAGCAAGTTATAGAGCATGCGTCATCCAATTGTGAAAGGTGATTTTTTCCGTTCCGTTGAAATAGCCATGAGCAATCCAAAGCCCGCCATCAAGGAAATCAGCGATGTCCCACCGAGACTGATCAGGGGCAGAGGAACACCGACTATGGGTAGAATTCCGGAAACCATCCCGATATTAACAAAAATATAAAACATGAAAGTCAATATCAGGCTCCCGGCCAGCACGCGGCCAAACGTATTGCGCGCACAGACCGCGATCCACAGGCCTCGCAGAATGACCGCAAAGTATATGGACAACAGAAACAGAAATCCGATCAGACCGAATTCTTCGGCCACCACCGCAATAATGAAATCGGTGTGGCCTTCGGGCAGAAAATCCAGATGCGACTGAGTGCCATCCAGCCAGCCTTTGCCGCTGATCCCCCCGGAGCCGATCGCCGTTTTCGCCTGAACCGTGTTCCAGCCGGTTCCCAACACGTCGGCTTCCGGGTTCAGGAGCGTTAACACACGCTGCTTCTGATAGTCATGCATGACGAATTGCCACATGGGCCAACTGGCGGCAATCGCCATGAAAATGGCCAGAATGATGAAACCCCAGGGCAGACCCGCCAGAAACAGACCAAAAACGCCCGACATGGTGACCATGATGGCCGTACCCAGATCCGGCTGCTCCAGGATCAGCACAGCCGGAACGGCGATCAGGGCAAGACTGACCATCACATGCAACAGGCGCGGGGGCAATACCTTGCTGGAAAAATAGGTGGCAATGCAAATAGGCAATGCCAGCTTGAGAATTTCCGATGGCTGGAAGCGGATAAATCCGAGACTGAGCCACCGCTGTGCGCCCTTGGCGCCTACCCCCACGACCAGAACCAGAATCAGCAGAACCAGTCCCAGAAAATATAGCCAAAAAGCCCAGCGGCGTATAAATCTCAGGGAGATCTGGGCGGTGACGAACATTGCAACGTATGCAATACCGAAGAACACGCCCTGCCGTGTGACCATCTCCATGCTTTCGCCGCTTGCGCTGTAAAGGACGAACAGGCCGCACAGTGTCAGCGTAACCAAACCCAGTAATAGCCAGGGATCAATATGCAGGCGCTCCCACAATCCCGGATTTTTCCGGAAATGATGGGAGGAGTCCGGCAACTGTCTTACAAAATCTCGAGACTTGGTGTTCATGGTCGATACCCCGTCGCAGCACCCACGGCCTCCGGTTCGCCCTGCAACGGATGAAACGCAAACCAGGCGTCGAATATGGTGCGGGCTATCGGTGCTGCCACCGACGAACCGTGCTCGCCGTTTTCGATGACCACCGCAATCGCCAGCTTCGGTTGTTCGGCGGGGGCGAAGGCGATATAGAGGGCGTGATCCCGCTGCCGCTCCCGCAGCTTTTCGCGATCATAATCTTCCCCCTGGGCAATTCCCACCACTTGAGCCGTGCCCGTTTTCCCCGCCATCCGGTAACTGGCGCCACGTCCACTGACCTTGGCAGTTCCCCGGGCACCATGAACGACTTCCTCCATCGCATCCACCACATAATCCCAGTGCACGCTGGCCGCATCCCAATGGCCGATTTCCTCGGCGGGCTGGACTTCGTCTCCGACGCGGGCGACCACCTGGGGTCGCAATGTCGTACCGCGCCTGGCAAGGCTGCTGGTCAGAACCGCCAGCTGCAGGGGCGTGGTCAGCACGAATCCCTGACCGATGGAAACGTTCAGACTGTCCCCCGGGAACCACGGCAGACCGCGAGCGCCGCGCTTCCACTGGCGCGACGGCCAGAGACCGGCGCGTTCGTGGGGGATATCAATGCCGGTGCGCTGGCCCAGGCCGAAGGCTTCGCCCAACGGGTGCATCAGGTCAATACCCATACGCAGGGAAAGATCGTAAAAGTAGGTGTCGCAGGATTCGGCGATCGCCTGGCGCAGATCCACCTTCATGCCGTGCCCGCCTTTTTTCCAGTCCCGATAGATCCGGCTGTCACCTTCCGGCCTGAAAAAGCCGGGATCGCGAATGGAATAGGCCGGGTCGATGACGCCGGCAGCCAGGCCGCCTACCCCCAGCATCGGTTTCAGCACCGAGCCGGGGGGATATTGTCCCTGAATCGCCCGGTTGTAGAGCGGCAGATCGGGCGATTCGTTCAGAGCTTTGTAATCATCGAAGCTGATGCCCGTCACGAACAGATTGGTATCAAAGCTGGGGACACTGACCAGTGCCACCACGCCACCGCTGGCAACATCAATGGCCACCACTGCCCCCCGCCTGTCGCCGATGGCAGCGGTGGCGACCTGTTGCAATCTCATGTCCAGATGCAGGTGCAGGTCCTTGCCGGGTACCGGGTCGATGCGGTCGAGCACCCTCAGCACCCGCCCGTGGGCATTGGTCTCAATATGTTCCGACCCCACACCCCCCAGCAGATGGGGTTCATAGAACCGCTCGAGTCCGGTTTTACCGATGTTGTGCGTCCCGCTGTAGTTCCGGTAGGTCGCTTCGTCGAACCCCGCGACCTCTGCTTCGCTGATGCGTCCCACATACCCGATGACATGACCAAACAGCTCTCCAAAAGGATAATGGCGGGTCAGTTCTGCTTCGATTTCCACACCATCCAGACGGTACTCGTTGACCGCAATCTGGGCGATTTCTTCCTCTGTCAGGCGATATCGCAATGGGACGGATTCATAGGGGCGGCGTCGCAGTCGCAGGGCTTTCTGGAAGTTGGTGCGGTCGCGGGCATCGACATCAATGAGGGAAGCCACCGTATCGATCGTTTTCTCGAGATCTTTGGTGCGCTCCTTGACGATGGACAGATAATAGCTGGCGCGATTGTCGGCGAGCAGGATTCCATTGCGATCGTAGATCATTCCCCGGGTCGGCGGTATCGGCTGGACCTGGATCCGGTTGCTGTCCGAGCGGGTGACATAATCCTCGTAGCTGACCACCTGCAGCCGATAGAAACGAAATATCAGGCAGCCGAACAGCACCACCACAAACAGCAAAGATACAAGGATTCGCCTTGCAAACAGGTTTGTCTCGGACTGATGGTCCTTGAAACGCAGGTGATCTTTATCGGTTGCAGAAATTGGCATTACTGATCATGTTAGTGGTCACTGTCTTTCAAGCATAAACCAAGCAGATCGCTTTGCTGACTTTACGTCGGTTGCGGACTGCCGCAGGTTCTGATTCGCAAAAACGTCAAGGTCAGGATGTTCCTGCTGACCGGTCGCCCTGCGATGGCCCGTGGTGACGTTCTATTTGTGATAGGGATGGTTTTGCAAGATGGTCCAGGCCCGGTAGAGCTGTTCGATAAAGATAATGCGCACCAAAGGATGCGGCAGCGTCAAGTTGGACAGGGACCAGCGTTCCGTCGCCGTATTCAGGCAATTCTGGCTGAGGCCGTCGGGCCCGCCGATGACAAATGCGAGATCCTTTCCCGTCATCTGCCACTGCCGGAGTTGTTGTGCCAGCTCTTCAGTGCTCCAGGGCCGGCCTTTGACATCCAGCATGATTCGCAGCGCGCCCTTGGCGGCGACCTGCATGATCGCCTCCCCTTCGGCCTCCTTGATCTGTTCCAGATTTGCGTTTTTGAGGCGCGCGGCCAGAGGCAACTCCACCAGCTGAGGCGACAACTCGCGCGGCAGGCGTTTGGTGTACTCGCTAAAACCGGCGGTAACCCAGGCCGGCATTTTTCCACCCACAGTGACCAGTTGAACTTTCATAACCATCGCACGGCGCAGAAGGGATTGGGGGTGGCGCCTCGTCCGCCTGAAAAGCGGGCGAGGCGCCGGTATCGACAGATTTGACCCGTCACGGTCCGGAGTCCTGCCGACTACGGCAGTTCAGTCCCCTGTCCGGAGGGGATTTCGCTCATGCGGTTGGCGGGAACCTTTGACCAGAGCTTTTCAAGTTCGTAGAAATCACGGGTGGCCGGGAGCATGACGTGGACGACCGTATCGCCATAATCCACCAGCACCCATTCGCCGACGTCCAGTCCTTCAATACCCAGCGGCCGAATCCCTTTGAGCTTGAGCTCTTCTACCACGTTGTTAGCCACGGACTTCACATGGCGGCTCGAGGTTCCGTTCGCGATAATCAGAAAATCCGCGACGTCCGTCAACTGGCGAACGTCGAGTTCTACGATCTTCTGCGCCTTGATGTCTTCCAAGGCCTCGTGGATATGCTGGTTTAACTCTGATGTCATAATTCAGTCGTTTCACTTGATTGATAAAGACGATACTTTTCCAGGTAACGCCGGACAGACTCTGTCACCAGATATGCGGGCGAGAGCCCTTGGTGTATCTGCTGTCGCAGGACAGAGGATGAAATTGCCAGTGCAGTCGTCGCCATGAAGGCCACGCCGCCCTGTGCGGGAATCGCGTCAGGATTACAGCGACGCGGCGCCAGCCAGTCCTGCAGCGTCGGTGCCCATTGGGGGTCGACGCCGGGTCGGTTGATGACCAGCAGACTGGCATGGTCTGTCAGGCTTTCCCAGTGATGCCAGCTCGTCAGGTTGATAAAACTGTCCATCCCCACGACCCAGACCAGGGTGTCCCCGGGGAACTGCTGCCGCAAATGCGCCAGCGTATCCACGGTGTAGGACGGACCTTCCCGGGTCAGTTCACAGGTTTCCACCTGAAACGCGCCCCCGTTTCCCTGCTGCCCGTTCAGTTCAGCCACCACGGCCTCGACCATGCGCAGGCGATGATCGGCAAGGGGCGCGAGCCCCGGCTTGTGGGGTGGCATTCGGGACGGGACAAAACTGGTCAGGGCGGCGCCGGTTTTCCAGTGACACTCCAGTGCCACGCGGACATGTCCGATATGGATCGGATTGAAAGTACCGCCGAAAAACAGCCTCACTGACGAATGTGCCCGTTCCCCAGCACCACCCATTTTTGCGAGGTCAACCCTTCGAGACCGACCGGCCCCCGCGCGTGGATCTTGTCAGTGGAAATACCGATTTCAGCCCCCAGACCAAATTCAAAGCCGTCGGCAAACCGGGTCGATGCATTCACCATCACGGAGCTGGAATCGACCTCGGTCATGAAGCGGCGCGCCCGGGAATAATCCTCGGTCACAATTGCATCGGTGTGCTGGGAACTGTAGGTGGCGATATGACCAATCGCGTCGTCGAGACCATCGACCACCCGAACGGAGAGAATCGGAGCCAGATATTCGGTGCGCCAGTCTTCTTCCGTCGCCGGCTCGATATTTTCAAGCATCCCACGGGTGCGTTCACAGCCGCGCAACTCAACGGCTTTCTCGCGAAACGCAGCGGCCAGGCGCGGCAGAATCTGCGGGGCCACTGCCGCGTCCACCAGCAAGGTCTCCATCGCATTGCACACCCCGTAACGGTGGGTTTTGGCATTGAGGGCAATGGCAACGGCTTTGTCGAGGTCGGCCTTGCCGTCGATGTAAACATGACAGATGCCGTCCAGGTGTTTGATGACGGGCACTTTAGCGTCTGCGGAAATGCGTTCTATCAGGCTGCGACCACCACGGGGCACTATGACATCCACCCATTGAGGCATGGCGATCAGTTCACCGACCGCCGCCCGGTCCGTGGTCTCCACCACCTGAACCGCCGCTTGTGGCAACCCTGTCTGTGCCAGCCCCGCCCCGATACATTCGGCGATGGCCCTGTTGGAGCTGATGGATTCGCTGCCGCCGCGCAGAATGGCGGCGTTCCCGGATTTCAGGCACAGGCTCGCCGCGTCGATGGTCACGTTGGGACGGGATTCATAGATGATACCGATCACCCCCAAAGGCACGCGCATCTTGCCGACCTGAATACCACTCGGACGATAACTCAGGCCGGTGATCTCGCCACAGGGATCAGGTAAAGCCGCCACCTGGTGCAATCCTTCAATCATGGCGTCGATTCGAGCCGGGGTAAGCTCGAGCCGATCCAGTAATGCCGGTGCCAGGCCATTGCGCTTGCCGCTGGCCAGATCGGCCTGATTCGCATCATTCAGCTGGGCACGGCCCGCATCCAGTTTGGCCCCGATGGCCGCCAGCGCCGCGTTGCGGGCGCCGGTAGTAGATGCCGCCATCACGCGTGAAGCCACCCGTGCGTCGCGCCCCAGACGAGCCATGTACTCTTTGATATCGGTCATAAACAATCACTGATCTTTAAGGTTGCGCTGATTATATACACAAACACGGCCGAGCATGCTGGCCCGGCTGCCGACGGCCTGACCGTCGTTCGACGACTTTTCGTACGGACCTCAACGGCTTTCCGGTCGCATGGCCGGAAACAGCAAGACGTCGCGAATGCTCGGAGCATTGGTCAGCAGCATGACGAGACGATCAATGCCGATGCCCTGGCCCGCCGTGGGCGGTAAACCATACTCAAGCGCGCGAATGTAGTCCGCGTCATAATGCATAGCCTCGGGGTCTCCTGAATCCTTTTCTTCGACCTGTAGACGAAACCGTTCGGCCTGATCCTCGGCATCATTTAACTCGGAAAATCCGTTCGCAATTTCCCGCCCGCCCACAAAGAATTCGAACCGGTCGGTGACAAAGGGATCGGCGTCATTGCGTCTTGCCAGGGGCGAGACTTCTGTGGGGTAAGCCGTAATGAAAGTGGGCTGCAACAGGCGGTGTTCGACTGTTTTTTCGAAAATTTCGATCTGCAGTTTCCCCAGCCCCCAGGTTTCCTTGACCGGAATATCCAGGGCTTGCGCCAGACGCCGGGCGCCGGCCAGATTGTCGAGATCGCCGGCCTGGATTTCTCCGTTGAAATGCAGAATGGACTCAAACACCGTGAAGCGCTGAAATGGTGTTGCAAAATCGATGGCAATCGAGCCGTCTTCGCCGGGCTGTCCCACATTGATTCGGGTCGTTCCCAAGACTGCCTGGGCCAGCTCGCGCAACATATCCTCGGTCAGATTCATCAGGTCGTGGTAATCGGCGTATGCCTGATAAAACTCCAGCATGGTGAACTCGGGATTATGGCGCGTGCTCAGGCCTTCGTTGCGGAAATTCCGGTTGATTTCATAGACGCGATCAAAGCCGCCGACCACCAGCCGCTTGAGGTACAACTCCGGCGCGATCCGCAAATACATATCGAGATCCAGCGCGTTATGCCGGGTGATGAACGGGCGCGCGGTGGCACCGCCTGGTATCGCCTGCAACATGGGTGTTTCAACTTCGAGAAAGTCACGCCGGTTCAGATAGTCGCGAATAAACTGCACGGTGCGCGAGCGCACTATAAACAGATCCCGGACTTCGGGATTGGCAATCAGGTCAACATACCGTTGCCGATAGCGCAGCTCCTGGTCCGCCAGCCCGTGGTATTTGTCCGGTAGCGGACGCAATGCCTTGGTGAGCAGCTGGTAATCGTCGAGGTTGACATAAAGATCACCCTTGCCCGATTTGTGCAGCGCACCCCGCACCCCGAGGATATCGCCAAGGTCGATGGTTTTAGCGAATTCCCGGGCGTCTTTGGTGACGTACAGCTGGATCTGGCCGCTGCCATCCTGCAATACCATGAATGCACCACGGTTGCGAATGACGCGCCCCGCTACGCTCACCTGCCGGTTCAGGGATTCGAGTTGTTCCTTGGTCTGCTCGCCGAACTCGTCTTGCAACTGCCGCGCCCGGTGCTCCGGTCGGAACTGATTGGGAAACGCCTGGCCCTGTTCGCGCAAGGCAGCAAGCTTTACCCGGCGTTCGGCTATTAACCGGTTCTCGTCTAATCGTTTTGCGTCGATCGGATTATCAGTCATTGGATTCTGTCTTTGATGAATTTACAGGCCGGCCTTTAAACTGGCTTCAATGAACATGTCCAGCTCACCATCCAGAACAGCCTGGCAATTACTGGTTTGGACGCCGGTACGCAGATCTTTAATGCGAGCGTCGTCCAGCACGTAGGAACGGATCTGGCTGCCCCAGCCGATATCCGCCTTGCTGTCTTCCAGCGCCTGTTTCTCTGCCGAACGCTTCAACACTTCGCGCTCATAAAGCTTTGCCCGGAGCATCTTCATGGCCTTGTCCCGGTTGGAGTGCTGTGATCGTTCGCTCTGGCATTGCACGACAGTACCGGTCGGTTCATGAGTAATCCGCACCGCCGAATCGGTCTTGTTGACGTGCTGACCGCCCGCCCCACTGGCACGGTAGGTATCGGTTTTCAGATCGGCGGGGTTTATGTCAATGTCGATGTCGTCATCAATTTCCGGGGAAACAAATACCGACGAAAACGACGTGTGGCGACGGTTACCGGAGTCGAATGGCGATTTGCGCACCAGTCTGTGCACACCGGTTTCGGTACGCAGCCAGCCGAATGCATAATCGCCTTCGAAGCGAATGGTTGCACTCTTGATACCGGCAACCTCCCCTGGGGATGCTTCTTCCAGGGTTGTCTTGAAACCCTTGTCTTCGCCCCAGCGCAGATACATCCGCAACAGCATTTCCCCCCAGTCCTGGGCTTCGGTACCGCCGGAGCCGGCCTGGATATCCAGATAGGCATTATTGGGATCGGTTTCGCCCGAGAACATGCGACGAAATTCCAGCTTGGACAGTTGCTCATCCAGCCCCTCGATTTCCTTGCTGATAGCCGTCAGACCATCCTCGTCGTTATCTTCGACCGCCATGTCGATAAGGTCCCGGCAATCGCGGATGCCGTTGGTGAGATTATCGAGCGTTTCCACCACGTCATTCAGACTCGCCCGTTCGCGTCCGAGACTCTGGGCTTTCTCCGGATTGTTCCAGACACCCGGCTCGCCCAGCTCCAGTTCGACTTCCGTCAGCCGTTCCTTTTTGACGTCGTAGTCAAAGATACCCCCTAAGGGTTTCCGAGCGCGTTTGGAGATCGAAAAGGCGATTCAATAACGGATTAATTTCCATGGCTTATCTCTGGGTTCTGTTGACGTTTGCGCAGTACCGCGATGGGCATGACAGTGGGTGGCCGCTGTTGCGTCGGCCCGGTCGGCCCGAGCCGCCCGCCTGGATGAAAAGGGAAGGATTCTAACCCAGCGAGACGTTGAACACTATCGCCAGCATCGGAAAGTACCCCGGAGCGCCATTGCCTGGGCGCCGTCTGCTACCGGCAGCAGCGGCAGTTTACGGCGTGACCGGTTCGAGATAATCCACCAGCATTTGCGCCGACCGGTTGCCCCGGAATTCATTCACCGACAGCTTGTACACCACCCGGACCTGTCGGGGCGCGGGGTCCGGCCAGAGGTTCTGATCCTGATTGAAAGCGATGGCATCCATAAGGCACTGATCATTGCTGGCTGGCGACAACACCATCTTCAGATGCTTGCCGCCAAGCCACTTGTGGGACACCACCTGGAAGTCACCATCAAACGCCGGCTCCGGAAAGCCTTGTCCCCAGGGGCCGGCAACTTGCAACTGCTCGGCCAACGCAAGTTCGAGCTGACTGTGCGCCAGCTCGCCATCACTTTCAATGGACGGATCCAGCGGGAGGTCGCCGAGTTGACTGGTGACGGCAGCGGCAAAAGCCGCGCGGAAGGCATCCAGATGTTCGACCTGGAGACTCAGACCGGCGGCCATGGCATGCCCGCCAAATTTCTGGAGAATCCCGGGGTTGCATGTGGCTACCGTATCCAGCACATCTCGCAGATGAATACCCGCAATGGAACGCCCCGAACCTTTGAGCCCGCCCAGGTCATCACTGGCAAAGACGATTACCGGCCGGTGCAGCCGGTCTTTGATACGCGACGCCAGGATGCCGATCACGCCCTGATGCCAGTCGCTCTGGTAGAGGCAGACCCCGCTGGGAAACTCTCCGTCAAGATCTGCCTGAATGCGCTCCAGAACCAGTCGCGCATCGTTCTGCATGGACAGTTCAATCGCGCGACGTTCGCGGTTCAGGGCATCCAGCTCCTGGGCCAGCGCGAGGGCCTCGACGGCCGTGTCTGCCAGCAGGCAGCGAATCCCGAGGCTCATGTCATCCAGACGCCCGGCCGCATTGAGCCGCGGGCCGACGACAAAACCCAGATCCGGCGCAGCCAGCGTCTTGTGAGACCGTCCCGCCACTTCCAGCAGAGCCAATATGCCCGGACACGCATGCCCGGCCCGCATGCGGGCAATGCCCTGACTGACGAGAATCCGGTTGTTGTAATCCAGAGGAACGACGTCGGCAATGGTTCCCAGCGCCACGAGATCGAGAAATTCGGCAAGGCCGGGTTCGGCCCTTGAGGCAAACCAGCCCTGGGCGCGCAATGCGCTGCGCAGGGCCATCATGACGTAGAAGATGACCGTCACACCGGCCGCGGCCTTGCTCCCGAACTCGCAGCCGAGCTGGTTGGGGTTGACGATGGCTGCCGCGTCCGGAAGCTTCTCACCCGGCAAATGATGGTCGGTCACCAGCACCTGGATTCCCAACTCGCGGGCTCTTGCCACCCCATCGATACTGGCGATGCCATTATCCACCGTGACGATCAGGTCCGGTTTTCTTTGAGCGGCGACCTCGACGATTTCTGGCGTCAACCCGTACCCGAATTCAAAGCGGTTGGGCACCAGATAATCGACCTGAGAGTGCCCCATGGCGCGCAGGCAGCGAACCGCCAGGGCGGTACTAGTGGCGCCGTCTGCATCGAAATCACCAACGATCAAAATGCGCTGGGACTGCTGGACGGCCTCACAGAGCAGGTCAGAAGCGCAGTCCAGCCCCTTGAGTCGCGGCGGCAGCAGGTTTTTCAATGCGTACTCGAGTTGTGCGGCGCTACTGACGCCCCGGGCAGCATAGACCCGCCGCAAAACGTCTGACATGCCGGCAGCATCCGGCAATTGCGCGGGAAGCGACCGGCGTCTGATTATTTTTCGCATTGGCGGGACCGATTCAAAGGATCAAACCTGTAAACACTGATGAATAGCACGGGCGCCGGACCGGACGGACTGCGGTTCTCAGCCAGTGCCCGCGGTCCGAATTGCGCCGTCGCCGGTATTTCGCCTCCGCCGCGCAATTCCACCGCCGGATCGTCTCGCTGCGCGTCAGGCCGAAAGATTTTTCCGGATAAACGACTTCACGTTTTCCAGATCATTCGGCAGCACTTCATAGCGCTCTTGCCGCTCGCTCAGATCAGCCATATGGTGCGGTAGCGCCGGCACTACCGTCAGCCCGGACGCCGCAATGGCTTCGGGAAATTTGGCGGGGTGGGCGGTGGCCAGGCAGATCATCGGCACATCCACACCGCGCCGGGTCTGGCGGGCCGCCTGAACACCGATGGCCGTGTGGGGGTCGAGCAGATATTCGGTGGTTTCAAATACCTGGGCAATGGTTGCCGCAGTCTCCTGATCATCCACCCGGTAGCTGCTGAACAATGCCCGCGCATCCTGCAATGCACTTTCATCCAGTTGCAGGACACCCTCTGCCTTGAAATGCTCCATCAGCGAACGGATTTTGGTGCCGTCCCGCTGATAAAGCTCAAACAGCATCCGCTCGAAGTTACTGGACACCATGATGTCCATGCTCGGAGAAAGCGAATGGATCAGAGGTTTGCGGGTGTGATCGTTGGCGGCAAGACAGCGGTGCAGAATATCGTTTTCGTTGGTCGCAATAATCAGCTGCTCGATGGGCAAGCCCATGCGCCGGGCGAGATATCCAGCAAAAATATCTCCGAAATTACCGGTAGGCACCGCATAGGAGACTGGTCGCGCCGGTGCGCCCAGCGCCACCGCTGAGTAAAAATAGTAGACGATCTGGGCCATAATTCGCGCCCAGTTGATGGAATTGACCGCGACCAACTGGCGACCGTCAGGCAGGAACGACTGATCCGAAAAGCTGGCCTTGACCAGATTCTGGCAATCGTCAAAATTTCCCCGCAAAGCAATGTTGTGAACATTGTCGGCGATCACCGTGGTCATTTGACGCCGTTGTACATCGGACACCCGCTGATGCGGATGAAGGATGAAAATATCGACATTGCTGCAGTTGCGACAACCTTCTATGGCGGCCGAACCGGTGTCGCCCGAGGTAGCCCCCAGCACCACCACTTTCTGCTGGCGCTTTTCCAGAATGTAATCGAGCAGATAACCCAGAAATTGCAGCGCAAAATCCTTGAACGCGAGCGTTGGTCCCTGAAAGAGTTCAAGCACCCATTCGTTGTGAGCAGTCTGTACAAGTGGCGCAACTGCGCGGTGCCGAAACTGGGAATAGGCCCGGGCAATAATGTCTTTCAAATCTGTATCAGGGATCTCGCCGGCAACAAACGGAGACATGATCTCGAAGGCGAGTTCTTCATAACTCAGCGCGGACCAGCCTGCTATGGTTTCGGCAGAAAATTGCGGAATCTGTTCCGGTACGTACAGGCCCCCATCACTGGCCAGGCCAGTCAGGACTACCTCTTCAAAAGACAGCTTGGGAGCGTCTCCTCGGGTGCTGATGTATTTCACAATGTATTCCGTTCAATAAACAGTAGCGTTATAGCGCGACCCACGGGCCGAACGCCGTTGATGGATTTACCCGAGGAGGCATCAGTCAGGAGAGTGATTCCACCCGGATTCTGATCAGGGGGCCGCTGATGGCCTCGAGGGCTTCGATCTGGGAGATCGCCAGATTCATGTCCCGCTCCTGCACGGCGTTGGTCAGAAGAATGACCGGCACTTCCGCTTCACCTTCCCAGGGCTGCTTCTGGATCAAGGCCTCTATGCTGATGCCAGCGTCACTCAGAATCTGGGTGATCCGAGACAAAACGCCGGGCTTGTCCACGGCGGACATGCGCAGGTAATAGGACGTATGAATATCCTCAATCGGCAGGATCGGGAAGTCCGTCAATGAATCCACGTGATATCCCAGATACGGCACCCGGGTTTCCGGGCGGGCCGTCAGCGTGCGACTCAGATCGACAATGTCGGAGATGACAGCCGACGCGGTCGGTTCATCGCCGGCACCCGGACCATAATAAAGTGTGGGCCCCACTGCATCGCCTTTTACGACGACCGCATTGGCGACTCCGTCCACGTTGGCAATCAGGCGGCGTTCGGGAATGAGAGTGGGATGGACCCGCAGCTCAATACCTTCTTCGTGTCTGCGGGCAATGCCCAGATGCTTGATCCGGTAACCCAGTTCGCCGGCATAAGTGACGTCAATATTGGCGATTCCACTGATGCCTTCGGTATATACCTTGTCGAACTGCAGGGGCATTCCGAATGCCAGGGACGCGAGGATCACAAGCTTGTGCGCAGCATCAATCCCTTCCACATCAAACGTGGGGTCCGCCTCGGCATAGCCGCGCTCCTGGGCTTCCTTGAGGACATCGTCAAAGGAACGGCCCTTATCCCGCATTTCTGTCAGGATGAAATTGCCGGTGCCATTGATGATTCCTGCCAGCCATTCGATCCGGTTGGCCACCAAACCTTCACGCAGCGCCCTGATAATGGGGATGCCGCCCGCCACCGAGGCTTCGAAGGCGATACTGACGCCCTGTCTGTGGGCCTTTGCAAACAGCTCGTTGCCATACTGGGCAATCAGGGCCTTGTTCGCCGTCACCACGTGCTTGCCGTTGCTGATCGCCCGTTCCACCAGTTCTTTGGCGATGGTGGTGCCCCCGATCAGTTCAACCAGAATGTCGATTTCAGGATTGTCGGCAACGTCGAAGATATCGCGTGTGACGTGAAATCCGGAAAGGTCGCACCTGGGATTGTCGCGCCGCGCCGCGATCATTTTGATCCGGACTTCACATCCGGCCCGGGCATTGATTTCCGCCTGATTGCGGGTAATCACGTTGACCGTACCGCTGCCGACAGTACCCAGTCCGCAAATACCTATATTGACCGGCTTCAAGAGCTACCTCGATTACCATGCGATCTCGAACGAGACCCGAAAAAAGACGCAACCATACTGACGACGCAGATCACTGTCAATCGGGGCTGATGGGCAGAAATTAGAGGGAAACAGCGCCCATGGCAGGCGCTGCCGGCATCATCAGGTTACAGCTGCAGAGCTTCTTTGAGTTTCGCAGGCTCCAGATAGCCTGCAATCAGCTGCCCGGTTTCGGTGATCAGAGCCGGCGTACCAGTCAGGCCCAGCTGACGGCTCAGGTTGAATTGATCGGCCACCGGATTGTCCTCGCAGACATTTTCAGGAATGTCTTCGCGATTTTTCAGCTTGGTGAGCGCCGCCTGAGGATCGTCTGCACACCAGGCTGATGCGATCTTTTTGTAGGAATTCGAGTTAACTCCGGCACGGGGATAGGCCAGATAACGGATCTCGACACCCATTTCGTTGTATTCGGCAACCTTGGAATGCAGCAGCTGGCAATAACCACAATCCACATCCGTAAAGACATACAGGACTTTTTTCACCTTGGCTTTATCCGGCGCGAAGATGATCATGTCTTTCTTGTCGAGTTTGGCGATGGCCTTCTGGCGATCACCGTTTTTTTCCTGATCTGTCAGATTGACGATCTGGCCGGGTTTGACTTCATAGATGTCACCCGCGATAAAAAACTTGCCATCGGCAGTGGTATAAATGTGCTGACCGTCGGCAAAACTGGTCTTGTAGAGGCCCGGGATCGCAGAATTCTCGATACCACTCACCTTAATACCTGGCTTGCCTTTTTCCAGCTGCGCAGAAACTGCTGCCTGTATCTTTTGCAGATCCTTTTCACCCGACTTCGCTGCTGTCTGTGCCAGCGTCGCGGTGGAGCCCAATGCCATGGTCGCTGCCAGCAGGCAATAAGACAGTTTCTTCGTCAATCGTATGCTCATACTAAAATCCTGTTGTTCCTGAAAAGGTCGTCGCTGCACATCGCTACCGGCAGTGCTACCGAGACCGCTAATTTGCGATGCGGTTCCGGTCATCCGGACGTTGGCCGGTCATATTGCGACGCAACGCAGATTAACCTCTGGGATGATGTTTCGCCACCAGATTTTGCAGGCGGTATTGTGCTACATGCGTGTAAATCTGAGTGGTACTCAGATCACTGTGGCCCAATAAAAGTTGCACTGAACGGATGTCTGCACCGTGATTGAGCAGATGAGTGGCAAAAGCGTGCCGCAGCGTGTGGGGCGAAAGAGGCGTGGCAATACCGGCGACTGCCGCCCAGTGCTTGATGCGGTGCCAGAAGGTCTGGCGGGTCATCCGCACACCTCGGCTACTGGGAAATACAATGGCTGAAGGCCGATTCTGCAGCAGTTTCATCCGGGCGCGGTTGAGAAAAAGTGCCAGCCAGTGAAGCGCGGCATCCCCCATGGGTACCAGGCGCTCTTTGCCACCCTTGCCGAACACTCGCACCACACCCTGGTTCACATTTATCTGGTCCAGTGTCAGCCCGGCCAGCTCGGATACCCGCAAACCGCAGGCATAAAGCACTTCCAGCATGGCCTTGTCGCGCAGCCCTAAGGGTGAGGTCGTATCGGGAGCAGCGAGCAGCTGACTGACTTCATGTTCGGAAATGGCTTTTGGAAGAGAACGGCCGACTTTCGGGCTGTCGATGAGATACGTCGGATCCAGATCGCGCTGGCCCTCACGCACCCAGTACTCATAAAGACCGCGAATACAGGAGAGGAATCGGGCCGTGGAGCGAGGCGACAAGCCGGCATCAAGTCGATACCGCAAATACTCCTGGATATCGATTGTCTCGGCGGTCAGAAGCGATTGGTTACGCCCTTCGAGCCAGGCTGCAAAGGCGCGCAGATCACGACCATAGCTGGCCAGCGTGTTGGCCGCATGTCCCTTCTCCGCCCACATGCGGTCGAGGAATTGATCTATGGGATCATTCACGGAAAACTATCTGCGTTGCCATTGCGGCGTTAAAAGCCGGCTCAAAATGCTCATTTACGCCGAGTAAACTCCGCTTTTTCGCCTGCTTTTGCCTTGCACTGGCTGCCTCGATGACGTTTTCCGGTGGCCCGCCAAGGGATCTGCGTTGCCATTGCGGCGTTAAAACCGGCTCAAAATGCTCATTTACGTCGAGTAAACGCCGCTTTTTCGCCTGCTTTTGCCTTGCACTGGCTGCCTCGATGACGTTTTCCGGTGGCCCGCCAAGGGATCTGCGTTGCCATTGCGGCGTTAAAACCGGCTCAAAATGCTCATTTACGTCGAGTAAACGCCGCTTTTTCGCCTGCTTTTGCCTTGCACTGGCTGCCTCGATGACGTTTCTCAATGGACTGCTAGCCACAAACGCTAAGCGGCCGGCAGCTTTTGGCTGCCAGCCGCGCTGAGCAATTCTGAAGTTCTGGTCGGTATCGACCAGTATCAGTTGAGCTTTTCCTTGATTCGGGCTGCTTTACCGGTCAAATCACGCAGATAGTAAAGCTTGGCCTGACGCACCGCTCCGCGACGCTTGACCTCAATGTTCGCTATTTGCGGACTGTGGGTCTGGAATGTTCGCTCAACGCCAACTCCGTGAGAAATCTTGCGCACAGTAAACGCTGAATTCAGACCGCGATTACGAACGCCGATAACAACGCCTTCGTATGCCTGCAGACGCTGACGCTCGCCTTCAATAACCCGGACCTGCACTACAACGGTGTCGCCTGGAGCAAACGCCGGCACATCCTGCTTTAACTGTTCATTCTCCAGTGCCTGGATAATTTTATTTTTGGAACTCATGGTCTACTCCCAAATTTTTGGCGTTCACGCCGTATCTGAATCTGTAAGGTCTGTATCTGTAGCGTCTGTACTGTAAATCTTAAACTCTGTTTTCAGCAGCCTGCCATTTCGGCAAGGTCACTTGGTTCTGCCCGGAGCGGGCGAAGCGCCTGCGGGAACCGGCTTACCCGGTCGTAACCGGTCAAGCAAATCGGGGCGTCGCTCTGCAGTTCGCTCGACCGCCTGGCGATGTCGCCATTTGGCAATCTCTTCATGATGGCCCGACAGCAACACGTCCGGAACCGGCACCCCGCCATAACTTTCCGGGCGGGTGTAGTGCGGGTAATCCAGCAGACCATCACTGAAGGAGTCCTGATGCGCGGATTCCGCGTCTCCCAGAACCCCTGGTTCCAGCCGGGATATGGCGTCAATCAGCACCATGGCCGGCAGTTCACCGCCGCTCAGGACATAATCACCAACGGACCATTCCTCGTCGACTTCCGCCTGGATGAACCGCTCATCCACGCCTTCATATCGTCCCGCCACCAGAATCAGGTTGCGCAAACCCTGCAGATAAACGACACCGGACTGATCCAGCCGCCGCCCCTGGGGCGACAGGTATATCACTTTCGCAGCCGCAGATTCGCAGGCCTGTGCCGCTATCCACGAACGCGCGTGCGTCACGGCTTTGTGTAACGGTTCCGCCATCATGACCATGCCGGGGCCGCCCCCATAGGGACGGTCATCTACCGTTCGGTGCCGATCCCCGGTGTAGTCACGGGGATTGAAGCTCTGTATCCGGATCTGCCCCCTCTTGGCTGCCCGCCCGGTCACACCGTATTGCGTGATGGCGGCAAGCATTTCGGGAAAGATCGTCACCAGCGCGATGTTCACAAACCTGCCTCGCACCTGATGCGGTCCACACTCCGTGACCGCGGGTAAATCACCAGAAATCGCTCCATTTCCCAGCGCTCGCAAGCCCTGCAACGATTTCTAAAATTCGGGATCCCAATCAACCCATATGATGCCGGCATCCAGATCTATCCGCTGGACGAACTGGCCAGGCACATAAGGAATCAAACGTTCGCTTTTATCAATTGACCCGTTGTCGCCCTGCACTACCAACACATCATTGGCGCCGGTTTCGAACAGGCTCGCAACCTTTCCCAATGGAATTTCGCGACCGCCATACACACTGATGACCACTAACCCCAGAAGCTGCTGCCAGTAAAATTCATCTGCTGACAACTCTGGAAGCGCATCGGAGGGCGCGTACAGTAATTCGCGAACCAATCCACTGGCTCCATCGCGATCGTCGATCCCTCGAACATGAATCAAAAGCCCCTGGGACCGCAACTGATGCGCATCTACATCAAGATCCCGCAATTCCTCGCCGGCTTTGACCTGCCAGGGCAGGTACTTGAGGATATTGTCGGCGGGCTGAGTAAATGACTTCACTTTGACCCAGCCTTTGACTCCGTAGACCCCGGCGATCTCGCCAATCACAAAATGACTTTCGAGACTCCCGGAAACAGGTGCGGACATCGGCACAACCCGTGTTATGCAGCGGCCTGGGTCTTGCCGGATTCTTTCACCAGTTGCTGGACGCGCTCAGACGGCTGCGCGCCTACACCAATCCAGTGTTGCAACCGCTCGGTGTCGATTCTCAGTCGCTCAGCCTGTCCACGAGCTACGGGGTTGAAAAAACCCAAACGCTCGATAAAACGCCCATCCCGCTTGTTGCGGCTATCGGTCACGATAAGGTGGTAAAAAGGGCGTTTTTTTGAACCGCCACGGGTCAGTCGAATCATCAACATGCATCTGTTCCTGCTGTTTGCGTGTCCAGGCTTCAGCCCCGAGACCGCGATTTTTCTAGTTTATGCAGCGATCGGACGTCGCAAGTGCTGACATCCGGCGCGCTACGAAAGGCGCGGTATTCTAATGGAATCTTTCGAGCCTGTATAGAGGTTATTAAGCCGCCGGTTTTCGACTTCTAGCGGCCCACCCGCGGCGGCATCCGACCACCGCCGCCGGTCGCACCGGAAAGGCCCTGCATCATTCTGTTGAACCCGCCGCCTTTGAATTTTTTCATCATTTTGCTCATCTGCTTGTGCTGCTTGAGCAGACGATTGAGATCCTGCATGTCCGTGCCGGAACCCTGGGTGACCCGCCGCTTGCGGGAGCCGTTGAGAAGATCGGGGTTGCGTCGCTCCTGCGGCGTCATTGAATTGATGAGCGCCTCCATTCGCTTGAACTGCGTGGTGAGATCCGCCTGCTCGGCCATCTGCGCCATATCACCCATGCCGGGCAATTTTTCCAGAACTTTGCTCATGCCACCCATGTTCTGCATCTGACCCAACTGATCACGCAGATCTTCCAGATCGAATGCTTTACCTTTTTTGACCTTTTTGACCAGCTTTTCGGCTTTCTCGCGGTCCAGCTTCTGTTCCGCTTCCTCGATCAGCGACAGCACGTCGCCCATTCCGAGAATGCGGGACGCCATCCGGTCGGGGTGGAAGGGTTCGAGCGCATCCACCCGTTCGCCGACGCCCACGAACTTGATGGGTTTGCCGGTTTCATGGCGCACCGATAACGCGGCGCCACCGCGCGCATCGCCGTCGGCCTTGGTGAGAATCACACCGGTCAACGGCAATGCTTCATTGAAGGCGCGGGCGGTATTGACCGCGTCCTGACCAATCATCGCATCGATCACAAACAGGGTTTCGACCGGGTTCACCGCCGCGTGCAATGCCTTGATCTCGGTCATCAGTTCGGCATCGACATGGAGACGCCCGGCCGTATCGACGAGCACCACATCCGCATGAATCCTGCGGGCATGTGCAACCGCATCCCGGGCAATGTCGACCGGCTTCTGATCGGATGTGGACGGAAAAAATTCAGCGGAAACTTCGGCGGCCAGCGTTTCCAGCTGCTTGATGGCCGCCGGGCGATACACGTCCGCGCTGACCACCAGAACCTTTTTCTTTTCCCTTTCCTTGAGGAACCGGGCCAGCTTGGCAACCGATGTCGTCTTGCCGGCGCCCTGCAAACCCGCCATCAATACCACCGCCGGCGGCTGGCCCCGCAGATCCAGCCGCTCATTCACCTCACCCATCACCTGGGTGAGTTCCGCTTCGACGATTTTCAGGAACTGCTGGCCCGGGTTAAGCGCGCGGGCAACTTCCTGCCCCAGTGCCCGTTTGCGAACCTGGTTGATGAATTCCTTGACCACAGGAAAGGCCACGTCGGCCTCAAGCAGGGCTTTACGGACTTCCCGCAAGGCTTCCTGGATGTTGTCATGGTCAAGTCGTGCTTTACCGCCGATTTTGCGCAGCGTTCGACTCAGGCGCTCAGATAGATTTTCGAACATGGTCGGTCAACAGTCCTGAATGGCTGGGAAACTTGAAGTGGCGCAGTATATCGGTAAAATCCCCGAATGACGACCGGACCACCCCGCTGTCAGTCCATTAAAGTCTTGTTGCCAAATCAACGGCCGCCCCTCTACTCTAGCGGCTGGCCCGGCCCGTGCATTGACTGGCCACTTTCATTTCCGGACGCCTACCGACTCAGCGAACATGCCTATAACAGTTTCAATAGCACTTTACTGCACAGCATGGGCACTGCTGCTTCGCAGTGCGCGCCAGCGCCGGCTCCGACCACCCGGCTTTGTCCCCTGGCTGCTCGCTGCCGCCCTGTGCTTTCACGGTTATGGGCTTTACACGCAGATCGTGCAGACAACGGGCTATCACCTCAGTCTCTTCAAGATACTCTCACTGTTTTTCTGGACCACCAACTTGCTGGTTCTGACCAGCAGCCTGCGCCAGCCGCTGCACAACCTGTTTCTGATCACCCTGCCGCTGGCGGCGCTGGCCCTGATCAGCAGCCTCGTCACAACCACCAGCAGGATGGTAGACGTCTCCCGGATAGACCTCGGGACTGCGCTGCATATCTTCCTGTCAATCATTGCTTACAGCACCATGATCCTGGCGACCGCTCAGGCTCTTACCCTGGCCTGGCAGAACTACAAGATCCGACACAAGCACCCCGGCGGCCTCGTGCGCCTGCTGCCGCCACTGCAGACGATGGAAGCGCTGCTGTTTGAAATGCTCTGGATAGGTGAAGTCCTGCTGACCCTGGTGATTGTGAGCGGCATGACCAGCGTGTACAGCGTCGCAGGCCAGCACCTGCATCATAAGATCGTATTCACCATCATCGCCTGGGTGACCTATGGCATTCTGCTGTGGGGCCGCCACGCGAAGGGCTGGCGCGGCAATTACGCCATTCGCTGGACCCTGATCGGCTTTGGATTCCTGGTGCTGGCGTACGTCGGTTCAAAACTCGTATTAGAAATCGTTCTGGGCATTGGCTAAACTCGGTTCATTGCTGCGCGCTGGCGACCGCTGAACAGCGCTTCGCAGAACACTGGAAAAGACGCAGGCTATGTGGTGGACGGGTACAGCTTTGAGCCGTTGAACCACTGCAATTAGCCACCTCAATTCACCCCGAACACGACCGAAGAGCACTGATCCGGTGAACGACGTCCCCTTGACTGTGCTGTTCGCAGCATTGGCTGGCCTGATTTGCCTGTCAGCTTTCTTTGCCGGTTCAGAAACGGCAATGATGTCGTTGAACCGGTACCGATTGCGTGCACTGGTCAAGCAAGCGGATCCACGCGCCGTACACACCGCGAGCCTGCTGCAGCGAACCGACCACCTGCTCGGCGCCATCCGCATTGGCAGCAACCTGGTCAAGATTTGGGCCACCGTCCTGGCAACCCTTATCGGAGCCCGGCTTTTCGGCGTCGTCGGCATCGTGATTGGCACCAGCCTGCTGCTCCTGGTCTTGCTCATTTTTGCCGAAGTCACCCCGAAGGCCCTGGCGGCGCAAATCCCCGAGAAAATCGCCTTCCCGGCATCGACGATACTGACGTTGCTGCTGCGCGTGTTTTACCCCGTCGTCATGCTGGTCAACTCGGTTTCGCGCCTCACCCTGTCGCTTGCGGGCATTGACCCTGGCGTGCAGGTAGGACAGGCACAGCAACTTTATCGGGAAAGGCGCCGCACTGCGGTCGACGACGCCGGCGACCTGATCCCCGAGCAGCATCAAGGCATGCTGCTCAACATTCTGGAGCTCAGCAAGGCGACTGTCGAAGACATCATGATCCCCCGCAACGACGTTGTGGGGGTCGATCTTGAAGAGTCCATTCCGGAAATCCTGGACTTCATCATGTCGGCAGAATACACACGCCTGCCGGTGTATGAAGGTGATATCAATAACGTCATCGGGGTAATGCATCTTCGCAATGTGGTCCACCTGCTCAAAAATCGGCAGGAGCTGACCCACGAAGCCATCCGCAAACAGATGTACACACCCTATTTCGTGCCCGAGGCAACCCCGTTACACATCCAGCTGCTGAATTTCCAGAAGGAGCGGCGCCGTTTTGGCGTTGTAGTTGATGAATACGGGGATGTGAAAGGCATTATCACGCTGGTTGACCTGCTAGAACAGATCGTGGGCGACGTGGGCACGAACGTGACTGAGGACGATTCCCAGGAGATCACCGCTCTCGATAACGACTGGTATCTGCTGGATGCGTCGGCCTCCGTGCGCGCCGTCAACCGGCATATGGGGTGGGAGCTGCCCACGGACGGCCCCAAGACAATCAACGGCGTCATCGTCGAGTACCTGGAAAGTATTCCCGACGCCCTGTGCGGTTTCAGTCTGGGCCACTATCAATTCGAAATCACCCGCCTGGGCGAGACCCGCATCCACGCGGCCAAAGTCAGAACACTGGAAAATCAACTCCGTCGCGGCTAACTGCCACACTCCTGCTGACCACCCGGTCACACTCTTGAAAGAAGTTTTAAAAGGTACGATGGCGCGTATCTTCTCATAACTTATTGATCTGAATTTCGCTATTAACATAGCAAATCGAAGTTGATAGGATATTTTTTGTCCAGCGCTTGCCATTCCAGGCGCTCGACCGGGTAAGCCTCCCGCGATATTTCTGCGCTCGAGGCAGTCGCTAAATGAAGTGAGCAGTCATCCCATGAATCGTCGTCAATCCAGAATCGATCACCTCTTCGAACTCGCCAGGAACAACCCGGAAGAACTTGAACGCTACCGGCAGCAGGAAATTGAAACCCTGATTTCCAATGCGCCGCCACATCTGCAGCGTCGCCTGCGGGGATTGCAGTTTCAGGTCGACTGCAAGCGGCGACTGCACCCCACCCCCATGGGTGCCTGCGTGGCAATTTCCCAAATGATGCTGCTGTCCATGGAGAAGCTCAATCGGGCTCTGCATAGTGGACACCACATGACACTCAACGGGGAGCGACGCTCCAGCGCCGCCGATATCATTCGCTTCCCCTCCCCGCCCCGGGCTGGCGGGCTGTAACTTACGGCTGCCAAGGGTCTGTACGAAAAGTCGTCGCGCGAAGGTCAGGCAAGGCAAAAACAGGCGAAGAAGCGGAGTTTACGTGCTGTAAATGAGCATTCTGAGCCTGTTTTTAACGCAGCATCACCGAGCGCAGGCACTTTTCGTACAGACTTTAAATATCCAGCGATCGATACGCAGAATACGCCGGCTCCTCGTAAGGATGAGCCGCTTTCAGCGCCGCAACGACCTGGGTAAACACGGTGTCCTCGCACACCAGCTCTACCTTGTATTCGTCGACGCGGGCAAGCTCTCCAGTTTTGCCGATATAGGGATCGCTGCCCTGCAGCGGCCGGAACTGGCCCTGACCCAGTGTCTGCCAGGCGCAGCATTCGTAATCTCCGACCCGACCGGCCCCCGCGTCAAACAACGCCTGCTTGACCGATTCAAGATGGCTTGGCGGTACAAAGAAACTGAGCTGGATCATCACGTCACCCTTTTTTTGCAGAGCTGGTTTAACATGGCCGCCTTGACGAGAGCCTCTGGATCGATATGCGTTTATTTGTAGACAACCTCACCAATGTCGACTTCAGCTACCTTTGCCCCGATCGGGGGCTGGTCGGCGAAACCTGGCTGGCCAGCATTGAACTGGTTGGCGAGCTTGATGAACAGGGCATGGTATGCGATTTCGGCATAGTGAAGAAGCGCGTGCGCCAGTGGCTGGACCAGACGCTGGATCACTGCCTGCTGGTACCGACCCGGAACGCGAACATTCAGACGACCACACCGGATGGCCGCATCAGCGTGTCGATGAAATACGGCGAGTCCCGGCTACTGTGCGACTCCCCTGCCGAGGCGATCACAAGGGTCGATGCAGATATCATCAATACGGATACTGTGGCCGAATGGAGCGCCGGTCAGATGCGATCCCTGTTCGACGTGCAGACCCTGCGGCTGCGCTTCCAGCCGGAAGTCATTGACGGCCCCTGGTACCATTACAGCCATGGTTTGAAAAAGCATGGCGGCAATTGTCAGCGGATTGCACACGGACATCGCTCCCGGATTATGGTGTGGCGCAATGGCAAACTCTGTCTGCCCACCATGCAGCGCTGGGCCGACCAGTGGCGCGACATCTATATAGGTTCGGTGGATGACATCGTCGAAGAAAAAGAGGGGACCACAGTGTTCCGTTACCTGGCGCAGCAGGGCCAGTTCCTTCTCGAGCTGCCGTCAACCCGGTGCTACATCGTTGACACCGACACCACCGTCGAATGGATCGCGCACCACATCGCGTCGACACTGAAGCGGGAAACACCGGACGATGTCATCGAAGTTCGGGCGTATGAAGGCATCGGCAAAGGTGCCGTCGTGGCGCTGTAGGGTCTGCTGACGTTAACCGCATTAGAACAGAACGTACTGAACGAAGTTATGGCGGTGAGAGAGGGATTCGAACCCTCGATACGCTATTAACGTATACACACTTTCCAGGCGTGCTCCTTCGGCCACTCGGACATCTCACCGGGGGAATGGCTCAAGACCGACGGGCGGTCTTTGAAGGCGGCAAACTCTACACAAACAGTCGGTCAAACGCAACCAGTAGCTTACTGAAAATGCGACGGGCTGCGCCGACTGCCTTTCCCGCTCGGGAAGCGCCCCTGACTGATTACGATGACGGGTAACGAGAGCCGCGAAAATTTGCCGATTTCAAGGCGAAACAACCGGATAATCGGACCGCAAACACGACCACGACCTCGCAACCTGAACTGCTCAGCAAGAGCTTCCAAGGGTCTGTTGGGCGCACATGTGGACATCCCTCGGGAAAAGTCGTTTAATTCACCCACCGAATCCAACTATAATCGCTCGGCTTATAAACAATAATAATCAACAACCAAGCAGGTTACGGCTTACTGATTCACTTGAACAGAGCCATGCCACATGCACTGCAGCTCAGATTCCAAAGCCATGCCGCGGAACACAATAGCAGCCCCTGCGTAAAGCATTACCGATATTATGGGTGCGTATATGAGTGACGCCTCTGCTGGCAAATCAGAGGATATCCAGGACTTTTCACTGCGGCAACACGACATACGTGCCTTGATCTGTCTGGCGGCCGCAGGGACGACCCTGGCGCAAATCAACTGGGAGAGTATCGACTGGTTGATGGTGGCCGTCACGGCACTGGTAATCATCTATACCATCGTCAGCTACTGGTTCATCAAGCGCCGGGCAGCACATCCGAACCGCTCATTTGATCGCTTCATGACGGCCGATGCCGCCGTTATCGGCATCGTGATGAGCTTTTCCAACTTCAATCTGCTGCCCACCATTCTGTTTATCACAATGGTGCAGTTCAACAGCTTGATTAACGGCGGCGTCAAAAAGTGGGCTGTCGACAATACGGCGATGATTATCGGTATTGTCTTGAGCTTTTTTATTCGTGAACCTCAATGGGTCTTTTCCGACAAGTTACAGATCAGCAGTATCAGCCTGATCGGGATTTTTACTTACTTCTGCGCCTACGCACTGTATGCGCACAAGAAGATCAAGAAAATGGAAGCCCATATCAAGAAAATCTCCAACGAACATACCCTTTACAAACTGCGCTCCTACAAACTGTCACGCTACCTGACGCCCACCGTGTGGCAAGCCATTAATGAAGGCCGGGAAAAATCCCTCACCACCGAACGCAAACGCGTGACCATTTTCTTTTCGGACATCCAGGGCTTCAGCACCCTGTCTGAAGAGCTGGAAGCGGAAACGCTCACCGAACTGCTGAATTCCTATCTGACAGAGATGGCCCGGATTGCAACGAAACATCGCGGCACCATCGATAAGTTCATGGGCGATGCCATCATGGTTATTTTTGGTGATTCTCAAAGCGAAGGCCTGAAACTCGATTGCCTGCGCGCCGTTTCCATGGCCATCGAAATGCGGAAAAAAATGAAGGAATTGCAGCAGCGCTGGTACAACCAGGGTGTTAAAACGCCGCTGCAGATCCGCATGGGGATCAATACCGGCTTCTGTACGGTCGGATCCTTCGGTACCAGTCACTATATGGACTACACCGTGCTCGGCACCCACGTGAACCTGGCGTCACGGCTTGAGTCCGCTGCCGAAGCCGGGGAAATTCTCATTTCCCATGAAACCTGGTCACTGGTCAAAGACGTGATTCTCTGTCGCGACAAAGGGGAAATCACCGTAAAAGGCTTCAGTCATCCGGTGCGGGTTCACCAGGTCATCGACTTCCGCAAGGATCTGGGTAATAACCAGAGCTGGTTCGAAGAAAACACCATGGGTTTCTCCATGCATCTTGATCTGGAAAAAGTCCGCAATTACGAAAAGGAAAGAGTTCTGGAGATTTTGCAGAAAGCCGCTGACCGGCTCCGTGACAAGGTCATGTAGAGCGGCGGTGCGGAATTATTGACGCGCGCCCCACAGAACAGGAACGGGTCGCTCGACGGAGCTGCGAAACGGATTGATATCGAGCCCGCCCCGCCGTGTATAGCGCGCATAGACCCACAGATCTTCAAGCTCCGCCGTTTGCCACAAGTCGCCGAAAATCCGCTCGACACACTGTTCGTGAAAGTCCTGATATTGCCGGAATGCAACCAGGTACGCCAGCAGACTCTGGGGGTCGATTTGCTGCCCGCGGTATCCGATCCATACGCTTGCCCAGTCGGGCTGCCCGGTCACGGGGCAATTGGTTTTCAGAAGATGACTGACCCAGACGCGCTGGTCGCGAACATCGGCAACCTGCAGTAACGTCCGGTCCGGCTGAAATACCGGCTCCCGCAATTCCATTACATCCAGCGGATCGCCAACTGGCTGGCACTGGCCTTGCCGCTGCATCCAGGCGTCCAGCGAAAAAAGCTCCACCATAACGTTTGCACCGGCGACTCCACCGAGATCGCGGACGAGTGTTTCCTGCAACTCGCACCAGCCGGACAAGCGGGTCTGGTTCAAGGAATTCAGGTAGTACTTGAACGATTTGGATTCAATAATACTGTGGCTGCTTGCCGGGAAACTGAATTCCGCCACTGCAACCTGAGGCTTGCCATTAAAGTCCAGCCAGCTCAACTCGTAGGCCGTCCAGATATCGCGCCCGATCCACTCCAGCGCCGGCAGATTGCGCCGCCCCGCTTCCCGTGCAATCGGTTGCAGCAGGCGCGGGTCATACTGATCGACGTAATCCTGATGAATACCTAAAGTAATGCCGTCAAAATCCGTCATTGAGTAACTCGCTTCGGGTTCTGTCGCTTATGCATGTAACCGCTTGCCCCGTGCGAGCAAATACCAGCAGATCATATGCAACAGGAATATCAGCGCGCAGATCCCGCCAATCGCCACCGTAATATCCACATCCGATATCCCGAGGAATCCATACCTGAACGCATTGACCATATACAGGATGGGATTGAACTGGGACAGGTTCTGCCAGAACTCGGGGAGCAGCTGTATCGAATAGAATACGCCCCCAAGATAGGTCAAAGGTGTCAGCAGGAAGGTTGGCAGAATGGAGATCTCGTCAAAAGATGTCGCAAAAATTGCGTTGATGAGCCCGGCAATGGAAAACAGGATGGAGGCAAGCAGGACCACGAGCATCGTCATCGCGATGCTTTCAACTTGCAGCCGTACAAAGCCCATGGACACCACCGTGACGATAAAGCCGACCGCCAGCCCCCGCAACACACCGCCACACACATAACCCCACAGGATGATCAGGCTCGGTGTCGGGCTGACCAGCAGCTCTTCCACGCTTTTATTGAACTTCGCGCTGAAGAATGACGACGCCACATTGGAAAAGGAATTATTGATAACCGCCATCATGATTAGACCGGGCACGACGAAGGACATGTAGTCGAACCCCGACATGTGGCCGATGCGTGAACCGATCAGTTTGCCAAAAATAATGAAATACAGCGCCATGGTTATCACCGGCGGAATTAACGTCTGCAACCAGATGCGGGCAAAACGCTTTACTTCCTTGCGCACAATTGTGCTGAATGCAACCCATTGCTGCCCCGCATTCATCAGTTGCTACTCCCGTCAGCACCCGGCTCCGTCGCATCATGGCGATTCACCAGTGAGACAAACAATTCTTCCAGGCGGTTCACCTTGTTGCGCATGCTGATCACTTCAATGTTCAATTCGGACAGACCTGCGAACAGTTCGTTCAGCGAACGGCCTTTTTCGACATCTGCTTCAAGGGTGCGCGCATCCCGGCGAATGAGCTGGTAACCGTGAATCGAGGGCACCGCGGCAATATCGTCGCGCAGATCCAGAACAAATACTTCGCGATTCAATTTTGTCAGCAAGCCTTTTACGCTGGTATTTTCAATAATTTCGCCTTTATTGATGATGGCGATATTACGGCACAGCTGCTCCGCTTCTTCCAGATAGTGGGTCGTCAGAATGATGGTCCTGCCCTGCTCGTTGATTTCCTTCAGGAACTGCCACATGGACCGACGCAGCTCAATGTCGACGCCGGCGGACGGTTCGTCAAGGATCAGGATTTCCGGCTCGTGCACCAGGGCCCGGGCCACCATCAAGCGACGCTTCATGCCTCCAGACAACATTCTCGATGGCACCTTGCGCTTGTCCCACAACCCCAGTTGCCGCAGATAACGCTCGGCATTCTGGGCTGCCCGACGGCGGCTCAAACCGTAATATCCCGCTTGATTCAGAACGATGTCGAGGCCGTTTTCAAAGAGATTGAAATTGACTTCCTGAGGCACTATCCCGAGGCGCTGTTTCGCCTGGGAAAAATGTGTGTCGATGTCGTGCCCGCACACGAAAACCTTGCCGGATGTTTTCCGGACCAGAGAACTCAAAATACCGATGGTGGTGGACTTTCCTGCGCCATTGGGACCGAGCAGAGCAAAAAAGTCTCCCGGCGTCACATCCAGATCAATGCCATTAAGTGCTGGCGTCGCATTGGCGTAAACCTTCCGCAAGCTGCGAATCGTAATGGCGCTGGAATCTGTTGAGGACATGGTTGCCTTTCATCTACGGACCGGGCGGTCACTTTAGCAAAAGGTTGTGCGGTGTCACAGGGTGACAGCAACAGAATCTTCGGAGTCAGAAATAAAAAAGGCGCTGCCATACATTTCTGCGTGGCAGCGCCTTTAGAATTTGGAGCGGGAAACGAGACTCGAACTCGCGACCCCGACCTTGGCAAGGTC
>CAZJKJ010000008.1:0-16212 GCA_964546435.1 uncultured Cellvibrionaceae bacterium
TGGCATAGGGTTCCTCATCCGTGATGGAGTTATGCGGAGCTGGTTGAATATACAGATGTTGGGCGGCGGTATCAATAGGTGAAATGGATGTCTATCCGAGAACTTTTTATCCAGGAACTTTTTAAGTGAGGAACTTTTTAAGTGAGTGTCCCGCAACTCCCTCTCTTGTCTTGCCTCCAGCTACGATGGATTCGATCCAGTAAATGAGAGGAAGGAGGCTCGATGCTATTTCTGAAAATTACCATGGTTCCCTTTTTTATAGCGGTTGTGACGCTGGCCGGTCGCCGCTGGGGAGCAGGAGTTGCAGGTCTGCTCGCGGGCTTTCCCGTAGTGGCCGGCCCGATTGTGATTGTCATAGCTGCTGAGCACGGAGTTCAATTTGGAGTAAAGGCAGCGATAGCCGCGGTGTCGGCTACAGTCGGTTTACTCGCGTTTGGAGTCGCTTATTGCTGGGCCAGCGTAAAGGGGCACTGGTCGGTTGCGCTAATCTGTGGGCTTGCCGCCTGGGGCCTTGCGGCAGCGAGTGTTGCGGCGCTGCCGTCAACGCCCCTGGCCGCGCTGGCCGTCGCAGTTTTGTCGCTTATAGTGGCACCGTGTCTACTTCCGAATGTTTCGCAGCACACTGCTTCGGGCGCGAGTAGTGATTTGCCATGCCGGATGATTGCAGGAGGGTTACTAGCGCTTCTGGTGACAACGACAGCGGGCCTGGTTGGAGAGGTTTGGACTGGACTGCTTGCTGCGTTTCCGGTTATCGGACTTGTCCTGGCCGTGTTCACTCACCAGGTGCACGGACCATATCAAGTTGTGACCATGTATCGCGGTATGATCCGCGGGCTCTATTCCTTCACAGCATTTTTCATGGTATTGGCGACACTTTGGCCCCGCGCCGGGTTCTTGAGCACATGCGCTCTGGCGCTGATCGCTGGTATCGCCGTTCAAGCGTTCGTTCAGTTATTTGTACGGCCTCGCTGGCAACTCAAGGACGACAACTCTGACAGCGCACGTTAACTGGGTGTTGCGGGATTTAACGAGAGGATTTAATGAGAAATTTAACGAGACACCCATGATTTGGGATTTAATGAGACACCCATGATTTAGCGAGTTATCATTGGAAAGAAGAGCTGGTTGGCGTGGGTGTCCCGATAGAAATCTCCCGATAGATCAGGTAGCAGCGCTGAATATTTAAAGTGGGTGTCCGTATAACAGAGTGCGTGAAACCCTGCTTTTAAAGTGGGTGTCCACGTGAAACCCCCTGAAACCCCTGACAGCGCACACGAATCAACGTCGGTATTCATAAACCTCGATCCAATCATAGACTGCTTTTGCGCCAACTGTGTCCGAGTTTACGGGGCCGGCCCATTCGGGGCTGTTTGAGGCCCATATGGTCAGAAGGATGTTTTGGGGTAAGGTCATCAGGTCGATCTTGTCTGTCCAGACGTGTTGCAATACATCGTCTACGTAAAATTCCGCTGACGCTGGGGTCCACTGGATGGTGTAGGTGTGGAAGTCCTCGGCGGAGTCGAATCCCAATGATTTGAGGGCGGGAAATTGGGTGGGTGAGACGGACTGCGTGACGGGTGCAGCAACCGGTGGGCCGTTGTAGATCATCGCGTTGTACTGAATTTGCGTGGTATCTTTTCCGAGGGTTTCAATATCCAGCTCATTCCAGTTGTCTGCTGGCCACGGGGTATAAATTGTGACGAGTGAAGAGACTACGGCCGAACCTTTGGCGAATTTCGCCCGTGCGGTGACACGACCATATTCCAGTGTTTGGGTTGACCTCACTTCCGCCCCGTAAAACTGTTTGGATTCTCCGTCTACAACCGTGTTTGCCGCCGCGGGAAGCAGTTCCAGCGTCATGAATCCATTATTTACATTGACGGATGATCGGGAAAAAACTGCCAGATTCCCGCTCCAGCTATGGTCCATGAGTTGCCAGCGGGAGGTGTCTAAACTATTGAAATCATCCCGGAACAACAATGAAAAATTGCCTCGATCGGAACCTCCGGTCGACGAAGATGAGCTGCTGGAGGAACTGGAGCTTGAGCTTGAGCTTGAGCTTGAGCTTGAGCTTGAAGAGCTCGAACTCGATGAACTGGATGAGGTTGTGTCACCGGGTGATTGGGTTGCTCCGCAGGCGGCCAGCATGCCCGCGCCCAAGAGCGTCAGAGGGGTTTTGAACCTGATAAATGGATTCATCGTGGCTAATCCTTGTGAGAAATAGGTGTTTGTATGAGCGCCAAATTGTGAGGGTTTCGAGATTCACTTGAAAAGCTTGGCGTCGGCTATTCCTATGATGTCACGCGCGGTACGTCTGTTTGCCGAGGGATGTATGGATGTCGAGATTGTCTTTCGTATCTGTGATGACGATCGCCGCCTGCGTGAGAACAGTGTCGCTTGTGACTCGCAAGAAAGTGATGGGAAATTATAGAAAATAATATATTCAATTTAACCACAAGAAATTACCAACGGGATCGGTTATGGCGACGTTAGAAAAGGCAATCGCATTAGCTGCAGTGGCACATTCTGGACAAAAAGATAAAGGCGGCGCGCCCTATATCCTGCATCCCATCAGAGTTATGCTCAGACTGGAGGGCGATGCCGATCGAATAGTGGCCGTACTGCATGATGTTGTGGAGGACTCCGATATCACGCTTGATGCGTTGGCCGCAGAAGGCTTTTCCCCGGAGATTTTGCGAGCCATTGACGCTCTGACCAAGCAACCGGGGGAGACCCGGTTGCAAGCAGCGGCACGCGCTGCGAAAAACGAGATTGCCCGACGAGTCAAACTTGCTGACAATGCAGAGAACTGTGATTTGACCCGGATCGCCAATCCCACTGAACGGGATATGGCGCGGTTGCATGAGTATGAAGAGGTCAGGGATTTCCTTCTTTCGACAAGTCATTGAGGATAAATCCGTGACCATGGAATCAAGTGATTTCGAGAATCAGATTCATCTCATTTCCCCTTACCGATTAGCTATTTGACCGATGAAAGAGAGCGCTGTTTAAGGCAACGGTATCTGGATGCAGGAACCGGCTTGTTCCTGCATCCATTTCAGCTATTGAATGGAAGCAATTGTCAGAAGACCTTTTGCGGCCAGCCGCCAACGCTGCTCGCAGCGCTGTCTGAAATGTCCAGACCGGTGCCCCGGATAAAGCTGATCGCCCCTGCTGCAGGATTTAATGCGCCCAATATCGCTCCCCCGATCACGGCCGATGCGATCCCGCCGAAAGTGGCGTTTTCGCCTGCGGTCGATACGTAACCGAAACCGGTCCCCAGGCCTCCGGACAGGCCGCCCATCAATTGCAGCAACCAGCCTCCCGAGACTTGTTCGAGCTCTACCTCATTTAATTCCTTCATTTATTTCTCCATTGTAAGAATGATGGCTGTAGCTGTAGGTCCATTGCAGCTACAATCGCGGGCTCCTTCTAAAAAATCCCTTTTTGCGTTAAGCAGAATGTCAAATGCTTAACGAGGAGTCATCGCGATCCTACGGGAACTGAAGAGGGGGTTGAACCGGAGGGTTCGATAATGTTTGTAAGAGAATTCCCTTCCTGGATGTGCGGTATGTCAAGATTTCAGAGAATCGGAGGTCAAGAATGAGAGGCAGCTGTTTGTGCGGGGCGATCCGGTATGAAGTGGATCGGCTTGATTCACCCATTCAGCATTGTTCCTGCCAAAGCTGCCGCAAGGCACATGCGGCAGCTTTCAATACCGGCGCAGCGGTATTGCAGGAGCACTTCCGCTGGCTGTTGGGGGAGGAGTTGCTCCGCAGCTATGAATCATCGCCAGGCAAGCGTCGCCATTTTTGCTCAAACTGTGGCTCTCAGCTGATCGCGGAAAGACAGGGGTATGCCCGGCTCATTCTGCGTGTGGCCACTCTGGGTGACGACCCGGGCGTACAGCCACAATCGCAAATCTGGAAGTCTCACGAGGTGCCCTGGCTGGATTATGGACGCCGGATCACAGCCTGGCCGGAGTGGGCGCCGGGGCGGTAAACCCTTGCGTGCGATGCTGGTCGGTCCGGTCCAACTATAGTAGGCTTCGCTCTGCTCTCCGGGCTGATGCAGGGGGCATGATGTCTGATCATCTGATTTGTGGGAACGCGCGTAGGTTCTTCGATTTGAGGTTTCCTGGAGCTTGCGGGTAAACAAAAACAACTGGCACAGCAAGCAGCGGCTTCGCTCCGGGCTGTACCTTATCTTGACGGGGTGGCAACTTGAAAAGCAGTTTTGGCATGAAGGCAACCTTTTTGCTGGCGTTGTGCGGTGTGGTGAGTTGTACCCTGCGGCAGGACGCTCCTGACGCTCCTGACGCGGCGGTGGCCGAAGCGCCGAAGCCGACAGTCAGTAGTCTGGATAAATTTAAGGCATACACCCGCAAATTTCCCCAATCGACGGTACTTTCCCAGAATCATGCAACCGGCCATGTGGGTGATTTCTTTTTCACCCATTGGAAAGATGGGGGCGCTGCGTCGCTCACGCTGGCCGCCGATGGCAACTTCAGCGTGAGCTGGCAGGGCGGCGGCTACAACTATGTAGGCGGTCCGGGATGGCATTTTGGCCACAAGGATCGAGTCATCGACTACCGGCTCAACGAAGACAGCGGCGCCACTTACATTACGTTATACGGGTGGGGATACGACAAGGAAATGAGTGTTTCAGATCCGGCACATCTGGTTGAGTACTACGTGTTGCAACGGTGGACTTACGACCCTAGCAAAGACGGTATCTACGGAAAGACCTTTGTCAGCAACGGCGTTGAATATTCGACTTTTCGGTCAATACGCGAGGAAAAGCCGTCGATCAACGGTACCTCGACCTTTTATCAATACTGGAGCAAGCCATCCCGGCAGGTGCCGTTGGGCGAGGATACCAAGATCATCTTCGCAGACCATGTCCGGGCCTGGGCTGATACCGGGTGGATAATCCCCGACATGAATAACCTGGATGCCAGCGATGATCCGACCTATCAGGTCCTGGCCGTCGAAGTCTTCGATCCCGAGAGCGACGGGCGGGCAACGGGGCGGCTTCAGGAAATAGTGCAGTAGCTGCCCGGCTGCTGTTGCAGTCATTCCAGAAAATTTCCACTAACTCCGATACCGACGAAATTAAAGAAGACGCTGACCATGTCCGGAATAAAATGCCTTGTTGTACCTGTTCTTTTAGCTGCCCTCGTCGGCCTTTCTGGCTGCGCCACTACGTCCGACAAGGTCCCGAAACCGGTTGTGCAAACTGAACTCGGCCACATCTCCGGCAGCGTTGAAGATGGCATTTACATGTTCAAAGGTATTCCCTATGCGACGGCGGACCGATTCATGCCACCTGAAAAGCCGGAGACCTGGGAGGGCGTGCGGGAACACGTAGACTTCGGGCCGATTGCCATGCAGGTGAACAGCTGGTCTGAGGAGTCGGCAATGAACGAAGAAAAGTTATTCACGGTTAATGTGTGGACCCAGGGAATAAATGACGGCAAGCAGCGGCCGGTGATGTTCTGGCTGCACGGCGGCGGTTTCGCGGTCGGCGCCAGTGATGACCCGATTACAGATGGCAAGAGGCTCGCCGAACTCGGCGATGTAGTGCTTGTTTCAGTGAATCACCGGTTGAATGTTTTAGGGTTTCTGGATCTGTCCAGTTTCGGGCAGAAGTATGAGCATTCCGTCAATGTCGGCATGCTCGATGTGGTTGCAGCGCTTGAATGGGTAAACAAAAATATTCAGAATTTCGGCGGCGACCCGGATAATGTAACCATTTTTGGTGAGTCCGGCGGTGGTGGAAAAGTCGGTACGCTCCTGTCGATGCCCGCAGCCCACGGGCTGTTTGACAAAGCCATTATTCAGAGCGGCACCCTCGTCAATGTCATGACCAAAGACAAGACGGAGAAAATTGGTCGACGGGTGGTGGAAGTTCTGGGGCTGTCCGGGGCGGACGTGAACCGTCTGGAAACCGTTCCGTACAAAGAGCTCTATGAGGCGGGTAACAAAGCGGTGGCAGAAATAGTCGGTGTGCGTGCACCGGGGTCCTCCAGCAAGTATTTCGGATTTGGACCTGTTCCGGACGGCGTGAACCTGCTCCAGCAACCTTTCACTCCTGGCTTTGCGGATATGTCCAAAGATATCCCGCTACTGATAGGAACAACGCTGCACGAGCTGGAGAAAACCGCGTACGGTGAAAAGGAGCTTACCATGGAGCAGGCGAAGGTGAGACTCGAAAAGCGGTACGGCGACAAGACTGATAAATTTATCGAGCTCTTCGGAAAATCCTATCCGGGTTATACCCCGCAGGATCTCCTGTCAGTGGATACGGTCTTCCGTCCGTACACAATCAGAGTCGTCGACGCCAGGGCGGAAGGGGACAACGCACCTGTCTATTCCTATCTTCTGACCTGGAAAAGCCCGGTCGAAGACGGTTCGAAAGGCTCATTTCACGGATTGGATATACCCTTGGCTTTCAACAATATCGAGTTGGGCAAGCACTGGACGGGAACGGGACAAGAGGCTCGAGCACTCGCGGACAAGATGAGTGCTGCGTGGATCAGTTTCGCCAAAACCGGGAACCCCAATGTCGAGGGCAGCTTGCCGCCATGGAAACCCTATTCGCAAAAGAACGGGGAAACCATGATTTTTGATGCGCAGTGCCGGGTAGTCAATAATCATGACAGGGAATTGATGCGCCTGGTAAATCCCGTCGAGTAGTTGAGGGCTCATGGTTCGAGCCGGGTACCGCAAATATGAAACGACTAGCATTACTGGACTACGGGCGGTTTTTTGCCGCCATAACGGTCATTGCATTTCACTATACGTTCAATGGAATTGCCAACGGCAAAGTTACCTCGATCAGTCATGTTCCATATCTGATTGATGTAACGAAATACGGATACCTCGGCGTTGAACTGTTTTTCATGATCAGTGGTTACGTCATATTCTTCTCGGCGAAAAACCGGTCGGCTGCTGACTTTGCGATAAGCCGCGCGGTCAGATTATATCCGGCCTATTGGTTCGCAATCCTGTTTACCTCGTTTTTTGCCTTGCGCTGGGGTGGCGACCTGATGTCGGTGAGTCCGGGGCAGATTATCGTCAATTTCACAATGATCCAGTCGTATCTGGATGTCGGTCATGTCGACGGGGTGTACTGGACCCTGGTTTACGAGCTTACCTTTTACCTTGCAGTCTTTGTGATGCTGTTTGTGGGGCTGCAGAAGCATTTGAATTCCATATTTATCTACTGGCCAGCGCTGTTTTGTGTGGCATTTCTGCTGAACCTGCAGTCGGTTCCTTACCTCGGAGGCTATTATTATTACTTCGCTGCCGGCGCACTCTTTGCGGTTCTGGCCAGTAAATTCCAGTGGCGGGCGCTCGTAAGTTTGCTGATGACCTTTGCGCTGTGCATCAGCTTTTCCGTGGACAAGGCCGTTCACCTCTCGGCATCCAAAGGGACGGTTTATTCTCCTGTGGTGATCGGATCGATCATTACGTTCATTTTCATTCTGTTCGTCTGGCAGAATTCGAAGAAGGGACGAGCGTTAAACCTGCCAATGTCGCGACTGGCTGGTGCACTTACGTATCCGGTATACCTTATACATGCACATTTTGGTTATATGATTCTCAACCGGTATGCGACCGACGAAAACAAAGTGGTCGTATATCTGCTAACCATTGCAACGGTGCTGCTGATCGCTTTCGGAATGCACTATCTGATAGAGACGCGGCTGCACTCTGTATGGAAAAATCTGTTTGAGAGCACCCTGGGACGGTTCCTGCGACGGGCCCAGGAAATGCCACGCCGAATACAACTGGCGTATGGCAATCGCGATTGAAGCGAAAATTTCAAGGTCGGCGAAGCGACATGGTAGCAATATCGGTATCTCCGCCAAGGGCCACTCGAAGAGGCTCACGGATTAATCGGAGTAGAAAATACGATTGTCCACTCTTTTTCGTTATATGCGTCGATGGCGCCTCTCCGGGTGCTGTTTTACTGCCCTTCAAGTTCATTCGGGTCGGCTCCGCCGTAGCTGGTGACGCGTCCAGGACAAAATTTACCGCGATGTTGATGTGGTCTACACTCTTGATTGGCACGTGTTCCACTCTTGCGGCTGAGCGATTGACTCATGATGAGGCCAAGCTCTCACATTACTATTCGATTACTGGTGATATTCCTGACGATTTTCGTAATTGTCGGGCGCGAATATCTACCACCTAAAGTCATTCAGCTCTATCCGGATCCGGACAGGATTTCCTGGATTTACGGCCCGGACCGGCAAGGCGGACCGTCAACTGGCTGGATTGATCAGGACGCGGGGCATCTCTGGTGCAACTTCGATGTTGGCGATCCCTATGCCTGCGGATGGTCAATCAATCTTGGGCCCGACCGCACCACAGGTATCGATCTGTCAGAAATAGATGGATTCAATGTCCTCATGCATTATAGTGGCGACTCTCCCTGGCTTCGTCTGTACCTGCGGGACTTCGATCCTGCTTATAGCGACATAAACCGGTACGATGTGAGCGCCAAGGTGATGTCAACGGCGATTCGAACCATCGATATGAACAAGATGATGCATGTACGCCTGAGTGAATTCAGCGTGGCGGAGTGGTGGATTACCGAATTCAATATCGCCCGCGAAAACTCTGCGCCGACGCTCGATAATGTGATTGTTTTCGGATTCGAGTTTATCGTCCATAGCCATAACGAAATCAGAATAGAGAAAATCGAAGCTGTGGGCGAGTGGATAAAAAAGGAATCGCTGTACTTTGGAATCATCTCTGTCTGGATGACCTTGATCATCCTGGAAATGCTCACGAGGTTGTATATCATTCGCAGAAAGGCCCTTGCCGATGCCGTGCAACTGGATCGTCTTGCCGTTGAATGCAAGAAGCTCGAACTGGAAAAGCAGGAGTTCGAAGAGTTGTCGACAACGGACGTGCTGACCGGTGTGATGAATCGCGCAGGTGTACAGCAGTTTTTGCCGAAACTTTTTGAAGGCGACATCGGGGGCAGCAGAGTTGGAATCCTCCTTTTCGATATTGATCACTTCAAGTCCGTCAACGACCGGTTTGGTCATGACGTGGGCGACATGGTACTCACTGAAGTGGCAAAAATAATCAGTCAGAGTACCCGGCAGACGGATATTTTCGGTCGCTGGGGGGGCGAAGAATTCATTCTTCTTTGTCCGGGTATTCCGCCCGACCACTTGAATAATCTTGCAGAGAAAATCAGAGACGCGGTCGCAAAGTATAATTTCAGAATTAACGATGAAGAACTGCGGGTGACGTTGAGCATCGGGGCAACGACAGTTAATGTCCGGGATGGATTTCATACTGGCTTCAAGCGGGCAGATGACGCCTTGTATGAAGCCAAGAATAGCGGTCGCAATCAGGTCAGGCTGACCGTTAGAGAGCGCGATTAACAGCGATACCGCAATGCCGAAACCGCCGGGACGACGCAATAGAAGTCAGATGATCATGTCAAACACCTCGCTGCAGGAAACCTGCTAAAGCCGGCACGCCATTCGGTCCGGTCAGATGAAAAAGAAGGGGCGCCAGCCTCTGTCAACTCTCGAGAAAACCTCTAATGAAAACCAGTGAGACAATGTCTTCGGAAAGCAAGGATTTTATCCTCCAGCGGATTTGCATTTATGCAGGAAGGGAATTTGATCCCAATGTTGATAAACAGGTAGTCGAAATTTTGCGATCAAGGTTCAACATACATTTGCCACAGCGGCGCTCGGTCAACGAATCTCTTGCCTCTGCGAGAAGTGACCACGAAATCATTCGGTTGCTTTTGCAGTATCGGACGTGACGGGTGCGGGCTTCTTTATCGCGCGCACCGGGTCGGTTCGAATTTATGCGGTGGAGGTGTACTAATGAATCGCTATCTTGAATCGTCGGAGTTCATTGACTGGACCAACATCGAGGTCCTGACCAAGGCGAAATCCCTTGCAGAAGGCGGGATGGGTGCGGAAGAAATTGCGCGACGCTGCTTTGTTTTTGTGCGCGATGAGATCCGGCACAGCTGGGACTACGAGCGCAACCCAGTGACCTGCCGGGCGTCTAGCGTGCTGGCCCATGGAACCGGCTTCTGTTATGCCAAAAGTCATCTGCTTGCTGCCCTGCTGCGAGCCAACGGGATTCCCGCAGGCTTGTGCTATCAGCGTCTGACCATCAGCAATGATCGTCCTCCCTGGTGCCTTCATGGCCTGAACGCAGTGCGTCTTGAGCCCCACGGCTGGTACCGGATCGATGCCAGAGGCAACAAGCCGGGGGTGCAGGCAGACTTCAGCCCGCCGGTCGAGCGTCTGGCATTTGCTGTCATATCCCCGGGCGAAGCGGACTTGCCGGAAATCTGGCCGGAACCGATACCGGCTGTTCTGGATGTACTCCTGAAGTACCGAACTTACAAAGAAGTTGCTGAAAACCTGCCGGATATCGATCTGATTCCGAGCCTGGATAGCGGTCGTCCACTGAAGATATCCGGGACCTGATGTCAGGTTGGGTCAAAGCGTTTGTGCCGGACCGGGCAATTCTGAGGTGTTTGCTATACTCAGACGGACAGCGCATTTCAATGTGGGGTTTGCTTATGCCAGGTGGTCTCCAGGGGCGTATCCCGAGCGCTTGTTTACCCTGCTATGACTGAAAGGAACTCAAATTCGTGAAAGCCGCCAATATCATCCTGCTTGTCGCGGTTCTCAGCTGGCTGGGGGTCACTGTCTGGGCAAGGATGACTGAACGCAGCCTGGACCTGATGGAGGCGGGGGCGCTTTCGGTATATACAGATGGAGGCTCCAGCAGTGCCAACAGTTGGCGCTGGGAAGACCCGGATAAATTCACCTGTCTGTTCCTTGAATCCAACGGGACGCACTTCTGTGGCCTGAACATACAGCTGGATAAGGGCAATCAGACAGGGGCCGACCTTTCAGCATATTCTCAAATCAGATTGGCGATGGAATACCGCGGAACCGCGGACAAATTCCGGATAAGCTTCAGAAATGGCTTTCGGAATGCGACCGCGGCGACAGAAGCGAAGTTTCACCAGTTTGTTGTGCCCTTACACAACGGCGTGTACAGCTACAACGTGCCATTTGACAAGCTGGGGGTGGCCGAATGGTGGCTGGAACGGATGCGCCTGAACAGCGAAGAATATACCAGCCACGAACGCAACAACGTACTGCATCTAGGCTTTGATATTGAAACCCCTATGCCGGTGGGCCAGCATTATTTCCGGATTATCGGGTTCAAACTGGTCGCGCCCTGGTTGAATATGGCCACTGCCGGCCGTTGGGCGATAGGGTCACTGATGTATTTCGGGGTTGTGGGGCTGCTTTACAATTTCTTCCGGTTGCGGGTTCAGTTAAAAGTCCGCAGTGAAGAAATGTTCGGGCTGCTGAACAAACTGGAAAAAGTTGACACTGAAACGGCCCACTTCAAGCGTCTGTCCATGTACGACCCGTTAACGGGTTTGCTCAACCGGCGTGCTGCAGAAGATCTTGTCAACGAGTTCGCCTCCCATCGGTCGCTGGTGGGAACAGCACTTATCGTGATGGATATCGACCATTTCAAACGGGTAAACGACAACTTCGGCCACGATGTGGGCGATGAAGTGCTGAAAGCCACCAGCGCCGCCGTGCGGCAGGTGCTGCGTGAAGGCGACGCGGCCATCCGCTGGGGCGGTGAGGAAATCATGGTTATCTGCCCGAAAACCAGCTCTGAAGGCGCCATGAGAGTTGCAGAAAAGCTGCGGATGGAGATAAAGCAATTGCGCTTTGCCGAGGCATCGCTGAACATCACTGCCAGTTTCGGCGTCGCCGCCATCGAGTCGAATGAAGGTTTTGATCAGACCATGCGGCGAGCCGATGAAGCACTCTACCAGTCAAAGCACGGCGGCCGGGATCGCGTGACGCGAGCCGCATCGGCTTCAGGTACTTCTTCTCGCTAAGGTCTGTACGAAAAGCGCTTTCCCAGGCCGTCCTCCTCGCCCATGCGGTGACCCACGAACAGAGGGAGTACGGACAATCCTAGAAGCGGAGTTTACGTGCTGTAAATGAGCATTCTGAGCCTGTTTTTACGCATCATCACCGAGCGCAGGCACTTTTGGTATCGAGCCTAAGGGGCTTCCTGAACCGTCAGCGTGTCAATGTAGTAGCTGGCAGTGGCGTCGAGACATTCAAGGTAAAGACTAACGACTTCCGACTGAGAAACGTTGGGGGCGCTGTAGTAGCCGCTTACTTCTGTCCACTGGAAGTCCACGGCGGTTGTCTGGGTAATTGAATCGTAGGTTGCCTGACCATTCGTTACACGTTTTAAGGTGAGCTTGACGTCCGACGGGGGCTGACCTTCCATCAGACGAACAAAGAGTCGCAAGTGGTAGCGAGTATTGTCTTGCAGGCCGTACACCGGTGCGATCGGTGCATGCCATGATTGGGAGCGGTTGGTGATCTGCAAGCTGTATTTACCCGAGTGAGCCTGTATCGACGAGTGAGCGATGTTGCCTCCTTGATGAGTCCAGTGGTCCCTGCCATCCTCTAGACCGCCGTTCCTGATATGACTCATTTTGGCCGCCATGGCCGCAGCGCTGGCAGCGGCTTCGAGTTCGGCAGACGCCTCCGTAGGAGCTATAACCAGATCATCTACATAATAATTGGCGGAAAGATTCGGCACTTCCAGGTGCAGGGTCGCAATGTTGTCGGCGTCTTCCTGAATGGCGAGAAACTCGCCCTCCACCTTCCTCCATCCATTGACCTTAGCCGGAGTCTGGCTCAGCGTAATGCTGACTTTATTGCCATTGACCACTCGATTGAGTATCAGATTGACGATCGATACATCCGAAGTATCGACTAACTTGACCCAGACGTTCACTCGATATGCCTGGCCGGCTTCGAAACGCGGCAGTCTTATCAGCGGGCCGTGCCAAGGTTTCGTGCGGTCACTGATGTAGATGCTTCCCGGGCCATAATTTCCCTGATCCGCTTGGTACGCTAACTGCGATCCCCTTGACAGCCATATGTCACTGCTATGGAGAAAATCATCACTTGTGTCGAACCTGTATATTATCGGTCCATCAAAACTGGTAATACTTTTCTTCCACGGATCCTCCGCGGGTAAGGTTGCATCAATGGCTAGAGGTTGGATGGACAGTTCGTTTGACCCAGTTTCAGAGGGTGTGCCACAGGCAGCGAGAACCGCGCCCAGACTGGAAACGGATACACGGAGAATCCAGCAGCGCAACGGATGATACGCGTCGTCAGATTTGTTCATAAAACCGTCGGTCCAGTGACAAATATCGCATAAGGGTCGGGCTCTTAATACCTCAAAGAATAGTCCAATGCCGACCGCTGTGGGTCGATAAGTTGGATAAGACTTATGACTTTTTTCTTCTGAAGTAGGGTTCAGGGCACGAAAGAGGTTTGATCGAGCACCAATAACCATCTTTACTGCCGGTCGATAAACCAGATTCGATGAGGGGAGTAGCGGACGGTATTGCCTGCTGGCGGACCGGGGAACAGGGGTCTCCCCGGTCACGTCTTTCGATAATCCCGCTAGTCGGTGAGCTCGATGGAGCCGAAGGAGCTGGCGTCCAGATACCCCTGGTTACTTTGATGCCCGGCGGTATTCACGGAGCTCATGAAGTGCTCCCGGCTGCCATTGCCGTCATTGTCAATATAACTGGGGGTGAAGCCCATGACCTTGCCGGCGCTCAACGCTACACGGGCGGCTTCCTGGGCATTCAGGTCGTAGCCGTTATGATCTTCATAGATTTCGATCCGGATTTCCCAGACATGCCGGGTGCCCTGGGTGGCGATTGCGGCGTTGATATGACTGGCGATCGTCTCCGGGCTGCCGCCATTGTCATTGACTTCCAGAGTGTGACTGATGTGGTAGGCAAAGGCATTGTGGCTGTGATTGTGCTGCCCGCCACTCTGATCCTCATCGATGAAAATCTCGACGGTATCCTGCTCGTGATACTGTCCGGTGGTATTGATGACGTCGTCAGTAATATCCAGCAGGAGATACAGATGATCCTCAGTCCACATTGCTTTGTATTTGCCGCTGAAGTCCGCGGCATCGTTTGGTGCCACCAGGCTTTCGAATCCGGTCCAGGCCACGGTCATCTCCATCCAGTCAGCCGCATCCCAGACAGCGTCGATCTCACCGTCAATAACCGGCGCCGTGGCCGCCCTCGCTGCATAATAATGGTTGTCGGCGGGCAATACGGCGCCGATGCCGTTACCCGAACTCGATGACGACGAACTTGAGCTCGAGGAGCTGCTGCTGGACGAGCTACTGGAAGACGAAGATGAAGAGCTACTGGTCGAACTGCTGGAAGATGAAGAGCTGCTGGACGAATTGTCGGATCCTAAGCAAGCGGAAAGCATGACGGTGGTGCCCGCAACCGCTATCAATTTGATCAATGAGCTGGCGGACAGGGAGGGAGAGAGATTTTTGTGCATGTATTCGACCTGGCTGGGTAGTTCAGAAGAGGGATGTGTCCGAAACTGTGGGTGGCTCGACGCACTTCGAATTTCTTGATTGCAACTGCGTTTACGCTCCGCCCGCATTATTGAATCTGTCCTGGTTGACGTAAAGGAACTGCATCCCGTTCGGATAATCCCGGGACCAACAACTGGGACTCGGGAGTGGGGCCATTATATCCATATGAGCTGATCCAGAGGGTATACGAGGCTGAACAGACCAAAACAACGGGATTTCATTGAAGCGTCAAAAACGGACCGGACTTGGCATTAGATGAAGGAGGCCGGCGCGCTCTGTCTTCTAATTCCGCGCTGGGTAAGGGATACTCTCGTCCCGCCCTGAGCGCAGTTGTGCTGCGGCTCTGACGCGTATAAATATCATTTTGGAATAACACCCAGAGGTGGAAATGAAAATCAGAATTTCAGGTCTGTCGCTCCTGATAGCAGTTCAGTTGGCGGGATGTGCTAAATCACCCGCAGAATTTTCCATGAAAGTCGACCGGGTCGACGAACTGAAAGGAATGATTCTCAAGGGAATCTCGATCACCGGTAAAATCGAGAACGGTTGTATTGCCAACGATGATGAATTTGTCGTGTTCCGGGGCGGCAAGGAAGTCTTGAGAACCACCACCCGCGTGGTTAACGTCGACGGCTTGTTAAATTCAGAATCATTCACAGGTGAAGTAAAAGCAGGTGACGTGGTAACCTTCTATATTCCCGACGGCAAGAAAGAAGAGGTGCAGGTGGGTGACCGGGTGACCAGTGAAACAACCACTTGTGGCAAGAAGCAGTAACTCTTCAGAGTCGTAAAGGCGGGTGGAGTCCCGCTCATGTAGTCGCTGCTTCTGCAGACGACACTTGCTGACGTGATAGTAGGGTTGGACATCGGGAAGAATCTGTGCCTCGTAGAGCGGGGAACACACAATAATTTGAATCTGCTGGAATACCGGATCGGGGCTGCAGTCAGTTGCCTGATTTCCGTCGGTGGCTGTGCGGCAGTATCGCTTCTTCAAATGCCTGGTGGCAACAACACCGGGCCACCTGGAGCACCTATGGCCCTATATCAAGAGCAGTTCGAAGAAAAGTACAACTATAACCCCACTCAACCCCGACGATATCTGGTGATTGCTTCAACCCCTCGATGCGGAAGCCATATGTTGGGTCATACGCTCCATCAGACCGAATGCTTTGGATTTCCTCTCGAGTACGCCAACAACGATAATCTGAAAAACTGGCAATGCATTTACGGAACCGGTGACGCGCAAAGCACAATCGGTGCGATCATGAAACGACGCACTTCCCCGAACGGCGTGTTCGCCATCAAGCTGCATTATTCTCATATCGTCAATCTGGGTGGTTTCGAAGCCGTAATGCGGATTTTTCCAAATGCGCATTACGTCATGCTGACCCGCAGTAATGTGCTGGGCCAGGCAGTTTCATTTGCACTGGCGTCGCAGACAGGAATCTGGATCGATGGTCAAAAAGGTGATACCTCACTGGCCCGTTATGACAGGGCGCTGATCGACAGGTGTCTGCGCAGAGTGTTAAAAGACAATGCCGCGTGGAAGTATCAGCTTGCGACTAGCGGCTGCCGGCACATTGAGATGGACTTCGATGCTGTCAAGGACGACATTGGCGAGGCGATCAAACGTATCGCGAATTTTGCCGATGTTGAATTGCCGGAAACCGCCATACCTGCTGCGCCTGTAACGCGTCCGCAGGGTGGGTCCATCAATCGGGAATGG
>CAZJKJ010000008.1:16312-30257 GCA_964546435.1 uncultured Cellvibrionaceae bacterium
CATACCTGCTGCGCCTGTAACGCGTCCGCAGGGTGGGTCCATCAATCGGGAATGGGTCAGACGTTATCTTGATGAATATGAGGGCGGACTCCTGTTTCCCGAGCGGGAGGCCGGGAACCTTTTTCGGACACTGCAATCACTGAAAGTGGCTGCAGGGCAGGCAAGAGTCCGATTAACGCCGCAATTGGCTCGCGGCTAGTTCCACAAATGTAACGGGAAGGCATTTATCAGGAGCGTGGCATCGTGCCGTATGGGCTGCGCGCCTCCCATCTCCAGTCCTTCCTCCAATGAGTTTGCGACCGCGAACTCGGTTTCTGTTCTGCCGCTGCCCAAATAATAATCCTCATACTTGAACAGGTTTTCCGTCTGTGACAGGCGTACATAGCGCGCCGGAATTCCGAATGCCTCTGCGATGATTAACCCGTGCAGCGAGCTGGCCAGAACGAGCTTCGCCTTCATGATGCGGTCCACCACAATATTCCAACCCCAAAGCGGCGAAACCAGTTTGGGATGGTTATTGACCAGATGCAGATCATGCAGGTTGGGAACCACGACGTAGTCCTCCACCGGCGAGACCGCGAAACGGCCTTTAAACAGATGCGGTACGAGCAAACCAGGATCACCGTAAACATCCGGAACAGCGATTCCGCGCTTACGCAGGAACTCGGCGGTCAGCGGGCCGCGCACAGCATGAACCTGAAGGGCTTTTGTCGGTAATCTGTCCGCAGCAATTTTGCCATTCCAACCGGAGCCCCAGACATGGTCACCATCCTGGCTGAAGTGCAGGATTGAGCCGATAGCAAGTAGCCGGGCAGAAACACTCACCTGATCGTCAAGGCTTTTATTGTTAAGGGCAAGAAGCTGCCGGGTGACCACTTCAGAGAGCCGGTCTCCAAAGTTGGTGGTGCCATCCGTGGGAGACCAATGGAACAGTTCGATGTGCGGGTAAGATAATGCCGGCGTTGACAGGGGTTGAGAGTTGGCATTCGCCAAACTGAATAGTTTTGCCAACAAAGTCATACTCCTTTGCAGATCTCTGCGGATTTTAACTGCCTGGGCAGTCCAGGGATGCGGGGGCTTGTCGACGGAGAATAGATGTCGACCAAATGGCCGATGGAAACTACGCAAACGCTTATAGGGTGTCAAGCCGGTACCGACGCAGCATCGAGAAAGTGCGGATATAGCGCCGGATACACCGGTTTACGGTGTCCGCAGCAGGCTCATCAGGTCGCGGGTGATGGGATAATCCGTGCATCTCTCGAAGTGGTGAAACATCGGGCTGGGGTTTGCTTCGAGAAAGTAATACTCGCCCGCCGCATTGCGCCGCCAGTCGATGGCGGTCCATTGCATGCTGAACCGTCGGGTTATCTCGAGGCTCAAGGCCCGGATTGCATCCGGTGTTGCCAGTGGTTGGACCAGGGCAGTCTCATCTTCGCGAAAATCGGTCGAATCGCTGCGTATTTCCGCGCTGTAGACCTGATCGCCCAGAACGTAGGTTCGGATGTTGGTGCCGGCAATATATTCCTGAATGGTTACCGGAGACAGCGCGAGTACGGTTTGCAGATGTTCCATCGCCAGCATGGCTGCGGTGAGCCGTTCAGTGTGGGCGCCGCCTTGTACAGGTTTGAAGATGGCGGCCGGCAATTGCCTGGCGAACTGTTGGATCCGGATTGCATCGTTACTCGTCAGTGTGAGCGGAACACGTGCTCCGATCTGCTTTGCCAGCGAGAGCTGTCTTGGTTTGCAGCGGTGGAATTCATATGCTTCATGACCGTTGACCCAACGAATGGCGGGCTCTCGCAGAAAGGTTTTCACCATGCTGAGGCTGTCCATCTGCGCAATAATCCAGTTTTCTGCACCGGCGAGTTTTGAGTTGTCTGGCAGGTTGAGGCTGCGCCAGTAGACCGATTTGATTTCGTCAAATGCGACTGTTTCTTCGCCCAGTCCCAACTCACCGCGATTCTCGACCGGATTCCAGTTCAGGGTCATGGTCTCGGGGAACCGGCGAAAATCCAGAAGGAATGGATGCTCTCCGGCGTGCTGTAGCTGGGTGTGCAAATGAACTGCGTGGAAATCTTCGGTATCACCCAGTATGGCAATGCGTTTCATGCGTGTATCTCCATTATTCAGAGGTTCCTTGAATTTTCTGCCACTCCGGCACAATCCGGATTGTTACCTGTTAAATGTCTACGGCACCCATTCAGCGGTGCATTAACCACTGAACGGATGCGAAGGTGCGCAGGTTAACTAAAAGGTGAGCCGACCGGAACCGCCTTCTTCACCGATCGCCAGAGTGGTGAATATCGGCCCCTTTATCGGTGAGCCGCCTTCTTCACCGACTGCCATGGTCGTCATGGTGGGTGGGCAAACCGGCAAACCGCCTTCCTCGCCCACTGCCAGCGTGGTAACAGTCGGCGGGGGGAAGGAGAGGCCACCGCCAACCTGTTGGGTTTCCTGCTCGTTAAGCTCTTTCAGTGCTGATAACTCGGCCGTTGCGGCGAATGGATGTTTCATGGGTGTTTCCTCGTAATGGGTAGAAAGAAGCTGACTCCACGGAAATAAACAGGCGGACCACGGCAAATCAGCAGTGGTATGTTAACCGCTGTTGGGAGGATGTGAAACTGGCAGATCTGTCAGGAGGGCTTCCCGGCGCGACCGCAAACGGATCTCGCCGGGAGTTTACAGAAACAATATTGTGAACAGGTTCCGCTTCAGGAGCGGTCGATCGTCATGTAGACCAGTGTCTGGTTGAGCAACTGGTAAGCGACCTCGCCAAATGTTATTGGACCGGTAAGAGTACCCGTTTTTTTGCCTTCCAGTTCCGAATACAGGAAATTCAGAATGCAGTTGCAGGAAAAAGCGATGTTGGTACTTTGATCGGCCGGCAAAGCTTTGTTGAACTCGGCAACATAATCGTCGATGGGCCCGGCAATTTTGTACTCGACGCCTGGAAAAACCGGGGCGTACAGAGCGACCTTGGAAGGGCTCACGTTCTGGATGCTGGCATTGACCATGACGCCGCAGTAATTGGCGACCAGTGGCAGGCGGGTGTCAATTTTGTGCTCGGTCAGATACTCGGCAAAATTCCACGCCTTGCCGTCAATTTCGCAGTGTTCAACGGTAAATCCCCGCTTGGGAAAAGTAATGCTTGGTCCGCTGCCCTGGGTGAACAGATTGACTATGCGGATATTTGCCACCGTGTCGTCCGGAATGGGAATGTGCATCGCCGCGGCTTTCGACTCTGTGAGCATGCCCGACGCGGGCCCGAACCCGACCTTGGCCTGACTGGTTGCAAGTTCGCCCAGATGCATGCCGGAGACCCAGCCAATAATGGGTGAGAAGTACATGTTCGGATAATCTGGCGCATTCTGGGCGTAGGCCAGGTGCACTTCCGAGTTGGCGGGCAGTATCAATACCGTGAAACCATGCTCCGGCGCTTCCTGAGCGATGCGGGCAATACTCCCGGTATCGTAAAGCGTCAGTCTCGGAGGATTGTTTGCCGGCAGCCCGCTGATGCGCGTGACGTAAACGCTGTCCTGGTCAACGCGCCCGCCTTCACTTGCCATGAAATACGGGATAGTTCCTGCGATCCAGTTGCCTGATGGGAGGTCGTTCAGAACGCGTTCGTCGCCGGCGATGATCATGTACTCGCCGTCTGCGATCATGGTGGTCACCGTCTCCCTGTCGACGATCGAATTGGTAAACGCAACGGTTCCGTCACTACTCATTGTTAACTCCTGAATCTGTGGATTAAGCCGCGGTGGTCTGTTTGATCAAATACACCAGCTCTTGTTTCATCGATTTGTGATTTTGTTTGATAAAGTCCCGTATGCGCCGGGCCGCATCCAGCCGGGTGGCCGGATTGGGTGCGGTGCGAACCTGCGAGCGCAGCCTGGCGAGCAGGAGCTTGTACGCAATATGGTTGCTGGGAATAAAAGTGTCGTCCTGGAGAATCTGTTGCCATACAGTGTGTTCGACTTCCGGCAAGCGATAACGGGTCTTTTCCTTGATCGCGCTGGCCCGGTTCAGCAAAAGCAGTTCTGCTTTGAGGGTGCGGAAGTTTTTGTGGAAATAATCACGAATCACTTCGATGGCGGCCAGCTTGTCGTTTGTCTGCTGTGCTTGACCATAGGCAGTCTTCTGGCGGGCAATCAGAAGATTCAGGGCGACGCTGGGCGAATTCAACTGGACCCGACCGGTTAACACTTCCTGCCAGACCGGGTTGCTGAGGCCGGGCAATACCAGGCGTTTCACCGAGTCAATCGCATTGGAACCTTTGTCCGAGGCGCGCGCGCTCAGGCCGAAAATCTGTTCTATTTCCACGCCGAGAATGGAGGCGTTGGCAACGAAGAATTTGCGCAGTTCCATTGCAGGTACCAGAGCATCGGATTTTTTACTGCCGGCAACCGTCTGCTTGAGTTTGCTCAAAAGCAGCTTCAGCGGCAGCAGCTGTGTGTCCAGGTTGATTTCGCCGCGCACCAGATTTTCCCAGACGGGATCCAGTTCCGTGGCGAGACAGGCGAGCATCTGCACCTGCGTAGGCGCCGCGCCGAGATCGTCGAGCACCGAGGCGACCACCGATTCATTAAGCTGAAGCACGGTGCTGATCAGGTGCGGGCTGAGACCCTTGGCGTGGGCCAGCGCGATCTGCTGCCTTATATAGTTTGAATATTGACGAATAGGGCTTCCGAGAAAGCATGCCTGATTGAGTGTGGAATAATTCAGGGCCGGAGCATTGCTGGCATTTCCGGGTATCTGGGCATGGACGATGACCCGGCATTTTCCGAAATTTGTATAAAGCCAGCTGCCGGCCTGCGACGCATCGGAAGTCCTGGTGGTATGCAGGAGACCGAAAAGGCGCGACCGGTCTCCCAGTTCAAGAAAAACGTCGAACGTGCGTGATTGCTCATCCAGCTTGGCAGACTTGATCGACCAGGGACTGTATATACCCAGGATTTCCTCAAGAGCGCGAAGGTCAATCCTTTCCATTTATCCCCCTAAACGCAGGTTGTATTGCAGAGTGTTTGTTAGTCGGCGGGTGTTTCAATAATTCCACCATTTTAGACGCCGACCAGTGGGGGCGCTACCTTGCGAGGAGATTGGCGTGACTTTCGTCTTCAATAACTCCTTTTTTTCATGTAAAGCATCGTCTTTATGCTGCAACGCAACGTGTGTACGCTGTACAGCATTGTCCATTTTTTCAAATTAACACGTTCATTTCGTCGGAAAGGCATCGCAGTCTTTAACGTGGCGCCAATTTATATGATATTGCATTAACTGATATTAAAGTTTTGGGCTATGGTCTATGGGGACCAGTCAAAGAGCGATTGGCTATTAAAAGTTCCAACGATATATACACGGAGAGAGTAGTGTGGAAGTGCGTTCATATCCAAAATTATCTGTAGCAATTATCGGGTCCGGAAAAATCGGAACGGACCTTCTGATCAAAACGACTAAATCCCCATGGTTGCGGTGTGATTTATTTATCGGGCGGGACCCGAATTCTCACGGCCTGACCAAAGCCCGCTCTCTGGGCATTCCCGTTTCCGACAGAAGTATTGATGCGCTTGATCAAATGGCGTCGCCACCACAATTGATTTTCGATGCAACCTCCGCCGAATATCATCGCCGGCACGCGCCGCGCTTGCTGAATGCCGGCATTCGGGCAGTGGATCTGACGCCTGCCCGGGTGGGTAAACTGTGTGTGCCGGCACTCAATGCCGATGCAATTCTAAGGGCACCTAATGTCAATATGGTGACGTGCGGCGGGCAGGCATCAATTCCGGTGATCGCGACCCTGGCGCAGTGCATTCCGGGAATCCGGCACGTGGAAGTCAGCAGCCTGCTGGCAGAGGATTCGGTCGGGCCCGGCACGCTCGCCAATATTGACGATTACTACGCGACCACGGCAGGAGCTATCAAAGCCTATTCCGGCATAGGGAGTGTGGATGTCCAACTGGTGGTGGAAAAATCCTCCTGGAAACCGGACATGCTCACCACGATCAGGGCCAGCGTCGGTGATTGTGACATGGAATCTGTTTACGCCGGACTGGCCCGTTGTCTCGGGATGGTGCGGACTTATGTGCAGGGTTACCATATCGTCGGCACGCCCCGATTGCATAACGGGATCCTCGAGATAATGGTCAGCGTGCGCGGCGCCGGCGACTGGATTCCCAGTCACGCAGGAAATCTGGATATCATTAACTGCGCAGCCATTGCGGTCGCGGAAAAATACGCACGGTTTGTGTTGAGTGCAGACCGGCAGAACGCCGAACCGGCCGCGGCTGAGGTACCCGAACTCAGACAGGCAACGCGTTATACCTGAGGCCGCTGGCGTGTTCGCTATCCGTCAAAACATGAGACCCAGCGCGAGGGCCACGCCGGCTTCGCGATTGTTTTCAGAATAGGTCGCCGCCAGATCGAACTGCAGGGGGCCGGCTTGAAAGTGCAGGCCGGCCGATGGCAGCCGGGTGTCGTCGACGAGGTTATAACGATATCCCAGACGCACGCTCTGTTGCCGCCAGTAGAGAAACTCTAACCCGGCGCTGAGGTATTGTTTGTCCGGATCAAAACCCAGGGGCTCGTTTCGGGTAAGGTCGTAGTCGACGGCCAGACGGAACCTGTCGGTTTCATAAGCTACCCCGGCCCGGACAATCGGTTCGATGGAAACCGAACCGCCCAATTGGTTCCCGAGAGTTTTGCGACGAAGGTTTTTTGCAACGAGTCCCAGCGTCCAGTGCGAGTTGATCTGGTAGCTTGCACCGATATCGAGGTTCCAGAACCGGTGCTCCATCTGCACCGAACTGTAACGATGGGTGTCCAGATCGAAATCATCGGCCCGCTGCTGGTAAGCGATGGTGGCATAAGAGAGGCGTTTTAACGTCATGCCGACGGTCAGCTCCGGGAGAGCGCCGATCTGTCGCGACAGGCTTAACGCGGTTTCGGTGACCTCGGCGCCGGTGAAAATCAGCTGAGTGTTGATCACCTCAGGAACCGGATAGCGCAGAAACCGCTGGAGATTCACGTCGCCCAGTTCCGGAACCGAGCCAAGTGGTAGCAGGTCCAGCGGCAATTCAATATCCATCTGATCGAGAAACACCTCGAGATCTGCCTCGTCAATGGCAACGCCCATGGCTTCGATGAAACCCCGCAGCTCGTCTTCGTTGCGAGGACTGGCAGTTCCGGGAAGATTCACCGGTATTCCGGCAGAGGGAGGCATGATGGTTCCGGGCGTGGTTCCGGTGCCCAGTTGCTGTCTCAAAGCGTCATACAGGCCGTGCAGATCAACAAACTGGTCCAGCGCTTCCAGAGTGTCGCCCAGGTTTCTGAATGCCTGCGCAAGCTCGGGTACGCCGGGCAGCTGTTGATAATCCCGCAGTTGCTCGTTCAGTTCGCCTGCATTAGCGGAGTCCCGGATCAGGTCTTCGAGCAGGGGCCAGTTGAACTCTTCAACCAGGCGCCCGAGATGCTGGGCGCCATCAACCATATCTGCCAGGGCGCGCGAGGTGTCGGCCAATTGCTGCACGCGGGTCAGGTCAGCCGGATCGTTTTCCACAAGCCCGCCGAGCACCCGATAATGTCGAACGTAGATTCCCCCCGCCCAGCGCGGATTTTCCACCACGAAATGGGTGGCCGCAGCGGCCGTGATGCGTAAGGGTCTGTCCGGTAATTTCTGAACTTCCGTGACTAGCCGCTCAGCAGTGGTGCTCAGGCGCCGCAGCCGGGAGGTGTCGAGATCCTCGGAGTCGAACGCGTTGCGTGCCGCGTCCAGTTGCTCTTCGAGTTCCAGCTCGTCTTCAACGTCACGCAGATACTTGAAAATATCTATAAAATTCTGACGGTCAATGCCCCTGGCGGCGAGATAGGCGGACACGGAAACATTCGAGGGGCGGGTCACCCGATGAGCGGGATTGGACCAGGGGCGATAGCGACCGGTATTGGTGGCGGCGCCAGCACCACCCATGGCCATGCTGTCCGGATCGAAAACCAGAAATGACACGGCAGCGGCATCTGGTGTACTGGTACTCGCCAGAAATACTGCCAGCATACCCGCACCAAACAGGCCAAAATTTGCTTTTTTGTGAGGCATGAGAAATTGCGAACAAAACGTGCGAATATTTTCGCGGTGATACAGGTATAGCAGATCTGCCCGGAATTCCCTCGCTAACGCCCTCGCTGCCGGTCCTTTATGAACAGAATAAAGGCGGCTGGTACGTGAACGGCGCCGAACGCACTTAAGACAATCATCCAGTTCAACAAATCGGTAGGCTGATGATAGGCTTTCTGCATTGCCCAGGCGAAGCCCGCGCCCACCAGAATCAGTATTGCGTGACTGAGGGCGCCGGCCACTTTACTGGTACTGTTAGCTGCTATGCGACTATGGGCGAAACTCGCGATGGCGAGGGTCAGAACGGTCATGAAAATCATTGCAATTTCCTGCATACAGAATCCGCGTCGTTAATCAGATGTCTCTCGGTTCATGAATCCGGGCGAAGTCAGTCCGTCAGCGGCGTCATTTTCTCGAACTGCGCATCAAACGCTTCCGCGAAGGCATTTTTGACAATGTTCCACACGGCACTCCAGGAATCGATTGATGCATCGCTCAGATCGCCTTCAATACTGATCTGGGTAGCAATCTTGTCGGTTTCGGCGTTCGTGAAAATTGTTTCAAGTAAACCCAACGCGCCTTCCCAAAGAAGCTTTAACGGATTCTTCTTCTGTTGCTCAACATCCTGTTCCCAGTCGAGTATCTCCACATCCGTGAACAGGGGTTTGATGTAACCCGTCAGGCGCTTGTCTTCCGCTTTCACTTCTGCGAAAACGTCGCCGTGGCCTTTGGCAAAATCCAGCTTTCCATAGGCGCGCGCAAATTCGTTGATACTGGTCAGGTGGAGGTTGCTCAGTTGCCCGGCAAACAGAAAATCGTTGTAATCGAACGGATCGAATTCTGCTTTCGCAGACAGGTCGGCTTCATCCAGAACTTTTCCAGTCAGTGTTGCCCGCGCTACCCGCTCTCCGCCCTCGTCTTCAATGTTGGTCAGATTCTCTACTACGGCGTGTAGGCGGTGCGCGTAAAGATCGACTTTTGGAGTGGTGTCCGGATTGGAGAAGGTAATTTCGCCGTTGTTGATCACTAGACGGTTGAGGTCAAAGGGCAGGGCTTCATCGATTACCCGCAGCCAGTCTCCACCGGCGCCCGATTGCTTCTTCTCATCCGTTTTCGCGTCGACAAAATTCAGCTTGGGATCTTTCAGGATCACGTCAAGGGACAGCACGCCTTTCATCAGGGAGCGCCAGCTCAAATGAAACTCCATCAAAGCTACATCGACAAATGGAATGGGGGGGTCTGCGCTTTTACGGCGGATCGTAAGACCTTCAAACCGGTATTTGTTGCCGATCACCGCAAGATCGACATCGTTGACATGGCCGGTATAGTCGCCGATATCAGCGAGAACTTTATTATTCAAATACCAGGTGCTGACTGGCGGCAGCGCCATGCGGATCAGTGCAATCGCAAGAACCAGCAGCATCAGGGCTAGCCCGCGTCTGGATGTCATGAATGAGTCGGAGCGTGAACGGAATGTCACGGGTTAACCTGACAAGGTATCGATCAGTTGTTGTTTTGTCATCTTGCTGCGACCTTCAATATTTTTGGAGCGGGCCTGTTCGTAAAGCTCGTCACGCGTCAGCGCGCTGAGCCGCTGTTGGAGGCGGGGTCGTAACGATCTGCGTGCTTGCGGAGATTTCCCCTCAGGATCCTTCTCGATCCGGGATTTGAGGACTTTCATCAGGTCGATAACCTTGTCGACTGCCTCCATGTCGTTGCCGTAATCACCGCGACTGATTTCTGTCTGGCGTTTCGTGCGCGGCTTCTGCTTGATGATATCGATACCCTTCTTTAACTTCGCGGTCGCCAGATCTTTGAGTCTCTGTGTCTGCTGATCTTCCAGCTCGCTGCGGTCCAGTGCTTCTGTAGATTTATTCTTTATCAAGTGTTCCAGCTTCCTGACGATGGACTTCGGCGCCTCGACAGCGGGTGGAAGTCCGATTTCTCCCGGTGTGCGGATTACATCGTGAAACCGCAGGGTTTCAGCGCTCAGAATGCCTGCCTCAGAAATGATTGCCACCAGGTACTCCTTGTCCCGCATAACAAATGTAGCTATCCCGGCGCGACGCTCCTTCTCCATACTTTCCGCCAGCAAACGGTAGGCGCGGACGGCGGCGGTATCGGGCACCAGAAAGTAACTTTTGTCAAAATAAATGGGGTGTATGTCATCAAGAGAAATGAACTTCTGAAGATTAATCTCGCTGGATTTTTCCGGCGCGAGCGCGCGCAGTTCGTCGTCTTCCAGAGTGACGAACTGACCTTCATCGATTTCGTAGCCGCGGATAATGTCGCTGGCGGAAAGCTCTACGTCATGCTTCTCGCAGCGGTACCGACGACTTAGCGGTTGTCCCGAGGCGTCGACCATCTTGAGCGAACTGCCCCAATGACGGGTCGCCGAGTACAGAGAAACCGGCATGCTTACCAGTCCGAAGGCAATAACACCGGTCCAGAGTGGGCGAGGCCCGTGACTTGCAGCCCGGTCGGTTGGCGTTTTGATTTTCTTTGCCGATTGCCGGGAATCATCGTCCGACTGTCTTTTGGAACGACCGGATTTCGAACTTCGGAGGGGAGGCTTTTTTCCGGAAGCGCGGTGATCTTTGATTGCACGGGTGGCCATGACGGGAAATCCTCAAGATCTGGCGCGCTGCAAGCTCGCCTGAAGTGCCTGACTCAGGTCCGGTTCTGCCCGCCGTTTGGGCGCCTTGACCAGTTTGATTTTCTTGCCTTGCTGCTTGGCGGCGATCAACTCGAGAACGCGCTCACGGTAGTCATCGGAAAACTTTTCCGGTTCAAATTTCGCGTCGAGAAGGGTTATCAGTTGCCGTGCCATCAACAGTTCGTTGGCACTCAGAGGACTGCCACCGGGTGCTTCGAGCACGGACAGGGGAACCACTTCCTCCGCTGAATGCATGACAAGCAGCGCGGGATAATCGTCAAACAAGGTCAAGGCACCATGATAATTCTTGTTGCGCATGGTCCAGTGAGCGATACCGATTTTTCCGGTGGAGCCGAGCGCTTTGATCAAGGAGAAATAGTGTCCGTCATCGCCATCGGGTCCTAAATAATACGGGCGTGTGTACCAGCGAAAATCCAGCGCCTGAGGCGGAACAAAGCGGCTGATTTCAATATCGCGGGAAGGCTTCGGAAGCAGATTGTCCAGTTCATGGGGCTGCAGGATTACTTGTTGACGGCTGGCTGCGGTGTACGCCTTTCTTACCTGAGCAAACGGGACGACCTTGCCCGTTCTGGAGTTCACCAGGATCTGCTTGACCGGTACCTTGTCCTTGCGATGGAGCAACCGGAAATGGACGTTTTTATCCGTCAGCGCCGAGTAAAGCTTGACCGGAATGCTCAAGTCCCCCAGCTGAATGACGCCTTTCCACAGGGCGCGGGCAGTCATGGGTTGGCGCCTCGCTTGTGCTCAGTGGAACTGCACGCCGGACAATGACGCTGGAAGTCTCGACCCAGAACCGCGGAAAGTGTTTCAGAAGGTTTGTTTCGATTTTCACGGAAGACGATCGAGCAGTGACAGCACACATGGCTGTCACAGACGGCGCAGGTGCACAGGGCCTCTTGGTGAAATCCGTGACCACAACTGTTGCAAATGTGATCGCCGTCTTCCAGCCACCAAGGTTGCTCGTCACTGTAATCCTGCGAAGTCCCGGACATCGGTGCGCTCCCCGTAAGCGATTCGGTTTTGTATTGATACTGTCTTACACCATTACATCGAGCAGGTCAGAATTTGAAACGCAGGAACGTAGCATCAAAATGGGGAAGGGCAAGCCTTCCCCGGTCTTTACTCATTAATGCTTAACGCTTAGAGATGCCGCCTTGATTCAGATCGTTGAGGGTCTGATACTGATCCGAGATGACCACAAAGTTATCCGAGTTGTAGCGCTCCGAGTCCTTCAGTTCGCTTTTGCTTTTCTCGGTGTCCCAGACCAGGTCGTCACCGCGCAGGCTCAGTTCTTCAACGGGCGCCAGCAATTTCTTGCTGCCAATGCCCATGACACCACCGGCCGATACTACGAAGCCGATCTGGCCGTCGTCCCGATTAACCACCAGTTCATCGACATCGCCAATTTTGTCACCTGTGGAATTGCGCACGGCCTTTTCCTGAATTTCAGTGATGGGCAAGCTGCGCAATGCAGCCGGTGTGCTGCTGAGATTGGCCTGAGAAACGGGCGACTGATTGATTGGTTCTTCCAGTGCTTGATCTGATGACATATCAGCACCAGTTACCGCGGATTCATTATAAGAAGCCGGCTGTTCAGTGGTGAAATCCCCCCCGGCCGACGAATTAACAGTGTCTTCGACCCCGGTCGTGGAGTTGGTATCAGCCACACCGGAATCCGCCGGCGCAGTGCCGTTACCGACCGGTTCAGCGACTGGTGCAACATCGGTTTGTGTGGTGGAAACCGACCTGTCGACATCTGAGCTGTCGAGATTCGTGCTATCAATGCTGCTGCCTTCATAGCGAGCCGGTTCTTCCTGTGGGGTTCCTTCTTCATAATCCGCAGCCTGATCGGATGCTTCATCAGCGCTGTCGTAGCTGGCGGGCTGCTCGATCAGGTTTTCCTCAGCCTGATCGGAAGAGGTCGTATCCGGCTGAGCGCCACTCAGTTCTTCATAGGCTTCCGGAGAGTGCGCCGGATCGCTGGCAGCATCTGTACTCCCTGCTGTGCTCCCTGCGTTCTGGTCGGTCGTTACAATGGCGCCGTCGGTGGCGCTATTGGCGCTATTGGCGCTATTGGCGGTATTTGAGGTATCAGCCGCTACGCCGGGCGTTGCCGAATATGGTTCGTCGGTGGTAGTACCGACATTGTCGGCTGGATACGCAGTGCCGCCACTGACCTGGCTGCGGTCACTGGCGCCGTAGTCGGTACTTGCAGTTCCCTGGGTAGACAGTTCGGCATCGTCGATCGCGGAAATGAGGCTGTCAAATTCCTGCTCGCTCAGGGCGTCGTCATTATCTGCGTCATACTGATCGAAGGTGCTTCTGGGATCCATATTGGCAGCAGAGAGCCGAGGCTCCAGTGCGGCCTGGACATCACTCCATACCAGCCTGCTGTCGCCGTTCTGGTCCAGCTGCTGGAATTCGGGCGCAAGCGTATCGCCGATATTTCCCTGTGTGCTGTCCGCTGCGTTCTGCGCAACGGCGGCGTTCGCCATCAGGCCGCTGACGGTGAGCGCCAGAATGCTTTTGGCAAGTGTATTGTACTGACTGCATTTATTCGGGGTGCCGGGCACCTTCGAATGATCATTGTTCATAATTTGCCTCCGGGATTTTTGACGGCTGCCACTGCGGGCAGATCTGACTTTATCGTTGGTGGCAACTCAGTTTTAGCCACTTGGACGAGAGGTTGCATAAATCAGACCAGATAAAATCAGTCGGATCCGAAACTCAGAATAAAGCGTCAAAAGCGTGTTTACAGGAAACGACAATGGGTCTTAGGCGCTTCAAAATGCAGGATAAAACGCGAAGCCACTACTTGCTTTAATTTACCGGTTAATAAATCGAACAGCCTGTTCATATCAAAAGTTATTAAGAAGTTTTTACAATTGCTTTCACGATTTCGAAAAAAGAAAATGCAGAATCGAAAATCGGAAGATCTCCTGCGCTACCGTGTGGAGATCCATGCTCACAGCCAACCCGTAGATGTTGAAACCTGACACGTGACCGTACACGCACCACTTCTATCCGCCCCCTCTGCCAAGCGACGGAGAACATCATGCCTTTAATGGTTACCAGCCGACTATTTGTCTTAATTTTGGCGGTAGTGGCAAGCAGTACAGCGGCCGCCATCTCACCGCCCCACGGGCCTGCCTCAGTGTCCC
>CAZJKJ010000008.1:30357-32997 GCA_964546435.1 uncultured Cellvibrionaceae bacterium
GCAAGCAGTACAGCGGCCGCCATCTCACCGCCCCACGGGCCTGCCTCAGTGTCCCGTCAGCTGGAAGATCCCAAGGCGGCCGATGTGACGGTGATTGGGCATGTGCTGGAACCGCGTCAACTGGATGTGAAAAAAGTAGTGGATCAGATTCGTCTGCCCCCTGGTTTCGAAATATCGGTTTTCGCGAAGGATCTGATTAACCCTCGCATGCTCGCAATCAGCAGCGACGGGACGGTCTACGTAACCCGGCGTTCGGTTGGCGATGTGGTGATGTTGCGTGATACCGATGCAGATGGGCGTGCGGATCAGCAGAAAACCGTGGCGCGGCGGCCGGGCATGCACGGCATAGCGATCAAGGACAAGGATGTTTATCTGGTTACCGTCAATGAGCTGTACCGCACCCGTATCCTCGAGAAAGGCGATTTTGCCCCTTTGGAGCGGGTACTGGATGATCTCCCCGACGGCGGCCAGCATCCCAACCGCACCATTAAGATTGGCCCCGACAACCGGCTGTATCTGTCCGTGGGTTCGACCTGTAACGCCTGTGATGAAAGCAACCCCGAGTCAGCAACGATGCTGCAGCTGAACCCGGATGGAAGCCAGCGAAGTATTTTTGCGTCTGGATTACGCAATACCATCGGTTTCGCCTTTCATCCGGATTCTGGTGACTTATTCGGGATGGATCATGGTATCGACTGGCTGGGCGACAACGAACAGCACGAAGAGCTGAACCGGATCGTTAAAGGCAATCAGTATGGGTGGCCATACATTTATGACAACGGCAAGCCGAACCCGCAGGACGAACCTCCCGGCGATATTTCCCTTGCAGACTGGGCACGTAAAAGTGTAGATCCGGTTGGCTACTACACCCCTCACGCCGCGCCCATGCAAATGGTGTTTTACACCGGCGAACAGTTTCCCGAGGAGTATCGGGGCGATGCATTTGTCGCCATGCGGGGTTCCTGGAACCGCAAGCCACCGTCCGGCTACGAAGTCATGCGGATACGCTTCGACGGTAATAACCCGGTGGGATTCGAAGCGTTCGCTACCGGCTTCCTGCGGGATGTAAAAGGCGGCTGGGGCCACAAGGGCCGACTCGCCGGGCTCGTCCAGACTGCGGACGGTGCTTTGCTGGTTGCCGATGACACCAACGGCGTCATCTACCGTATCGCCTATACCGGTAGCTCGCCGCACAGCCACAAACATCCCCGTCATATTCATCCAACCAATGCCCGCGGTGCGCAGATCCGGGTGCAGGACAAATCGGTGAGTCCCCGTGCCGACACCCTGGAACTTCTCGCAAGAAATGCGCTGGCAGACAGTGGCGGCGAGGATTTGCAGCTGGTGTCACCGGCCTTTGAGCAGGGCGGGCCGATTCCACAGATATTCTCGGCATACGGTGAAAATGTTTCACCGCCGTTGAGCTGGGCAGCGGGGCCGGAGGGCACCGTGTCGTACGCCGTGATCATGGAAGATCCTGACGTGGCAGAAAATCCGCCGTTTGTTCACTGGCTGATTTACAACATTCCCGCGCAGGTCAACCGCATTCCCCAGGGAATACCGCAAGCCCCTCAGGTTCCGCAGCCGCCGGATGCCCTTCAGGGTCGCAATGAGCGCGGGTCCGTCGGCTATTTCGGTCCGAAACCGCCTCCGGGAGATCCGGCCCACCATTATCATGTTCAGATCTTTGCGCTGGATACCGAACTGCCCATCACTGCCCCGTTAACTCGTGATGAATTGTTGGAAGCGATGGAGGGCCATGTACTCGCAACGGGCGAGCTGGTAGGAACTTATGAGCCGTAAACCTTCGGAACCCACACAAGCCCCCAGAGCCACCGAAACGCCTATGGTAACTCCCACTGAAGACAGCCAGCACCCACACATCCCGGCCGATAATGCGGCGGGTCCCCAGATCCCGGAACGGGATTTGACGCTGACCCGCAAGGATGCAAAGGCAGCGGCGCCGGCCAGTGAATCGGTCGGCGGTGAAGAAGACCCCGGCGCGGGGCTTGAATTTCTCGTCAAGCGGGATGACTTTCACGATGACTCGGACAAGCCTCATCCGGCTGGCAGGGAGCGGGCGGACCATCGGAAGGTTCAGGACTGACGCGTTGAATCACCCCGATGACTATTATCGGGGGCTTCAGGCTGGCGTTACGATTACAGGGTTAGCGGGAAAGATACATTTATAGATTCGGAATAATGGCATGCAGCTTGCTCAGTCTGTTCGACACCGTGAATATCCACAGACAGGTCAGGGGAACAAGGTATGGCTACAAACGCGATAGATATGCTCAAACAGGATCATGAAAAGGTAAACGGTCTGCTTGCACAGCTGGCTGACACGACTTCCAGGGCAAAAAAAACCCGCTTGGAACTCTTGCAGAAAATTGCCGATGAGTTGCGTATTCACACCCAGATTGAAGAAGAAATTTTTTATCCGGCTTTCAAAGAAGCGGGCAGTAAAGAGGAGGCCGGTATGTACTTTGAAGCCAAAGAAGAGCACAAAGCTCTGGAAGAGACGGTTATTCCTGATCTGGAAAATACCGACGTGGATTCTGAAGCATTCACGGGCCGGGCCAAGGTACTGTCGGAGATGGTCCAGCACCATGTTCAAGAAGAAGAAAAGGAGATGTTCGT
>CAZJKJ010000008.1:33097-79571 GCA_964546435.1 uncultured Cellvibrionaceae bacterium
ATTGCCTCATAAAGATTTCAGACCGGAGGAATTATGGATTCTTACATCGATAAAAGCAGCAATCGCCCTGGTATTAACAATCCCACGTCCAATCCCGCCAGTAGTGCAGCGGGAGATCGTACCGATCCGGATCTTAAAGCCAGGCTTAAAGAGGATGCGAGAGCGTCCAAAGAGCAGATTTCACAAACCGTTCGAACGGCGGGAGAGGAAGCCAAAAGAAAAACGGAGAAAAAGCTGGACGGAGCCAAGGATACCGCGGCCAGTACCATGGATGATCTATCCCGTGCTGCTGATTCCGCGGCGCGTACCCTGCAGGATGAACATCATGAAAGTCTTTCACACTACGTCGCCGATATCGCCCACTACGTCAGCAATGTAGCCAGCAGCCTGCGCAACAAGAATACCGATGAACTGATCAATGATGCCAAACGGATGGCCCGCGACAACCCGGCGCTGTTCATCGCAGGCAGTGTTGCCATCGGATTAGGGATTGCGCGCCTGGCGAAATCCGGGACCAGTGCCGGCAATCGATATGACACCCGCAACGAATATGGCGGTGGCATATCCTCTGAGTACGATCAGAGCACCGCTTACGGTCGCGGGTCCCGCGATTCGTCGCTGGGCGAGTCTTCCAGTGATTTTCAGACCAATCGGCCAGATCTGGACGGACCTTCAAAAAGTTACACGACTGGCGAATCACTCAACGATCGCTTCTAAACATTAATCTGTAAATGATGAAGGAGATTCATGTCATGAATACTGAAGAAAGATCTGCCGCTACACCTCCGCGAGAATCGCGGAATGATGCATCCGTTACTGGCCTGATCCGGCAATTGGCGGACGACGTTACCAGTATTTTCACCAAAGAAATTACCCTGGCGAAAACGGAAGTTTATGAAAACGTGAAGGAGATGAAGAACGGTGCCGTCAGCGCCGCCACCGGTGCCTTTGTGCTTTACGCCGGGATCCTCACGCTCCTGGCCGCTGCAGTGCTGGGTCTGAGCACCATAATGGATGCGTGGCTGGCTGCGCTGATCGTCGGTGGTGCCATAACCATCATCGGTGTGGCGATGCTCGGCGCCGGCAAGAAAAAGCTCGACGCCGCTGCCCTGCGACCGGAGCGCACCATCGGTTCAGTCAGAAAAACCCAGCACACTGCTAAAGGAGCCTTGTCATGAGTAGCGATGACCATTCGAACGACCGTATCGATGACATAGAAAGGGAGATCGACCAGGACAGAAGCCATTTGAGGCAGACGATCAGTGCACTTGAGGACAAACTGTCTCCCGGCCAGATATTTGATCAGGTGTGGAGTTACGCCCGTCGCAATGGTGGTACTTTCTCAGACAACCTGGTGCAGACGGTCTCCAATAACCCGGTGCCGGTTATCATGACCGCCGTTGGCGTTGCCTGGATGGCGCTGGCGCGCAATCGTGATGATTACCGGGAAGACGCTTGGTATCGAGAAGGCAGCGACTTTGCCAGCGACTATCCCAGCGACTATCCCGCCCGTGCGAGCTACGGGGTGGATCCGGCCTACGACGATGCCTTCGAGGACGAATTTGATCCGCTGTATGGGGACGATGCCTTTCGGGACAGTGAGTTCGGCAGTGTTACCAGCACGCGTTCGTCGCCCGCGTCCGCATCGTCGCCAAGCACAACCGACAAAACTGGCCAGAAAATCAAGGACATGAAAGCTGATTTGGGCGGCAAGGCAAGATCGGCAAAAGCCGGGGCCAGTGAGTCTCTGCATCGGGCCGGTGATAAGGCTCGGCATCTGTCCGACGATGCCCGGCGCTCGGCACGCCAGGTCCGGGAGCGCAGCCGGCGGCAGTGGCAACACGCCTCCCATGGAGCCCGCGACTTCTTCGAAACCAATCCTTTGGCAATAGGCGCCGCTGCACTGGCGGTCGGGGCCTTGATCGGCGCCGCGTTGCCGGAGACCGATGCCGAGAAGCGGTTGCTGGGTGAAAAAGGTGAGAAGCTGACGGACAAGGCGAAAGCGCTGATGGAGTCTTCCGTTAACGATCTGGCTCAGGCAGGTAAGGCAGGGGCTCAGGCGGCCAAAGAAAATCTACGGTCCAGCAGTACCCTCCAAGGACGCGCTTAGTCGATTCCGACCGCGTCCAGAAGCACTTCGGGTGCGTCCCGAAGTGCTGTCCCGTTAATTTCTCACGTCCCCACCGCCGCATTCATGAAGATCTGGCGCGGTTTGTTGTAAGAATTACACCCGCTGACGCATCCATGACCCGACACACACATTGGTCGCAATTCAGGCTGTCGGTTCAATAATTGCACTGCTGCTGTCAGAGCCGACGGGTCTGGCAACAAGGGGTGCTCCATGAGTCTCGACGTCTACAACAAGAAGCGCGATTTCAACCTGACACCTGAACCCCGAGGGGAAAAACCCGAGCGTCAGGAAGCGGGTCATGCCTATGTCATCCAGAAACATGAGGCGAGCCATCTGCATTACGATTTCCGGCTGGAAGTTGACGGCGTCCTGAAGAGTTGGGCGGTACCCAAAGGACCGAGCCTGGATCCCGGTGACAAGCGACTGGCTATGCAAACCGAAGATCACCCCCTCGATTACGGCGGCTTCGAAGGTATCATTCCTGCGCCGGGATACGGGGCGGGAACGGTGATGCTGTGGGACACAGGACAGTGGGAACCGGAGGGCGACGAGGCCCAGGCCCTCGCCCGTGGCAAGCTCGATTTCGCTCTCCACGGTAAGCGGTTAAAAGGGCAGTGGTCGCTGGTGCGGATGCACGGCCGCAAGACGACCGGCAAGGAATGGTTGCTGATCAAGCGGGACGATCGCTTTGCCAGCGACGAAGATGTCACTGCGCGCTTTGAACGCAGTGTCGCCAGTCGTCGGGCCATGGCGACGATTGCGCGGGAAGGGGCGGTTCTCGGGAAGGATTCCGGAAGCAAGAGTCAATCGCCCGCAAAAAAGGCATCCGGAACCGGGAAGAAGGCGGTCAGCACCCTTAAAGACAAAACGGGGGACCTGACCCGCCAGCTTCGGAAGCACCCCCAGGCATCCAGAGGCTCCCTGCCGGAGGCTGTGAAACCGCAACTCGCGACCCTGGTGCAGGCGGTGCCGGAGGGAGCCGAGTGGCTGCACGAGATCAAGTACGACGGCTACCGCCTGCTCGTGCATAAAGCGCGCAACACCCGGCTGCTCACCCGCAACCACAAGGACTGGACGCAAAAGTTTGTCGACCTGGCGGCGGTGTTTGAATCCTTGCCCCCCTGTGTGCTGGACGGGGAGCTGGTGTATCTCGACCGCGAAGGGGTGTCCCGTTTCGAGGGACTGCAACAGGCTCTTCAGGCAGAGTCGACCCGAGGTCTGATTCTTTATCTTTTCGACCTGATCCATTTCAACGGCTACGACCTCCGTCAGTTGCCTCAGAAAGACCGCAAACAGTTCCTGGAGACTGTGGTCCGCCTGATCGGTAGCCCCCTGGTGCGCTACAGCGCACATATCGAAGGTCATGGAGAAGAGGTTTTGCAGCAAGCGTGTGAGCATGGGCTGGAGGGCGTCATCAGCAAAGACGCCAATGGTCGCTATACCTCCGCGCGCAGCCGCCACTGGCTGAAGATCAAATGCAACCATCGGCAGGAATTTGTGGTGGTCGGCTTTACGCCCGGAACCGGCAGCCGCCAGGGTTTCGGTGCATTGCTGCTGGGGTACCACGAAGATGGCAAGCTGCACTATGCCGGCAAGGTGGGTACCGGTTTTGATAACCAGACCCTGCTGTCCCTGCGTGAAACGCTGGAGTCCCTGCGGCGCCAGCGTACGCCTCTGGCTGAAGCCATTTCGGAGAAGAGTGCGCTCTGGGTGAAGCCGGTGCTGGTGGCCGAAATTGAATTCACCGAATGGACGGCGGCGAACCGGCTACGGCATCCGGTATTTCTGGGTTTGCGGCGTGACAAGGCGGCGCGCGACGTTGTGCGGGAAGTGCCGACTGCGGTTCGCAAGGCACAAGCTGCGGAGCCAGGGGTTGCCGCTACACCGATTCCGGTTTCACACCCGGAGAAGGTTCTCTATCCCCAGGCCGGCATCACCAAGCAGGAACTGGCGGAATACTATGTGAAAGTAGCACAGCACATGCTGCCATATGTAGCCGGGCGCCCGCTGTCGTTGGTGCGTTGCCCGCACGGGCACACCGGGCACTGCTTTTTCCAGAAGCATCCGGGCAATGGTTTCGGCGAGGCCGTCAGGTTGATCGAAATCCCCGAGAAGTCCGGCAGCGGCACCTACGCCTATGTGGACGACGTAACGGGTTTGATTGAACTGGTGCAGATGGGCACGCTGGAAATTCACGCCTGGGGCAGCAGTATCAAGCAGTTGGAAAAGCCGGACATGCTGGTGTTCGACCTCGACCCGGACACCGGCCTGCCCTGGAGCGAAGTAAAGGACAGCGCCCTGTACCTGCGGGAACTGCTGGATGATCTGGGACTGGACAGTTTTCTGCGAACCACTGGCGGCAAGGGTCTGCATCTGGTGGTGCCGGTCGCCCGCCGCCAGGAATGGGATGACGCCAAGGCGTTCTGCAAGGCGGTGGCGGAGTTCGCGGTCGCTCAGCACCCCGAGCGCTATGTCGCCACGGCCAGCAAGGCCCGACGCAAAAACAAAATCTTCATTGATTACCTGCGCAACGGGCGCGGTTCAACCAGTGTATGCAGCTTCTCCACCCGCAGCCGCAACGACGCCCCCGTGGCGATGCCGTTGAGCTGGCAGGAGCTGGACTCCCTCAAGTCCTCCCAGGCATTCACGTTACGCACCATTGACCGCCGTTTGGCAGTCCTGCAGGACGATCCCTGGGAAGGCTATTTCGATCTGCGTCAATCCATCACCAAACGCATGTGGAGCAAATTGACCTGAAGTCTGGAGCAGCGGTCGTCTCTGCCTGCGTCAGGACCCGTTGGTGCCGCTGCGGAATTGTTGCGCGTGGAAAGATTCCAGCAAGGTGTCTGCCGGCTGCGCGATGCCCAGCCAATACCCCTGGCCGTAATCACAACCGGTGCGCCGGGCGAGCTGTACGGCTTCCTCGCTTTCCAGCCCTTCGGCCGATATGTGCATGGCGAGGCTGTGACCCAGAGCCGTCGCCGCCACAATCAGGCGTTGATGGGTGGATCCCTCCGCACGCTCGTTGGTGTCATTGCCGGCGTGTTTTTGCATCGCGAAAAACTTCTGATCAATCTTCAGTATGTCGGCGGGCAGCCTGGAGAGGTATTCCATTGAGCTGTAGCTGGAACCGAAATCATCAATCGCGATGCGAAATCCCTGGCGACGCAGCTCGGTGAGTACTTCTGCGGATTGCTCGGGATAGCGCATGATGTCCGATTCGGACATTTCCAGCGTCAGCCGTCCGGGGGCGATGTTGCGGGCGCTGAGGGAGTCCAGCAGGGTCTGCATGATGCGCGTGTCATGGAGAATTTCCGGCATGACGTTCACTGCCATGCCCACGTCCGGCACCTGGGTCTGCCAATCGTGCAATTGCTGCGTGCAGCACTCGAACAGCCACGAATGGAAATAGACTGCGAGGCGCTTCTCGGTGATCAGATCAATAATGCGCCGCGGCGGTACATCTGTGCCTTCATGATGCCAGCGGACCAAAGCTTCGGAGGACACCCAGTTCCCCTGGGCGAGATCGAATATTGGCTGATACACCAGCTGCAGCTTGTTGCGTACCAGGGCCCGGGGCAGGACCGAACCGAGATGCTCGTGCTCGCGCAGTTCCTGATCCAGGCTGTCATTGAAAAACGCGTAACGGCCACGACCGCTTTCCTTGGCGCGATAGAGGGCCATATCGGCTTCGCGCATGAATTCGTGCACGTTGGTGGCCTTGCTGGGATAGCAGGTAAGGCCGAGAGAGGGCGATATGGTGATGGAATGGCCGCGCCAGCTGAGGGTGCGGGTGAGGTTCTGCACCAGTTTATGGGCGACGTGAAACGCTTTGGCTTCGCTGATTTCCGGCAGGATCACGGCAAATTCGTCGCCCCCAAGCCGCGCTGCCGTATCGGTATTCCGGACCACTTCATGAATGAACTGCGCGACTTTTTTCAGCAGGAAGTCGCCGGCTTCATGGCCGTAAGTGTCATTAATGGGTTTGAAGCGATCCAGGTCAATGTAAACCAGGGAAAAGCCGTGCTGGTAGCGGTCATATTCATTGAACAGGCGCGACAGGCGATCGACGAACAGCTTGCGGTTGACAAGGCCGGTCAGGGGGTCGTGCAGAGCCAGGTGATTCAGCTGCTTTTGCAGGCTCCAGGTCTTGATGGCGTGTTCGATGGCACGTTGCAGCTCCACCGCCGTGATGTCCTGCTTGACCAGGTAATCCTGGGCGCCGAGGTGCAACAGCTCAACCGCAGTTTTTGTATCCTCCTGGCTGGTAATGATCACAATGGGGCAGGGAAAAAGCTCATGCTGGCGCTGCAGGCGCTCCAGCAGGCTTTTGGCGGACCCGTCGGGAAAGCGGTAGTCCAGCAGACAGCAGGCCGGCGTGGTATTGCGCAGATATTCGTGGGCGGCGTCCAGGGATTCCACGTGAACGATGTCGTCAAAACCGTGGGTGACTTCGTCCAGCATGTGCTGATAGAGAACGAAATCAGCAATATCATCGTCGATAATCAATAAGGTGTTGGTAACAGCCATTAGACATTCCTGATTTCTATCGGCGGCATGACATCGATTCATGAAAGGGCATTTGAAGACAAATACCACGAGTACGCTTCTGCTTGTAAATTGGTCTCAAAAATTGCACGAACCGTGCCGCAATTCACCGCTGCCAGGGCATTCCAACGGTGAAACACAGGGTTGTGCCCGTAGGGCCGGTGGTTTCGATCCAGATCCGACCGCCGTACAGCTGCACAATGCGGCGCGCCCGCGTCAGCCCCAGCCCCTTGCCGGGCGCACCGTCCCGGCGACCGCCTCGATGAAAAACCTTGAAGACGTTCTCCAGATGAGAAGTGGCGATGCCGGCGCCATTGTCCGTCACGCAAAAGCGGGTGCTGTCGGGCAGCCGGGTAGCGGTGACGAGAATGACCGGAGCCTGATCGGGGCGGCGGTACTGGAGCGCATTTTCCAGTACCTCTCTGAACAGAGTAATAAACAGCCCTTCGTCGCCCCTCAGATCCGGCAGCGATTCATAACGAATCAATGCGCCGGAAATATCAATCAGGGGCTGCAGCTCCCCCAGCGCTTTGGTCACCACCGCAGTGGCATCCACTGGCAGCACGCCAGCGGGTTTGAGCAGAGCCAGAGATTGCAGCGCATCAAGTATCGCTTTGCAGCGCTCAACGCCGTCGATCACAAAATTGAAATCGCGCCGGGACTTCTCGTCGAAGGTTTCTTCGTGGCGTTTGAGCAGTATTCTGGAGAATCCCTCAATGTGCCGCAGCGGGGCCCGCAGATCGTGGGATACCACGTACACGAATTCCTCATACTCCTGGAGCAAGCTCTGGTAGGGGTCGGAACTGGCGGAAGATTCCGGCGAATCGGGGCGGGCGTGGCTCATCTTGATACTCAGTAGGTGATGGGGGTGCGTTCCAGAATCCACGGGATGAGTGCCTTGACGTCTGTAGCCTGGACGGGCTTGATCAGATAGTCGCAGGCGCACAGGTCGTATTTGGTGAGGATATCCCGGTCGGATGGCGAACCGGTGAGTATCACCACCGGAATATCCGCAAAGGCCGTCTGGTGAAGCTCCGCGAGAAATTCACGACCATCCATGTCCGGCATGTTCAGATCCAGGAGGATAACGTGAGGACGGGCACCGGGATTTGCCCGGCAATGCTCTGTGAGCCAGGTCAGGGCCTCCCGGCCGTCCAGGGAGACGTCCAGGGTTCCTTCAATGCGCGCTTCTTCAAACGCGTCGCGGGTCAGTTCGATATCTCCTTCGTTGTCATCGATCAACAGAACGCGTGGCCACACAGGTGTGTTCATTGCAATATCTGTCCCGTCTGAATTTTTGGAATTGTGAAGAAAAACGACGACCCTTTGCCCGGCTCGGATTCCACCCAGATTTCGCCTCCGTGACGCTCCACGATTTTCTTGCAAATTGCCAGCCCGATACCGGTTCCGGAATATTCCTCATTACGATGCAGACGCTTGAAAACTTCAAATATCTTTTTGTGATGACGGGCATCGATACCTATGCCGTTATCGCTTACCGAGATTTTCCAGTGCCCCGCAAGATCTTCTGCGTTGACCCAGGTCCGTGCCTGGCAATCGTCGCGCTGATACTTCAAGCCGTTGGTGATCAGGTTAACCAGCAGCTGGTACATCTGTGTGCGATGGGCAAGCACGGTGGGCAGGTCCGAGTGTGTCACGTCGGCACCCTCGTAGCCGGGGTTCGCCCGCAGGTTTTCCCGCACCAGGTCCACCAACTCGTTCAGGTTTACCGATTCCGGTTTGAGCAAAGTGGTGTCGAGGCGGGAATAATCAAGAATGTCCCGGATCAATGCCTGGGCCCGGTTGGCGCCGTCCACAATATATTTGAGATAACGGGCCGCCTTTTCATCGGCGGCGGCAAGTTGCAGGTGCTGCTCCAGCTTTTCCGAAAAGCTGTGCATCATCCGCAGGGGTTCCTGCAGGTCGTGAGAGCAGATGTAGGCGAAGCGGTGCAGCTCTTCATTGGAATCGGTAAGTTTCTTGACCAGCAATTCTTTTTCCGTCATGTCAGTGGCCACGCCCAACAGGAAGATTTCGCCTCGTTCGTTGTAAAACCTGCGCCGCTGGGTATCGAGAACGAGTCGGCGGCCGTTTTCCCGGTCGAAGGATTCCTCAACCCGCGAGTAACCCTGTTCAATGGCGAGGCGGTCCTGTTCCAGATGGCTGGTGGAGGCGAGCTGTTCGCGGCTGGACGCGGTTGTGACCCGGTAACTGGCGCCGCTGCCGGGATAGAGGTCCTTGAAAGAGACGTTGCACTCGACCAGTTCCAGGTTGGCATCGCGGACATAAATCAGCGCCGGAATCTCGTCAAAAACCAGCTTCTGGAAATTCAGCGCATCGGCCAGTTTCTCCTCGAATTTTTTCCGGTCCGAGATATCGTCCACCGAGCCGGCAAGTTTGGTGGCATTGCCCAACTCGTCGCTGACGGTTTTGCCCTTGGCGTGCAGCCAGATATAGCGGTCCGCAGCGTGCCGGACACGGTATTCAATATGGTAGGGTTCGTTGCGCTTGAGACTGGTGTCGATGGCATCAAGCATGGCCTTGCCGTCGTCGGGATGCACCAGTGAAAGAAACTCCGTGAATGTCGGCTGATGACTCGTGGGGATGCCGAGCAATTCATTGAGTTTTGGTGACCAGTAAAGATCATTGGCGGGGACATCCCAGACCCAGAAGCCGGAGTTTGATGATTCTACGGCCAGCCGGTAGCGTTCTTCCCGGCGCTCCAGCCGGCGCCGGTTTTCCTCCATCTGCCGGATCTTCTGTGCCACCTCGTTCCGGATCCGTTGTTGGGTCCGGATTGATTGAAAGGATCCATATCCGAGGGCCACAGTGAACAGTGAGCAGAGCACCAGCTGAATCCAGGGCAGGTGCCTGACGGGTGCGGGCAGGTCAGCAGTGATGTGAATTCCATAAGTAAACAGGACCAGGGTCGCGACAATTCCCGCTGCCAGGATCGCCAGCGGCGCGTGAAAATCGAAATAATCTGGACGAATACGCTCGGTTGGCATGCGCGGCGGCTTTTTATTGGAATCTTGCTAAGTTTAGAGCAGTTTCGCGCGGGCGGTGATTGCAAGAATATTGTTGGCGTGTTCAACAATCCGGACCGCATGAGAGGGTTCGCGCGTTCGAACTCATTGGTGACGGAGGAAAGGAGTAGCTCCCAAAGCGCAATAAATGCCGTCTGGGCACGGTAAATGCAGACCAAAGTACTTCCAAAGCGGTACTCAATTCGCCAACACCGAAGCAGGAGATCCTGATGAATAACAGTCGAGGTTCACAGCGGGAAAATCCGGTCCAGCGCACCGTCGACGCGTTTTGGGCGACAGGAACGCGCGACGCCAACGAGCACACGTTACGGATTCCTCAATCCTATGACGAAGAAGATTTTGCCAGGATGGAAGCGGTCATGCGAAAGGTGGATATCCACTGTCACGTGCGGACCGATCCGGATCACTCCAACATCCACGTCGTCAGCACAACTCCCGTGGAAAAATTTGTCACTTCATTAAGTGGGGCGGGGTACGAGGTGCTGGAAGTGTTTTAGGCTCTGTAAGAAAAGTCCTTCGCTTGACGACTTTTCATACAGACCCTGGTGTGCTCCTGACCTTGCTGCACCCCCGTTAACCCGTCATCCTGCACCCCGTTAACCCGTCATCCTGCGCGCGTAGTCGCAGGATCCACGGGAGAGAAGCGCTTATCTGGGTTCTATAACAATTTCGGGATCAAGAACCCGATCTCCGATGATGACGTCGTATTTGTAGGAGCGGGTTTTCTCGGTGCCGTCGTCACAGTTGCAGATGGTATCGGGAATCTTGATGCTGACGGCGCGGCGCCGGCTGTTCAGCAATTTGTCGCAGCGCGGTGAACCATGGGGAAAACGGATACTGAATTCAGAGTCGCCCACGAATTTCAACGTGTCGCCCGCCTTCAGGCGAATGGCTTCGGTGTCGACCTGGGGCATGCCGTCGCACCCGGTGGAGACGCGGACAAACTGGATGCCACGTGCAGTTTTGCCTCGATGATCTGCTGGATGGGGATGTTTTACAGGATGGACATGTTCCATGGAAAGCTCCTTTTTTTGGCATTTAATCAATAAAGGTGAGCCGTCGGGCCGGCATAGTGACCGGCCCTGCCGCAGTCGGCAGAAGGAAGGCTACTGAACTATGCGACGCCTTTCTGTTAAAAAAGTTACAGAAGTTTTCCGGTTAATCATTGCGGGGCGTGTCGTCGGGAAAAATCTCGCCGAAGATCACGGCTGAATATCGGCCACGTTGATATCTCGTTGGGTATAGAGATTTGCCAGATCCGGGTCCGACTCAATCAGCTCTTTGGAATACCCCATGTGTATAAGTTGATGGGAGTGCGCAATGGCTTCCCGGATGTTGCCGGTGAGCGCCATGATGCGCAGGGCCTGGTAGCGGGAGTTGATATTGTCCGGATCGATGGTCAAGGCCCGGTCCAGATACAGATTCGCCGCTTCATACTCTTCCAGAAAAAAATGGCAGATGGCCAGATGCCGCAGCGCTACGACATCTTTGGGGTTGGCTTCCAGAGCGACGCTCGCGGAGGCAATCGCCCGGGCATAGAGGTTGCGCGCCTCATCGCCGCGACCCCGCAGTTGCCGCAGTGCATCGGCATGGTTGGTCAGCCAGCGGTAGTTGTCGGGTTCCATGGCCACCGCTTTGGCAAACATCTGGCTGGCGCGCCGATAGTCGCCCGCGAAGAAATGCATCACGCCGCTGTTGGAATAGGTTGAAGCGCGGGGAACCAGGTCCACCGAGCGGGCGAACGCGGCCGCTGCTTCCGCGAATTCACCCAGATAAAGGTGGGCTGCCCCAGTGCCGTTGTGCGCGGCGACATTGTCCGGCGTGAGCTCCAGAACCTTCGCGAATTCGTTGACCGCCTCGCGGTGACGGCCGCTATTGGACAGAAATGCGCCATATTCCTGGTGGGCCATCCAGTTGAACGGATCTTTGCGGGCGGCGATCTTGAACGTCGCCTCCGCGGCTTCGTCCTGATTGTTCAGGCTGTACAGGCGCGCCAGCGCAATATACGCAGAGGCGCGGGTGGAATCGGCGTCGATGGATTCATGCAGCAGCGCGAAGGCATTGTCGTAATCCCCGGTGTCCCGGTAGATGGTGCCCAGCGCTTCGAGGGTGACCGGGTTGCTGGCGCTTTGCCGCTGGGCGGTGGCGCAATACGGGTGGGCGAGGCCCAGCCATTCACTGGACCCGGTCAATTGGAATTTGCCGGCATAGGTCTGACATATGCCCACATTGGCCAGCGCAAAGTCATTGTCGAACACCAGCGCGGTGCTGAAATTGTTCAGGGCAATATCCAGGGGCTCATGGGCGAGCGGTTGCTGTAAAGCGCCGCGACCCTGCAGATAGAAGTCATAGGCGGAGACATTGGCCGTCAGAGTCAGCGGCGCCGGTCGTACCGCCGGCAGATCGAACTCTTCCGCCAGCAGCTGGGCAATGTCGGCGGTCACCCGGTCCTGCAGCAAAAATATGTCCCGGGTGGCACCATCGAGCTTGCCGCCACCGATCTGGACGCCGTCCTTGCGGCGCACCAGCGTGTAAGAAATCCGCAGGTGATCGCCCGTCTGCTGGATGGTGCCCTCAAGTTTTACCGGCGCAAACACGCCCTGTTCCGACTTCACCGTGTACAGCTGCGGCACGCCGGACAGCTGCGCGCGAATGGCTTCAGTCACGCCGACACTGAAATAGTTGCTCACGCCGGTGCCATCCATCAGGTTGCGGAAATCGGCCACTTCGACATAATTGGCGGTGGACGGCCGGCTCGACCAGTAACCGAGTCCTGCCAGCACGGCCAATAGCGTCAGCGCGAGGGCGGCGGAGCGATAGCCGGAATTCAGAAAGAGCTGGGAAATCCCCTGGACGACGTAGTGCAGATGGTCCGGCCACCGGATGCGGGAAGGGCGGACCAGAAAGGCCGGTATCCGCCGATCCTTTCCGCCGGCGCGCCGGGCGCCCAGGGATTTGCTCGACCCGCCGAGACTATCCTGGACCGTGTCGAAAACCGCCGCCGACATACAGACCGACCCCGGCAGCGCGAGCGCCTCCAGCTCTGCGACGATACTCACGTCATCGCCGAAAACGGTGTTTCCGCGAATCCCGACAACGCCCTGATGCACCCCGATCCGTACCTTGAGTTCGGCCTTCCTCGAGGATCTTGGCCGCTCCGGAAGGTCCGGGCCCCGTGGCGTTTGTCCTTTCCCTCGCAGTTGCTGATTGAAGCGGTCGATCTCGACCTGAATGGCCAGCGCTGCCTGGACGGCGTCCTCCGCTTGCGCGAAACGCGCCAGGACGGCGTCGCCAATATATTCCACGACTTTGCCGCGACGCCTGTGAATACCCGAGGTAACTATGTGCCGGTATTCAGTCAGCAGCCACAGCGCAGTCACTTCATCGCGGGCCATCAAACGGGAGTAACCCACGACATCGCTGAACATCAGTGTCTGGACGCAATGGACGGTTCGGGGCTGGGGTGGCGCTGCGGGCGGGCGCTCGCCAGAGAAGGGACGTGAGGGGTTCTCCGGAAATTCAATAATGATGGAGGATTGATTCATCGCCATGAACTGATACACCTGTGTTGGCGGTTCCCGAGCCCCGCCGGGCGTACCTCGTGCAGTCCGGTTCGCGGGTCTGACGGATTGCCGCCGGAATACCAAGGTTTATACTCCGGTTCCCTCGGGAGTTCAATTTACCGGCAGACGCGTGTCGTCTGTTTCATCCGGAATTGCCAAGAGTGTTGCAAAGTCGCCTACGGAAATTCCAGCGGGATGCACTCATCGCGCCCAAATAACGTAGATAGCGATTCCGGTGCTACCCGGGGGGTTATCAAAAGCAGCATTATGCCGGATGCCGTTCATCCTGCCTTCAGTGTGATGCCGTTACCGTTACCGCCGGAATTTACTCATAAATTTGGGGATTGGAGAGTGCGATCAATGAAGTTAGTCATGTGGAAAAGCGCGTTGCTTGGGGCTTGTCTGATGTTGACGACGCAGCTGGCTTCAGCGGTGGAAGGCGAGACGGACGCGCTGTTTCGAAAAGCCAATGATTCACTGAGGGAGGCCAATGCGGTGTATGCGAATGTATTGGCGCCGACCTCCTATGCAGACGCCATTGCCGTGTTCCGCACCGCGCGAACCGCCATGGAAAAGGGCGCGGACACCGAGCAGGCGCGCACTGCCATGGCAGAGGCTGACCGGAAGTTGCAAAAGACCACCATGATTGCGACGGATGCCCAGGCCATCATGACCGATGCCGTTCGCGGCAGGACCAACGCCATCCAGGCCAATGCCGAAAAGCACTCCCCGGAAAAATGGCAGGCAGCCGAAACCATACTTGTGGATGCGGCATTCAAACTGGAAGAGGGCAAGGAGTCTACCGCCCGCCGGCTGGCTGCAGAAGCCGCGCCGCTGTATAACGATGCCGAACTGGCAGCGATCAAAGCGAACTATTTAAAGGAAGGCAATGATCTGCTGGAAAAAGCCAGGCGCGAAAAAATCGGCCGGCGTGCGCCCAAGACTCTGGATCGTGCGGAGACTTTGCTGCGGGATGCCGAAGCGGCGATTCTGGCCGACCGCTACGACGTCGATCGACCGCGTTCGCTGGCACGGGATGCGACCCGCGAATTGCGCCGTGCCTTCGTCATCGCCGAGCGGCTGGCAGTAGTCGCCAACCGCGACATGTCGCTGGAGGAGCTGGTGCTGGATATGGAGAAACCCTTCAACCAGTTGGCTGAATTGCTGGATGTATCGCTGGTCGGTGAAGATCCCCGGGACCTTGCAGGACCTCTGGTTACCGAAATCGAACGACTGCAGGCGGCGGCCGTGGAACTTCAGGAAACCCAGCGGGAAGTCGAGAAACTCAATGGCATGATTGGCGAAATGGAGCTGCGCCTGGGCATGCAGTCCGAGCGCCTGGAAAGACAGGAGCAGCACAAGGCCAAGTTCGAGCAGATCCAGGCGCTGTTCACGCCGGAAGAAGCCGACGTTCTGAAGTACGGCGATGATATTGTGGTGCGCCTGATCGGTCTGCAATTCAGCCCCGGCAGTGCCGTGGTCGAACCGCGATTCGATGTACTGTTGGGCAAGGCGCAAAAGGTGATGGACCAGTACCCGGACGCCCCCGTCAGTGTCGAAGGCCACACCGACTCGTTTGGCAGCAACTCTACCAACCTGGCGCTATCGGAAAAACGCGCCTCCGCTGTCCGTGTGAGCCTGTTGCGGGATCGCGAATCCCAGCATGAGCGCGTCGTCGCCCAGGGTTACGGCGAGAGTCGCCCCATCGCCAACAACGAAACCGAAGCAGGTCGCGCCAAAAACCGCCGGATCGATCTGGTCATGAAAATCCGCGATTAAAAAGCGAAGTCCACTGCTTCGCCATTGACTGTAGAAAGGCAGCAGAACGGAGACTCCACTTCTGCCTTCTGCCTTCTGCCTTCTGCCTTCTGCCTTCTGCCTTCTGCCTTCTGCCTGCGCCTCCGTGGGAGCCTCGGATCAGCCGGGGCCTCCTTTGACATGTCGCCCTTCATGACGCTGTTCATCCCCGTGATCATTCTCACCAATAGTGATCGTCCTGCCAATGCTTTATTATCATCGCTTGTCTGCGTTCATTTAGTTATTTGGTGCGGGCTCAGCTTATATACTTCAATTATAAAGAATGACTATATTGCTTAAAAAGGTGACGAATGGTTGCGTGACGTCTAATTCAACGTGGTATCTTGTCGCCGTCTCGAATGGGTAGGAATAAAGTGCGGGTTTTGAGTGCATACCGGCTTGAATTCCTCAATTGGAGTATTTGGCTCCACAAGCTGGATTCAGAGTGTCCAGCGGGAGGCGGCTTCCGGGGGTTTCAGGATTGAAAGCACCCGGAAACCCGAAGGGCATCAAACAACTGGAGATACCTGGAATGAATTTACGTTATGCAAAAACTGGCTGTGCCTTGGCGCTGCTCACCGGCTTGTATGCCGGAGGCGCGGCAGCGAAAGCCAACAACAGCCAAGACCTCGTCAAGTCGCTGTTTAACAGTTACAAAAAGCAGCAGGTCACGTCGGTGGCAGAAGCGGCCCGCAAGAGCCGACGCCTGGCAGGTACGGCGATCAGCTCGGGGCCGCTTTTCAGTGACGAGGGTTATCAGACGGTATTGAACGCCGAATACGACTACGTCACGCCGGAGAACGAGGGCAAGTGGGAATCATTGCAACCAGGCGGTTCATCGGTCTGGGAATTTGCAACGCATGACGCGATGTTCGAGTACGCCGAAGACAACGACAAGGTATTCCGCGGCCACACTCTCGTATGGCACAGCCAGGCACCCAGCTTTATCACCGAAGAGCTTTCGGCCACTGAAGTAAGTTCTATGCTGAACGCGCATGTCACCAAGACGGTGAAACATTACGCCGGCGATCTTTTCGCGTGGGACGTGGTGAACGAAGCCATCGAAGAAGATGGTTCCTACCGGAACTCGATCTTCTACAAAAAGCTCGGGCCGCAATATATAGCGGACGCATTCCGGCTGGTGCGGTCGCTGGATCCAAAATCAAAGCTCTATTACAACGATTACAACATCGCCGGCATCAACGCCAAATCGAACGGCGTGTACAACATGCTCAAAGGCTTGAAAGCTGCAGGCGTGCCCATTGACGGCATCGGCTTCCAGATGCACCTGTCAGTTGACAATGCCCCCGGCTTTGATGAAATCCGCGCGAACTTCAAGCGGTTTGCCGATTTGGGGCTGGATATCAATATCAGCGAACTGGATGTGAGGGTTGCCAGCCTGCCCTGGGATCAGGCCACTAAAATGGCAATCCAGAAGCAGATTTACCAGCGCATTATCAGCGCCTGTATGCATGTGCAGAAATGCGAATCCGTCACCACTTGGGGATTCACCGACATGTATTCCTGGGTCGATGCAACCTATGGCGCCGACGATCCGCTGCCCTTCGATGACCAATTTCAGAAAAAGCCTGCCTATTTCGGCCTGATCGACGGCCTGATGGCGTTACCGCCCGACGCGCCGGACGCCAACCCCAACATGATCGCCAACGGCAACGTGGAAGCCGGTCTTGAAGGGTGGTCCAATTGGGGTGGAGAACTGCAACGGGTCCACAAAATCTCCCATAACGGCGAGAGCTCCCTGAAAGTCACCAGCCGCACAGCCCGCTGGAACGGTCCGATCTACGATCTGCTGGGGGTGATGCAGGCCCGTCAGACTTACAACGTTGAGGCCTGGGCGGCAATACGCGGCAGCAAGCAGGACAACATGGCGTTGAACGCGCACTACCGGTGTGCAGGCAGTGCCGATCAGTATGTCCAGCTGGCTCAGGTGACCGCGAAAGAACTCAAGTGGACCCGGCTGGCCGGTACGCTCACGCTGCCGGAATGTACGCTGGAGGCAGCAGCGATTTACCTGGACGGACCCGCACCTAAGGTCGAGCTGCTGGCGGACGCGGTCAGTGCCCGGCCGCTGACCCTGATACCGGATGCTACCGGGTTGGGGCCTAATATTGTCTCCAACGCGGACTTCGAACTGGATGAATTCGGCTGGTTTGGTTTTGGCGATGCACAGGTCTCCGCATCTGCGGCTCAGGCCAACACCGGCAGCCAGAGCGGCTACGTCAGTGCCCGCACGGCATCCTGGCAGGGGCCGGCGACCAGTCTGCTTCTTGAAGCAGAACCCGGTACCGAATATCAGATATTGGCGTGGGTGCGGATGGCAAGTGGCCGCAGTCAGATTAACGCCACCGTTAAAGCCGTGTGCCCGGCAGGCGAACAGTATCTGAGCGTCGGCAGCGCCCAGGCCAGTGCAACCGGCTGGCGCACCATCAGTGGTAAGGTCGCGATTCCCGATTGCCCATTGAATGAACTGACCCTGTATTTTGAAGGTCCTGATGCCGGCGCGAGCTTTTTTATGGATGACGTCTATGTCCGTCAGGTTCTTGCGACTTCAGAGCCCAACCTGATCGCCAGTGCGGACTTTGAAAATGGTGTCGGCGACTGGACCGCATGGGGTGGCGCCTCCCTGGTTTCCTCGACCACTCACGCCCATACCGGCATGCGCAGTGCGGTGCTTACCAACCGCAGCGGTTCATGGCAAGGTCCGGTATTGAACATCCTCAACAAGGTTGTCCCGGGTGCTACCTATGACATCACTGGCTGGGGCCGGATCGCGGGTGCTGCGGCAGACAACCTGTTCATTACCGTCAAGACGGTATGTGCCGACGGCGCGGAAAATTATCTTCAGGCCGATGCGATCACCGCGACCGACAGCGAGTGGCAGCAGCTCCAAGGCAGCGTCACGCTGCCGGCCTGCGCGCTCACCGAAGTGTCTCTGTACTTTGACGGCCCCAACGCCGGGGTGGATGTGTACCTTGATGATGTGATCGTGGTCGGCGAAGTCAATGACGGGCCGGTCAATCTGGTGACAAATCCCGGCTTCGAAAGCGGGCTGACCGGGTGGACTGCCTGGGGTGGCGCGCTTTCGTTGAGCAGCGATGCCTACGCCGGTGTCCAAAGTGTCTATCATTCCAACCGCACCGGTAACTGGCAGGGCCCGGTCTATAATCTGCTGCCCGTGGTTGCAGGCGGGTCAACCTATGACATTCAGGCCTTCAGCAAAATTACGGGTGCGGCTTCGGCTGACCTCAGCGTCACGGTCAAAACCGTCTGCGTCGATGGCTCCAGCGCATACAACTGGGCGGGTGGCAACACGGTGAACAGTACTGCCTGGACCGAAGTGGTCGGCAGCCTGACTTTGCCGAGCTGTGAGCTGACCGAAGTGTCGCTGTATTTTGACGGACCGGCTGATCCGGTGGGCATTTTGCTGGATGAAGTCAGCGTAATCGCCGCGCCCTAAGGTCTTCTCAAACTCCCGCGGTGCATGCCGCGGGAGTGCTCCACTCCCGCATTTCAATCGCTCCTGTGCTTTGAGCTTGTGCTTTTTTGCAACTTCTCCTGTGCTTTGAATTTCCTGAATGCGGCCCGGTGTTTAACGGGTGAACCTCGTTGAGCTGTCCGCGGGCGGGCGTCCCGTTGCCGGATTCGCCAAGACCGGGGCAGCTGGATACAATGCGCAATCCTCAACCGGAGTCCGATTGTTCCGAGCGGAAACAAGCCGTAGTGGGCGGGGCGCCAATATAATAATTTGAATTAGGACCAGCATAGTGATCTTGAAAAAGACTTCTCTGTCCAGCCTCCAATGGCTCGGTATCGGCTTATTGATTTCCTCATGTGCCACTCACGACACGGCTCGCAACGCAACAGAAAAACGCGCGCCTAAAATCTGGCCGCAGATGGAGTCCGCTTTTGATCCGTCGGAAACCGCCGCCATCAACGTCAAGGTGGATGCCTTGCTGGCGCAGATGTCACTGACCGAAAAAGTCGGCCAGATGGTGCAGGGGGAAATGAGCCGCACGACACCGGAAGACGTCAGGAAATACCGGCTCGGGTCGGTGCTCACGGGCGGCGGCGGGCTCCTGAACAATGACAAGAACGCGACGGCCGAAGCCTGGGTCGACGCCCTGGATGAATATTACAACGCCGCGAAGGACACCTCCCACGGCGGCCTCGCCATCCCGATTATCTGGGGCATCGATGCGGTTCACGGACACAACAAGATCAAGGGCGCGACGACCTTCCCCCACCATGTGGGGCTGGGCGCAACCGGCAATGCGGAACTGGTGGAAAAGATCGCCGCAGTGACGGCCCTGCAGGTGCTGGCAACCGGCATGGACTGGACTTTCGCGCCATCCCTCTCGGTGGTGCGGGATGATCGCTGGGGTCGCAGCTATGAAGGTTTCTCCGAGGATCCCCAGCTGGTGTCCAGTTTGGGGGCGGCGGCAGTACGGGGGTTTCAGGGAAGTCTTGCCGGCGGCACTTTTATGGGACCGGATCGCATCATGGCCACCGCCAAGCACTACATTGCCGACGGCGGGACGGAAAACGGCATTGACCGGGGCAACAATCGCTCCAGCGAAGAGGAGCTGATCCGCCTGCATGCCGCACCTTATTTTGCCGCCCTGCGAGAGGGTGTGCTGAGCGTCATGGTGTCCCACAGCAGCTGGCAGGGGACCCGGATGCATGGCGAAAAATACCTGATCCGCGACATTCTCAAGGGGCGTCTCGGGTTCGACGGGTTTGTGGTGGGAGACTGGAACTCCCACGGCCTGGTGGAAGGTTGCACCAACACCCATTGCCCTGCGGCGATCAATGCGGGCGTTGACATGCTGATGGTGCCCTACGACTGGAAAGAGTTCATCGACAACACGGTTGCGGACGTGGAGCAGGGGCGGATTCCACTGGCCCGCATCGACGATGCGGTGCGCCGGATTCTGCGGTCCAAGTTCCGGGCCGGCATCATGGATTCGGACAAACCCTCGGCGCGCCAGTTTGCCAACCGCGCCGATCTGCTCGCCTCCGATGCCCACCGCCAGCTTGCCCGGCAGGCCGTGCGTGAATCCCTGGTACTTCTCAAGAACAACGACAACCTCCTGCCCCTCAACCCCAGACTACGGGTGCTGGTGACCGGAGAGGGTGCGGACAATATCGCCATGCAAAATGGCGGCTGGACCATTTCCTGGCAGGGCACCGATAACACCAACGCGGATTTCCCGAAGGGCACGTCCATATTGCAGGCGATCCGGACAGTCGTGGAAGCGGCGGGCGGTCAGGTCGAGTACGCGCCGGATGGTAAATTCCGCACCCAGCCGGATGTGGCGATTGCTGTTTACGGCGAGGCGCCCTATGCCGAATGGCAGGGTGACCGGCGTCATGTCGGCTATCAACTGCAGGAGCAGACGGATGCAAAAATCCTTGCCACGCTGCAGCAACAGGGAATCAAAACCGTTTCGGTCTTCATGTCGGGTCGGCCGCTGTGGGTCAATCCCGAATTGAATGCTTCGGACGCATTTGTCGCGGCCTGGCTGCCCGGTACTGAGGGTGCCGGTGTAACAGACCTGCTGTTCAAGGATCGTGATGGCAATATGCCATTCAGCTTCACCGGCAAGCTGGCTTATTCCTGGCCGGCGGAGCCAGGCCAGACAGCGGTCAACGCTGGCGACAAGGACTACGCACCGCTATTCCCCTTCGGCTACGGCCTGACCTATGGCGACACGGTCCAGGTCAGTACTCTGGATACCACTTACCAGCTGGATGAGAGTCAGCAGGACTTGCTGGAGATCATCTACGATGGCCAGGTTCAGGAGCCCTGGGGGATGTACATCTTCTCATCCGATCAGAAGTTGATCCGGTACCACTCGGGTGTTCTGGAATCGGGACCGCTGATCGTGTCAGAAGCCGACAAGGAGACCCAGGGTGATGCCGTGAGGGCGAAATGGGAGGAGGGTGACGATCAGACGCATCTGATTCTGGCTATCATTAATTCTTCGCGTAACATCGCCGGAATCGTCGAGGAAAACGGCGCCCTGTCCTTCGACATCCGCCCTCACACTCGTGCGACCGGAACGGTATCCGTGGGTATGGGGTGTGGCGGCGGCTCGTGTTCGCCCCCCAAGGTGGGCCGCGTGGATATGACAACGCTGATCAATACGTCGCCCCTTAATGAATGGAACCGCCAGTCCATTTCGCTGAAATGCTTCGCGGACCAGTCCGTTGCGTTTGAAGAGATATCGGTGGGCTTTGCTATGACCGCCACCGGCGACGTGGAGCTGGATCTGGCGAATGTTGCAGTCGAGCCCGGTCTGGGCGACAAGGCCGGCATTCAGTGTCAGTAAAACGGGACGTGGCGCTGTCGATTGTGGCGCGCCGGTGGCCAATTTCCAATTAAGGGGTAAACAAATGCAACAGCGTACACTCGGCAAAACAGGCCTGAGGATCAGTGAAGTCGGTCTCGGCTGCTGGCAGTTCGGCGGCGATTTCGGACCGGTCACGGAAACCGCCGTGGCAGATATCATCAATACGGCGATGACGTCAGCGATCGACTTTTTCGATACGGCGGACGTCTACGGCGCGGGCCGCAGCGAGCGTCTGCTGGGTGCCCACCTGCAGCACCATCGGGAAATCCGGATCGCCACCAAATACGGCCGTGGCCCCGATACCTGGCCGGACAAGTACTCCCTGGTGAACCTGCGCGATGCCATTCGGCGGGCACAGGACCGGCTGCAGCGAGACCGGATCGATCTGTTGCAGCTGCACTGCGTGCCCAGGGATCTGCTGGTGCGGGGTGAGGTGTTCGACTGGCTGCGCACGGTGCAGCAGGAGCAGCATATCGACCATTTCGGCGCGAGCGTGGAAACCGTCGAAGAAGCGTTGATCTGCACAGAGCAGGATGACCTGGCCACCTTGCAGGTCATCTTCAACATTTTCCGACAAAAAATGATCCAGGAGCTTTTTCCGGTTGCTCAGCAAAAGAACATTGGCATCATCGTGCGTTTGCCCCTGGCCAGCGGGCTGTTGAGCGGCAAGTTCCAAAAGGACACCCAGTTCAGCGAGCGCGATCACCGCCGCTATAACCGCAATGGTGAGGCGTTCAACGTGGGCGAAACCTTCGCCGGGCTGCCCTTCGAAAAAGGCGTCGACTTGACGGAAGAACTCAGGCAATGGCTGCCCCAGGGGCTAAGCATGGCGCAAATGGCAATGCGCTGGATACTTGACCATGATGCGGTGAGTACCGTCATCGCGGGGGCGAGCTCCACTGATCAGGTAAAAATGAACGCCTCTGCCAGTGAACTGGAGCCGCTGGGTGAAGATTTTCACCAGCAATTGGCACAGTTTTATCAGAACCGGGTGAAAGCGCATATCCGCGGTCCCTACTGACCGCCGCGTGTGGAATATTTCGCGATAAGAATCCGGGGGGCCGCGCGACCCCGTTATCAATAAACTGAAAATTTGAGATAGCGGTCACGCTTTCCGCGGAATAAAACGGGGCGGTTTGCGGTCTTATTCCAAGGAATGTGGTTGGACGCCGCAACCCAAGCAAATTAATAGCAGCGGGCGCGAGCCTGTTTTTTTCTACGGGCTATAGTAATCAAAGACGCACTGAAGTTTTAAAGACGCACTGAAATTAGCGAACACGCTCGAAGCGCAGTCGTAGTGCACCGGTTTTTGTGTTGCTGGACAGGTAGTCCGAATCCAGCGGGACATCCTCGAAGTTAGTGATCTCATCTCGGATCAGTTTCTATGCGGCTTCTTCGGAAGCCGCTTTTTTTCGCGCTTAAAAAACCGGTTATTCCAAACTAGGCCCGGATCTGACTTATCAAGAAATTATTGATAGGTCCACGGAGCTGTTATTTGTACAGGCTCAGCTATAGTTAAGTTAACCACTGCGACGGAACGAACAGGTGTGAGACAGGAAGCTCTGATGTCGCCCGCCGTCGCAGTGTCTGATTCAGGTTTTTGACGGATCGTCTCCAGAGGACGGTCGTCCCGGTAGCACCACCACACTGTTCAGTTGATCAGTGATTCTCCTCCGATTTTGGCCTCTTTTTGAGGCCTTTTTTTTGTGCACCACAATTAATCCGATGAATGGTGGACAAAAGAATTGATCCCCCGGGCAAGGGCGCTATAGTTATCGTTCCACTGCGGCGGACAAGTAGAGTTGTGAGCTGTCATGCTGTCTGCTCGAAGTCGCCTATTTCCCGTCGCAGTGTCTACTCTTCCGAATACACCTCCTTTTTTATCCCGCGTGCCGACGCGTTCCTGCTGGTTTATGGTTTCCGGCGGGCGTGACGTATTCCGTCCGGCATTACGTACACCGATTGTTGTTGCGCAGCCGTTGATGGCGATCATGTGATGACTTCGATTTGCAGAGCAGCTCCTTTACAATGCCGGCTCGCCGCCTCATTGCCGGAGCTTTCATGTACCCGAAACATGCTTATCACAGCGCAGCCGCCTGGGCTGACCGCATTTTGCAGCAGATGACCCTCGACGAGAAATGCGCTTACGTGTCGGGAATCGATATTTTTTTCACCAAAGCGATACCGAGGCTCGGTATTCCGCGGGTCATGCTCGCGGACGCAACCGCAGGCGTGGTCCTGCGGGAGCGCTTTTACGAGGTGACTTATCAGAACGCCATTGATCGAAGCACCGCGTTCCCGGCGCCCATTCTGCTGGCGGCCACCTGGAATACGGACCTGGCTGAAGCCTATGCCGGAGCGATTGCCGAGCAGTGTCTGGCCAATGGTATTGGTGTCTTGCTGGGCCCGGGTTTCAATCTGTACCGGATATCCCAGTGCGGTCGCAATTTTGAATATTTCGGCGAAGACCCCTGTCTGATTGCGCGGATGATCGAGCGGTATGTCAAAGGCGTTCAGGATAAAGGCGTGATCGCGACGCTGAAGCATTTTGTGGCCAACAATACTGACTATTTCCGGCGCAAGAGCAACTCCGTCGTGGATGAGCGCACCCTGCACGAAATCTATCTTCCCGGCTTCAAGGCGGGTATCGACGCAGGCGCCCTGGCCGTCATGACGTCTTATAACCTGGTTAACGGCGAGTGGGCCGGCCAGAGCAAAGCGGTGATCAAGGATCTTTTGCGCGGGACACTGGGGTTTCAGTGGCTGGTGATGACCGACTGGTGGTCGATCTATGACTGTGAAAAAACGGTGGGTTCCGGACAAGATCTGGAAATGCCCGATCCTCAGGTGACAGGCGAACTGAAAGCGAAAGTCGAAGCGGGAGAGATTGCCGAGGCGGATGTGGACAGGATGGTGAAAAATGTCCTCACCACGTTCAAAGCGATGGATCTGTTCGAGCGCAAGCCCATGCCGGAACTGATCGCACACTTTCCCCAGCATGAGGAAGTCGCCCTGGAAACCGCGCGGGAAGGCATCGTGCTGCTGCGTAACCAGAATCAGGTTTTACCCCTGGAGACGGACGGAGACGGGAAAATCCTGCTGCTGGGCGAGTTTATCCACAAAAATGCCACAGGCACGGGCGCGGCCTATGTGAAAGGGTACAATCAGGTCACGCTCCATGAATCACTGAAAAAAACCTACGGGGACCGCATTGTTTACGATGCATCGCCATCGGATGCAACCTTGCGCAGCGCCGCTCATATCATCGTCAGCATCGGCACGGTTGATGCGGAAAGCTGGGATCGCCCCTATGCGCTTCCGGAAGGCGAAGAGCGTTATCTCAAAAGAATCGTCGGCCTTAATTCACGAGTGATCGTACTGGTTCATGCCGGTTCCGGCGTTCGCATGACGGACTGGTACGAACAGGCGGCGGCCATTGTGTTTTGCTGGTACAGCGGCCAGAACGGCAATATCGCGCTGGCCGAGATCCTGTCCGGAGAGACCAACCCATCGGGTAAACTGCCCATCACCCTCGAACGCGAATTTGCCGACAGCCCGGGATTTGGCTACATACCTGAAGGGGAAACGCTTTACACCGGCGCCAATGACGAATGGGAAAAAATCCACCCGGTCTACGATGTGGTTTACAAAGAAGGGCTGTTCGTGGGTTACCGCTGGTATGAAAAGCAGAATATAGCGCCGCTGTATGCATTCGGATTCGGCCTTTCCTATACGCACTTTGACTATGGGAATCTGTCCGTCAAGGACGCGAGCGTGGCAGTGGGTGAACCGGTGGAGATCTGTTTTGATTTAAAGAACAGCGGATCAAGACGCGGCAAGGAAACCGTGCAGATTTATATCACGCATTGCGCGCCTCAACTGGAGCGGCCGAGCAAGGAGCTGCGGGTATTTCGCAAGATCGATCTCGACGCCGGCGAACAGGCCAGTCTCGAGATCACCCTCCCCGCAGACGCATTTGCACACTGGTGCGAGACGGCGCACGCGTGGATTACGGAGCCGGGACGCTTTGAAATCCTGGTAGCGGCTGCGTCCAATGACATCCGGCTCGCCACCGCGGTAAATCTCGTCGATACTGTAATGTCCGACGGAGCCAGGAATTAAGGAAGCAGCGATTGATTCCGCAAGCGAGGAACGAGTTATAAAAATGTTAACGTCTGGCCTCAAATTTATACCGGTGCTGCTGATCGGGATATTGGGTTTTGGCTGTGCGCAGGAGGGTTCGAAAGCCGCAGACGCCTTCGGCGCTACACCCGCATCGCAAGTTTCGATCAAACCGGCTCATCCAGAATCGGCCTTCAGTACCGGTATCCATCGAAACCTGTTTGTTGAAATGGAGGTGGCAACAGCCGAGGAAGTGCGTTTGCGGATCCAGAAAGATTACCAAACGCTGTTTTTCGGGGATCCGGAGGAAGAAGCGTTACTGGTCCCGGCAGGGAAGGACATGGCCTTTATTCTTACGCCGGACACCGATGATATCCGTTCCGAAGGGATGTCCTACGGGATGATTATCGCCGTCATGATGGATGATAAGACAACCTTCGACAAACTCTGGAGATTTTCCCACACCTATATGCAGGTCAAGCATGGCGACATGCAGGGCTATTTCTCCTGGCAACTCAGAAGCAAGCCACCCTATACCTACATTGATTTGCACTCCGCCCCAGATGGTGAGGAATATTTTGCAATGTCCCTGTTTTTTGCGCATGCGCGCTGGGGGAGCGCCTCGGGCGGGGTACTGGATTATCGTGCGCAGGCCAACCAGATTCTTCATGACATGGTTCACAAGGACACCCCCAGTGTTCGGCCGTTGATGAACTCTGAACACAAACAGATCGTGTTCACTACCAGCATGGGAACTGAGGAATATACCGATCCCTCTTATCATCTGCCGGCTTTTTACGAACTTTGGGCGCGTTGGGCGGATAAGGACAATGAGTATTGGCAGACCGTTGCGCAGACCAGCCGCGAATTTTTCAAGCGGGCGGCCCATCCGCAAACCGGCCTGTTCCCCGAGTACGCCAGTTTTGAAGGCGCGCCGCAGCGGTCGAGACACAATAATGTGAGTCATATGAGCGGGCCTGATGCTTATCGGGTCATCCAGAATATCGCCATGGATTATGCGTGGTTCAGTCAGAGTGCTGAACTGGGTATCCTGGTCGATCGTCAGCTGAGTTTCTACCACCAGCAGGGGTTACCCCTTAGGCCGCGTCAATACGTGGGTAGGTACGAACTGGATGGGCGTGCGCAGGTCGCCTATCGTCCGCAATCGCTGGTAGCCATGACGGCGGTGGGCGCGTTGGCGTCAACATCTCCAATTGCCAAAGGATTTGTTGAGGATCTGTGGAGCCAACCGGTTCCTACCGGCCAATGGCGTTATTACAACGGCCTGCTGCACATGATGGGAATGCTGCACGTGGCGGGGGAATTCAAGATCCACGGGAATCCGCAGCTGCGCTAGCGGGCGGTTTCAGGGGATTCCCAGCGTCGCCCAGATTTCGTCAATGCGGGCTTTGACCTGCGAGTCCATGGTGATGGGCGTACCCCACTCGCGCTGGGTTTCACCGGGCCATTTGTGGGTGGCATCGATGCCCATTTTGGAACCCAGGCCGGCTGTTGGCGAAGCAAAATCCAGATAATCAATGGGCGTGTTTTCCACCATCACGGTATCGCGTTGAGGATCGACACGGGTCGTCAGCGCCCAGATAACATCTTCCCAACGGCGTGCATCGATATCGGCGTCGGTCACGATCACGAACTTTGTATACATGAATTGCCGCAGAAATGACCACACACCCATCATGACGCGCTTGGCATGTCCCGGATACTGCTTTTTCATGGTGACAATTGCCATGCGGTAGGAACACCCTTCCGGGGGCAGATAAAAATCCACAATTTCCGGAAACTGCTTTTTGAGGATGGGAACAAAAACTTCGTTGAGTGCAACGCCGAGAATCGCCGGTTCGTCAGGCGGGCGACCGGTATAAGTGCTGTGATAAATGGGATTGCGGCGATGAGTGATCGTGGTCACGGTAAAGACCGGGAAGCGTTCGACCTCATTGTAATATCCGGTGTGATCTCCAAACGGACCTTCGTCGGCGATCTCATCCGGTGCAATATACCCTTCAAGAATGAATTCGGCCGTGGCCGGTACCTGCAGATCGTTTGAACGGCTTTTGGTGACGTCGGTTTTCTTTCCCCTGAGCAAGCCCGCAAATGCATATTCGCTGAGTGTATCCGGCACTGGCGTGACCGCCCCCAGAATGGTGGCCGGATCCGCACCCAGGGCAACCGATACAGGAAAGTTTTCGCCGGGATGAGCCAGACACCAGTCGCGGAAATCGAGCGCGCCGCCACGGTGACTCAGCCAGCGCATGATCAGCTTGTTTTTGCCCAGCAGCTGCATGCGGTAGATGCCCAGATTCTGGCGTTCCTTTTCCGGGCCGCGAGTAATGACCAGGGGCCAGGTTACAAGGGGTGCGACGTCACCTGGCCAGCAGGTCTGGATGGGCAGTTGTGTCAAATCAACCTGGTCACCTTGAACAATTATTTCCTGACACGACGCTGTGGTAACCACACGGGGCGCCATGTTGAGCACCTGCTTGAATATCGGCAGTTTGCTCCATGCATCCCGTAATCCTTTAGGAGGTTCGGGTTCTTTCAAAAACGCCAGCAACTCGCCCACTTCCTTGAGGGCGGCGACACTGGATTGCCCCATACCCAGAGCAACCCGCTCCGGAGTACCGAACAAATTTGCCAGAACAGGAATATCGTAACCGACAGGATTTTCAAACAGTAAAGCGGGGCCGCCTCGCCGGAGCGTGCGGTCGCAGATTTCTGTCATTTCCAGATGGGGAGATACAGGTTCAGTAACCCGGATTAACTGATTCTTACGTTCAAGCAGAGAAATGAAATCGCGTAAATCTTTCATGAAAAGCCGGGCTGAAGGAAATTTATTTGCTCTTCATGGAAAGGAAGAATTCATCATTGGTCTTGAAGTTTTTCAGCCGATCGGCCAGAAATTCTGTCGCGGACACATCTTCCATGTCATTGAGCAGCTTTCGCAGAATCCAGACGCGGGCCAATTCCCCTTCACCCATCAACAGTTCTTCACGGCGCGTGCCGGAGCGACGAACGTTGATGGCCGGATAAATGCGCTTTTCCGCGATTTTACGATCCAGATGCAATTCCAGGTTGCCGGTTCCCTTGAATTCCTCATAGATAACTTCGTCCATTTTCGATCCGGTATCAATCAGCGCGGTGGCCACAATGGACAGGCTGCCGCCTTCCTCGATGTTTCTCGCGGCACCAAAAAAACGCTTGGGGCGTTCGAGCGCGTGGGCGTCCACACCGCCGGTCAATACTTTTCCGGAAGAGGGGATAACGGTGTTGAATGCTCGGGCAAGCCGGGTAATGGAATCGAGCAGAATGACCACATCTTTCTTGTGTTCGACAAGCCGCTTGGCCCGTTCGATAACCATGTCGGCGACCTGGACGTGTCGCGACGGTGGCTCGTCAAATGTCGAGGCGACTACTTCGCCGCGCACGGATCGCTGCATTTCCGTCACTTCTTCAGGGCGCTCGTCGATCAACAGAACAATCAGGTGAATTTCGGGATTATTGCGGGTGATCGCCTGGGCGATGTTCTGCATCATGATCGTTTTACCCGCCTTCGGCGGTGCAACGATCAAACCGCGCTGACCTTTTCCAATCGGTGATATCAAATCGATGATGCGACCGGTCAGATCCTCGGTGGAACCGTTGCCGGTTTCGAGAATCATGCGTTCCTGGGGAAACAGTGGGGTAAGGTTCTCGAAGAGAATTTTGTTGCGGGAGCTTTCTGGTTTGTCGAAATTGATTTCGTTGACTTTAAGCAGGGCAAAGTAGCGTTCACCTTCCTTGGGAGGCCGGATCTTGCCGGCAATGGTATCTCCTGTACGCAAATTGAACCGTCTGATCTGGCTGGGCGAGACATATATGTCATCGGGCCCTGCCAGGTAGGATGAGCCGGCTGATCGCAGGAAGCCGAAGCCGTCCTGCAGGATTTCCAGTACCCCGTCTCCGTAGATGTCCTCACCGCTTTTGGCGTGCCGCTTGAGCAGATTGAAGATGACGTCCTGCTTGCGAGAGCGGGCCATGTTTTCCAAACCCAGATTCGTGGCCAGATCGATCAGTTCTTCAATGGGTTTTGTTTTTAAGTCGGTAAGATTCATGTGCTTTTTTTGTGTGTTGTTGATAGGGAGTTGGGAGAATTGCGGCGTGCCACAACCGGTTAGGAAACTTGATTGGCCACCGTTTTAATCTGTTAATTAATGATACGTACAGTTTGAATATGTCAGACGTACACAGGAAATAATCAGGGGAAGCCAGTCAGGCAGTGGGGGTCTTACCAGGCTTACAGCCATCGCCAGTATGTTTGGTAGCCGGAGGTTTGTGATGGCGGGAGAACGTGACCCTCAGATGTGCTTGAGTATAGCCCTAAAAATTCTCAAGCGCAAAGCTGCAAATCTATCTTTTTTATTATTCTGCGAGCTGCTTTCCAGCCCGCAGTATCGCGTCCGGTGATCAGGCGATGTTGGACTCGATGAAGTCGGTCAGCTGGGCTTTCGACAGCGCACCGACTTTGGTGCTTTCTGCATTGCCGCCCTTGAACAGTATCAGGGTCGGAATTCCCCGGATATTGAATTTCTGGGGCGTCAGCTTGTTCGCGTCGACATCCATCTTGCAGATTTTGATTTTGCCTTCATAGACGCCGGAAAGTTCTTCCAGCACCGGGGCAATCATTTTGCATGGGCCGCACCAGGGCGCCCAGAAGTCTACCAGCACCGGGCTGTCTGCCTGCAGTACTTCTTGCTCGAAGCTCTCGTCGGTCACGTTCGTAATTGAACTCATATCTTCGGAATCTCCACGGCGGTAAATTTTCTCGAACCGGTTGGTCGGGGCGCCCTTGCCGGGAAGCGGCGACGCTGATCACGGTCTGGCGTTGGGCATAATAAGGACTGCCCCGGCCAGTTACAAGCTTCCGGTCTTACCGGGCGAGCTCCGGGCGGAGGGTTCGCCATCCCGTGATCCGCCGGCAAAGGCATTCAACGGGTACCAGAAGGGCCTATACCAGCGGTTTGGCCAATTGTTGCAAAAGGACAGTCTGGGCCGCTGGCTGCGTAGTGTCATTAATACGAACGTACTCGCCGTCCGGATGCAGTTCCCAGCGGTGCGCGCCATCGTTCAGATACAGGTGCAGGTCTTTGAGGACACGTTCGGCCATTTCGCTTTCTTCCAGAGGAAAGCAGATCTCAACCCGCCGGTTGAGGTTGCGGTCCATGAGATCAGCGCTGGCACAGTAAACCTGCGGCTGAGCGTTGGCAAAGTAGTAGACCCGACTGTGCTCCAGGAAGCGGTTGACGATGGAGAATACGCGGATATTCTCGGAAATCCCGGCAACTCCGGGTCGAAGCGCGCACATCCCGCGGACAATCAGGTCGATTTTCACCCCGGCCTGAGACGCTTTGTACAGTGCCTGAATCATTTTCTCTTCGGTCAGGGCATTGCATTTGATAATAATCCGGGCGTCGAGGCCTTCGTTTCGTGCTTTGATCTCGCCTTCAATGAATCGCAGAAGTTGCCGCTTCAAGGTAAAAGGCGCGTGATAGAGGCAGTTCATTTTCTCGGTTTTGCCCATACCGGTGAGCTGCTGGAAAATGCGATGGATGTCCTCGCAGATGGCGGGCGCCGCCGTGAGCAGGGAATAATCGGTATAGAGACGCGCATTGCCGCTGTGGTAATTGCCGGTCCCGAGATGACAGTAGCGGCGAAGGTGGCCATTTTCGCGGCGAACGATGAGCATCATCTTCGCGTGAGTTTTGTAACCGACAACGCCATACACGACCACGGCGCCCGCTTCCTGCAGACGGCTGGCCAGCTCCAGATTCTCCTCCTCGTCGAAGCGGGCCCGCAACTCCACCACCACCACGACCTCTTTGCCGTTGCGGGCTGCATCCAGTAATGCGTCGACGATGGAAGATTCGTTGCCGGTGCGGTAAAGCGTCTGCTTGATGGCTACGACATCCGGGTCCTTGGCGGCTTTGCGAACCAGTTGCACTACCGGGGCGAAGGATTCAAATGGGTGCAGCAACAGATACGGGCGCTTGCTCAAGGCGTGAAAAATGTTGTCCTTGCGCGTCAGCCCTTTGGGGATTCCGGGCACAAACGCGGGGAACTGAAGATCGGTGCGGTGCAGCACGTCGCCAAGCTCCATCAGACGCTGCAGGTTGACCGGACCGTTGACCTGGTAAAGCTCATCTTCCGTGAGGCCGATCTCCTTGAGCAGGAAGTCGGTCAACTCCTTGGGGCAGTTATCCGCGACTTCCAGCCGTACCGCCGTACCGAACCGGCGCGAGTGCAATTCGCCGCGCAGGGTGCGCGCCAGATCTTCAATACCTTCGACATCGACGTCCAGGTCGGCATTGCGGGTGATGCGGAACTGGTAACAGCCCTTGACCGTCATGCCGGGAAAGAGCTGATCCGCGTGGGCGTGGATCATCGACGAGAGAAATACCAGTGCATGGCTTCCGGGCGCCACGTCCACCGGCAGCTCCACGATTCGCGGCAGCGACCGGGGCGCCGGGACTATGGCGAGCCCGAGGTTGCGACCGAAGGCGTCTTTGCCGTCCAGCGCAACAATAAAGTTCAGGCTTTTGTTGACCAGGCGCGGAAAGGGATGCGCCGGGTCCAGGCCGATGGGGCTGATGACCGGCATCACACAAGTGGAGACGTAGTTTTCGATCCAGACGCTTTGTGCTTCCGTCCACTGGCCGCGCCGCAAGAAGCTGATCCCTTCCTGTTCCAGCGCTGGAATCACGGTGCGATTCATCATGTCATATTGCTGGTTCACCAGCTCATGGCAGATTTCGCTGATTCGTTTCAGGCAGTCGCGGGCCGGCAGACCGTCCGGACCGGTGACTTCGCGTTCATAAAGAATGCTTTGCATGAGCCCGGCGACGCGAATCTGGAAGAAATCGTCCAGATTGGAGCTGAATATAAGGAGAAACCGCAGGCGTTCAAGGAGGGGGTGCGATTCGTCCAGCACCTGCGCCAGGACCCGCTGATTGAAACTGAGATTGCTCAGCTCCCGATTAATGTACCAGGCGGGGTTGCTGAGGCTGATATCAGCCGTCTCGGCGCCGTCCGGTTCGGACGTTTGTTGGATCAGAGGGTCATTTTGCATGCTGCTGAGACTTCCGGATTTGCTGAATTTTCGCTGAGGCGCGTCCGCTAATACTTGCTGATACGACTGCAATAAGCAACTTGCATTGATGAGGGAGAGGGGCGGCGGAGGCGATTAACGGCTAAATGTCCTGGAACTCCACCAGCACATCATTCAAAAACCGCAGTCCCAGCTCTGTTGTCTGCAATCGCTGGGCGGCGGCGACCATCAGGCCTTTGTCACGCAGGCGAGTGAGTGGCCGGTCGATGGTGTTGTCGGGCAAGCCGGTGCGCGCACTGAACAGCGGTCGCGGTACGCCCTGGACCAGGCGCAGCGCGTTCATCATGAATTCCACCGGCAACTGTTCCGCGTCGACGGGTTGTTCCATCGCGGTAAATGGCTCGCCCGATGCGAGATAGCCGTCGGGTCGGCGCGTTTTCTGATAGCGGATCACACTGCCGTCGGGCCGGGTGATTTTCCCGTGAGCGCCGGCACCAATTGCCAGATAGTCGCCGAATTCCCAGTAATTGAGGTTATGACGGGCTTCTTTCCCTGGCTGACCATAGGCGGATATCTCGTAACGGCGGAAGCCCTGTCGCTCCAGCCGCTCGTGACCGGCATCCTGGATGTCGGCGAGGGTTTCGTCCGGGGGCAACACCGGTGGCCGCTTGTGAAAAACGGTGTTCGGCTCGATGGTCAGCTGGTACCACGAAAGGTGCTCAGGGGCGAGTTCGATCGCTTGCTGGAGATCTGCGAGAGCTTCGGCGAGGGATTGACCCGGTAACCCGTGCATGAGATCCAGGTTGATATTGGCAAAGCCGGCCTGGCGTGCCCGGGTGATTGCGGTGAGCGCCTGGCGGCTGTCGTGGATTCGTCCCAGTCGCTGCAGATGCAGGTCGTTGAAGGATTGCACGCCGAACGACAACCGGTTGACCCCCGCCGTCCGGAATCCCTCCAGATCCGTGCATTCGGTGGTACCGGGATTGGCTTCGAGGGTAATCTCACACTCGGCGGTGAAACCGATTTGTTGTTCAATGCCGGCGAGAATGTCCTGGATGGCGCTGGCGCTGAACAGACTGGGCGTGCCGCCTCCAAAGAATACCGAGCTCAAGGGCCGGTTCTGCGCCAGCGCCCTGTCCAGAGCAAGGTCAGCCAGCAGAGCCTGCACATATTCCGCCTCTGGAATGTGGCGGGTTTCATGTGAATTAAAGTCGCAATAGGGGCATTTGCGCACGCACCAGGGGATGTGCACGTACAGCGAAAGCGGGGGCAGTTCCCGTTCACCGGCCAGGAGTTGTGTCTCAGTCATGAGCCTGCATGGTCTGGAGCAGCAGCCGCATGGCTTTGCCGCGGTGACTCAGACGATGCTTTTCCGCGCTATCCATTTCGGCACTGGCGACACCGGCGACCGGATCATAAAACAGGGGGTCGTAGCCGAACCCGCCGGCACCTCGGGGGGCGTCGAGAATACGGCCTTCCCACGCAGCCTGGCAGATCAAAGGTGTCGGATCCGCCGCATGCCGCATATAGACCAGAACGCACTGGTAGCGCGCCGTGCGGTTTTCGGGTGAAACGCCGTGTAAATCTTCGAGCAACCGACGGTTATTGTCCGCATCAGAAGCGCCGATGCCGGCATAACGGGCACTGTAGATCCCCGGCGCGCCTTTCAGGGCATCCACTTCCAGCCCCGAATCGTCCGCCAGGGCGGGGAAACCGGTGGCGGCGCAGGCATGGCGCGCCTTGAGAATGGCGTTCTCGACAAACGTCAGGCCGGTTTCCTCGGCGGCGGGCAGGTTGTAATCGCTTTGGGGCCGGATATCAAACCTGCAATCGGCCAGCAACTGCCGGAACTGGGCCAGTTTGCCGGGATTGCCGGTCGCCAGTACGACGATTTGTCTGAGTGTCGCCACGGCTATTGTTCCATATAGAGTTTGCGGTTGAATTCCAGGCGCAGTGGCCGGGCGCTCTGCGGCGGCAGTATGTCGATGATGAAGTGAAAGACTTCCTCATTGGAGTGCCGCAGGCTTGCGATTGAGTAATGCGCGCCCGGTTCCTCGATCGCTTTGAACTCCAGGGGTTTGAGCTGCTGCAACAGGTTGCGGGCATGACCAGACACCCGCGCCGCGACCGCTTTGCCGGTGGCGGCCTCCTGCACGGTGATATTGATCAGGGCCTGATCCCTGCCGCGAACCAGCTTGTGTATGGAGGCTATATCCGCAGGGACATATTGGCTGTTGAAAACACTGAAATGCACTTGATAGTCGCCGAGGATGCGCGTCGATTCCACCTCCTGTGCGATGGCAGTGGCGCAGTGGCAAAGGGCAATCAGGATAATGGCGGACAATCGCACGGGTTTACCTCTCTGGGTTCAGGCACGTTTACTTGCGGACACGGAAGATGCCGATTTCGCCAAACAGATTGGGATTGACCGCTTGCAACAGGCTACTTGAGTGCTGCTCTGCGGTCACCGACTTCTCCATCACGTTCAGGCGCATGTCCCGACAGAGGATTTCGAAATCCTTGAAGGTGCAAAAGTGAATGTTGGGGGTGTTGTACCACTCGTAGGGCAAGAGGTCCGACACCGGCATCCGCCCCTTGAAAAACAGGTGCATCCGCGCCCGCCAGTGGCCAAAATTGGGAATCGTAACAATGCACTCGCGACCGACCCGGGTCATTTCCGCGAGGGTTTTGTGTGGCGCCCGCATGGTCTGCAGGGTTTGGGACATGATCACGGTGTCGAAACTGTCGTCGTCGAAATTGCTCATGCCTTCGTTGAGGTTCTGTTCAATCACGTTAAGGCCTTTGGCGACGCAGGCAATAATGCCGTCGGGGCTGATCTCAAGACCATAGCCTCGCACATTCTTCTGATCGACCAGATGCTTGAGCATGGTGCCATCGCCACAGCCGAGATCCAGCACCCGCGAGCCCGGCTTTATCCACTGATCGACAACCCGCAGATCAATCCGCATTACAGCGCAATCCCCTGCATGTAGGTCCCGAACACTGCTTCATAGCGCGGTTGGTTGGGCACGAGAAAGGCATCATGGCCAAAGTTCGACTCGATTTCGGCATACACCACGTCCTTTTCGGCTCGCATCAAGGCGGTGGTGATCTCCCGGGAACGCTCGGGGGCGAAGCGCCAGTCGGAGGTAAAAGAGATCACCAGAAACTTGCAGCGTGCGTGCTTGAAGGCGAAGACCGGATCGTTATCGTAGGCGCGTGCCAGATCGAAATAATCGAGGGCGCGGGTCATGAGGATATAGGTGTTGGCGTCGAAGGTCTTCGAAAAGCGGCTGCCCTGATGGCGCAGATAGCTCTCGATCTGGAACTCCACAGGCTCCTCCGTCCCCAGGTCGAAGCTGCCGGAGCGCAATTCCCGTCCGAATTTTTCTCCCATGCCATCGTGGGACAAGTAAGTAATGTGACCAATCATGCGGGCCACGGACAGCCCATTCATGGGTTGTCTGCCGCTTTTCAGGTAGTGGCCGCCGGCAAAATCGGGGTCGCAGGTGATAGCCTGCCGGGCGGTCTGGTTAAACGCAATGTTTTGCGCACTGAGCTTCATGGCGGACGCGATGGTGACGCAGTGACGCAGCGCCTCGGGGTGTTCAAGGGACCACCGCATCGCCTGCATGCCACCCAGGCTGCCCCCTACGACCGCTGCCCACTGATCGATGCCCAGGCGCTTCATCAACCGGTATTGCGTCTCCACCCAGTCGCGAACCCTCAAGGTAGGGAAATCCGCGCCCCAGGGTTCGCCCGTGTCGGGATTGATGCTTTGCGGGCCGGTGGAGCCGTGACAGCCCCCGATATTGTTGAGGGATACAACGAAAAATTTCCCGGTATCTATGGCTTTGCCGGGGCCGATGTAGGCGTCCCACCACCCCGGCTTCTTGTCGTCGCGGCTGTGGTAGCCCGCCGCATGGTGATGCCCGGACAGTGCATGGCAGATCAAGACACCATTGGACTTTTCCCGGTTGAGTTCCCCATAGGTTTCCACCATCAGATCGTAACCCTCGAGCACCCGGCCATTGGCGAGGTGCAGGGGGCCATCGAAGTGGATCTGACAGGGTTGCACCAGGCCTGCTGAGTCAGCCGGAAAAACAGAGTCCATGGTGGCCAGGCGGGAATTGGTATCAGGTGTAGCCAATGAGCAATCCGAACGGTGTCTGAAAGTTGCGACCAATGCCGATAACCACGATCCGCAATATGACGAGGAATATACCGGCGAAAAACAGGGAAAAATCCAGCCCGCCCACGGCTGGCACATAGCGTCGGACCGGTGCCAGAATGGGTTCGAGCAACTGCCGCACCAGCAGTAGCGCAGGATGGGTGCTGTACGGGGCGATGAAACTGGTAATAAACAGAACGAAGCCGGCGAACAGGTAAATGTTGATGATGTTGAGCGACAGCGCGATGAGGCTCCAGCCAAGCATATGCAGCGGCGGACCCCAGCCAATGCCCGAAACAAACAGCACCAGCTGCATGGCAACCCAGTGAAACGCCAGCGCCAGCACCAGGGAGGCCAGATCAATGCCCCAGATACCGGGGATGATCTTGCGCAGTGGCACGAGCAGCGGATTGGTGAGTTTTACCAGCAATTGCGAGATGGGGTTATAGAAGTCGGCCCGCGCGGTTTGCAGCAAAAAGCGCAACAAAATCAGTGTCAGATAAAGAGATCCGAACACCCGGATCAAAAAAATCAGAATTTCCTGCAGAGTACCCATGAAAAAGGAGTGCCTCGATGAATGCTTGAGTTGGCGGCGTCGACTGGCCCGGCGCCTGTGTTTAATTCCGGATAATATCCGTGGGGGTCAGCTTCCCAGAATGCGGGCCAGCTCCACCGAACGGTCGGCGCAGGCAGTCAGGGCCGCCCGCACGGTGCCGCGCAGATCGTGTGCTTCAAACACGGCGATGGCGCGCTCCGTAGTGCCCCCCGGCGAGGTGACACGGCGGCGCAGCTCGGCGGTGTCCAGATCGCTGCCGGCCGCCAGTTTAGCAGCTCCCGCGGCGGTTTGAATCGCTAATTGCGCGGCGGTTTGCCGATCCAGACCCATCTGCTCGCCGGCATCGGTCATGGCCTCGATCATCAGGAAGAAATACGCCGGCCCACTGCCTGAAACCGCCGTAACGGCATCGATCAGGTGTTCTTCATCCACCCAGCACACCAGACCAACCGCTTCCAGAATCGCGGTCGCGAGATGCCGGTGGGCGTCGCTCGCGGCGGCATTGGCAAACAGTCCGCTGGCGCCTGCCTGCACCAATGCAGGGGTATTGGGCATGCACCGCACGACGGGAACCGGGCCGAGCCAGTTCTCCAGGCTTTGGCAGGTGATGCCGGCGGCGATGGAGATAACCAGCGTGCCCGGCGGCAGATGCCCTCGAACCGTCAGGCAGACATCCTTGAGTACCTGGGGCTTGACCGCGAGAACGAGGATGTCGACCTCTTCCACCGCAACAAGATTGTCACTGGTCGTCTGGACGCCGAAATCCCGTTTCAGCGCGACCAGCGAATCCGGATCGGGGTCGCTGACGATGATCTGGTACTGGGTAGAGCCGCGGGCCTGCAAGCCCCCGATAATGCTGCGCGCCATGTTGCCGCCGCCGATAAAACCGAGTTTTGCTGAATTCATGGTTGAGCTTGCCTCTTCTTTTTTATTGCTCGCCGGATGGTGGTTGGCTGCCTGGCAGGTTGTTGCTTCCGAGAGCAGCACTCCCGTGGGTTCTCGGGCCGAAAATGGCGGTGCCGACCCGGACCAGAGTGGCGCCTGCGGCAATGGCCTCGGCCAGGTCGTCGGTCATACCCATCGACAGGGTATCCAGAGACAGTTTGCCATCGGTGCACAAACTGGCCTGCAGTCGGGCGAGTCGGGTAAATGCAGCAGCGCTCGTGCCGGGGGCCGGAATGGCCATCAGGCCGCGCAGACGCAAACGCGGCAGCCGGGCAATCTGCTGGCACAGTGCGAGGGAGTCGGCGGGGCTGCATCCGGCCTTGCTGGGCTCCGCATCGATATTGACCTGGACGCAAATATCCAGAGGCCCACGATCCGCTGGCCGCTGGCGGTCAAGACGCTCCGCGATCGGCAGGCGGTCGACGGCATGTACCCAGTCGAAGCGTTCGGCAATGGCCCGCGTCTTGTTGCTCTGTATGGGCCCGATGAAATGCCATCGCAGCGGCAGGTGCGCCAGCGCATTCATTTTCTCCAGGGCTTCCTGCAGATAGTTTTCGCCGAAATCCCGTTGACCGCATGCATAGGCTTCTTCCAGGGCGTTGACCGGCTGTGTCTTGCTGACGGCAATCAGCTGCACCGTCTCGGGACTGCGCCCGCAGGCCAGAGCGTGCTGCTGTATGGAATTTTGTACCTGGGTTAGGCGGTCTGAAATCTTGTGCATATACTTAAGGAACCACTGCGCCGGGCTGGCTTCAGGCTTGTGCTTGCGCATTTAAGGGTTCGAGACAATGTATACGGGGCGCTAGAGAGTCCCCCCAACAGGGTTTTACGTGCATGGATATTACCGAGTTACTGGCCTTTTCGGCAAAGCAGGGCGCTTCCGACCTGCACCTTTCAGCCGGTCTGCCCCCGATGATCCGGGTCGATGGCGATGTGCGCCGCATCAACCTGCCGCCGATGGATCACAAACAGGTGCACAGTCTGATCTACGAGATCATGAATGACAAGCAACGCAAGGACTATGAGGAATTCCTGGAAACGGATTTTTCCTTTGAAGTGCCGGGCGTTGCCCGCTTCCGGGTCAACGCCTTCAACCAGAACCGGGGCTCGGGTGCGGTGTTCCGGACCATTCCTTCCAAGGTGCTTACCATGGAAGAGCTGGGCATGGGGCAGGTATTTCGGGACGTCTCGTCAGTGCCCCGCGGACTCGTCCTGGTGACCGGTCCGACCGGTTCCGGCAAGTCCACAACCCTGGCGGCGATGGTCGACTTCATTAACGAGAGCAAGTATCACCACATATTGACCATCGAAGACCCCATTGAATTTGTGCATGAAAGCAAGAAATGCCTCGTCAACCAGCGGGAAGTCCACCGCGACACCCACGGCTTCGCCGAGGCACTCCGTTCGGCACTGCGTGAAGACCCGGACATCATTCTGGTGGGCGAGATGCGGGATCTGGAGACCATCCGGCTGGCACTGACCGCAGCGGAAACCGGGCACCTGGTATTCGGCACCCTGCACACCACCTCGGCGGCAAAAACCATTGACCGGGTCGTGGATGTCTTCCCCGCGAATGAAAAGTCCATGGTGCGGTCCATGCTGTCGGAGTCGCTGCAGGCGGTGGTTTCCCAGACTTTGATCAAGCGGACCGGTGGCGGCCGGTGCGCCGCTCATGAAATCATGCGGGGCACACCGGCCATCCGTAACCTGATCCGCGAAGACAAGGTCGCCCAGATGTACTCGGCAATTCAGACGGGTGCGTCGGTGGGCATGCAGACGATGGATCAGTGTCTGGCAGATCTGGTGGCGAAGCGGACGATCAGCCGTGAGCACGCCCGGGAAAAGGCAAAAATGCCCGAAAATTTTTAAGGCGGGTGACCCTCAGTCCCGGGGTGATCTCAGGCTTTGCGGATACAGGCACGGCCGGTTAACTGGATGCGGGTGACACGGGTGATGTGTTTAACCTGACTCAAATCGTCGAGAAGGTGTTATGGATATTGATCGTCTTTTGCGGTTGATGGTGGAGAAGTCCGCTTCCGACCTGTTCATTACGGCGGGTATTCCACCGTCGGTAAAGCTTCACGGCAAAATCCAGCCGGTGACCACCACTCCGCTCACGCCCGAAAAGACGCGAGAGATGGTGTTGAGCACCATGAACGAGAAGCAGCGCAATGAGTTCGCCGAGAAAAAGGAACTGAATTACGCGATCAGTGCCCGGGGAATTGGCCGTTTCCGCGCCAGCGCCTTCTTCCAGCGCAACCTCTGTGGCATGGTGTTGCGACGCATTGAAACCAATATTCCGAAAATTGACGATCTGGGTCTGCCGGAAATCGTCAAGGAACTTGCGATGATCAAGCGTGGCCTGGTGATTTTTGTCGGCGCCACCGGCACCGGGAAATCCACCTCTCTGGCATCGATGATCGGTCACCGCAACCGCAATTCCAAAGGCCATATCATCTCGATAGAAGACCCCATCGAATTCATCCATCAGCATCAAGGCTGCGTCATCACTCAGCGCGAGGTGGGAATCGATACCGAGTCGTTTGACGTGGCATTGAAAAATACGCTTCGACAGGCGCCGGACGTCATCCTCATCGGGGAGGTGCGCTCCCGGGAAACCATGGACCACGCCATTGCCTTCGCTGAGACGGGCCACCTGTGCCTGTGCACACTCCACGCGAACAACGCCAACCAGGCGCTAGACCGGATCATCCACTTCTTCCCGGCCGACCGGCACACGCAACTGTGGATGGATCTGTCGCTGAACCTTAAGGCGATTGTGGCGCAGCAGCTGATTCCCACGCCGGATGGGCAGGGCCGACGGGCATGTCTGGAGGTCTTTCTGAATACCCCGCTGGCATCGGATCTGATCCGCAAGGCGCAGGTTCATGAGCTCAAGGATCTGATGAAACGCTCCACAGAGCTGGGCATGCAGACCTTCGATCAGGCGCTCTTTGATCTGTACGATGCCGGCGAAATCACCTTTGAAGATGCCCTCGCGCATGCGGACTCACCCAACGATCTGCGGCTCATGATCAAGCTGAAATCGGAGACCGATGCTGATTACCTGAGCCACGCGGCGGCGGAATTGACGATAGAAGACGAAACCAGCCGCTCCCGACGCTACTGATAGCAGCGGAGAGGTTCTACAGAGGGAGATGTCCCGGATCGCGGAACCAGCTTTCCAGTATCAGCCGTGCGGCGATGGAATCGACGGGGTTCTCGGCGTACCGGGTGCTGTAGCCCCGGTCCCGCGCTTCGGTCTTGGCTTCGCGGGTGGACAGCCGCTCATCCTGCAACACCACGTTTGCGTTGAATCTTCCAGCCAGGCGTCGCGCGAATTTGCGGGCGCGAACGCACAATTCACTCTCGCTGTCGTCCATATTCAGAGGAAGCCCTACGACGACGACATCTGGCTGCCATTCCTTGATCAGCTTTTCCACTTCTTCCCAGCGCGGAATTCCGTCCCTGGCTTTCAAGGGCATCAGTTCGCGTGCGGTTTGAGTGACGGATTGACCAATGGCCGCCCCAATATTCTGGGTGCCGTAGTCGAAGGCGAGTGCGGTGACGGGTTTCATGGGTTTCGGCGAGGAATAAACGGAAGCAGGGTGAGCGTCTCTATTGCAGGTGTTGATCAATTACAGGGTGCCGATCAGTGAAGGCAGTGCGGCCACAATTACGCGTGGCCAGCGACGCTGGTAATGAGATTGATGTCAACACCCAACCGCTGCGCGGCTCGCACCCATCGTTGCTCAACCGGCGTGTTGAAAATGATATCGCCGTCTGCCGGAATGGTCAGCCAACTGTTCTGCAGCATTTCTTCTTCGAGTTGGCCTGCGCCCCAGCCGGCATAGCCCAGGACAAACAGGGCTTTGTCCGGTCCGGTTCCTTCTGCCAGCGCAGAGACGATGTCGCGCGAGGCTGTCAGCGAAATATCCGGCCCTATTTCGATGGTGGATTGCCATTGCCCGCCGGTTTCGTGCAGTACAAAACCGCGTTCCGTACTGACGGGTCCGCCCGCGAGAATCGGCATGTGTCCGGTGTCCGCGCGGCAGACAATGTCCATCTGTTCAAACACGTCGCTGAGATGGATATCCATTGGGCGATTGATCAGCAGTCCCATGGCGCCGTCGGGGGTATGGTCGCAAATATAGGTGAGCGACTGATTGAACAACGGATCCTGCAGCCCGGGCATGGCAATCAGGAAGTGATTGCGCAGGCTGTCATGAAACGTTTGAGTTGTTCTGATTTTATTCGCCATGCACCAAGTATGGGGCTTGCCCCACGAAAAACAACCAGATTCAGATGAAATTGCTACTCGGCCGAACTGCTGGCGCTCAATCCCGTAATTTCAAAGCGCCAGGTTCTGATTATATCCAGCTGATCGGCGGTTTCGAGAATTTCCGGCGGGAAACTGTCAAACGGGCTCGCCAGTCTCACGATCTGTACGGCAGCCTGGTCCAGTACGGGGTAACCCGACGACTTGAGAATTTCTACCCGATCTACCGAACCGTCGCGGTTGACCAGTACCGATAGCCGCAGACTGCCAAAGATGCGATTGTCGAGCGCAGCCCGAGGAAAATTCTCATTGCCCAGCAGTTCGATTTTCTGGGTCCAGCGGTTCAGGTATTCGGCATCGGCGGATGACTTGGTTGACACTGAGGTCATCTGGCGGATGCGGGGTCGGCGCGCAAATTCCTGCTGCAATTTATCAAGTTTGGCCCGAAGGCTGGCGATTTCCGGATTGATCGCCGGATTGTCGAGTTGATCTCCCCGCAGGTTCGTCTTTTCCTCAGGGACCTCGATCTCGGTCGACGTCAGGACGCGGCTGGGGTTGCGAGTGGTGATCAGGGTGTCGTCCGGAGCCGTTTCCTGCCGGCGCCGCAGTTGCGAGTTCTGCGCAACGGTATTGACCCGTGTCGCCATCACTTCCGCCTGTTCCCGGGTGGTCAACTCGCGGGTTTCTTCAATGTCACCGCTCGCTTCCTGATTGGTTTGAGCGAGAAAATCCGCGTCCTCGGGCGCAGTCTCTGCCTCATAAGTGGCCAGGGTTACGTTAAGGGTCGGCGAGGCCGGGGCCTGCCGCAAGGCCATTGCCCCGAGGCCAAGGATCAGGATGGCGTGCAGCGCCAGTGCCAGAAAAACGGTAAAGCTGAGTCGCTCATTGCTTTGGTGGAGGTCCTGATTCATTTTGAACTGGATTTCCCGTCAGTATAAAAAGCCCGGTCAGTTGATTTCGCAGCAGCGAGAAGCGCAGGAGCCCATTGCACCTCAGGCTTCCGGGTGAGGCGCTGGTATTCTACATGAGAGGCGCATCGGGTGGCTCAACATTGCCGCACGAGAAGGCGCTGTCAGGTCGCCAGACGTTTCTCGATCGCATCCATCAGCCGGTCTCCAATGCGGGTATCAAACGCCTTGTCGATTTCGCGTGCACAGGTGGGGCTGGTGATATTGATCTCCGTAAGAAAATCGCCAATTACGTCCAACCCTACAAATAATAGACCTTTTTCCTTCAAGGTCGGGGCGACCTGACTGACGATCCACCGATCCCGCTCACTCAGAGGTTGTGCCACGCCCTGACCCCCAGCAGCCAGATTCCCGCGAGTTTCCCCCAGGGCCGGAATGCGTGCCAGTGCGTAGGGGACGGGCTCGCCGTCAACCACGAGAATGCGTTTGTCTCCATTGGTGATTTCCGGTATGAAGCGCTGGGCCATAATGAATTCCTCATTGCCGCCGGTCAGCATTTCAAGGATAACCGCCACATTCGGGTCGTCCGCCCGGCAGCGGAATATGCCCTGTCCCCCCATGCCGTCAAGCGGCTTGAAGATCACATCGCCGTGCTCTTTGTGAAACTGGCGCAAAAGGGCGCTGTCCCGGCTGATGAGCACGGGCGGGCAGCACTGGGGAAAGCGGGTTGCGAACACTTTTTCATTGAAGTCACGAAGACTTTGAGGTTTATTGACAATAAGGCAACCTTCTTGCTCAGCCTGTTCTAGAATGTAAGTTGCATAAATATATTGGTTGTCGAACGGTGGGTCCTTGCGCATTAACACCGCGCTCATCTCCCCGAGACGCCGACGTTGAACTTCTTCGAGCTCAAACCAGCGATCAGGCGTGTTGAACACCCGAAGCGGGCGCAGATAAGCATATGCAATGCCTTGCTCCAGCGTCAGATTATCGAGTTCCGCGTACCAGAGATTGAAGCCACGGGCTTGCGCCGCCAACAGTAGCGCGAGCGTTGTGTCCTTGTGAAAACTGATGCGGGCGATGGGGTCCATCACGACAACGATGTCTTTGGTGGTTGAGTTCATAGGAGAAATCCGCAGTGGAAGAAAATCGGCGCCCTATATAATGCGCCAGCATAGGTTGCAGCGGATAGGGCTGAAAGGGGTATAAGGGGAAAAATCCTTTCCGGCGGAGTGGCGGAATATGCCACTTTGAACGATCATGATAAGGGTCAAAATAGTTGAATGCTTGTTCGGATGGGCCGGAAAATGTCTGTTGTGGTTGTAAAAACCCCGGGATTGGGCCGCTTGGGCACCGGGTGGGGTTTGTGGATTAAACTGAAAAACTATGTTAAAAGTTGCGCAAACGATGCACGACAGGGACGCTGGTTGCAATACGTGACAATAACTTTTAATAACAATCCAATCGAAGTAGGGTTTACCTATGGATGTTAATCTTGAACACCTTAAAGTTATGGTGATTGACGACAGCAAGACCATTCGCCGTACGGCGGAGACCCTGCTTAAAAAGGTGGGTTGCACCGTGGTGACTGCCACCGACGGTTTCGACGCGCTGGCCAAAATTGCGGATACACGCCCCGATATAATCTTCGTCGACATAATGATGCCACGACTCGATGGCTATCAGACCTGCGCCCTCATCAAGAACAACAGTGAGTTCCGTTCAACGCCCGTGATCATGCTGTCCAGCAAAGATGGATTGTTTGACAAGGCCAAAGGACGCATCGTGGGTTCCGATCAGTACCTGACCAAGCCGTTCAGCAAGGGCGAGCTGTTGGGCGCGATTGAAGCTCACGTAAAAGTGGCCAAGGCCAGCTAAACCATTTCATTAACAGCCTGATAAACGGAGATTCTGGGGGAGCGATGGCTAAAGTTCTGATAGTAGATGACTCGCCAACCGAGACGTACAAACTGACCAGCATGCTGGAAAAGCACGGACACGTCGTAATTTCCGCGTCGAGCGGCGTGGAAGGCGTAGAAAAAGCAAAAACCGAGCTGCCTGAGGTAGTGTTGATGGATGTGGTCATGCCGGGACTTAACGGGTTTCAGGCCACCCGGCAGCTCAGCCGGGCGCCGGAAACCCAAAGCATACCGGTGATTATCGTCACAACGAAAGACCAGGAAACCGATCGGGTCTGGGGAATGCGGCAGGGTGCCAAGGCATACCTGACCAAGCCAATCGACGAAACCGAACTGATTAACACCATTGCCAGTGTGCGAAGCTGACGGTACCGGAATCTATGTCTCAAGAAGCTGCTTATCAAGCACTTGCCGATCTCGCCGAGCTCAGTAAACAACACGCCAAAGCGCTGCCCGCACAGGTGGACGCCTCGCCCCGCTGGAGCGGCATAGGCTTTACCCTGCTCGGCGAGCGTTTTGTGGCGTCTCTGGGGCAGGTAGTGGAAATGCTGGAGGTGCCAGCTTACACCCGTTTGCCCGGGGTGCAGCCCTGGGCCGTTGGAATAGCCAATGTGCGCGGACGACTTCTGCCCCTGGTGGATTTGACTGCCTACATCGCCGGCAAGCCGGGGGTCCATAATAAAAAGCAGCAGCGTGTGCTCGTGATCGACATCAAGAATTATCTGTGTGGCCTGATCGTAGATCAGGCGTTTGGAATGCAGCACTTTACCTCGGAGCGGTTTACTGAAGAGGTCGGTTTCGTTCCTGCTGAGGTTCGACCGCTGGTAAAGGGGGCCTACCTGGATGGAGTCAATAACCCCTGGGCAGTCATGCACATTCCTGCACTGGTGAAAGAGGCCCGATTTGCCAATGCTGCGCAGAATTGATTCGCGGGTAGACCCTTCAAATTTTTATGTAAAACCGGCGGCGTCACCAAGGGTTGGTGCGAGGAGCCTTCGGAATATGATTCACATTG
>CAZJKJ010000009.1:0-78326 GCA_964546435.1 uncultured Cellvibrionaceae bacterium
ATAGATGTAGCACCATTGCAGAGGGAAGAGCCCGTGTAGCTTACGTGTTTTGCCAATTGGGTAATTTCGGTGGGTGTCGGGGTAATTAGGGTAACTAAAGTGGGTGTCTCGGTAGTGTTCCTCCCTTCGCAGGGGGGGCTTTGTGGTAGTTTCACCCTTGGCAGGCGGAGGCACCCCGAGCCCGGACCTCAGTATCCAAACCTGCAAAGCGTCGCAGGCGCGCCTCGGCAATATCCGGCAAGACCCAAGAACCCCTTGACCCGCCCGCGACAACCTTGGACCATGTGTTACGCGACCTGGACCCGGTGCTCATGCTTGCCGGGCTGTCGACCATCCGGCCGGTTTCAAGAACCGGCGGGCGCCTCGCGCGCCTGGCTGCATAAATCCTTCGAGAGATAATTCCATGCGCTGCATCACCATTACCAGTATTCCCGAAGAGCTCTATCAGGCGCTTGTCCAATCGGCGGGCACTAACGGGCGCAACATGAATCACGAAATACTCGTGTGCCTGCATACTGCCCTGGAAGCAGCCAAACACAAGCCTGCCATGCCCAGTTCCGCACAGTTTCGCTCCAAGAGCCTGAATGCCATCCTCCCGGAAAAATATCTGCATGCGGCCATCGCCGAGGCGAGCGGCAAGTAGAAAGAAAAAGCGATTTAGAAGCACAAGGCGCTACCAAGCCTCGCGCCACACACTATATGGGACTATCGATGATCAGAATTACAGTGGTATCCATGTGCCTCCTGGCAACTTCAGCGCCTGCTTTTTCCAAAGATTCGTACACCGGAAACTACGCCACGTGCATGGACAAGTCGGGTGGCGTCACAGCCGAGATGCTGAGCTGTATTGGCGAGGAGCTTTACGTACAGGACGCACGACTCAATAGCGTTTACAAAAAGCTTGGGACCCAGATAACTCCGGCGCGCAAGCAGCAGCTTATCGCTGCACAACGACTATGGATCAAATATCGCGACGCCAACTGCAACTACTACGCCGACCCCGACGGCGGCACCGCCGAAGCTTTATTCTCGAGCGAGTGTGTATTACGGGAAACAACCGAACGGGCCAACGAACTCGAAATGTTGAGTTCGAGCGAATAGTTCTATGGACTCAAATTGAACGTACACTTCGCTGTCAGTGCGGAAATATCCGCATTCCACATGTCACCATATCCAGGGTCCTCCGCCTATTCCAACTAAGTCACTTTGAGTTATTTCAATTATTCATATTGGTGCCAATTCAAGTGACACATAATTATGAAGGCTGGCGCGAAAAGTTCTAAACTTGTTAAAGCCGGTTTGAATCTGCAAGTCGCCCACGGGCGACAGGACGTATAGGCAGACTGAGTGACCACGGCCCACCTCGCGCACAACTATAAGGCTAATAATGGCGAAGAACCGAAAGCTCCGTAACTGGCGAACGCGTGCACCGCACCCTTGGTCGGCGCGCGCGCTGTCGTTGAGTCTGTTCGCGTTCTGCGTTTTTCCAGCAAGTGCGCAGACCGGGCAGCATGAACTTCTGCAAATGAGCCTTGAAGAGTTGCTCGAACTGAAAATCAGCACCGTCTCCCGCCGTGAACAATCACTGCCCGATGCACCGGCCGCCATTTATGTCATTACCCGTAAAGATATAGTGAGCTCCGGGGCCACTACCTTGCCGCAGGTTCTGCGCCTGGCGCCCAACCTTCAGGTGGCGCAGATCAGTAACGGACATTACGCCATCAGCGCGCGCGGCTTTAACGCGTCGGTTGCCAACAAGCTGCTGGTACTGCTGGATGGCCGCACTCTGTATACCCCGCTGTTTTCCGGGGTTTTCTGGGATCAGCAGGATTATCTGCTCGCTGATATCGAACGCATCGAAGTGGTCAGCGGGCCGGGTGCCACCATGTGGGGCTCCAATGCCGTCAACGGTGTCATCAACATCGTCACCCGGACCGCTGCGGATACCCGGGGTCTGCGGCTGAGCGCGCACAACGGTAGCCACGAACGCGGTGCGGAAATGCATTACAGCGGCGGCGCCGGAGAACTCGGGCACTATCGCGTGTACGCCAAAACGGCCCACTTCGACCACAACGTCCGCGAGGATGGCACTAGCCTTCTGGATGAAACGGAAAGGCATCAGGCGGGCTTCCGCTTTGACTGGCAGGATGTAGAGGAAGTCAACCAGCTGACGGTACAAGGCGATGCCTATGAAGGCCGTACCCAGAATCGCGGGGTACTTGCGGATTTCGATTTTCGGGCGGTTGAATGGGCGGGGGCCAACATTCTGGCTCGCTGGAGCCGGCGCATGAACGGCGGGAGCCGCATCCGTCTGCAAGGCTACCTGGATCACACCGAGCGCAATGATCAGTTTTTGTTTCAGCCGCGCGCGGATATTGTCGACATCGACTTCCAGCACAGCATCCCGTTTCGGCGTCATCACCTGATATGGGGCGTGGGTCACCGACAGGCGAAGGATCAGGTGGATCCCGGATTCGTCTCTAATTTCGTACCGGACAGACGTGTGCTGAACTGGACCAATATCTTCGTTCAGGATCACATAAAGCTCAATCCCAGTCTCGAAGCGACCCTGGGTCTGCGGGCTGAACGCAACTCCTACACGGGTAGCGAATATCTGCCTAATGTACGGCTTGCGTGGAAGGTTTCGGAAGACCAGCTGGTGTGGACTTCGCTGTCCCGCGCCGTGCGCGCACCTTCGCGCCTGGATCGCGACGTCTATTTCCCCGCACCCCCCAATGCGGTGGTCGTCGGCGGTCCGAATTTCGAATCGGAGGTCGCCCGGGTCGTCGAAGCCGGTTACCGTGCCCAGCACAGTGAGCGCCTGATGTATTCCGTGACGGCTTTCTATCACGACTGGCGCAAGCTGCGCAGCGGCACCAGCGCACCGGTAGAAATCGAAAACAAGATTGAAGGTGGAACCTACGGTGTAGAAATGTGGGGCAATTTCCAGGCTACGCCCACCTGGAAACTGAGCGCCGGGGCCTTTCTGCTGGAAAAAGACCTGCGCCTGCGCCCCGACAGCACAGATCCAGTCGGTGTCGACAACGCGACCCTGGCCAATGATCCGGATGCCCATTATTCCCTGAGATCCAGCAGTCGAATAGGCAATCATCTGCTGCTGGATCTGCAGGTACGGCGTGTGGGCCGGCTGCGCACCTTTGATGTACCCGGTTATACCGCGCTGGATGCACATCTGCGATGGAAGATCAGCGACAGGTTTTCGCTGTACTTGACCGGTCGCAATCTCAATGGCGGGCAGCGTGAGTTTGAATACGTCGCGAATGGTCCCCAGCTGCAGCGCGAGGCACTGCTGGGTGTAACCTGGACGCCTTGAGTCCCTGGCAGGTCGCTGAAACGCCGTCTGCGTGGACATTGCAACGGTCTGCGTTGACATTGCGGCGGTAAAAGCAGGCGGCCTCGATGAGGTCTTCAACCGCCTGATAGGGTCTTCAACGGCCTGCTAGCAGTGACCCACAGCCAGGATATCCGTGGCGCGCTGTTGCTGTACGGGACGGCTGAAGTAGAAACCCTGGGCCTCGTCGCAGCCGAGATCGCGGATTATCCGCAACTGGCTGGTGGTCTCCACGCCCTCGGCAATTACCTTGGACCCCATTTGTCTGGCGAGAGTCAGAATCGCCTGAACGATGGCCATGTCGTTGCCGGAATCGCTGATGTGGCGGATAAAAGTGCGGTCGATCTTGAGCCGGTTGAAGGGAAACCGTTTCAGATATCCAAGGTTGCTGTAGCCGGTGCCGAAGTCGTCGATGGCGATATCGAACCCCTGGCTTTGCAATTGCTCCAGCTGGTTGCCGCTTTTCGGGTCCATGAGACTGCCTTCAGTGAGCTCCAGTTCAAAATCCGCCGGGCACAAGCCGTACTTGCCCAACAGGTTCATCAAATCCGCCGTGAAATCGTCCCGGTGCAACTGTACTGCCGATACATTGATGGCCGTGCGGGGGCTTAATCCCCTTTGGTGCCAGCTCCGGACCTGCTGGCAGACGGTGTCGATCATCCACAGACTGAGGTCATAGATCTGGCCGCTCTCTTCGGCCAGCGGAATGAATTTGGCGGGGCTGATAAAACCTTTCTCCGGGTGACGCCAGCGCATCAGCGCTTCAAAACCCACCAGGCGCTCGTCGGCCAGGTTGATCTGGGGCTGGTACACAACCTCGAACTCGTCATTGCGCAACGCGGGGTACAGCGCCTGGGAAATCCACCACCGCTCCTGGTTGGCGATGTCCATCTCCGGCGCGAAGGCCTTGACGAAATGACCGGAATCCCGCTGTGCCGCCATCAGTGCCATTTCCGCCTGCGCCAGGAGCACTTCCCAATCGATCCTTTGTGCCGACGGCGCCACGTAACCAATTGCCAGCTTCAGGAATACTTCGCGCTGCTCGATCACCACCGGTTGGGTCAGCCGGTGCTGCAACTGGCGGATATGTGCCACCGACTCTTCTTCAGTAGCTTCGAGAATAAATCCGAATTTTCCAAAACCGAAGCTTCCCAGCAAAATTCCCGGCGGAAATATGGCGGCCATCCGTTCCACAACCGAACGGCTGATCTGACCTTCGAAACTGTCCCGGGTCTCCCGATCAAACCCGAGCAAAGCCTGATCCAGATCCACATGACAGATGCCGATACACACACTGTTGCAGGGCAACTGCTTGAACAGACTGCGGCTGAACTGGATAAACATGTCTTTTCGGGGCAGACCGGAGGTGGGGTCATATTCTTTGAACAGCCGCAGGTTGTGGGTTTGAAAATCGACCAGCCGTTTGAGTTTGAGGAGGTTATTGACCCGTGCGCAGAGCTCACGCTGGTTGAAGGGTTTGCCAACAAAATCTTCTGCGCCGGTTTCCAGCCCCTCCACACAGGACTCGCGATCGGCCAGTGCCGTCAGCAAAATAATTGGGATGGATTTCCAGGTGTCGTCGGCTTTGAGCTCCCGTGCCAGATCGAGGCCCGAACGGCCGGGCATCATGACATCGAGAATGATCAGGCTCGGCTCGTAGCGCGCCACCGCTGCAATCACCTGAAGGCTGTCGTTGATGGTCAACACGTCGTGTCCACGTGCCCGGAATATGTCGGCAAGCAGACGGGTGTTGCGTGGTTCATCGTCCACAATGAGAAGACGGCTTCCTTCTGCGTGCAGCATACACAGGCCTTTTCTGTTTATTCTGTTGTTCCGCAAAGACAGCTGCGCACCGCTTCAGCTGCCCGACAAAACACGGCGATGTAATGAAAGTTTAGTTCAGAACTCTGCCTTACTGCCCGCGCCCGCCGATGAGTATTAAAACATTAGTGAATAAGCCCGATCCGACGTTCGAGCAAACATTTCGTTTAACGGGTGAATTCTTCCTATACTTTAACCGGCCGGATTCTTGAATTCTTATGCGATGAAGCAAGATTCACATCCAGGTGCCCCGCCCTTTTACTTCGAAGGTTCTGCTCTTGAAGGCAAAGCATGTGCTGAAAGGACGACGACTGATTGCGCCGCTGGCGCGCCAACTCACCCGGCAATCGGTGGTCGAGCGCCTGTTGTTGATGCTGCTGTTGCTCGTGGCAGGCAGCGGTCTGGCCATTCCGTCAGCGTTGGCCCGGGAAGCAACCGACCAGATCAAAGCGTCCTATATCTTCAATTTTCTCAAGTTTGTCACTTTTCCTGCGGCGGAGTTTTCGAGCGATAACATCGTGCGGGTATGTCTGGTGGGCCGTGACCATTTCGGTAACGCGCTCGACGCCATCGACGGGCGCTTCACCGGTCAGGGGAATGTCGAAATTGTGCGTCTGGGACCGTACCGCTCAGCCCTGTCGTTCGACGGCTGCCACGTCATTTACGTAATGGATTCCGAAGCCCACAAGACCGAGAGAATTCTTGCCGGCATTGATTCCCGTCGCAGCCTTACCATTGGCGAATATGTGCCTTTTGTTGACCAGGGCGGCATGATCGAACTGTTTGAAAAGGACGACACGATCCGCTTTCGCATTAACGCGGAGCTGGTGAAGGACGCAAAGTTCCAGATTGCATCGCAGTTGATCCTTTTGGGGGTGGAATGACATGTTTGCACTGAAACGGTTGTCGGATTTGTGGTGGCAGCGCACCAGCATCAGAAACAAAATGCATGTCAGCCTGTTGGGCTTTTCGCTGCTGATGCTGCTGATCGCGGCGTTTGCCCTGCTGTTTACGGCACGCGCCTATTTCGACAGCAAGATGCGGCAGGACCTGACGATGCTCGGGCAGGTTCTTGCGGAGAACAGCGCCGCTGCGGTGGTGTTCGAAGATCACGAGTCCGCTCTCAAGCTGCTGACATCCTTGCGAAGCAATACATCCATTGAGGCAGCGGCGCTCTTCCCGGCCGATAAAGCCGAACCTCTGGCAGGATATCCGACCATTGACGCTGTCACTCAGAGTTTCCTGACGGCCGTCGTCGACGAGCCGGTGGAATTGTTAGACGACCATTACGTAACCCGCCTTCCCATACAGGTGAACGGTCAGCATATTGGCGGCCTGGTGCTAATTTCGAATCTGCATGAATGGCATATCCTCCAGCAGCGGATTATTAACCTGTTACTGGTGATGGCCCTCGGCTTTGGCGCCCTGACCTTGCTGGTTTCGTACTGGATGAAGCGTCACATAATCAAGCCGGTCGTGCTGCTGGCGGACTGGGCCATGCAGGTTTCGCGGCACAAGAATTTCAACAGCGAGGCACCCAAACGCAACGATGATGAAATCGGTCATCTGGCGGACAGCCTCAATGTCATGCTGGATGAACTGGCGAAGCAGCAGGGCATTGTTTCTCTGAACATCGCCCTGGAGCGGGAAATCCAGGAGCGTAAAGTCGTGGAACAGGACTTGATCCACACCCGCAATCAGGCGGAAGAAGCCAGCCGGGCAAAAAGCCGGTTTCTCGCGAACATGAGTCATGAACTGCGCACGCCGCTGAACGCGATTATCGGCTACAGCGAAATGATTCAGGAAATGGTCAGCGAGAATGATTTCGACACCGGGGAGCTGATCGACGATACCGGCAAGATCAACAGTGCTGGACGCCATCTTCTCAGCCTGATCAACGACATTCTCGACATTTCTAAAATTGAAGCCGGCAAGATGCAGCTGAGCATCGAAGCCTTCAACGTGGATGCCCTGGTCGAAGATGTGATCGGCACCCTCAAACCTCTGGCAGATGCCCGCTCGAACCGGCTGCGGATCGAATACCGCGAACCGGCCGGGACAATTCAGGGAGATCCGGTCAAGCTGCGCCAGGTGCTGTTCAATCTGGTGAGCAACGCGGTCAAGTTCACCGACGCCGGTCAGGTGGAAGTGCACTATGAGCGGGAGCAGCAGGGCAGCGAAAGCCGGATTGTTTTCAAGGTCCGGGATACCGGCATCGGCATGAACCCCGAAGGCATCAAGGAGCTGTTCCAACCCTTCAGTCAGGCAGATGCGTCCACCACCCGCCGCTTCGGCGGTACCGGCCTGGGTCTTGCCATCAGTCGCTCTTATGTCACCATGCTCAACGGTACTATTTCCGTGACCAGCGAAGAGGGCAAAGGCTCAGAATTTGTGGTCACCCTGCCCGTGGAATATGAAACGGCTTATGCCATGAACCCGGATCAGGACGTGCTCACGCAACGGCAACTCCAGGGCCCCGTTCAGCAGGCCTCGCGGGACGGGGCCGGCTGCAATACACCGGTACTGCTCATCGACGATGATCCCGACGTGCACGATCTGCTGTCGCACTCCCTTGGCAAGAACGGTTTCCAGATCCACTCGGCATTCTCCGGCGAGGAAGGCCTGGCCTTCATCAAGGAACAACGGCCCGCCGTCATTGTGCTCGACATCGGCATGCCGACTCTGAATGGCTGGCAAGTATTGCAGAAGGTCAAGGACGATCCGGAAACCGCCGACATTCCGGTGGTGATGTACACCGTGGATTCCGACCGGGAACGAGGGTTTGCGCTGGGCGCGGCCGACTACCTCCTCAAGCCCGTCCGCAATGCTCAATTGATCGAAACCCTGCAGCGTTTTCGTGTGCCTGAAAAGGCGCCTCTGGTTCTGTCCATCGATGATGATCCCCACAGCCAGACCCTGATCAAGGCGTACCTGCGCAATACCCATTGGCAGCTCGAAACGGTGTGCAACGGTCGTCAGGGCCTCGAATTCCTGGGTCAGCACTCCAACGTCGCCGTTATTCTTCTGGATCTGGTCATGCCGGAGATGAACGGTTTCGAGTTTCTGGAAGCCTGCCGCGCCAACGCCGCGACAGCGGGCATTCCCATTGTGATTATTTCAGCGCGAGACCTGACTCCGCAGGAGCACAGTCTGCTGTTGCGGCACAGCCAGGCCATTATTCGCAAAGGCATGTACGATCGTGACACTCTGGTGCATCACATCAACGCCATGTTGCTGAAATATCGAGAAACCTGCACTGCTGAAGATGAGTGAGATGCCAAACATACTTGTGGTAGAAGACAACGAACTCAACGCCGACATGCTCCTGCGTCGATTGCAGCGAAAAGGCTATGCCACCCGTCATGCACGCAACGGCCAGGAAGCGCTGGACATGATCGCCGTTGCGCCCCCGGATCTGGTGCTCATGGATTTGAGTCTGCCGGTAATGGACGGCTACGAGGCGGCTCGCCACATCAAAGCCGGGCCCTACGCCCACATTCCCGTGATCGCCCTGACTGCCCATGCACTGGTGGAAGACAAGGCCAAAGCTCTGGCGGCCGGTTGCGATGATTACGACACCAAGCCCGTGGATTTCACGCGACTTCAGAGCAAGATCAATCACTACCTGGAGAATTAACGTGAACAGCAAACTCGACCCGGTCAGCATTCTTGTTGTTGACGACAACGTCAATAATTGCGATCTGCTGCGCCGCCGGCTCAGCCGCAAGGGCTACCAGTGCGAGGTCTGCCACAGCGGCATGGAAACCCTCGACTACATTGCCGGGCAAAAACCCGATCTGATCCTGCTGGATATCATGATGCCCGGTATCGACGGCATTGAAGTGCTGACGCGTCTGCGTAAACAATTCAATTCTGTTGAGTTGCCCATCATTATGGTGACCGCAAAAAACGCTCATGAGGACATCATTCTCGCCTTTGAAAAAGGGGCCAACGATTACATCGAAAAGCCGGTGGATTTCCCCGTCATGCTGGCCCGGATAAAACACCACGTGCAGCACAAACGGCTCGATGACGAACTAAAGCGCAGCCAGCAGACCCTCAAGGAAAAAAACCGGCTGCTGGACATATCCAACCAGTACAAAATCAATTTCCTGTCCTCCATGTCCCACGAACTGCGAACCCCTCTCAATGCCGTGATGGGCTATTCCGAAGCGCTGCTTGAAGGCTTGATGGGCGATATGGAAGAAAAGCAGAAGGAATATTGCAAGGAAATCCATGACAGCGGCGCTTATCTGCTGACCATCATCAACGACCTGCTGGACCTGTCCAAGATTGAAGCAGGCAAACTCGAACTGCACGTCCAGCCCACCGACATCGATCTGCTGGTGGATGGCCTCATGGGAATCATCGGCGAGCGCGCCCGGCGCAACGATGTCAGGCTTAAAGTGAAGGTTCAGGAAGATCTGGCAACCACACCGCTCGACCCGGTCCGGATCAAGCAGATTCTCATCAACCTGCTGACCAACGCCATCAAGTTCACTGATGCCGAGCGGGAGGTGGCGCTTGATGTCTACCAGACCGACTCAGGCGAGATAGTATTTCGGGTTCGCGATCAGGGCTGCGGGATCGCCCCGGCGGATCTGCAACGCATTTTCGTCCCTTTTGAGCAGACCGAATCGACCCGCCGGAATACCAATCTCGAAGGCACCGGCCTCGGCCTGGCGCTGGTGAAACGCCTGACTGAGCTGCACGGGGGCAGTGTTGCCGTCGAAAGCGTCGTCGGCCGCGGCAGCAGTTTTACCGTCACCGTGCCGATTGAACCTTACGCCGATCATCACCGGGATTCCGCGGCGGCAAAACGCTGACCTCAGTTGTGGATATCGATGGAACCCAGCAACGCCAGGCCGGTGACCCGCAACTGCCGGCGGGGCACCTGCATCTTGTCCGCGATGCAGGCAGTCTTGTTGGTAATTCCGCCCAGAAACGGCGTTACCTCCACGATCACTTCCCAATGGGGAGGCACTTTGAGCGTGGCGCCGCCCATGATGGTCAGTATCTCGATCTGCAAGACGTCTTCCCGGGTATCGGCCTCGCGCAGATCGATATCGACGCCACCCAAAATGCACACCACATCGCCGGATGTCAGTTGCGGGGAGCGGGTGTTGTAGTCCCCGCCGCCGAGCATGGCAAACACATCGATTTTCTCCCGGGTATCGGTGTTATCCGCCGCCGGCAGCGCCGGTTCGCCAGCTTTGAAATCGGCATCGGCGCTGGCGGTATGGTGGTTCACCGACGGAGCCGGGCGCCGGTCCGGCCGCAATATACTGACGCCAACCAGGAACAGGATCAGAGGCACGATCACCGCACTCAGACTGATGTGGACGATGTGGTACTTCCAGAGTGAAAACAGAATACCGAGGGCAATCAGCAGATACGCAACGAACTGCCGGGGTTGCTGACGCCCGTCGGCGCGGCGTGCAACCACGAGCATCACCATACCGAGAATGATCATCCCGAGGGGCCAGTGACTCAGGATAGTGCCGAAGAACGGAAACCCGATATTGCGCAGCAACATCAGTATGGCCACCAGGATCAGCGCCGAGCCGACGATAGTCCGCGTTTTCAATGGTTCGTTGGTCGCTCTCACTGGAATCTCCGGGATTGTGGTTGAACAATGGTGAATACAGGCGGCAAATCAAGCGTAGCCAAGGTGCCACAGTGACTGCTAATAATCTGCGCCCTTCAGTGCGGATGCAACTGTCTCTGCGATAAAAGCGCCCCGCACCGATTATCTGCCGGGCTCCGAACCGGGTTCCTCGCGCGCATCGCCACGTAGTTCGAGTCTCCATAACAGCGCGGTGAAGCCATAGAAAGCCACCATCAGGGCTGCAAATTGCCATTCGATGGCGTTGCGGATCCGGTCTTCGTATTCCGGCTGCCAGGCGGTGGCAATGACCGATCCTAGCCCCAGCACCCACTGCCCCAGCACAAATCCCCACTGCCAGCGGATCCACACCCGCGCCGAGGGCATAAGCGGCGGACGGTATTTACTGAATACATGCAGTGTGTACAGTTGCGCAAGACCCGCGAATCCGAAGTAGAACATCACGCCCTGGCGCCTCATGAAACCATAGACAAGGCCCTCGCTGCCGAGGAAGTTGACGTAGAACAGCAGCGCAAGCGCCGACAGCAACCCCAGCCACAGAATCACCCGGGTTTCATAAACCTGCCGACCCAGCACCCGCCTCAGCCAGTACATCAGCAGCATCCAGAAGGCGGCGTAAACCGGCACCAGCGGTAGCATCAGTCCGCGGAACCAGAAGATGGCATCCCCGGTGCGTGCCGCCCGACTGATGGTCAGGCATCCGTCCCAAAATGGATTGCAGGCCGGGACAACGCCTTGATGCAAACCTATGCTGTAGGCACCGATCACTGCGATCAGTGGCACGCCGCAGTTGCAGAGCGCGAGCCAGATACCTGCCCGCATGACCTGTTGATGAGTCACCATGAGAAATTCCGTTATCCGGCTGTCGTCTTTCTATTTACGGGAAATTGGCCAGACAGCTTCACCTGCTCCTGACGCCCGTTTGGAGTAGACTCGACGACGCTGTAAAGGGTTACCGCAATTACGCTATTCAAGGAGATACGATGGAAAACGCTCGCTATGCCGGCTTCTGGTTGAGGTTTTTGGCTTCGATGATCGATGTCGTGCTTATGCTAATGATCATAATCCCGCTTCTGCTCGCCATTTATGGCACCGATTACTGGTTGAAACCCCAGATGTTCGCCGGGGTCTGGGATGTGGTGCTGAATTATGTAATGCCGGCCATTGTGGTTCTTGTCTTCTGGAAAACAAAATCCGCCACCCCTGGAAAACTGCTGCTGAAGTTGATCATTGTCGATGCAGCCACCGGCGGCAAATTGTCCAACGGTCAGATGGTGGGCCGCTACTTTGCCTACCTGTTATCGACTTTACCGCTCGGGCTGGGTTTTCTGTGGATCGCATTTGATCCAAAAAAGCAGGCGTGGCATGACAAGCTGTCCAGTACCCTTGTGATTCGTCGTCCCCCTCAGTCCGTACCCGCCGGATAAACGGCCACAGAATAGTCACTGAACAGTTCCGGAATCTGTTCAATTAATTTACTTTTTGTACCGCTGCGCGCTCGCGCGGCGGTTGTTTTTTATCATCGTATCCCGCAGAGTTTATCCGCCTGTTTCGCGCCCGGTTCCGGGCTGCCCATCCTCCGTCCGCAGGGATCCCGGAATGCCCGACATCATCGACAAACTCAACAGTATTATCTGGAGCCCCGCGCTGATTTACTTGTGCCTGGGCGCCGGCGTGTATTTTTCCATTCGGACCCGCTTCATGCAGGTGCGCGGCTTCAGAGAAATGCTGCGGTTGATGTTTCACGGGGAAAAATCGCCGGCCGGCGTCTCTTCATTTCAGGCATTGACCATTGCGCTGTCCGGACGGGTGGGGACGGGCAATATTGCCGGCGTTGCTACCGCCATTACTTTTGGCGGCCCGGGTGCCGTGTTCTGGATGTGGATGGTGGCGTTTCTGGGCGCATCGACTGCATACGTGGAATCTACCCTCGGCCAGATTTACAAGGAAATCGACGCTGACGGACAGTACCGCGGCGGGCCCGCTTACTACATTGAAAAAGCGATGGGACAGGCGTGGTACGCGTGGATATTTGCCATCGCTACGGTAATTGCAACCGGGCTGCTTTTACCCAGCGTTCAAGCCAACAGCATTGCGTTAAGCGCTGCCAATGCCTGGGACGTGGCTCCCTCCGTCAGTGCGGCGCTGGTGGTGATCTTTCTGGGCTTTATTGTCTTCGGAGGAATCCGCCGCATCGCGGTATTCGCTCAGCTCGTGGTGCCCTTTATGGCATTGAGCTACTTACTGGTCGCCCTGGTGATCGTGTTTCTTAATTACGCCCAGATTCCCGCCATTTTCGGCCTGATCATAAAAAGCGCATTTGGATTGGACTCGGCGTTCGGCGCCGTCCTTGGGCTAGCCATTCAGTGGGGCGTCAAGCGCGGCGTTTATTCGAACGAGGCGGGTCAGGGTACCGGTCCGCATCCGGCCGCCGCCGCAGAAGTTTCCCATCCCGCCAAACAGGGTTATGTACAGGCATTTTCGGTCTATGTCGACACGCTGCTGGTGTGTACTGCCACGGCGTTCATGCTGCTGGCAACCGGCAAATATAATGTCGTCGGTCCCACCGGTGAAACCCTGTATGAAAATCTGCCGGGCGTCGAGGCGGGGCCTGCGTTTACTCAGGCAGCCGTCGAATCCGTGCTGCCCGGTTTCGGTAACAGTTTCGTGGCACTGGCACTTCTGTTTTTCTCTTTCACCACTCTAGTGGCCTATTACTACATCGCCGAAACCAATATCGCGTTCATCAACCGCAAAGTGCACCGGCCATGGCTGAGCATGCTGCTGAAAATCGGTTTGCTGGGGTCGGTGACCTATGGTTCCGTCAATACCGCCAGCGTCGCCTGGGGCGTTGGGGACATCGGCGTTGGGATCATGGCCTGGCTGAATATCATCGCCATCCTGATATTGCAAAAGCCCGCGCTGCTATGCCTGAAGGATTATGAAGCGAAGAAAAAGGCCGGCGAAGATCCGCTGTTCGACCCCGACGAACTCGGCATCAAGCATGCGGAACTCTGGAAAGAAATCCGCGAAAAGCAACTGGCCAGCCGCCAGTTGCGCGGTCCGGACGCTGGCAATCCGAGGTAGCTCTGGTCAGTGTTTGAAGGTCGTGACGATGGACTGATAAGTCAGCTTCAGGCCGGACAGGTTGAACGGCGGTTTGAAAAACCCGTGGTAATGTCCGTAAGGATTCAGAAGCACAATGTTGGCGCTGTGATCGACTGTATAGTCGTCATCAAGAGCGACTTTATTGAAGGCGACATTAAGATCGTCTGTCAGCCGCTTGATATTGAGAAATTCGCCGGTGACACCCACGAAGCCCGGATTGAAATGCGCCATATAGTCCGCCAGCCGTTCCGGCGTATCCCGCGCGGGATCAACACTGATCATGACTACCCGGGTTTTTTTCGCGATATCGCTGTCCAGCGTGTCCATCCATTTGGACAGAGTCGAGAGCGTGGCCGGGCAGACATCGGGACAGGTTGTAAATCCGAAGAACATCAACGTCCACTGGTTTTCAAGATTCGCGGGGATAAATGCTTCCCCGGTGTGATCAACCAGCTCAAAGGCACGGAGGGTGCGCGGCTTCTCGAAGACGATGGCGCCATTGGCAGCCAGTTCAGCATTGCTGAGCACTCTCGGTGTGAGGATCTTGTTAACCACCAGCCCCATGAACAGGCTGATCACCGCGACAATGATCAGAATGGTTCGGTTGACGCCCCGCTTCTGGGCTGCATCCAGTTGGGTTTGCTGTGCAACGGTATTCATTTCGGTTCCGCTAGTGAACGGGCATGAGGTAGTGATCGAGCAGCATCACCACGAACAGCGCCATTAAATAAATGATGGAATATCGGAAAGTATCCATGCCGAGGGAAGGCTTGTCGGACACCAGCAACATCACCGCGTAATACAGAAATCCCAGCCCCAGCAGCACGGCGCCGCCCAGATAAAGAACATTGAGCATGCCTGTGGCGAAGGGAAGAAGCGTCACGATAAACAGGATGACGGTGTACAGAAGAATATGGATTTTGGTATAGCGCTCACCATGAGTCACCGGCAGCATGGGTACATCGGCTTTGGCGTACTCGTCTTTGCGATGCACCGCCAGCGCCCAGAAATGCGGCGGCGTCCAGGCGAAGATGATCAGCACCAGCAGCAGTCCGTAACCATCGATGGAACCGGTCACCGCCGTCCATCCCAACAGCGGTGGCGCCGCACCGGCCAGGCCACCGATCACGATATTCTGAGGTGTCGCCCGCTTGAGGAACAGCGTATAGATGAATGCGTATCCAACCAGGGACGCCAGCGTCAGCCAGGCGGTGGTCGCGTTGACAAACACCAGCAGGATGATCATTCCCAGCAGGCTCAGGATAAAGGCAAAAACCATCGCGTTCTGCGGCGCGACACGGCCTTTGGCCACTGGACGATTGAAGGTACGTGCCATTTTCTGATCGATATGCCGGTCAACCATATGATTGACGGTAGCGGCCCCACCCGCGCATAACGCGATCCCGAGATTTCCCCAGATCAATGCATCCAGGGGCACCATGCCCGGAACGGCCAGGAACATGCCGATTACGGAAGTCAGAATCATCAGGGCGACGACGTTGGGTTTGCACAACTCGTAATAATCCCGCCACCCGGGGCGTGCTACGGTCGTGAGGACAGATTCAGTCATAAATGGCTCCATAAGCTGAACGCACGGTCAAAATCCGGTGATTGACAGTGACCAATACCAGCAAAAGCAAGGCGCCTACTGCATTGTGAGCGACTGCGATGGGCAGGGGTAAAGCCCAGTGCACATTACTCACGCCGAGGAAAACTTGCAACCCGAGAACCATCAGGACAACCGCACCCATGAAGCGCGCATGGGGTAGTCGCGTAAGCCAGAGCCCCGTCACCAGCGCCAGCAGTATCAGGGTTACGATCACCGCGCCGAGGCGGTGAACCAGATGAATGGCCGTGCGCGCATGGTTATCGAGAAGGCCACCCAGATAATTGGGCCCCACATGCTGGAAGAAATTGAAGCCTTGAATAAAATCCGCCGCCGGCCACCACTCGCCGTGGCAGGTGGGCAGATCCGGACAGGCCAGCGCCGCATAATTGGAACTGGTCCAGCCACCCAGGGCCACCTGCACAACCACCAGGACCAGCGCGAGCATTGCCCAGACTCTCAGATTACGGAGTCGGCGCAAGGAATCACCCGCCGCCTGCCACGCAAAACGGCCGGACCGCTGTACCAGCAACCAGAGCAGGCTCAAGGTGGCGAAGCCGCCGAGCAAATGGGCAGTGACGACCTGGGGCCATAATTTAAGCGTGACCGTCCACATGCCGAATGCCGCCTGCACAATGACCAGCACCGTCAGCAGAATCGGCAGCTTGACTGGAATGCCGCTGGACTGCCGGCGTCCCTGGATCGAACACACCAGGATTGTGAGGATAAGCAGACCCAGGGCGCCGGCGAAATACCGGTGGACCATTTCCGGCCAGGTTTTGTCATGCTCCACTGGCGCGTCCGGAAACCGGGCTTCGGCATGCGCCACTTCATCGGCAGAGGTGGGCCAGGTCAAGTGGCCGTAGCATCCAGGCCAGTCCGGACAGCCGAGACCTGCGTCAACGAGGCGGGTAAAAGCGCCGAGGATGACCACCACCGACGCGAGTAACGTCGCAGCTACCGTCAGGCGGAAAATCCAGATTCTCGCCGATTTGCCGGAGTCAGCAGTGCTCCAGCCGCCCGCGAGCGAGCTGTCGGCCTGGTCGAACAAAAAATGGGAAGTTCTCACGTCAGTTTTCCGGGCTGTAGCGCAAAATGCGTTTGATGTCGGTGAGCAACTGGTTGCCGCTGTGCTCGTTGGTATAGGCCATCATGGCAAAGCCCTGCGGATCCATCAGCAGGTAATAGTGCTGTGCATCCAGATCGAACTTTGCCCCCGCGTCACCCAGCCAGCCTTGCCACTGCGGTCCAGTGGCCGTGAGCATCTTAAGATCCGGGTGCTCGGCTTTGATGGACTCGAGATACTGCGCACCGGCGTCTCCGCCCAGATTGACGGCGTAGCGCTCCACCCGTTCAGCTTTGGCACCCAGCCGTGTGTGAACCTGGCGGGTAAGATAGAAATTCTTCTGGCAGGCGTCGCCGCAGGTTTCGGGCACCGGCACCACCAGACGCCATCTGGGCGCGTCGGCGAAATCGAGAGGGTCGCCGTCCAGCTCTGCCAGTGCGGCAAACGAGGGCGCCGGCGTCAGCATAATGCCTTCGTTGACACTTTCATCCGGCACGCCCATGCCGGTGTAGTAGGCAACGTAGGCGGCAACCAGCGGAACAACTGTGACGGCGATGATGGCCAGCAGTTGCCAGGGTGTTTTTTTCTCAACGGTCGTGTTGGTCATGACTTTTTCGAAAACCTCTCACGTAATACCTCTGCCAGATTACTGTTGGCAAATACCGTCAGCACGATCAATGCGATAGCCATCCCGAACCACTGAAATGCGTAGCCCAGATGTTTGTCGGCGGTGATCGTGATCGGCTGGAAATTCCGGATGAAAACACCCGGCATGTCCGCCTGGGGATAAACCATGTGGGACCAGACGGGTCCTTCCAGATCCCGGGCCGCCTCGGCCGGGTCCATGCTGAGAATCTGCCGGGGCCAGTCACCGCCGCCGGCGTGGGAACCCGCAAGCAAGCGGTTGAGGCTCGGTGTGCGGAGTTCCCCGAGCAACTCCAGCGCTCCCGCCGGGGTTTCGATGGTCGGCAGGCTGTCCCGATACCCGGTTCCCATGATCCAGCCGCGATTGACCAGCACCCGCGCGCCGTCGGGCAGAATCAAGGGCGTCACCACGTGATAGCCGTTGCGACCCTGATAGATCTGGTTTTCCACCAGCCAGGTCTTGTCGGTCTCGTAATGTCCTTCCAGACGGATTTGTCGAAAGGACATGGATGCCGCTGGATCCCCGGCGCCCTCGACAAGCGCGGCGTCGGGTTCGGTTATCACGGGGCCTGTGTATTCATGCCATGCAATGGGACCCAGATCTTGCTGATGTTCCAGTGCTTGCTGTATGGTCTGCTTCTGTTTCGCCCGATCAAGTTGCCAGAATCCGAGTAACACCAGAAGCGGCAGCATCAGAATTGAAAACAGGCAAATTTTCCAGTTCAACTCTAGCCGGAACCCGCCGTGCGAAAAGGAAGAATTGACTGACATAGAGAGGTACACTGTGCTGCTGAAAATCATCATCGTTTTGCTGTTTTTAGCCATCCTGGCGAGCCTCAGCAGCGGGCTGTTCTTTCTGCTCAAAGACATGAACCTGTCGGAATCCAAACGCACCCTGTACGCGCTGGGAATCCGCATATCCCTCGCCGCGACTTTATTGGCGGTCATCGCTTACGGCGTGATAACCGGACAGCTGGGTAACTCGCCGCCCTGGGACCAGCATCTCGCACCGTCTTCCGCGCCCGCTGATCCAGACCCCACCCTTCCCTGAATCGTTTACCGTTAGCGGTAAAACCTGTATCCAGTCGCGCGGTGGATTTTCAATGTTCTGACATCCCTTCCCCAACCGCATCCGGTTCCGGCGTTTATCTGCGCCGGCTTTTACGCGACAACCTTTTGTTCTTGCGGTCCCGGATTTCCGGACCGCACATAGCGACCGGCCGGTGTTAAAACCGGCCGGTCGCAGTGCTTAGCTCAATACGTAAACGAGGATGAACAGTCCGAGCCACACCACATCCACAAAGTGCCAGTACCAGCTCGCCGCCTCGAATCCGAAGCTGTCATCATGGTTGAAATGACCTTTCCAGACGGAACGTACCCACATGACCAGCAGCATGAAGGTGCCCATGGTCACGTGGGCGCCGTGGAAACCGGTCAGGAGGAAAAATGTTGCGCCGTAAATACCGGAACTAAACATCAACCCGAGTTCGGAATAGGCGTGAATGTATTCTTCCGCCTGCAGGAACAGGAACACGATTCCGCACGCGACGGTGACGCCCAACCACAGATTGAAGCCCTTCTTGTTGTTGTTCTTCAGCGCCGTATGGGCCATGTGCACCGTCACACTCGATGACATCAGAACCACGGTATTCCAGAAAGGCAACCAGCCGAATAAACCACTGAACCCGGGGAACCCCATGTTTTCCGCCGGTCCGACATGCACGGCCTTGTCACCATTGACCGCCATATCGGGGGTCGTCATCACCGGCCAATCCGCAGTAAAGCCAGGCCACAGGAGTTCACTGTTGGGGCCTGTAGCCAGTTCGGGAACAACAAACCAGCGCAGGTAGACCAGGGCCGAGAAAAATGCGCCGAAGAACATGACTTCCGAAAAAATGAACCAGCCCATTCCCCAAACATAGGATCGCTTCAGCTGCGGTGAATTCAGACCCGCCATATTTTCATTGATGACGGTGCCGAACCAGGTCCACATGACGGCCGCCAGCACCGCAAAACCCAGGATAAAAATGAAATGACCATTCTCCACGCCGTTCATCCATGTGCCCGCACCGAAGACGGTCAGGAACAGGCCCAACGCCATCAACAATGGCAATTTGCTTTGCTCCGGTACGTAGTAAGAGCTTTGATGATCCATTGATTTCACTCCGCTTATATATGAATAGGTTGCGGTATAAATAATCCGGCTCAGGGGGCGCTGGCCACCGGGAGAGCCCGTTCGGTAATGTCAAACAGGGTATATGCAAGCGTGATCGTCTTTACCTGCTGCGGCAGTTCCTGATCAACCACAAACTGCAAACCCAGATCGGCGCTTTCACCCGCCTCAAGCGGTTGCTGGTTAAAGCAGAAGCACTCGATCTTGTGAAAGTAATTCACTGCGTTGAACGGTGTAATGCTGGGTACAGCCTGAGCCACCATCGCGTGGCTCGACAGATTTTTTGCGAAGTAATTAATGACTTTCTTTTCGCCCGGATGCACCTTGATCTCAAAATCCTGAGGCCGGAATTCCCACGGCATTTCCGAATTCTGGGTGGCAACAAACTTGATGGTGACCAATCGACTGGTATCGACTGACGAATCCACCGCTTCATAGGCGCCACCCACTTTACGCAGGCCGGTGACTTCGCACAGCAAGGTGTACAACGGCGGCATCACGCCAAAAGCGAACACGAACATGACGACCGCCACGCCCGCAAGCTTGATGACTGTGCGTACATTTGCCTTCTTGTGCTCGCTCATCGAAATCTATTTAACCTCCGGCGGAGTGCTGAATGTGTGATAGGGAGCGGGCGACGGAACCGTCCACTCCAGCCCGTGGGAGCCTTCCCACACCTCGGCAGTGGCCTTGCGACCGCTGACGATTGCACGAACCACAATGTACAGAAACAGCACCTGCGCGGCACCGAACAGGAACGAGCCGATAGATGACAGCATGTTCCAGTTGGCGAACAGCGGATTGTAGTCGGGAATCCGGCGCGGCATGCCGGCAAGGCCGGAGAAGTGCATCGGGAAGAAGGTCAGGTTAAGGCCGATAAAGGCCAGCCAGAAATGTGTCTTGCCCAGGGTTTCGTTATACATGTTGCCGCACCACTTGGGCAGCCAGTAATAAACCGCCGCAGTAATCGAAAAGATCGCTCCGGGTACCAGCACATAGTGGAAGTGGGCCACAACAAAATAGGTATCGTGATACTGGAAATCCGCCGGCGCGATGGCGAGCATCAACCCGGAGAAACCACCGATGGTAAACAGAATGACGAACGCGATGGAAAACAGCATTGGCGTTTCAAATGTCATTGAACCACCGTACATGGTGGTGACCCAGTTGAACACTTTCACACCTGTGGGAACGGCAATCAGCATGGTCGCGTACATGAATACCAGTTCGCCAAACAGCGGCATGCCGACAGTAAACATGTGGTGAGCCCAAACGATAAAACTCAAGAACGCGATGGACGCGGTGGCGTATACCATGGACGCATAACCGAACAGTGGCTTGCGGGCAAAGGTTGGAATGATTGCGCTGACCACACCGAAAGCAGGCAGGATCATGATGTAAACCTCGGGATGCCCGAAGAACCAGAACACGTGCTGGAACAGAACCGGGTCGCCGCCGCCGGCCGCATCAAAGAAACTTGTGCCGAAGCGAACATCCATCAGCATCATGGTTACCACACCGGCCAATACCGGCATGACAGCAATCAGCAGGAACGCTGTAATCAGCCAGGTCCAGACGAACAGCGGCATTTTCATCAGGGTCATGCCCGGCGCGCGCATGTTCAGAATGGTTGCCACGACGTTAATCGCACCCATGATCGAGCTCGCGCCCATGATATGAATGGCAAAAATAAAGAAGACAACGCTGGGCGGTGCGTAGGTCGTGGACAGTGGAGCGTAGAAAGTCCAACCGAAATTGGGGCCGCCGCCGGTCATGAACAGGGTGGAAACCAGCATCGCGAAGGCGAAAGGCAGAATCCAGAAACTCAGGTTGTTCATTCGCGGGAGCGCCATGTCCGGAGCGCCGATCATCAACGGCAGCATCCAGTTGGCCAACCCGACAAACGCCGGCATTACCGCGCCAAACACCATCACCAGACCATGCATGGTGGTCATCTGGTTAAAAAATTCCGGTTCGACTATCTGCAGACCCGGCTCAAACAACTCCGCCCGGATAACCAGCGCAAACACGCCGCCGAGCAGGAACATTGCAAAACTGAACCACAGGTACATCGTACCTATGTCTTTGTGGTTGGTAGTAAATAACCAGCGACCTAAGCCTTTCGCAGGACCATGTGCCATAAATCGATCTCCTATTGGCCTTGCTTGAAGTTGACGATATCAATGGGTTGGACTTGATCGCCCATGTTGTTGCCGAATGCATTACGCTGAAAAGTCACCACCGCAGCGGCCTCGACCGGTGTCAGCTGCTCGCCGAATGGCGGCATGCCCACACCACCGTTGAGCACTCGATCGAGCTGACCTTCCACGGCACCATTGACCAGCGGACTGCCGGCAATGGCGGGGAAAGCGCCGGAAATTCCCTTGCCGTCGGCCTGGTGACAGGCGGCGCAATAGCGCACATAAACTGTTTCACCCTGGCTGTAAAGTTCATCAAATGTCAGTGTCTGTTTGGCGGCTTCGCTGATGGCGCGGGATTTCTCGCGTTTTTCCTCAAGCCAGGCATCGAATTCTGCCTGCTCAACCGCGTGAACAACGACTGGCATGAAGGCGTGGTCCTTGCCGCACAGTTCCGTACACTGCCCGCGGAATATGCCCGGCTCTTCAACCCGGGTCCAGGCTTCATGGATAAAACCCGGGATGGCATCGCGCTTGACGGCCAGCTGGGGGACCCACCAGGAATGGATGACATCGGAAGCGGTGACCAGGAAACGTACCTTCTTGCCGATCGGGATGTACATGGGCTCATCCACTTCCAGCAGGTAATTCTCCGTTATCTCCGTTTCGCCATAGATTTCTTCGCGGGGGGTGCTCAGGTTGCTGAAGAAACTCACACGTTCGCCGGAATCGTCCAGGTACTCGTATTTCCATTTCCACTGCAGGCCGGTGATAAGAATGTCGACGTCGGAATCTTCCGTGTCGTAGATCTTGATAAGCGTACTGGTGGCTGGAAACGCCACGATGATCAGAATGATAAACGGTATGACGGTCCAGATTATTTCGAGGGTCGTGTTCTCATGGAAGTTTGAAGCCTTGGCACCGCGGGATTTGCGATGCGCGAACATCGTGTAAAACATGATGCCGAAAACCACGACGCCGATGGCCACACACCACCAGAAAATCTGCATGTGCAATCCGTGAATTTCGTGGCTGACCTCCGTTACCCCCACTGGCATATTCAGCGGCCAGCTTGACGCTGCCGCTGCCGCTGCCGGAAGCAATCCGACTGCGGTTCCCAGCAACGGTAGCGTAAATAACCGTCTAGTTCTGCTCAACATTAACCCGTCTCCAACCTAGTATTTATAAAAGATCAAAATCAAGAAATTGGTCTATCTGAAATCGCATTGGGCCATCAGCCGCCTTGCGGGCTGGCGACGACGCAGAAAGGCTTACCTCTTCCAGCCTGCAGCATTGAACAGGGAACTTGAATCCCGATGTATAGGCACGTGGTCGTGCTTTTATGGAATGGCTTGACGACTGCACCGTGATGTCGATCATGACCCCCGCTTGACGCATGGAACGCCGCCTGGAAATCCGGTTCCAGCCTGGCAAAACGACACGACACGAAAAGTCATGGCAATAGCCCATACCGACTGGTCACATTGCGACCAATCTGCACAGTTTGTCGTGTGGGCAAAATTGGGGCGTAAGGAAGCCACAAAAAGTTTAAAAAATCAATGGTCCGTCAAAATAATTCTGGAAAAGGCTCCAAAGCGTCCGTTTATTCCGAAATATGCAACGCACGTCACAAAAAAATAATCGATATTTCTCAACTACTGGTCGCCATATTGCAGCTTTCGGTGGGAGAGAGAACACTGACGCCCCTTGCAATCAGGCCCCCGCCGGGCACTACGCCCGCGTCGCGCAAAAGCACTTGCCCCACTTGGCAGGGCCGTGGAAAAACGTTACCGAGGCAAATTTGTTCACAGCCTGCTGGCCGCGGGACGCAAATTCCGGATAACCCGCCTTGTAAATCGACCAGCATGGTTTATGTTGAATCAGAAGGTGTTTCGCCTTTTACAACGCAGGTGGATATAAGGCGCAGTGCGCGTCGGCAGCGGATTTTACCGGAGTACCCGACCGGGCAGAAGCAGTTTAGCGACAGAAAGTAGGTCCGCTGGCTGCGAACATGCCCGCTCGCAGTATGGCTGGAGGATGTGCCGGAATCGGGCACTCTCGCATATCAACCTTATGAAGATGCAATGAATCACACCAATACCGACGTCATCCGCAAGACCATCGAGATAGCGCAACGGCTCGAAGCCCAGAATCATGCGCTGGAACGCTATCTCGAAAACGTGGTACCGCGCCTGCATCAGGCGATTCGCCTGCCGGAACAAGAGCCTGGCAAGGCTCTGCTCTGCTTTGTGGTCCGCTATATCGAACAGGCGCCCGAATTGCTCGACACCCTGGCGGCGTTGATGCAGGAAGCTTCCATTTACGAAAGCGGCAAGGTATTTACTGAAATTGCGGCGAATTTCTTTCTGCAACCGCCGGAGCTGGTGCGCGAGCACTCCGGTCTGCATGCCCTGGTGGACAAGGCATATCTGGCCCACCGAATGGTTGAAGAGGTCAACGACCGGTTGATGCTGCTGTGCGATGTGCCCCTCGCGCCCATCGACATGACGCTGGCGAACGTGATCGTCCATGAACTGCTGGGGGAAGACTTCGCCAATCAGCTCGATCTTGCCGTGCATTACGCAGTGGAAGCCCTGTTCCAGCCGGAGAACCTGAAAAGTGATCCGGGTCTGGCGCCGTTTCTCGGCAACCAGACCACTCTGCTGTGGCGCAACACTCTGGAAGGCTGGCCCCGGCTGGCCGAAGACTCGGCCATATCTCTGTTATTGCGGGAGCCGGAGCCCAATCCGGCGGTTCACTGATCCGGATCTTCGATCAGTTTGATGGGCGCCGGCTCCACCTGTTCGACCCGGGTCGTCAATTCCACTGCGGTACCCTGAAGGCGACGTTCATCGCTGAAGCCGCATTCGACACATTCCCGGAAATCCTTGCCGTCTCTGGAAAAAACGGTAATCCGGTCCAGCGCCCCGCAACGGGGGCAGACTGCGCCCGCGATGAATCGCTTGCGGGTCTGAGTCATGCGCGTATCCCCGACTGCTTCAGCAGAGCGTCAATTTCCGGTTCACGCCCGCGAAAGTTCCGGAACAGCGTCATCGCATCCTGAGAGCCGCCCGGTTGCAATATCTCGGTGAGAAAGCGCTGCCCTGTTACCCGGTCAAACACCCCCTGTTCGCGAAAGGCCGAAAATGCATCCGCCGACAGGACTTCCGCCCATTTGTAACTGTAATACCCCGCTGCATAGCCTCCCGCAAAAATATGGGAAAAGCTGTTCTGAAAGCGATTGAACGACGGCGGTTTGAGGACTGCCACCTGGTCGCGAACCTGATCGAGCAGACCCTGTACGCCGGCAAACCCGGCCTGGCCGTAGTACAGATGCAGGCGCAGGTCGAAGAGTGCAAATTCCAGCTGGCGCAGCATGGCCAGGGCGGACTGGAAATTGCGCGCGGCCACCAGATTGTCGATGGTCGCCGCCGGCAGGGGTTCACCAGTGTCCACGTGCGCACTCAGCTTCTGGAGTATCGCTTTTTCCCAGCACCAGTTCTCCATGAACTGACTCGGCAATTCCACTGCATCCCAGGCGACGCCATTGATACCACTGACAGAGGCCACATCGACTGCGGTGAGCATGTGGTGCAGGCCATGTCCGAATTCGTGGAACAGGGTGGTGATTTCCGCATGTGTCAACAACGCCGGCTGGCCGTCGGCCGGCGTGCTGAAGTTGCAGATCAGGTAAGCCACCGGCAACTGGACTTCTCCGTGCGCCTGGCGGCGCACACGGCAATCCGCCATCCACGCACCGCCGCGCTTGCCTTCTCGTGCGAAAAGATCCAGATAAAAATGCGCGATCGCCTGTCCATCGCGTTCCACGGCAAAAAACCGCACATCGGGATGCCAGACTTCGGCCGTGCTGACCGGCCGGATTTCCACCTGAAACAGTTCTCGGGCAACCCAGAACAGGCCTTCCAGCACTCGCGCCAACGGAAAATAGGGGCGCAAGGATTCCTGGGAAACACTGTGGCGGCGCTCTTTGAGCTTTTCGGAAAAGTAGGGCACATCCCACATCTGTAAGTCGGTGACACCAAACTCTTCACGACACCATTGCCGCAGTTCCTGCACTTCGGCGTCGGCTGCGGGCCTTGATTCATTCGCGAGCGCCTCCAGGAACTCCAGCACCTGCCCGGGTGAGTCCGCCATTTTGGTGGCCAGTGACAACTCCGCAAAATTATTGAAACCGAGCAGCACTGCCAGTTCCGCGCGCAATTGCAGTATCTCTTCGAGCAGGGGCGTGTTGTCCCATTTGCCGGCCGTGGGACCCTGATCAGACGCGCGCGTCATGAACGCAGTGTACAGTTCCTGGCGCAACTGCCGGTCGTGTGCCTGAGTCATGACGGCGAGATAGACCGGCCCGTCCAGCGTCAGCACCCAGCCATCCAGATTCTTGCGCCGCGCCGCCTGCTTTGCCGCTTCGCGGGACGCCTCGGGCAATCCTGCCAGGCGATTCTCGTCCTGAATATGTTTGAACCAGCCCTGAGTGGCATCGAGTACATTGTTGGAAAACTGATTGGACAATGCCGACAACCGGGTCTGGATTTCGCCATAGCGAGCTTTACGTTCTGGAGGAAGTCCTACGCCGGAGAGTTTGAAATCGCGAACTGCATGGGTCACGCTCTGGCGCTGCGCCTGGTTCAAGTGTTCAAACTGCGCGGACGCGGCCAGCTCGCTGAAGGCCTGATACAGCTTTTCATTCTGGCTCATGGCGGTGCCATAGGCGCTGAGAATCGGCAGAGTTTCGTTGAATGCGGCGCGGATGTCGGGATCGTTGGCCACGCTGTTCAGGTGCCGCACCGCGGACCAGGCGTGGCGCAAACGGTCATCGCGCGCCTCCAGAGGTTCCGCCAGTGTTTCCCACGTAATTTCATTGAGAGTATCCAGTTGTTTCTCCAGCGCCTGCAGGTTCTCGTCTGTCAGCTGTTTCAATGCCGGAACAATATGCGTGGCCTTGAGGGCGGAAAACGGCGGCAGTCGGTGGGTCTGCAACAATGGGTTATCGGTCATTTCATGTACCTTGATTGGAATGCTTCAATTTTGGACGTGGGCCCGTATCATACGGATTCCACCGACGCTGGGCCACACACCAGCCCAGGCACCGGGCCCGGTGGAATCCGGATGGAAATCCAACGTTGTGCAAACGAGTGATTCAGGGGAGACCAACATGTCCGTACGCAGTTTCAGGGGCCTTCGACCCCGTCTCGGTGAGAAGGTTTACATAGATCCGGCCGCTACCGTCCTGGGCGATGTGGAACTGGGGGATGATAGCTCTGTCTGGCCGGCGGCAGTGGTGCGGGGCGACATGCACCGGATTCGAATCGGCGCCCGCACCAGCGTTCAGGACGGCGCGGTTCTCCATATCACCCACGCCAGTGAATTCAATCCTGAGGGCTGGCCCCTCATCATCGGCGATGACGTCACCATCGGACACAAAGCCTGTTTGCACGGGTGCACCCTTGGCAGCCGGATTCTGGTCGGTATCGGGGCCATCATTCTGGATGGAGCGGTCATCGCCGACGAAATCATGCTCGCGGCCGGCACTCTGGTCCCGCCGGGCAAACGGCTGGAATCCGGGTTTCTCTACATGGGAAGTCCGTGCCGCCAGGCCCGCCCTCTCACGCCTTCGGAACGTCGCTTTTTTTCCTATTCCGCGCAGAATTATGTGAAATTGAAAAACACCTATCTCGGGGATTCCGGTTAAAAATCAGCCAATTTAATTTCTGATTCAAACCACTGCGCCTGGGGGAATATCAAGATTTCCCGGTCCACATGCCATTTTGCATTCCGACAGATCTCTGCATTGCACATGTTCCTGAATCTCTATAAGATGCATTTCACTTACATCTTATAGAGAGATCCCATGAAACCTGAAACCATCGAAATTGTAAAAGCGACGGTGCCTGTCCTGCAGGAAAACGGCGAAGCCCTGACCCAGTATTTCTATCGCAGAATGTTTACCCACAACCCGGAAGTCGCCCCGTATTTCAATGCGGCCAACCAGGCCAACGGGATCCAGCAGCGCGCGCTGGCCGGTGCTATCTGCGCCTACGCCGCGAACATCGACCGGCTGGATCAGCTGCAAGGCGCGGTGGAACTCATCGCCCACAAACACACCGCTCTGCAGATCAAACCGGAACACTACCCCATCGTCGGGGAAAACCTGCTCGCCTCGATACGTGAAGTCCTCGGCGCGGCAGCAACCGATGAAATCATTGATGCCTGGGCGGAAGCCTACGGTGCCCTCGCGGGCATCCTGATCGGGCGAGAGTCGCAGCTTTATCGTGAAAACGCGGAAAAGCCCGGCGGCTGGGATGGATTCCGGCAGTTTGTGGTCGCTCGCAAAGAGCGCGAAAGTGAATTGATTACTTCGTTTTACCTGCAACCGGAAGATGGCGGCGCCCTTCCCGATTTTCTCCCCGGTCAGTACATTACCCTGAGATTGCCCCTGCCCGATGGTACTACCACCATGCGCAATTACAGCCTGTCCAGCAAACCGGGCGAAGAGTATTTCCGCATCAGTGTGAAGCGGGAATCCAGCGTCGACCCGCTCGGCACGACCCTTCACGGTTATGTGTCCAATCTGTTGCATCACGACACCAATATCGGCGCAACTCTTGAAGTCGGTCCGCCATGCGGCCAGTTTTATCTGAAAGCGACAGATTCCGCGCGGCCACTTGTTCTGCTTGCGGGCGGCGTCGGCATTACACCACTGCTGAGCATGGTAGAAACGGCTCTGGAAAAATCACCACAACGCGCAATCACGCTGGCACACGCCTGTCGGGATCCCCAGGTTCAGGCGTTTCGCACCCGTCTCGACACCCTCGCAGAAAAACATGCCGCGCTGGAAGTGCATCACCGCTACAGCGATATTGAAGCCGGGTCAGACAATCACGGTCTGATCGACATTAAATTTTTGCAGTCACTGAACCTGGATGCCGGCTCCGAATTCTACCTCTGCGGACCACCCGTCTTTCTAAGTCTGCTGTTCAAGAACCTGACGGAAATCGGAATCAGCGAATCGCAAATCAATCTGGAATTTTTCGGCCCGCAACAGGAATTGACGGCGGTTAACTGAGAAAGAAAACTTGCCGCCGGAGTGTGAGGAAGCGACTCCGGCGGTTCCCTTCAGGATTTCAGCTGTCGCCGTAATTGCGCGATAACCGGTGCAATATCCGGCGTGACGCCGCGCCAGAGAAAAAAGGACTCTGCCGCCTGCCCTACCAACATGCCCAGCCCGTCACGGACTTCACTCGCGCCATGGTTTTGCGCCCACTGCAGGAAAGGCGTCAAGCCGTTCTGGTAAACCATATCGTAGGCACGTGCACCGGAAGAGAAAATGCTCGCCGCAACCTCCGGTACGTCCCCACCCAGACTGGCGGATGTGCAATTGATTACCAGATCGAAATGACGACCGTCCAGTTCCTCCAGACCCGTTGCCTCTACAATTCCGGAGTCAGAAAATAGTTGGGCGAGAATGCCGGCCTTTTTTGCAGTCCGGTTGGCAATCACAATCGATTCCGGCCGGCGTGACAATAGCGGCTGCAACACGCCCCGCACAGCCCCACCAGCCCCGATGACAAGCAACCTCTGACCGGAAATGTCCCAGCCGGCCGCGGTAAAATCCGTGAGCAGGCCAGCGCCATCGGTGTTGTCTCCGAACAGCCCGCCGCCGCTTCCGGGCAACAAGGTGTTGACCGCACCCGCGAGCTTCGCCCGGTCCGACGTCGCACTGGCAAGGGCAAAGGCCCTTTCCTTGAATGGCACCGTGATATTGAGACCCTGACCACCGTCAGCAAAAAAATGCTGAACATCATCATCAAAGGTTTCGGTTTCACTGAGCATCCGGCTGTATTCAATTGCTTCACCGGTCTGGGCCGCGAACAGTGCGTGGATTTCGGGCGACCGCGAATGCTGAATGGGGTTGCCGACAACGGCGTAACGATCCGCTGACATCAAACCCAATCTCTCGGTGGCAAATAGTCCGTGTACAGCGTGTGTTCTTCCGAGCAGGGGTCGGGGTGCCAGTCATAATCCCAGCGGACCAGTGGCGGCAGTGACATCAGGATGGATTCGGTGCGTCCGCCCGTTTGCAAACCAAACAGCGTACCGCGGTCATACACCAGATTGAATTCAACATAGCGGCCGCGGCGATACAGCTGAAAGCGCCGCTCGCGTTCACCATACTCAGTATTTTTGCGCCGGTTGACGACGGGCACATAGGCATTGAGGTAGCTGTCACCGACGGATTTCATGAAATCAAAACTGCGCTCGAATCCCGGCTCGTTCAAGTCATCAAAAAACAGTCCACCCACCCCGCGAGCCTCGTTGCGATGCTTGAGGTAGAAATATTCATCGCACCAGTTTTTGTATCTCGCGTAAGTGCCCTCACCGAAGGGCTTACAAGCTTCTTTCGCGGTCCTGTGCCAATGCACGCAATCATCCTCGAAACCGTAATACGGCGTCAGGTCATAGCCGCCACCGAACCACCAGACCGGGTCTGCCCCCTCCTTTTCTGCAATGAAAAACCGGACATTCGCATGACTGGTGGGTACATAGGGATTACGCGGATGCATCACCAGGGACACACCCATTGCCTCAAACCGGCGACCGGCCAGTTCCGGGCGGTGCGCCGTCGCCGACGCAGGCATTTGCTGGCCCGATACGTGAGAAAAATTGACGCCACCTTTTTCGAACACGGCGCCGTCGGTGAGAACTCTGGAGCGCCCGCCGCCGCCTTCGGGGCGCTCCCAGGCATCTTCCACAAAACCTTTCTCGCCATCGGCCTCGGTGAGGGCATGGCAAATCCGCTCTTGCAGTTCCATCAAGTAATTAATGACTGCTTGTTTGTCCGGAATACTCATGGTGAGTCCGCTCTCGCTGGTTGAGGGCAGGCCTTCGATCAGGCCCGTATGACTGCGCCGGTTGATAAATCCCTGATCTGACTGGGGCGGGCACTGGCACCGACCCGGCCGGGAACATAAAAGACGCTTTCCCCGAAATACCGGCGCGCCTGAAATCCGAAGCGCGCTGGCCGGGCGCCCTGGGGGTTGGCCGAGGTGGAAACCAGAGGGCCTCCAAAGCCGCGACACAAAGCCTGGACTGTCGGGTGATTACTTACTCGCAATGCTACGGTGTTGTGTTCTCCGCTGATCCAGTCGGGCAACCGGTTCCGGTGGGGAACCAGCCAGGTCGTTGGCCCCGGCCAGCTGGCGCGCAGTGGCCCACACACCTGCGGATCGAGATCCTCCAGAAGGAAATCAAACTGGTTGATATCGGCCGCAACCAATATCAGGCCCTTTTTCGGCGACCGGCTTTTCAGCTGGAGAATGCGCGCCACACCGTGCTGATTATCATACGCGCAGCCGAGACCCCATACCGCTTCCGTCGGATACGCAATGACGCCCCCCGCACGTAAAACGCTAATAGCCTGCCGTAATCGGGGCCGCCCACAATCCATCATCGCCGCTTCTCAAAAAGCGCACAAAGTTACCTCAGTTGCCCGCAGTCGACAAGGGTAGTCTGCCGCGCCGAAACTATCGGGCAGGCGCGCTTCGCCAGTGCCCAGTCAAACATCGCAGACCTGATGCCTGACAAAGCCACCGCCCTGGGACGCGACCAAACCTTTGAGTTCAAGAGTCAGCAAGGCCGCCATGACTTCTCCGGCCGCACGGCCAGTGCGCTCCACCAGCGATTCCAGTGATACCGGATCATAGTCCAGTTGCGCCAGCAACTCGGCTTCCGGCGTTCCGCAATCCATATCGCCCGGCAGGTGTTCAACGGCCGCGACTTGCCGGGGCAGGCTCTCCTGCCACTTGAGCGACAAAAAGCCCGGTACTTCATCGAGAATATCCTGCGCCGTCTCCACCAGCTTGGCGCCATCGCGCAGCAGTGCATGACAGCCGCGACTGAGTGGGTTGTGGATGGAACCCGGTATGGCAAAGACTTCACGGTTTTGCGCCAGCGCGAAACGGGCCGTAATCAGCGAACCACTCTTCACCGCTGCCTCCACCACCAGTACGCCAAAGCTCAAGCCGCTGATAATCCGGTTGCGCTGGGGAAAGTGGGCCGGGTGGGGTGGCGTACGCAGGGAAAATTCCGTAACCAGGGCACCACCCTGGGCAATGATGTCCGCCGCCGCCCGTAGATGCCGGTGGGGATAAACAATGTCGATCCCGGTCGCGAGGACGGCGATTGTCGGACCGCCTGCCGCCAGTGCGCCCAGATGGGCGGCAATATCCACGCCCAGTGCCAGCCCGGACGTGACGGTGAGACCGCCCCGCGCCAGTTCCGCCGCAAACCGTTCAGCGTGTTCCAGTCCGCCCCGGGTAGGCTTGCGACTGCCGACAATGGCGACCTGCGGCATCGACAGGGCGTCGACATTCCCGAGGACATAAAGAAGCGGCGGCGCCCGCGCAATTTCTTTCAGTAAAACCGGATAGCGGGCATCCGTTACACAGACGAGATTTACCCCGTGGGTGGTGAGCCATTCCAGATCCTGGCGGACCCGTTGCATGAGGGGGTGACCCTCGCCGCCGCGCCGGATTTCTTCCAGCAGGGCAATAGCAGCGGGTTTGAGAAACCCGGCAAGCCTCGACGGAGCCGTAGCAAGAGCCGCGCCCAGTTCGCCAAACTGCTCAACCAGCGCCCAATAGACTGCTGCTCCGGTATCCGGCAAACACGACAGCAGCAAATGCTGCTCCATTTCGGTCAACTTCATCCCTGCTTAACCCCGTCCAATACATTCCGAGCGCTAGGCTACCAGCCCGCCGGTCCCCGGACAACCCACATTCAAACCTCATTAAGCGCCAGCATCCTCAGGCACGAGACGACGTGCGGCTTCGCTGACAGTGAACGTAGCATTACTCCGCAGGGAGCCCTGTTTGCTGTTGATGTCTTTGTGTGGTGGGTGTCTTGATAGTCCTGCTATTCATGTCTTTGTGTGGTGGGTGTCTTGTAAGCGTTCTTGTAAGCGTTCTTCTTATTAGTTCGCAGTGGGTGTCTCGTTGAATCGTTGAACCGTGGGTGTCTCGTTGAACCAGTTCACGTTAGGGAACATCGCCTTTACCCGCGTAGGCAGAATTACTTCAGACACGGCTCTGCTGTCGTTTCGCCTGATGAATTCTTGCTGTAAAGCAATTCGATGGCAGGGCCCGATGGTCGGGTCTCGACACTGCGCACCTCGCCCGATGCGTTACCCCAAAAAAAGAAAACCCCGCCGTAGCGGGGTTTTTTGCAACATCTGAATTTTACGGATTGCGGATCAGGTCCTTCACTGCCAGTGGTCGGTCCGATTCCAGAACCAGACCCAGGCTCAACTTTTCAAAGGTGCGGAATACCATCACGAGTCCGGCGCGTTCATCGGGCAAGGCAACCATGTCGCCTTTTACCCGGTCTTTCACTTTGCCGCCTTTTTTGTACACCGCAAAAACGTTACCGACTTCGATTCCTTCCCGATCGCCGCGGTTGATAACCACCACGTCCATCTTGCCCACCTGGGTCACGCCGCCTTCCACCGCAATGATGGTGGCGTTGACGTCACCTTTCGGGGATGACGGGAAGAAGGTCGAATCCACCGGCCGCTCTTCTTCTACCAGTAAGCGGTCCCCTACCCGGACTTCTTCGGTGGTTCGGGTCATCTTCAGCGTGGCGATTTCTCCTTCAAGCGCCCGCATTTTACCGGTGCCGATATCGAGGGCCTGCACACCCAGAACTTCGCGGGTGACCGGATCGATGTAAACTTCGCCTTTGCGATAAATTCCGTAGACGCTGACATCCTCCTCGAAAACGCCGCGCGCATACAGCTGATCATCCTTGCCCAGCACCAGCCGCTTCGCTTCTCCGGCAACCACATGAGGTGCTTTTTCTATTTCCTCCGCCGTCAGAATCCGGCTGCGGGAGAGGAAATTGTTGATGCTGTCCAGCGGTATAGACGGGATCGCCTGATCACCTTCCACATAACGGACCTGCGGCGACAATTTTACGATTCGCTCACCCCGCTCGACAGTCAGTCGAGGTTTGCCATCGAGATAAACCAGACGAATGACATCGCCCGGGTAAATCAGGTGGGGGTTGTCGATCTGCGGGTTGACATGCCAGATCTCGGGCCAGGCCCAGGGTGTTTCTAAAAATCGGTTGGAGATATCCCAAAGGGTGTCGCCTTTCACTACCGTGTAACGCTGCGGATAATCCGCCTTGAACTCCGGTTCTTGGGCTAACGCCTGGCTGAGCATCAGCGTGCCCAACAATCCTATCAAGGTTTTCTTCATACTAGATGTCCTATACCATTCGCACATGCAGCTCCAGGAAATACTATCGTTATAATAGTCCATAGCCGCAGGACGCGCTGAAAGTTTGACGCGAATACTTCCCGACCGGTAAGACGTCTGCACGCTATCGACGGATTCTGAATCTTTTCAAACAGTTGTTGTGATCAAGCCATGGCTATATTGAACATCCTGACCTTCCCCGACCCGCGTCTGCGCACCGTTGCCCAACCGGTGGATAACGTTGACGAGCGCGTCCGGCAGCTTATCGACGACATGTTTGAAACCATGTACGCGGCCCCCGGCATCGGGCTCGCCGCCACCCAGGTCAATGTCCACGAGCAGATTATTGTGATGGACATCTCGGATGAACATAACGAACCCCGAGTGTTTATCAATCCACGCATCGAAGTGCTTGATCGCGACGAGGAAGATTACGAGGAAGGCTGTCTCAGCGTTCCCGGCTTTTATGAAAAGGTCACCCGGCCGCGCCATATTCGGGTTTCCGCATTGGATCGGGATGGAAACCCGTTCGTCATTGAACCCGAAGGTCTGCTCGCCGTATGCATTCAGCATGAATGCGATCACCTCAACGGCAAGCTGTTTGTCGATTACCTCTCGGGCCTGAAGCGCAAACGCATTCGCACCAAACTGGAAAAACAATCGCGCGCACGCGCCTGATCCCCACGCCCCCAGGTAAGTCATGTCTGATCCTTCCTTAAGAATCCTGTTCGCAGGTACGCCGGAGTTTGCGGCGCGCCACCTGGCTGCGCTGCTGGCCAGTCGCCACAAGGTGATAGCCGCCTATACCCAGCCGGATCGACCTTCCGGCCGGGGCAAGAAAGTCTCTGCCAGTCCCGTGAAGACGCTGGCGGCGCTGACGGGCACGCCTGTCCTGCAGCCGCTCGATCTGAAATCCGCCGAGGAACAGGCGCGCCTGGCCGCGTGGGATGCCGATGTCATGGTGGTCGTGGCCTACGGGTTGCTGTTACCCCAGGCGGTACTGGACGCGCCGCGGCTCGGCTGCATCAACGTCCACGCCTCGATATTGCCTCGCTGGCGCGGCGCGGCGCCCATTCAGCGTGCCATCGAAGCCGGTGATGAAGAATCCGGGGTGACCATCATGCAAATGGATGCCGGCCTGGACACCGGCGCCATGCTTACCATTACCCGCTGCCCGATCCTGCCTTCCGATTCCGCCGCAAACCTGCACGATCGCCTGTTGGAACTGGGACCTAAAGCTTTGCTGCAGACCCTTGATGAGCTGGCTCATGGCCGGATTGATCCTGTCAGCCAGGACAATGCCCTGGCCACCTACGCCAGGAAGCTGTCAAAGGAGGAAGCTCAGCTCGACTGGACGCAGACTGCCGCTGTTCTGGACCGCAAGATCCGCGCGTTCAACCCGGCGCCGGTCAGCCACACCCAGCTCGAAGGCGAGCGCATCCGGATATTCGACAGCCGGGTCACGTCCCGGCAGCATTCGGACAAGCCCGGCGAAATTTTGGTCAACGGCAACCAGCTGTTGGTCTGCTGCGGTGAAGGCTCGGTATTGGAACTGCTGAGCCTGCAACTCCCTGGTGGCAAGCCTCTCTGCGCGAAAGATGCGCTCAACGGTTTCAGTGCCCGCTTTCACGCGGGCAAGTGTTTCAGCCAGTGACCCTGTCGGTTCGAGCCCGAGCGGCCCGGGTTGTCGGCGAGGTTCTCGAAAACGGCAAAACCCTGTCGCAGCTGCTCCCCGCCGCCGGACGTGGCCTTGAACCGCGGGATCAGGCGCTGCTGCAGGAACTCTGCTTTGGCGCCTGCCGCTTCGCCCATCGCTATACCGTGCTGACCGATTCACTGCTGCGCAAACCGTTCAAGAAGCGTGATCTGGATATTCAGGCACTTCTGTTAGTGGGCATTTACCAACTGCTGGAGAGCCGGATTCCGGACCATGCTGCCTTGGCAGATACCGTAGAAGCCGCTGTTGAACTGAAAAAGCCCTGGGCCAAAGGGCTGGTGAATGCTGTGTTGCGAGGCGTGCAGCGCGATCGTGAGTCTCTCGAACGAAAGTGGCAGACCCATCCCCAGTTTCGCTGGAGCCACCCCCAATGGCTGATCGATGAACTGCAAACGGCCTGGCCTTCGCACTGGGCTGCTATCTGCGATGCCAACAATGCGCGCCCTCCCATGACATTGCGCCTCCATGTCCACCAGCAAAGTCGGGAAGCGTACCTGGCGCATCTGCGCGACCAGAATCTCGATGCGCAGGCGACACCGTTCAGCAAGTGCGGCCTGACCCTCGATCAGCCCGCACCGGTGGAGCAGTTGCCGGGTTTTCGGGAGGGTCGGGTAGCGGTACAGGATGAAGCGGCTCAGCTGGCGGCGTCATTGCTGCGTTTGAAAGCCGGTCAACGGGTATTGGATGCTTGCTGTGCACCGGGAGGCAAGACCTGTCATTTACTGGAAACTGAGCCAGACTTGCAGGTGGTGGCTCTGGACAATGATGCGGTCCGCCTGGTGCGTGTCCGGGAAAATCTCGAACGGCACCGGCTCCAGGCCGTACTGATAGAAGGGGATGCGGGGCAGCCCGATCGCTGGTGGGACGGGAAGCTCTTCGACCGGATTCTGCTGGACGCCCCCTGCTCCGCGACCGGCGTCATTCGCCGTCATCCTGATATAAAATGCTTGCGGACGCCGGCTGATGTCGGATCGCTGAAGGAGCAACAGGCCTGTCTGCTGAATGCATTATGGCCGCTGCTCAAGGAGGGGGGCCGGCTGGTCTACGCGACCTGTTCGGTGCTGCCCCGGGAAAACAGCGATCAGCTCGAAACGTTTCTGGCGCAGCGTCAGGATGCGGCAGAAGTGCGTATTGATGCGGACTGGGGCGTAGCCTGCGCGGTAGGCCGGCAACTCTTTCCCCAGTCGGGCGGCCACGACGGCTTTTATTACGCCGTTATCGAAAAAGTACGACCGCGGCACAGCGCGACGCCGGATGCGTAACGGCCCGGTTTGATCATTGCACACGAACCCCAGGGCCTGTACGAAAAGTCGTCGAGCGCAGGCACTTTTCGTACAGAGCCTACGTAACTGCGATTGACAGCGGGATGTGACAGATCCTCTTTTGGCACCCCGAAGGGGCGCTTGTACCGCATACGGTTACTCAACCATTTCACTGGTCCGGACGGGCTCGCCATGAAAATCGTCATCCTCGGCGCCGGGCAGGTAGGCGGAACTCTGGCCAGCAACCTGTCCAGCGAATCCAACGACATCACCGTCGTCGACCAGAATGAGCAAAGTCTGCGGGAGCTGCGCGACCGGATCGACATCGGCGTCGTGGCGGGCAACGCCTCCTACCCGAGCGTACTGGTGCAGGCCGGTATCGAAGATGCCGATATGCTCATCGCCGTGACCAGTCACGACGAAACCAACATGATCGCCTGTCAGATTGCCCACAGCCTGTTCAACACCCCCACGAAAATCGCGCGCATCCGCTCCCAGGAATACGCATCCTATACCGGCCTGTTCCGCAAGGACGCGATTCCGGTGGACGTGATTATCAGTCCCGAACAGATCGTCTCCAACTATATCTATCGACTGGTGGAGCAGCCCGGCGCCTTGCAGGTGCTGGATTTTGCCGGGGGTCGGGTGCAGCTGGTGGCGGTAAAAGCCTATTACGGCGGCCCGCTGGTGGGGCAGGAGCTGCGCTTTCTTCGCAAGCACATGCCCAATATCGATACCCGCGTCGCTGCCATCTTTCGTCGCGATCACGCCATTACGCCGGAAGGATCGACGGTTATCGAAGCCGATGACGAAGTGTTTTTCCTCGCCGCCAAAGAAGACATCCGCTCGGTGATGAGCGAGTTGCGGCGCCTCGACCGCACTTATAAACGGGTCGTCATCGCCGGCGGTGGCAATATCGGCCTGAGCCTCGCGTCGAAGCTGGAAAAGCGTTACTCCGTCAAGCTGATCGAGTATTCCGAAAAGCGCACCCGGTTCCTGTCCGAAAAGCTCCAGCACACCCTCGTCCTGCAAGGCAGTGCCTCCGACCGGGAGCTGCTCCTTGAAGAGAATATTGAAGGTTGCGATGTTTTTCTCGCGGTCACCAACAGCGACGAAGCCAATATCATGTCGTCGATGCTGGCCAAGCGGCTGGGCGCACGCAAGGTGCTGACCCTGATCACCAACCCGGCCTATGTGGACCTGATCCAGGGCGGGGAAATCGACATCGCCATCTCGCCCCAGCAAGCCACCATCGGGACGCTCCTGACTCACGTGCGTCGGGGTGACATCGTCAATGTGCATTCACTGCGGCGCGGTGCGGCCGAAGCCATCGAGGTGATCGCCCATGGCGACCGCAAGACTTCCAGGGTCGTGGGCCGAGCCATTGAAGATATTGATTTGCCAGAAGGCGCAACCATCGGCGCTGTTGTACGGCAAAAAAAGAAGGACAATGAGGCGCCCCAGGAGGAATACGATGTGCTGATCGCCCACGATGATATCGTCATCGAAAGCGGCGATCACGTGATCGTATTCCTCGTAGACAAACGCTATACCCGTGACATTGAGCGACTCTTCCAGGTGGGTTTCACCTTCTTTTGAGACGCCTGCCGCGCCGGCGGTCGCGGTGATCGGCCCGGATCAGACAACTCTATGGATTCCTTATGCGCCCGTTGGTCATCTGCAAGGTTTTCGGCCTGCTGCTGACGCTGTTCAGCTTCACGCTGGCGCCGCCGCTGCTGGTGTCTTTCTGGTACGCCGATCAGGCGCACGCCAGTTACATTATTGCCTTTGTCATTACTCTGGGGACCGGTTTGCTGGTCTGGTACCCGGCGCGTCGGGACACACAGGACCTGCGCATGCGCGACGGTTTTCTGGTTACGGCGCTGTTCTGGATTGTACTGGGCTTATTCGGCAGTCTGCCGTTTGCATTTTCCAGTGCGGTGCACATGAGCGTGGTGGATGCCGCGTTTGAATCCATTTCGGGGCTGACCACCACCGGGGCTACGGTCATGGTCGGCCTGGATCATCTGCCACCATCGCTGTTGTATTACCGCCAGCAGTTGCAATGGCTCGGCGGCATCGGGATTGTCGTCATCGCGGTGGCCATTCTGCCCATGCTCGGTGTGGGCGGCATGCAGTTATATCGGGCGGAAACACCGGGCCCGATGAAAGACCGCAAGCTGACCCCGCGCATTGCCGGCACGGCAAAAACGCTCTTCATGATTTATCTCGGTTTGACCGCCACCTGCGCCACCGCCTTCTGGCTGGCGGGAATGAACCTTTTTGATGCCATCGGCCACGCCTATGCAACCGTCGCCATCGGCGGCTTTTCCACCCACGACGCCAGCATCGGCTATTTCAACAGCGCACCGGTCATGCTGATCGCGATATTTTTCATGATCGTTTCGGGGATTAACTTTGCCCTGCATTTCACCGCCTGGCAAAACCGGACACTGCACAGTTACTGGACGGATCCCGAATGCCGTTTCTATTTGCGGGTTATCGCGGGCGGAATCCTCATTACGGTAATGACACTGCTGCTGACCCACACCTACGGCGGCGCCGACAGTCTTCTGCATGGAAGTTTTCAGCTGGTTTCCATTCTCACCACCACCGGATTCACCACCGCCGATTTCAGCCGCTGGCCGACATTCTTGCCGTTTTTTCTGATTCTGGTCGCGTTCATGGGCGGCTGCGCCGGCTCCACGGCGGGCGGTATCAAGATGATCCGCATTCTGCTGATTTTGCGGCAAGGATTGCGGGAGATTTATGGGCTTATCCATCCGAACGCGGTCCTTTCCGTGAAGATCGGAACCCACAGCGTTAGCGACCGCGTGATAACGGCTGTCTGGGCATTCTTCATCGCCTATGCGCTGGTCTTCATCGTGATGTGCGTGTTGCTGCTGGCAACGGGCATGGATTTCACCACGGCATTCACCGCCCTCAGTGCCTGTCTCAACAACCTTGGTCCCGGTCTCGGCGAGGTCGCGGCACACTACGGCAATATTCCCGCGGCGGCGAAATGGCTGCTGTGCCTGGCCATGATTATGGGCCGCCTCGAAGTATTCACTTTGCTGGTTCTGTTTACACCGATGTTCTGGCGACCGTAGACGACGTTGTCTGGCCGACCGTGTGTCAACTGCCTTCGTATGTCGATAATGGGTTAAATATCCGGTTTCATCACAGTTTCAGCCGCTATTCTTGCGAATCTAAATGATAACAATTATCATCCGACGCACTTAAAGAAGAGAGCGGTAACATGAAAAGCTGTATTTGCATTGGAGGCGGCCTGTTGATGCTGGTCGGGGGCCTGAGCACGGGGACAGCTCAGGCAGATGAGGTCGTGGAAGAAATCAAAGTGTGGGGAACCAAGGTTCACACCAGTTCACTGAACCTTGATGAAGAAGCGGTCGCCGTGCGCCAGGTCGATCACATCAGTGATTTGTTACGCACCTTGCCGGGTATCGATGTGGGCGGTGCTCACTCGATGAACCAGCGCATTACCATTCGCAGCATGGATGACAAGGATTTACGCATCACCATCGACGGTGCCAATCAGAACACCTATATGTATCACCACATGGGCAATCTGCAGATCCACGCAGACATCCTCAGTGCCGCCGAACTGGATCTGGGTAACAACTCGGTCATTCAAGGGGGTCTTGGCGGAACGGTTCGCTTTCAAACCAAAAGTGCAGAAGACCTGCTGCCCGCCGGAAAACGCGTCGGCGCGCGCCTGCAGGCCGGTTATGCGGACAACGCCGCTTCCAGTTATTCAGCGACCGCATTCGGTCAGCTCACCGACGACGTCGATGTGCTGGGCTATGTCAACCGCGTCAACAAGGAAGACTTCAAGGTCGGCGATGGCGAGATCCGCGATTTTTACGGCGATGTCATTCCCAATACCGACGGCACGGTGCGCGGCTTTGAAGGCACGGTAACCGATGCCCTGATCAAGCTGGGCTGGCAGGTGACGGCCAATCAGCGCTTGCGCTTCGGCTATGAATCCTATGTCGACAAGGGTGATTACACCTACCGGCCGGACATGGGTCTGGCAACCGACCTCACCATCAACAATGGTGTCGGTGGCCCGCTGCTATGGCCGACAGAATTTGCCCGGGACACGGTCACGCTCAATTACGATCTCACGCTTGAGAACTCCACCGTTAAAGCCACCCTCTACTCCACCATCAGCACGCTGGATCGCGATGAAACCGGCTGGGCACCCGATCCTGCGGCCGGTTATATCTCCGGGGAAGCGAAAAACGTCGGTCTGGACGTTATCGCCGTCACCAGGATCGCGGGTCATGAGCTGACCTACGGCGGCGAGATCATTGAGTACGACACCGAATATAACGCCGATTATCTAACTGCGGACAATGACAACTCCGGCGAGAGTGCCACCACCAGCGCCCTCTATCTGCAGGATCGCATTGCACTGGGTTCGCGCTTTGCGCTGGTTCCCGGTCTGCGTTTCAGCCACGCGGATCTCGATTCAGCGGTTGTCAAAGATTCCTTTTCGGAAGTCACGGGCGCATTGGCGCTGGAGTTTCACGTGACCGATGATCTGCTGATTCACGCCAGTAGCACCCAGCTTTTCAAGGCACCGGAAATTGGCGAAGTCTTCACCGGCGCCGGCCTTTTGGACGCCAGCAACCCCGACATAAAAGCGGAAACCGGCATCAACAATGAACTCGCTTTCGCATGGCGCAACAGTCACTACAATGCCGGCGTCACGGTGTTTGAAACGAGCATCGACAATTACATTTACGACTATGCGGAAAACAGCGACGGCGACTACGTCAAGAGCAACGTCGGCGACATGACCATCGACGGGTTCGAAGCCTATGCCGGCTTCTCTCTGGGCAGCCTCGACGCACTGCTGACGTTTTCCCGGGCCGACAGCGAACTGGACGCCTTTGCGACCTTCGCCAGCCTCGACGGCGCCCGTATCGATCGCAAACAGGGTGACACCTGGTCCCTGAATGTGGATTACGAAATTCTGCCGTGGAATCTTGCCCTGCACTGGGAAACGCAACTTGTCGACGATCTGCCCCGGGGTCTGGATCTGGATGGCGCCACCGAAAACAATGCCAAAGAAGGCTTCACCATCCATAACATCGCGGCACGCTGGACACCGCAAAGCGTTCGCGACGGCTGGGCATTTACTTTCGGCGTGGACAATCTTTTCGATGAATATTATGCATCGCAATCATCTCGCACCGGATTGTCCAGTCACCGGCGCTTCGGGCTGCTTTCCCTTCAAGACTACGAACCGGGCCGCAACGTAAAAGCCACCGTTTCCTATCAATTCTGATCAACCCGGGCCCGCCGGAAGCGGGCTTCGTTGAGTAACTATGGCGCAGTCAAAATTCCAGAAAATATTCAGCAGACAGATATTGCCAATGGCGCGGCTTCTGCACGTCTACGTATCGGCAAGCCTGTTTGCATTGATGTTGTTTTTCTGTCTGACCGGATATTTTCTGAATCATCAGGATCTGTTTGGCAACAGCGGCACCGAGAAAAGCATCGAATTCGAACTCGATGAAAAGGTTATCAATTCACTTAACAGCGCCATCACCGAAACGGCCGGGGGTGATAACGAATTGCGCCCGGACACGCTGCTGCACGATCTGCTGGCGCAGCGTTTCGGGCTCACCAATCCCACCTCCGTCGATCTCGACGAAGACATGGGGGAAATATTCCTGAATTACTCCCTGCCGGCCGGGTATGCCACCGCGGCGGTCAGTATGACGGACGCGGTAGTGACCCTGGATTATCGCAACGGCAACACCACTTCCCTGCTCAATGACCTGCACAAAGGCCGGCACAGTGGCGCGGTCTGGTCCTGGATTATTGACGTATCCGCATGGCTGATGATTTTTTTCTCCATGACGGGTTTTTTGTTGCTGTTTCAGAATAAACGCCAGCGCCGGTTGACACTCGCTCTGGCCGGTCTGGGCGCAGTAACGCCGGTCCTGTTTTATTTTTTGTGGGTACCACGACTGACGGGTGTTTAGCATGTCAAGAACCTTACAGTGTCTGGCATCGGCCGGACTGATTTTCACGGGGCTTTTCACGGCGATTTTCACGGTGCTTCCCGCTGCCGCCACCACGGCGCCCGTCGCCATTGAGGTTAGCGTGCCGGCGCTGGATGCCAATCCTTATCACAAGCCCTACGTCGCAATCTGGCTGGAAACACCGGAGCGGGAAAACGTCGTGACCCTGGCTATCTGGTACGAAAAGGATACCTGGCTTAAAGACCTGCGCCAGTGGTGGCGCAAGGCCGGCCGCAGCGCCAATGGTGAACTCGACAGTGTCACCGGCGCGACGCGTAAACCCGGTCAGTACACATTCAGCTGGGATGGCAAGGACCACACGGGCAAACCCGTGCCGCCGGGCGATTATCTGTTGAATTTCGAAGCCGCCCGCGAAGAAGGCGGGCGCAGTTTCCAGCGTCAGCCGATCAGCCTGGGGAAAAGCGGAACCTGGGTTATTCCTGCCGAAAACGAACTCGGTGAAATTCAAATCAGCATTCAGTGAGACATCATGAGACCTTTTTCCAACGTATTGCTCGCCTGCCTGGTTGCATCGGGAACAGTGTTTGCCAGTCACAGCGCTCTCGGTCACAGCCGCTGGATGGTTCCCAGCCACTCGGTACTGTCGGGTGAACAACCTGAAACCGTGACAGTTGATATCAGTATTTCCAACGATTTTTTTCATCCCGATTATGCCGTCGGCGGAATCAAGCCAGACGATGCCGCCCGTCGCAAAAAGCCGACCAAACCGGGGAATAAGGCCAGCGTGGCGGAAAAGCTGGAGTATGAACTGGCCGCCTCCACCCGCCTGCGGGTAGTAAAGCCCGACGGCACCAGTGACAACAGCACCCCGCTGGTGGATCTGGTTCGAAAGAGTTCCGGCGCAGTATTGCTGGAAGAATCCGGCACCTACCGTTTGTCGGTGGAACAGAACCCGGTCTATTTCACCTGGTACAAAGACGCCGATGGCAACAAGGCGCGGGCTTTTGGCAAGCCCGAACAGGTTAAATCCTCTCTGCCAGAAGATGCGAAAGAACTGTCCGGCTTGAAGCTGATCAACCGTATAGAAACATTCGTTACCCGCAACGGCCTGAGCCAAAGCCCGTTGAAGCCCTCCGGTCACGGCCTCGAACTGCAGTACCTGACTCACCCGAACGAGCTGTTTGCCGGGGAAAAAGCATCTTTTGCAATGCTGCTCAATGGCAAACCCCTGAGCAATGCCACGATAAAAGTCACCCGCGGCAATACCCGGTATCGCAATCAGCGACACGCGCTGGAGCTGACCACCAACGACAAGGGTCGCTTCGAAATTGAATGGCCCGAGGCGGGCCTGTATCTGCTCGAAAGCGAATGGGAGCAGGCATCCAGTGAAAAGGGGATTGAAAACGAGGTGCTGGGTTTATTTGTAACGCTTGAGGTAAACCCGGAATAAGAACCACCAGCGATTCCGTCGACCAATCCCCCATGAGGCTGACTTCACTCCCGCTGGAATGCCCTGCAAGGGTGGAGGATCAGCCGCAGGCAACACTGCGCATTTTGCTCGTGTGTAATGAAGCACTGCGCAATGAAAAGCTGCGCCATGAAACACTGTGCAATGAGCCCGTGTGCAGCCAGAGTCGCTCACACGTCAGGCACCTGATCGGATTGCTGGAAAGAGCCGGTTATCAGCTGGACATCGCCGTCGGTTTCGCCGATGCCGTGGACGTGCTGTTCAGCAAAGTGGTGCATCTAGTGTTCGTCGTGTTTGGCGATGAAGACGAAGCGGATTTCCAGACCCTGCAGAACCTCCGCGCGACAGCGGCAGTGCCCGTGATGTTGCTGTCGGTATATCCGTCCGATGACAGCGGTGTGCGCGCCTTCCAGGCTGGTGCGGATGATTTTGTAACACCGGCGACCTGTCCTGCGGAAATCCTGTTGCGAATCGCCGCGCTGCTGCGACGGGGCAACCAGCCGCCGGAGCGCTCGTCAGTCCCTGGGGTTCATGCGCTGCGCCGCGCTCAGTTTCACCTGAATCGCGAACGCCGAATCGCCAGTTACCGGGACGTGCCCCTGGACCTGACATCCACCCAGTTCCGGCTGCTGTGGATTCTGCTCTGCAACGCCCGGACCCTGGTGCGGCGCGAACTGTTGTACACGCTGGTGCTGGAGAAAAATTCCGGACTCTATGACCGCAGCCTGGACATGCATGTGTGCCGGCTGCGAAAAAAACTCGAAGCCGCCGGATTTAATGGTAGCCGCCTTAAAACCGTTCGCGGCCGGGGTTACCGGTTTGATTGATTTTTATTTGGTCTGATAATTCTTTGATCTAAGGGTTTTATGATGAACGCAGTGGTCAGTCGAGGCTTTATAAAGACGTGTGAAGGTGAGCGTTTGATCAACCGGATATGCCGGCATTTCCGGCACAAAGTGGAAGTTGCCATGACCCAGGACGGCGGCATCGTCCGGTTTGCCGAAGGGTTTTGTCAGCTGGAAAAACAATCGGCAGGTATTGCGGTGGAGTGCGGCGCATATTCGGAAGGCGAACTCGAAGACATCAAGCACACGCTTATCCGGCATCTCCCGCAATTCACCAACGACACCAGCGTGCAGGTGAACTGGGCCTGCCAGTGACCACGCCAGAGCGCACCGGGCCGGAGCGGATACTCGAAGAAAATGGCCGGTCGATCGACATGCGAGTATTCCATGGTCGTCCGTTTCCGGTGTTTCTGCGCTATGCCGCGTCCTCGGCTGCCGGTCTGATCGCCATTACCACCGCGAGCCTCGTGGACGGCTTTTTCGTGGGTCATTACGTCGGCAGTGATGCGCTTGCCTCTATCAACCTGCTGATACCGTTACTGACCTTCTGGTTTGCCAGCGTCCTGATGATCGCTATCGGCGGTTCGGTTCGCGCCGGTGCACATCTCGGCCAGGGTCAGCTGGCCGCCGCCTCGAAAACCTTCAGTCAGAATCTACTGTTGGCCGTTGCTATCGGCGGCGTTTTTTCCGTCGCGGGGCACTATGTCGATACGGCGCTGTTTCGTCTGCTCGGCGCGCCGGATGCGCTCATCGCCATTCTCCTGCCCTATTTCCGTATCCTGCTGCTGGGCTTGCCCCTGCAGTTTGCAGCCGTGGTGCTTTACTATTTTCTGCGGGCGTCCGGCCAACCGGGGCGGGCAAGTTTCGGGCTTATGGCCGGCGCGGGGGCGAACATCGTTCTGGATATCCTGTTGGTCGGTGTGCTGGATCTGGGCATTGCCGGTGCTGCCTGGGCGACCGCCGCCGCCCAGGGCATTCAGTGCCTGCTGCTGGCCCTGATGTTTTTCCGTTACAGCCCACTGCGTTTTACGCTGCGGAAATTACCCTTGGGTGAATTCCGGCGTACGCTGGGCAACGGCACGTCCGAATTCATCAACGAGATGTCTGCGGGACTCGTCATTGCGACCGTCAACTGGCTGGTGCTGATGCATTTCGGAATTGCCGGCGTCGCCGCCTTTGCGGTCATCAATTACATCCAGTTTACCTGCCTGATGTTGTGCTACGGATTTGTCGATTCCCTGCACGTTCTGGTCAGCCAGAACACGGCGGCCGGCAACGAGCTTCGGGCCAGACTTTTTTTTTATATCGCCGCCGCTTCCGTGCTGACCCTGGGCGCCGGACTTTTAGTGTTTTTGCTGCTCGCCTATCCGGCCATTGTCGATCTGTTTCTGCCCCAGGCCACGCCGGAACAAACGGCAATTTCCCGGCAGCTGATCAGCTGGGTCTGGCCGGTATTTCTCATCCTGGGCCTTAACTTGTGCAGCAATGCCTATCTCACCGCCACCGGCCGCGCATTGCATTCCGCCATACTCACGCTGGCGCGCAGCCTGGTTCTGCCGGTGAGCCTGCTGTTGCTGTTCGGCCTGGTACTGGAACGCAAGCAGTTTCTGATTGCGCTGCCACTGGCGGAAGTCTTGACGCTGATGGCGATTCTGCTGGTCCTGCGCTCGCAGACAAGCAGGCCCCGACCGCTGGAAGTGCGGACAAGCTGTTAGGCCCCCTATCCTAAGGCCTGCGTGCACGACGTGGATCCTGCGACTTCGCGCAGGATGACATGGGTAGGGCGTGGAGGATGGACATGGATGGCGCGGGGATGACACAGATGGGCGGCGCGGGCAGGTCGTTTATGTAACCAATGTAACAATCAGTGCAAATGCGAACCATTCTCAGTAGCATGCGAACACTCTTACACTCTGCACAGGTGATTTATGGACGAGTCTGCACGAGGGCGGGCAGAATTAGCTTCATTTCACGCCTTTATCAGCTGTTATCTTCGCGAAATTGATCCTGGAACCTGGCTCAGTCGGGCTGAACGGGACGAAATCTCCCAGGCCCTCTGCGTCGACTGGTCCGGTCCGGATGCCCTGCTGGTCACGTTGCCGGGGACGAAAATCACTTATGTTTTCGACATTGCCTACCGGTCGGTGGTTGGGCGCCACTGCATTCGCGCGGTCTACAGAAAGACCGTGGACGGCTGGCAGCAGGAAGGTTTCTGGTGTGTCCTGATGGCGCTGGTGCGGGCGCTGTACAGCCATCAGCAATGGGTTGATGAAGGGGTCAGCAAGCGCAAGCAACTCGAATTGACTTACCGCCTTACCGACAGCCTGCAGAACATGTGTCGTTTCATCCAGCACTGGCAGCGGCAGGCACAACCCGCCACGCCCGACACCTTCATTCTCGCCGAACAGGGCGTTGTGTTCGGTCACTGGATGCACCCCACCCCCAAAAGCCGGCAAGGCTGTCTGGACTGGCAACACGCACTTTTTTCACCGGAATTACAGGGCCGTTTTCAGCTGCACCTGTTTGCCATTCCACGGAATCTGATGATTCATGACAGTGATTGCGATCACTCCGCCGAAGAAATCATCAATACCGTTTTCCGAACCGAACACCTGTGTGCGGCCCACGAAACCCTGGTGCCGGTGCACCCGCTGCAAGCGCACTGGCTTGCTTTCCAGCCCGGCATCAAAGAGCTGATGGAGGAGGGAATAATTCGCGATCTCGGTGCCATGGGCCCTTGTTTTCTCGCCACCTCGTCAATGCGCACCGTCTACAATCCGGAACTGGACTGGATGTTCAAGCTTTCCATTCCCGTCAAGCTCACCAATTCCCTGCGACAAAACAAAGCCCACGAACTGGATGCGGGGGTGCTGATGTGCCGGCTCCTGCGCCGACTGGATGTAGGTGCAAACAGGTCCGGCTTTCGAGTGATCGCCGACCCCGCTTATATTTCCGCCGCAATAGAAGGTCGCAAAGAGAGCGGCCTGGAATGCATCATTCGCACTAACCCTTTCAAGCACGAAACGGCGGCCAATGTCGCTCCGCTCGCCTGCCTGCTTCAGGACGGCCTGCACCCGGATTCCCCCGCCTCCCTGCTCGCCAACTGCGTCACCCGGCTTGCCGATGCCACCGGACTGAGTCCGTCCGAAGCTGCCCTGTCCTGGTTCAATCGCTACTGGGACTGCGCCATTGAACCCTGCATTCGGCTGTTTGACCGCCACGGCATTGCGCTGGAAGCCCATCAGCAGAATATCCTGCTCGATTTGCACGACAACCTGCCGCGCACCTGTTTCTACCGGGACAACCAGGGCTACTATCTGTGCACCAGCCGGAAGAAAATTCTGGTGAAAATCCTGCCGGCCCTCGCCTTCGCCGACGACCTGTTTTATGACACGGACATGGTCATCAAGCGGTTCGGTTACTACCTGGTGGTCAATCAGCTGTTCGCCGTCATCCACCGGTTCGGGTGCGATGGACTGCTCAGCGAGGCACAGCTGGTGCGCGTTGTCATCAACCGGCTGCGGTCGCTGCTGCCGGCGCTCGGGGATCTGGGCGGAGAATTTGTCCGCTACCTGCTGTCGTCCCCCAACCTGGCGAGCAAGGCGAACCTGCTTACCCGTGTGAAAGACATTGATGAGCTTGAAGCCGAACTGGAGATGGCCGTGTATGTACCGCTGGCCAATCCCATCGCCGCTGCCATCTGTTCTGGCGCAAGCACCCGTGAGCGTGACTATGCCTGAACCGACCATGCCTGAGACGACCGTGCCCGGAAAGACTGTGTCTGAGACCCCTCTCGCAGTGACCGCTGCCCCTCAAGGTGAAAGCGCCGATTCGCGGACCGACTCCAGTGGCGTGCAGCGTGTTGCCAGACAGTTGCTGGAAGCGGCTTTTTCCGAACAGTTGCTGGATTATGTCGTCGCCGACAATGGCGCGAGCAGGCGTGACGAAACCTTTTATTTCTCTTTGCAGAATGATGCCTATGTTTGCCAGGGCAAACAGCGGCAGTTCGGCAGAATCCGACTGTATCTGGCATCCATGGCCCGAATCCGGGCCGGTCGCCGGGTGTTTCTGGAACGAGCGGATTTCGGCGAAATTCTTGTGGATATCGTCACTGCCCTTTCGAGGCTTTCCGGGGATGCACCGGCGATCCAGACCCTGCTCCGGGAGCTGGGGCAGACCGTTCACTGGACTCAGTGGACTGTCGATCACCTCGATCACAAATCCCGGCGGCAGCTCAATTGCATGGAACTGGAAACCGCCCTGCACGAAGGTCACCCCTATCACCCCTGTTTCAAAGCCCGGAGCGGCTTCAGTCCGGATGATCACCAACGCTACAGTTGCGACACGGGCGCGCGGTTTCGATTGCATTGGGCCGCCATCCCCCGCACGCTTGCGCACGCTGAATTTCCGGGCGATCCGCACACATTCTACCGCCGGGAATTGTCTGCCATCACGCAACAACAGTTGGCAGACCGACTGCAGGCGCAAACGGGCTCGACTTCCGCTTACTGGTTTGTTCCCATGCATCCCTGGCAACGCAATAATTATCTCGCCCGCTATTTTGCATCGGGGCAGATACTGGATCTTGGTGAAGCCGGCGACGACTATATTGCCTCGGCGTCCTTGCGGACTTTGATGAATGTGACAGACCCGTGCGCCGCCCATGTCAAAGTGCCGCTGGATATCGTCTGCACCTCGTCGCGTCGCTACCTGTTGAAACACGGCGTCGGCTCCGCGCCACTCATCTCGCGCTGGCTGCAGGACCTGGTGACGGGGGATGCGTTTTTCACACGCAATCCGCTGGTGATACTGGCCGAGTATGCCAGCGTGAGCCTGGACGAAACACTGCTCCTTCCCGATGCGCAGCCGGATCAATGTCATCTCGGTGCCATCTGGCGCGAAAGCGTCGAATCACATTTGTGTGCGCAGGAGCAGGCGGTCCCCATGACAGCGCTCTATGCCACTGAAGGGGACGGCAAGCCGTTTATCAATGACTGGATCAACGAATTTGGGCTGGAGGCCTGGCTGCACCAGCTGTTCAAGGTCGTGGTATTACCCCTGTGGCATTTACTGGTCCGGCACGGCATTGCGCTGGAAGTGCACGCACAGAATACTTTGCTGATACACCGCGATGGCTGGCCCGTTCGGCTGGCCGTGCGGGATTTTCATGAAAGTCTCGAATACGTGGAAGGGTTTTTATCCGAGCCGGACCGGGCTCCCGATTTCCGGCGACTTGATCCCGCCTATCGCGATGCGCTTCCGAACCAGTACTACTGGATGGACTCGGTCGCCGCTTTGCGGGAAGTCTACATGGACACCCTTTACGTTTATCATCTGTCCGAACTCGCCGAGCAGTGCGAATTCTTCTGGAATTATTCCGAAACCCGTTTCTGGCAAGAGATTCACGCACTGCTTGCCGACTACGCGACGCACCACCCGGAGCTGGCGCCGCGCATTGCCGCCATCGGTCACGACGAGCCGCGCATCAGGGTCGAGTCTCTGCTCGCCCGCAAATTGAAATCCCGTGAGGACGAACACTCTCACTGGGTCACCAATCCGTTTTATTCATTCAAAGCCAATTAATCATGTTCTACATTGACGATCGATATGTCACCCACAGTGAAGTCCAGATTCGTGTTGACCAGCTGACGCAGCTGGGGCACGTGCAGCAATGGCCGGGCAAGCGCCTGGCGGTTTGCACCAGCGATGTATTTGAGTGGCTTTGTCTGGTCCTGTACGGTCGGGCCAGCGGCGCCGCCATTGCTCCGGTACATCCGGACACGCCCAAAGAAACAGCGCTGACAAAAGCTGCACAAAGTCATTGCAGCCAGTTGCTGTGGCAGTCGGCGGATAATTTTCAGCCGGTGCCGCCCGAGCTGCTGCCAACGCCGGCACGCACCCGGGCCGATGCGCTGCTGCAGTTCAGTTCCGGAACCACGGGCGCGCCAAAACTGGTCGAAAGGCCCTGGGGGGAAATTTCCCGGGAAATTGAAAGCTACAATCGTCGCCTGCAGGTTGATGGCTCTGTCACCCCGGTGATCGCCTGCCCGGTCACCCATTCCTATGGATTGATCTGCGGATTTCTGGCGTCGCTGGCGCGGGGCGTCGAACCCCGGATCATCACTGGCCTGAATCCCAAATACCTGTATACCGTGCTGCTGCGCCACGATCAGCCACTTTTATACAGCTCACCGCAATTTCTGCACTCACTGATGCAACTGCTGCCGCCGGCTTACACCGTTCATGGGGTGATGACGTCGGGCACGCTGATGCCGCGCCACTGGTTCGACACCATAAAAAGTCGCAGCCGGCTTTTCTATCAGCAATACGGTTGCTCGGAAGCGGGCTGCATTGCCATTTCCAAAGATCCCCAATCGGCCGATGTCATGGGCATGCCTCTGGACCATCTGACTCTCGCCGCGGGGGAATCTCACGAGCGACCGGGCGAGATTGTGGTGCAGGCTTACGGACGGGAAATCTCGACCAGCGATCTCGGTTATCTCGATACCGACGGCCAGCTGCATTTTTGCAGTCGTCTCGACGACACCATTGTCGTGGCCGGCCAGAACGTATATCCGGCGGAAGTCGAAGACGCGTTGCTGGCTCATCCGGCGATCACCGATGCCGCCGTGCTGCGCCTGCAGAACGACGCAACCGGGGATCGCGCCGTGGCGATTTATTCCAGCGAACAGGCGCTGTCCAGCCGCGACCTGCGCCACTGGTGCAACCAGCGCCTGGCGCGCTATCAGTGGCCCGCGGATTTCCGCCGGGTCGAGCATATTGCGCGCATGCCTAACGGCAAACTGAACCGCCGCCAGTTGCTGGATACTTATCTGCAAAGTACACCCAAATCCGAGGTCGTTTAAATGGACATTCACACGAATACGGCTGCGGATTTCGACGCAATCCTCGAACGCATCCTCCAGGTTCTGTCGGAGAACCCGGATGTGTTCGCCGACGAGCTGTCCCCGGACAGCGACCTGTTGCTGGATGTGGGGCTGGATTCGGTCCAGGTGATGCAGCTGCTGGTCGCGCTGGAAACCCGGTACGGCATCAGTATTCCGGACACCGCCCTGAAGAAGGAAGATATTTCCACCATTGGGCGGCTTGCGGAAAAGCTGACCGACACATCCTCGACGACCGTTGCCACCGGCGCCGGAGTTCCCGAGCCGGAGCTGGACATCAAGGTCCACTGTCTGGTGTCCTGTCTGTGCGAACCTTTCCGCAAAAACCCGGACATCGACCACCGGCCATTTTATCTCGGTGTGCCCGATGCAGAGATATTTGTCGACGAAAACGGATGCCTGACCTATCACAGCACCTCGGTGAATCATGAATTTTTTATCCACTGGTTTCAGCTGCTCTATCAGGTTAGCGTGGATCGCTGGTACGATCCGGCGCTACCGGGCGCCGCCAATGTGGCGCAATTGGTCCGGTTACTCGATCAGCGGCGGGCGAGTGAATGGATACTGGTGATGCTGGATCTTTATCACCTTCCCGAACGCGAAAACAAATTCAATAAAAACCCGTTTCCTCATTATGTCGTGCTCGAAAACACCGCGGAACCGGACCAGATCTGGATGTGGGATCCGGATTTTCGCTGGGAAGGTCCGCTGGAGAAAACGCGCGTCCTGGATGCGGTGAACCAGCCCAGCGTCGGCGGTGGTTATCGCGTCTTTTTTGAAACACTGCGCGCACCCGCTGCACAAACCATCGCCCTGTATTTTCACGCCTGTTTCAACGCCAACACCAATCCCATGACCGACGCCGCCCGCCGGGTTATCGCACTGCACACGGGGCCAGACACTGCGTTTCCCGTGGCATCGCTCGCGACGGCGCTACGGGAACTGCCGGTGCTGGCCATCCGCAAATACGGATACGAACACTGCCTTGCGTTTTTCTGGCGTGAACTGTGTCTGCCGGATGCGACCTTTGAGGCTTGGTGCGAGCCCATCGAGAAACTCGTCAGAGGCTATGAAAAAGCTCAGTTTCTGGCGACCCGGTTTGCTGAAACTGGCGATCATTCCACCCTCGCCGAACTTCACCAGCAACTGGATACCCAGGATGCGCTGGAATTTTCCATCAAGCAGGAGCTGTATGCCCGCTTCCAGCAGTGGCAGCGGCAGGTTTTTACTGGCGTGGAGAAAACGGCACACCCGCTCGCCGCGGAGATTTCCTCATGATGCATTTGTCGTTATGCACCATCTCGTTTCGCCATCATCTGATTTCACTGCCGGAGCTGGCCGATTGGGCCGCCGCCCACGGCTTTCAGGGAATCGAATTGTGGGGTGCTCACGCCCGCAGCCTGGTGGACCAGCCCCATTTGAATGCGCTCTGGCTGAACAGCTTGAATCTCAATGTGCCCATGATCAGCGATTACCTTCCCATGCATACGGCCGATGCGGAAGCCAGGCAATATTGCGCCGCCGTTTGCAGACTGGCGCAGCACTGGGGCGCAAAAAAAATCCGTACCTTCGCCGGTCAGTGCGCCAGCCCCGAGATCACGCCTGAGCAATACCAGGCGCTGCTGCGACGTCTGCGTTTTTACTGCGAAATCGTAGCGGACCATGATCTGGACCTGCTGATTGAAACACACCCCAATACCTGCGCCGACACGGCCGCTGCCACCGCCCGGCTTCTCGGAGACGTCGATCACCCGGCCCTGAAAATCAATTTCGATGTACTGCATATCTGGGAGGCCGGCGATGACCCGGTCGCGGCCTGGTACCAGCTGGCGCCGTCCATCCGCCACATGCACCTGAAGAACATCAGCGCGCGCAAATTCCTGCCGGTTTTTGAGCCGGCCAACATCTACGCGGCCGCCGGAGACCGTACCGGCATCGTGCCGACTTTCGAAGGTGAGTTCGACTGCGCCGGGTTTCTCACAGCCTTGCCGGCGGACTGGCTGCACGAGGCATCGCTGGAATGGTTCGGCCCCCAGCCCAGGGAAACGCTGCAAAAGGACTGTGCCCGGGTATTCCAGCTCGAACAAAGCCGAATCAATCGCAGGCCCGCATGGAATGATGGCGCACGGATGACGGGCATCGTCAGCAGCTGATCTTGCCGCAGTCCCTCGGGCAGGCTGATAATCCCCGAATCGCTTGCCCCTCAGAGAATCCCGCCATGCAACCGTACCTGCTCACCATCTTCATGCTGATGATCAGCAATGTCTTCATGACGTTCGCCTGGTATGCGCATCTTAAAGAGATGCAAAGCAAACCCTGGATAATCGCCGCACTCGCGAGCTGGGGCGTCGCATTGCTGGAGTATCTGTTTCAGGTCCCGGCGAACCGGATCGGCTATACGGTCATGAGCGTGGGTCAGTTGAAAATACTGCAGGAGGTGATCACCCTGTCAGTATTCGTGCCCTTCGCGGTGCTCTACATGAAAGAACCGCTGAAGCTGGATTACCTGTGGGCCGGCTTGTGTCTAGTGGGCGCGGTCTTTTTTATGTTCCGGGACAAATTCAGCTGATTTTATTGTTCACTTCGAATTGAGCGCCCAGCAGCGCTCGCAAAAGCAGTCCAGCTCCAGCTGCGAATTCATCAGATGAAACCCGACGGATTGCACGCTGTCTGTCAAGGCTTCAATCACTCGAACGTGAATGCCTACTTCCGTAACCTTCTGGCAGCTTCGACAGATAAGAAACTGCGGGACTTCATGTTCATGGGCGCAAATAATGTGAGAACAGGGAAGGTACTTGCCCGTTGAATTCAGCTTATGCGCGAGACCTTCAGCAACGAGAAAATCCAGAATGCGGTATACCGACATTGCCGGCATTGACTGGTCAGCGTTTTCATTATAGGCGTCGACCACTTCATATGCATTTAACGGTATTGGCGACCGCAACAGCACGGCAAGAATTTCCCGACGTTTTGCAGTGAATCGCGCGCCATTTCCGGCGCAGATGTCCGACGCCTTTTCAAGAATCCTGTGCATTCGAATTTTATTCATTGTGTAAACAAACCTGTCACCCTCACTGATTTCCCTCGAGCGAACCCGATGGAGTACCATCGAACTCGCTAGAACTGACCTCTAAGGCCCAATGTAAAGCCTCTTCCCGGTAAGGGCGCAACGTCCTTTAAATAGGAGGAGTGCACCCTCGCCACTTCGTCGGAAATATTTTCCGCCTTAAGAAAGACGCTCAGCGCACCTTGCGCGACAGGCAGCGAATATCGCACTGCCGCATCCAGAAGAATATAGCCGCTGGTGGTGGTTTCACCGGCGGATGTCTTGTTCTGATCGAAGTAGCGCACCGCATCAAAATCCAGATGCCATTGCCTCCAGGTGTAATTCAAGCCGGCGCCAAGCCGAACCGGCGGCAGGCGCGGAAGATAACCGTCGCCGTCGAGCTTGCCATTGACGGTGTCCATCCATGCGGTCAGTTTCAGGGGCGTGCGGGGCTGCCAGGCGAACTCCGCTTCAAGACCATATAAAGTCGCGTCGGCCTGATCGAAGATATAAACCGGAAGCGCGTGATTGTGCGTCTCGTAATCGTCCGTGACGGCGTCGTGGCTGAATAAATCGTCGTAATGCAAACCGGTATGGCGCTCGTAATAGAAGCCGGAAATCCGGTTATAAAACACGTTCACGATGAAACCCAAATTGCCGTGATGTTTGCGCAGACTCAAGTCCAGATTATTGGAAACTTCCTCACTGGCCTGGCCGTGATAATCCAGATGAATTTCGCCATCTTCTGCGTGCAGATTGAAAAGCGCGCCGATCTCAAAAGCACCGGTCCCGAGATGAGGACCGACGGAGTAGAGCTCTGCAGCGCTGGGCGCGCGTTGCGCGCGTGTGTATGCGAGGCTCCATTTATAGTCTGGTGCGATATCCCAGACCAGACCGGCTGACAAGCTGAAAGGTGTCAGCTTCCGGTTGTCAAAAACCAGCAAATCCGCCGGACCGGTTTCATCGTGACTGGCTACTTCGTGATGATGATGAAAAGCGATAGGATCGACCTCAATGGTGACCTGCTCAATCCGCGCACCCAGTTGCCAGAGAATGTCGCCCGTGTGTTTTTCTTCCATGAGTGCGATTGACCGGACTTCGGTACGGGATGGCGCGGTGAACGCTTCATCTCCAGCCGCTTCAAAATCTGTGACTTTTTCCTCGAAAGAAATGGCCCCGCGCCAGCCGGCAAATTCCTGATGCATTAATTCAACGCGGGCCTGCAGGGTTTCGTTGCGGAATAGCGTTCCCGCGTGGTCGTGGTCGTGGTCGTGGTCGTGGTCGTCCGCGATTGAATCCAGCGCTGCCTCATGCTCTGCATGAATTTCCCGGTGCGTATAGTCGGTGTAACCGAGCCGGACCTTGACCGACGCCAGCAACGCCGAGTCAATTTGCAGATCGCTGATCAGCTGCCAGCGATCCTGCTCCAGCGCCGATTGCACATTTTCTTCATGGTGTTCCGCGTCAATCTGATCGGCGGCGTCCTCCAGGAAATGACCATGCCCCGGCACGCCATTGGTGCGCTCCAGACGCCCGTAGGAAAGGCCGATAAATCCGCGATCCAGCAACACGCTGCCACCGATATTCACCCCGTGACTGCGCCCCGCACTGTTTTCCAGAATGCCGTGTGGGTGCGCATCATGGCCGGCTTCCTCATGCTCGGCTGCGGTTTCCAGCAATGCCGTGCCAGGAATCCTGTAGTCGCCGCCATCGCGCAGAAACCCGTCCACATGAAAAGCCGCGGAATCATTGCCACCTGTATAGGACCCGGCAACTTCATCTTCACTGGCGACGGTGTCGTGCGCGATGGAAAAAGCCGCTCGGCGTTCGCTATCGGTCGGAACCCGGTCATCTACAATGTTGATCACCCCACCGATGGCGCCCGAGCCGTAGAACAGTGTGGCCGGCCCGCGCAATATCTCGATCTGCTGGGCCGTCACCGTTTCGGTTGCGACCACATGGTCAGGCCCGACCCGGGATGCATCGGCTGCGTCGAATCCGTTCTGGGTAATCAAGACCCGGGGCCCGTCGAGGCCGCGAATAATCGGGCTGCTGGCGACGGGACCGAAATAGGTTGAGTGGACACCCACCTCGTTTTTCAGGGTCTCTCCCAGTGTGGATGCCTGCTTGCGACGCAGTTCTCCGCCCGCGAGTACGGCAATTGGCTGAGCGGATTCCATGGTGGACATGTGCAGTGGCAGGCCCACGACATCCACCTGCTCCATGATGGTCGGATAGAGCGTAATCTGCATCGGTTCAATGTAGTCACCGTGCAAATGCAGTACACGGTGACTGTAGCCCGAGGCTTTCACGTGGATTTCATCAACAGATTTCTGCTCGAATTCAAAGCGACCGTCCGGGCCGGTCGTCACCTGAGTACCCGCGCCGATGATTTCAATCGCGGCGCCTTGAATCGGTATTCCGTCGCTGTCGGTAACGGAGCCACTCAAGCCATAGGCCGAGCTGGTGAACAATAGAAAGGTTGTTTGCAGAATCTTGTGTTTCATGGGCAACGCCGGTGGCAATCAATTTGACGATACAATGTATCATTGTTGACAGGCACCACCAAGCTGAAAATCGTTGCGGCAATATTACGCGGATTGAAGTTGGTCGACGTCACCCATCGTCGTCTTCATCACGGCCGGACGCCACCCGGGTGACAAGCACCTTGTCGACGCGATGTCCGTCCATATCTACCACTTCCATAATCCAGTCCTGCACCTGGATTTTCTCGCCGGTCCGCGGAACCCGCTCCATCATCTTGAGAATCAGTCCATTCAGGGTCTGGTAGCTGCCTTCATCGGGCAGGTCTTCGGTCCCGAGGCAGTCCTTCAGATCCAGCACCGGCAGCAGGCCGTCCAGCAGCAATGAGCCGTCATCGCGCGTCACCACCCAGGGATCATCGTCTTCGGTACCGAACTCGCCGGCCAGCGCTTCCAGCAGATCGTGCACGGTAACAATGCCCTGGATGCCGCCGTATTCATCGACCACAAAAACCATCTGATTATTGGAGGATTTAAAATAATCCAGCAGCTCGAGTGCCGTCAGGTTCTCGAAAACAAAGTTGGCCGGCCGCATCAACCGGGACAGTTCAACCGGCTCGTCGCCAATCGCCTTGGCCAGAATATCCTTTGCGTTGGCGACCCCCAGCAGATTGTCGACCTGCTGATCGCACACGGGGAACGCCGTATGAGGCGAGTCCATCAGCCGCCGGTAGTTATCCTTGAGGGGCAGCGCAATGTCCAGAAATATGATGTCCGAGCGTGGCACCATCAGGGACGTGATTGGCCGGTCATCCAGCCGGAGGACATTGCGCACCATCTGATGCTCATCCTGTTCAATGATTCCCGAAGCAGAGCCTTCACGCAGCAGCGCCTCAATATCTTCTTCGGTGACCGCCTGATCATCGCTGTGTTTGAATGGCAGGATTCGCAGCAGCCCGTGCGTGGAAGCGCTCAGGAGCATCACGAAAGGTTTGGTGAGAGTTGCGAGCCAGCTCATGGGGCGTGCCATGGTGCAGGCGACCCGTTCCGCACTCACCTGGCCCAGGCGCTTGGGCACAAGCTCGCCGACGACGATGGAAATATAAGTCACCACCACGACCACCAGCACGGTCGCCGTAGTCGCACTGGCCTGCTCGGGCAGACCGACGCTTTGCAGCCAGATGGCGAAGGGTTCAGCCAGAATGGATTCACCGAAAATGCCGTTCATAATCCCTATGGAGGTAATACCGATCTGCACTGTGGACAGGAACTGGGTGGGATCTTCCGCCAGCCGAATGGCCGCTCGAGCCGAACGTTTGCCTTTTGCTGCCAAGGCCGCCAACCGGGATTTCTTGGCCGTGACAATGGCAATTTCGGACATTGCGAACAGTCCGTTCAAGACTATCAGTCCTGCCAATATGAGAACTTCCATGGGGCTCCGCTTTGAGGGAAGTGGTAGTGGGTAATAGCACGCTGTCGGGTGAAATCCAAGGGCTTTGCTTGTGGTATCAGCTCCATGCATCGCAATTTTTGCGCATGCACCCAGACGGAGTTCTGCTAAAGTTGCAATCCGTCGCCGGGTAAACTATCGCCATAAGAATAACCACAGCCGTCCGGATTGCCGTAAAACACGGGGCGGCGCAACCCGATCCGGATTCATTCATTCAAGTTGTCAGTGAGCGCCAACTTGTCGCTTAACCGGTTAAGCCGGCCTCCCTGACTCTCGGCATCAATGTTGGAGCGGAAGGTTAACAGAGAGACTCTGCTTATGAACAGTGACCTGACACCCATCCTCCCGGACAACCTGGTCGCCCGGTGGCTTCTCGTATTGGTTCTGATTGCCGGTATTTACTTCCTGATAGGCTTTCTCGTCCCGGTACTGGCCGCGCTGGTCATTGGTTTCGCCAGCTGGCCACTGTATCGCCGCCTGTTGCGCCGCTGCAAAGGCCGCACCGTCTTGGCTGCCGGCATCGCGGTATCTGTCATCACCCTGGGGCTGGTCATCCCGCTGGCATTCGCCCTGACCTTCGCCATTGAGGAAATCAAAGGTTGGGTCCATTGGCTGATCACCGCCAATCGCTACGGTGTCTCCTCCCCTGTGTGGATACGGGAGCTGCCCGGTGCCGGCCCATGGCTGGCGGAGAACTGGAATGAATACCTGGCCCAGCCCAATTCTCTGGGTGAATTCCTGGGCATTTCCGTGGGTCAGAACATGCGCAGCCTGTCTCGCTGGATGATTACCTTGAGCAGCAGCGTTCTGAATATGGTGCTGGCCGTGGTATTCATGCTGATTACGCTGTTCTTTATTTTCAAGGATGGCACGCGCATGGTATTGCAACTGGATCTGGTGGGCGAGCGGATCCTGCCGGCCCGCTGGCAGCGCTTTTCTCGGGTGGTGCCCGCCACGGTCAGCTCCACGGTGGTGGGCATGGCCCTGATCGCCGTGGGTGAAGGCGTTATACTCGGCTTTGCCTACTGGGTTGCCGGCGTGCCCTCTCACTTCGCCCTGGGGGTGCTCACAGCTTTTATGGCGCTGATCCCCGGCGGAGCGCCCCTGGCGTTCACCCTGGTTTCGCTCTATCTGCTCGGCACCGGCAGCTCCGGCGCGGCCCTGGGCCTGTTTCTCTGGGGTTCCATCGAACTGTTCATCGTCGACAAGACCATCCGCCCCCGACTGGTGGGAGGACCGGTGAAGCTGCCCTTTCTCCCCACTTTTTTCGGGCTTGTAGGGGGCGTCAAGACCATGGGGCTGGTGGGACTGTTCGTCGGTCCGGTACTTATGGCCATACTGGTGACCATCTGGCGCGAGTGGCTGCACGATGCCGAAATGGCCCGTGCAGCAACCGCCATCGCCATGCCCCCCTTTGAAGGAGATCCAACCCACCCGGGTGACCCCTGACGTCACGCGTTGGCGTTATTCCGGCGGATCTGACTGAGAATGTGCGTGTCCTCGTTCAGATCGTCATCCCTGAGCAGAAAACTCTTGCTGATAATTTCCGTCATTTTTCAGCCCCGGCGCCAGCCACCATCACTTGGTCGCATTGCCTGACGCGCCTTTTTCACTTTGAAGCTTTTGTACATCGTCGATCAATTCACGGGCCATTTTCTGCAATTTTGGCTCGAACTGGTCGCTCGAATCCCGGGTTATTTTATGGATGGTTGTTAAAATCTCTGGGAAGTTCTTAAGGAACTTCTGGCCGGTCCCGGATTTCAAGAATCCAGCCATCTCCTGAATCTCCCTTTCTGAAAAATTGTCCACGTAGACCGCTTCGAGTGATTTGCGAAACTTTTCTTGCCGGAATTCCTTGCGGCGCTCGTCAAAAACTTTCGATTGAAACTGGTCCACCATTGCTTGTTCATCAGCACCGTCAATCTTCAGTTTTCTGGCCAGATCGGCGACAGATTTGTCCATCTGGTCGTTGAAGAGCTCCATAATCAGACCGTCTTCGGTTGCCGTCAGCAGATCTTCCATATGCTTGCTCTTGGCCGACCCCGACGGTTGCGCCTGTAGGGACAGGCTTGTCGTGGTGAGCAAAATCATGAAAAGCATTCTCATTCCATATTCCCTTTTTTGTAAGTAAATCGTAAAAAGTGCGGCCACTGCGACTGCACTGGCGGTCAATTGATGTGGCTCGCCGGAGCGGTATCCGGCCGGCGTCAGAATAGTTCAAGCGATTTCCGCCTGCATAGACGCAGGTACCAGAACAGCGTTCCAGCCCAGTCCGGACGCGGCCTGCGAGGCACCAGCGTCATACCCACCGCAGTGCCCGTAACTTGCCGTATGTGCAGCTTTGACATAGGCTAAAAAAACAACGTCCGCCGCGACACTTGCCCAAAGCCATGTCTCCTTTTCATTCCAACCTGTCAGGTGAAATGATGACTATCCGTGAATCCCTCTATTGCTTGCCCCACTTTATTGCCCTCGGCTGTATCGCCGCATTGCTCAGCGCGTGCAGCAGTGGAGGGGGTTCCTCTGGTGGTAACGATAACCCGAATCCTCCGGGTGGTTCGTCGAGCTCAACTACGTCGTCCGGCTCAACTACGTCGTCCAGCTCGAGCTCATCGAGTGGCTTGACCCTGGGGGAGTGTGAAGATCAAGTTGCAACGGTCTGCGGTGACTTTGATCATGACGATGAGCCCACCCCGGGAGAAGGAGACGATACACCACCGCTACCCGCTGGCTGGACAATTGATAAAAGCGAAGGCACTACCGTCACATTCAGCGACGAACAAACCCATAGTGGCGCCCAGTCCATCAAGTTCGTGTCAACAGGCGGCGGCTACAATCGCGCATTCCTTACCATAGACCTCTCCAAGACCCCGCCCCTGCAACAGGAAATGTTCGGTCGCATGATGGTTTATCTCACCGATGAGAATGAAAACGGCGGTGATTTCACATTCTTGCAGGCCGAAGGCTCCGTCCCCCAGGAGGCCTCTGGTGCACCGGAGGGAACGCTGACTATGTATAGCGGGCGCATCGATCAACGGTATGACCACATCTTTACCAACTACGACACCTTCCATGATGCCGATGACGATAATGAATCCGACTGGCAGACGGATTGCTGGAATCAGCCACCGTTTACTAACGCCCCTCCGCCACCACAATTCATCCTGCCGAAGAACGAGTGGGTATGCGTCCAATGGCACATTGAGCAGAGCACCAACCACATCGATATTTCAGTCAAAGAGAACGAGCTTTCCGGCATCCGGGTTTACGATACCGGGGACGGCTGCGCCCATCCGGACACCCAGGGTGGAATATGGTATACCCCTCAGAACTTTGAACGCCTGCACCTGGGGATCGAACAATACTCAGAAGAATCCCTGCCGCGGACCATGTACATTGACGATATAACACTGGACTCCGATCTGGTGCGCTGCGACGGCACCCTGACCACTCCGAACCATTAACTGAATGCAGTCCCGAGGCTACTCCTTCTGGTGGAGTAGCCTCATCCCGTTTTCGCTTTCAAGTCCATTGATTCTAGCGTGTTCAAAGTTGGCTGTGTGTTTCATAAAATCGCGGTCAAAACTCGCCTTCCTAGGACTGGTTGAGATTCACTGGAAAGAACAGCGCCTGGACAGAGAAGCCGACCCGCGTCCTTCTGGAGGATTTCACACGCGAACCGGAACCAGGCCCATTGTGTCTTCATCAACAAGTCAATCACCGTGTCTCACGCGCCGTAGCCAAAGCAGTTAAACAGATTCCTGACCAGGGTAATGATCAGACTCGGGGTGTGTCGTCTGCGTGGAACGGACACTTGATCGCGGAGTCCTTGCCCTGCTTCTATAGCCCTGGCTCTCCACCAGACGCAGCAGGGGAACTTCCTGCTTAATTCGGGTCACTGTTTCATCAGGTAGCCTTGCAATGCAGTCACCTTCAAAACGCTAAAATATTTTTTCGTCACCAATATGTAACGGAGGTACCAATATAAGTTGAGCTTTGCAATCCCTATTGATATTGACAATCACCATTTGAGGACATAAATTGCACGGGAATACGCAATTCAAAGCACTTAGACGAGATTTTGGTGACGGTTATGGCGGCAGAAGACAAGGCTTTTGGCAATCGCTTACTCAGCCGGCGCAAAGAGCGGGGCTGGTCACAGTCGGAAACGGGTAAACAGGTAGGCACCTCCGGGGCAATCATCGGGCGCTATGAACGCGGCGAGATTACCCCGTCCATTGAAGTCGCCACGAAGCTGGCCGACGCCTTTGGCGTCACGCTGGATTTCCTGGTGGGTGATCAGGATGTCCCCAATATCCTGCACGATCGGACCATGCTGGCCCGCTGGAAGGAGATTGACGCGCTGGAACCGCCAGAGCGTGATCGCATCCTGTCCGTGATGGACAGCCTGGTGCGGGACGCCAAGGCACGGCAAGCCTATCAAATGAGCGCCTAGGGAGGTCACAACATGCAACCACAAGTAGAACACATGCTGGAGAAACTGGAACTCCTCTCACCGGAGCGGCTGGCCGAGGTCGAGGACTTTATTGACTTTCTGAACCAACGGGATCAGGACAAACGGCTACGGCAAGATTACGCGAAGGTATCCGAGGACACTTTTAACAAGGTATGGGATAACGAAGACGATGCCATCTACGACAGCCTATAACTTCGGCGATGTGGTGTTGGTGGGCTTTCCATTCACCAACCTGCAAACTACCAAGAAGCGACCTGCCGTGATCATCAGCAGCCCAACTTATCAGCAGAACCGGCCTGACGCAATCCTGATGGCGATCACCAGCCAAGTTCGGCAACCACTGGCCATCGGCGAGGCCATTTTGCAAGACTGGCAGACGGCCGGACTGGTCAAGCCCTCGGTTTTCAAGCCACTGATTGCCACTATCGAGCAAAGCCGCATTGTCAAAACTATGGGACAGCTGTCAGCTGCTGACCGGGAAAGCCTAGGTAAAGTGATTCAGACAATATTGGGAAGCTGATAACGACAAAGCCCGCTGAAGTGGGCTTATACTATGGCAGCTCGTCTTCTAAAGGCTTCCTGACATCTTTGGCATATTCCTGCTTCGAACCGAATTTAGCAAAATTCTCCTTGGCTTCATTTAGGCTTATTCCATTTGCATCGCCATCATAATCAGGCTCTTCATTCTGAATACTATCGCCTTCCCAGCAACATACGGGACAGATTTCATAAATGCCGCCTAGCTCTTCGTCAAAGGTTAAGTACCCACAGCACCGACAAGATAGTTCGCTCCCCTCCCTTACTGCTTGTTCCAATTATCCATACCATCCTTAGGCCGAAACATGGTACGTGGCGCACCATTCGCGTCCTTGACCCCAAAGGTATTGGTTTTTAGATCCGGGTGTCACCATTTGAACGTGTCTTAGTTAGCATCTGCGCCAGGCAAGCCCCCCAGCTATCTACAGCCCGTTGTATTAAATGAAAGTCATCGAGCTAACCTATTTAGAAACATAGTTTTAGACGACAGAATCGGAGTCGAACTCCAAAGTGTCGGCACGAAAGGGATGAGTCCTCATTTGGACTGCCGCAATATAATATGTTTTTGTGGCGCAGAAATCCGCACACTTAACAAGAGATAAGGTATTACCCAGCCGTACGCCCGATGATGCCGATCCTGGAGAACATAAGGCACGCCGCATAACTCGCGGTACACAGGGGATCCACCAGAAATGAAATTACAAGGCCGCACCATACTGATCACTGGCGGAACATCGGGCATAGGACTGGAGTTGGTGAAGCAGCTCGTGAGTAAAGACAACACCCTCATAGTGATCAGTAAAAATCCGGTAAGCTTGGAACGCCTACGTCAGACGCTTCCAGGCGTTACAACGTACCAGTGCTCTCTCAGCAACGACACGGATGTCGAAAGAGTCATTGGTGATATAAAAAATGAATTTCCGGACGTCTCTGTCGTAATTAACAACGCTGGCATACAAAAAACTCCGACCTTCCTTGACGAATCCTTCTGCTATGACGACATCGGCACCGAGGTAGCGGTCAACCTCATTGCTCCCATTAAAATCTGCGCGTTGATGCTGGGAAATTTTCTGAGTTTGCAGGAGCGCGCAGCATTCGTGAATATCAGCTCGGGGCTCGCTCTGTTCCCAAAAAAATCATCTGCAGTCTATTGTGCGACAAAGGCAGGAATTCATAATTTCTCCAGAAGCTTTCGCTATCAGCTTGAAGGAACCAAGGTCCAGGTTTACGAGGCGATACTGCCTATCGTAGACACGCCCATGACAGAAGGTCGCGGCAAGGGAAAAATATCTGCTACAAAGGCAGCGCTGGAAATAATAGCGGGCATCGAAAAAGATAAGGAAGAAATTTATGTCGGAAAATGCAGGTTCATTCCGATTCTCGCGAGATTATGTCCATCCCTGATGGCGTTGATAATGAAATCAAACTGACCGGTTCAGATCAGAGGGCATAATGTGAAACAGCTAATCATGGTTGCTTCTGTTTTGGCAGCGGCGTTTGCGTCGACCTTTCTTATCCTTAACAAAACTGGCGTTTTAACCGTTGACAATATTGAGCTCACACTCAATGTGGCATCGTCCATAAATCCCGTATATGTAGCCTTGACTGTCGTTTTGCTTCTGTTCCTGGATATGTTTATTGCGATCCCGACCCTCACGGTTTCAATTCTTGCCGGGTACTTTCTCGGTTTCCATGCAGGCGGAGTCAGCGCATTCTCCGGTATGTTTCTGGCCGGCCTGTGCGGTTACCTGACTTGCTGGAAGTTTGGCCCCCGTTTGCTGCTCCGAATCTACAAGAATCAGTCGAAGTTGAACGAAATGCGGACGATATTTGCAGACCATGGCGCAATGGTGCTGATAATGTGCAGAGCCGCTCCAATCCTGCCAGAAGTAGCATGTTGCCTGGCAGGCGCTACACGGATGCCAATGCTCAAATTTCTGCTGTTCTATGGGATCGCTACCGCTCCATATGCGTTTATAGCTGCTTATGCAGGGTCCCGGAGCACGCTGTCCGATCCCAAACCCGCTATCCTGACGGCTATCGCGATGTCTCTTTTTCTTTGGATTTCCTGGGCATTGTTCCTGAAGCGGAACTACGGGAAAAAGGTCGGGAGGGTTGAGCCGGATCAGAGTTAAGAGTATCGACTCGCCTGGCGGCCTCAATGACGCTTTTCAACAGCCTGCTATTGCAGGTGTGATCTCGCCGGTATTTCCTCAGCGATGTTTGCTCTGCATCGTTTGCGGATGCGGCTTAATGAGACCGGAGTAATGCCCAGGTATCGAGCTATGTCTTCTTGCGACAATCGTCTTAACAGATCTGGCTCACGCTTGCATAACAACAGGTAGCGCTCCTTCGGCGACAAACATAGCAGCTCATACTCTCGCTGTTCCTTTTTTGATGCAACGGTCAAGAGGAGACCATTCAAAATCCGAATGAACTCCGTATCATCCGAAACAGCCCGCAAAAGATCAGCGCGGGCGATAATCCGAACTTTTGTATTTTCCAGACAAATGGCCGTGAAAGCGCTTGGCTGGCTGGACACAACCGTCTGCATGCTCGCTAGAAATCCACGCTCTTGCACAAAGGTTTTAATGAACTGCCTACCGTCGGGCGTTCCATAGTAGGCTTTCACCAGGCCCTCTTCCACATAATAGAAGTTACCTGCGCACTCACCCTGCCGAAAAAGATACTCCCCCTTTGAAAGGAGTTGTGGCTTCGCGATCTTTATCAGCGGTGTAATCATTGGAAAAGTGTTACGTTGCTAAATTACTTAACATCCACAAGATCATCTGTGGGATACAAATAAAGTTAGTATGGCGGTCTGCTCGTCCATGCCCATCAGATGCGCATGCCCCCCTCTGCCATGGGCCACTATAGTTGGACTGCACGAATATTGCACTGCCTTGATCGAAGCTCGTTAGTAGCACCCCGGCGACTCTAATCGACGCAATTTATTTCAGGAGCCGAATTTCATACAAGCCCCCGGCAACCGAACCCGGATCGGCTTCGAGTTTCACCTCGAGCATGGCTGAGTTCTGCGCGGCTTTCGGCAACTCTATCTCAACATCGTAAAAACCGACGGAGTCAGAGCGTTGCGTGACAATTGTGTGTAGCAACTTGCCGTTGACAATAACCTTGAAACGACGCCCACCGTCCTCCCTGGAAAGTGTCAGGCTAAGCTTGCGAGCCTCTGCCGTGGGATTGGCCAAGCGATAGGAAAACCAGCCGTGAGCATGTCGCCAGTGCCGGCCGCGGTGCACGCCGGCTTCCGTGTCGGCGCCCAGGAAGCCGTGCTCCACCTCGGGCTGCTGTTGCCCCGCCGCAACCCAATCCACCGTGCGTGCCGCCAGTTGGAGGCGCGCTTGCTCAGCTTCATGTTGTCTGGCCTTGAGTGCTTGTAGATCGTCCCGGCTCGCCTGTTGCCAATAAAGCATGTAGCGTGTGTCGTGAACTCGAAAAAAGGGAATGAGCTCCAGTTTCTTGTCAGTGTTGCCGATGAGATCGGGTGCCGCGAAGCGTAAGCGATCTCCAGGCAGGCGACGAATTTTGTCGGTAAAGTTGGGAGTTTCGCTAAGGAACGTCGGCGCTTCCGCGAGCGGGCATAAAGCGCCTGATGCAACATGCCCCATTCGACTGTCGTCGGCCAGGAATTCGAGTTTCTCCTGCGGATCTGGATCCACAGGCGCAGATAGCACCACCGGGCCGTGCAGTACCGCAAAATATGCGCTACCGTCGGGCAACTGCTCAGTGTACGTCTTCATGGGCAAATCGATTGCCAGCTCATCGCCCTTTTTCCACGCCCGATCAATCTTCAAGTAGCCACCGGCGGCGGCGACGTTAACTGGCTTGCCATTGAGTCGAACAACTGGAGCTGCACCCAACCAGTAGGGAGTCCGAATATTGAGTGTAAACCGCCCTCCTTTTTCAACATGGAAGCTGGTATTTTCCTGATCAGGAATGCGGTTTTCCTGGCGGATCACAACTCCCTTTGCCGCCCAGGTCAGGCGTGACGGAATAAAAAGATTGACGAAGAGATCGTCGCCGTCATGTGCATAGATGAACCGCCCGTACTTAAGGTGATTCTCGATCCCGGAGCCGACACAACACCACATTGCCTTCTCAACCTGAGAGTAGACCCGGTAATGCTGTGGGCGTATGGGTGTGAAATACACCAGCCCGCCGGTCTTTGGGTGCTGTGATGACAAAATATGGTTGTATAAAGCCCGCTCATAGTAATTCACGAGTTCAGCGGATGGATTCAGGCCGTACAGCAATTCCGTCAGTTTCAGCATGTTATATGTGTTGCACGTTTCCGGCCCCTGAGCCTCCTCCAACATGGACGAAAAATCAGATTTCTCGTGAAAGTGCTCGCGCACGCTGTTGCCGCCGATAGCTATGGAGCGTTCATTCACGACTGCCTTCCAGAAAAAATCCGCCGCCGCCTGTAGCTGTGAATCGCCGGTCAGCTGAGCTAACCTCGCAAAACCTACGACTTTCGGGATTTGAGTATTGGCGTGCAAACCGGTCAGCTCATCTTTACCTTGAGCCAAGGGTCCGAGAATCCGCTGTTCTGAAAATTGGACCGCTAGGTCCAGGTACTTTTTATTACCCGTAATCGCGTAATAGTCCGCCAGCACTTCGTTCATACCGCCGTGCTCGGCGTAAAGCATTTTCTGGATCTGCTCTCTGCTCAAGATTTTGGTAAGGGCAATCGTCCACTCGCCAAGGCCTATTAAGAGCGTGCGTGCACGCTCGCTCTTGCCTATCAGATACGCATCCCTCAAGCCGGCATAGGTTTTATGGAGGTTGTACCACGGCACCCAGCGGTCGTTCAGTGAAAACAAGTCGGCTTTGATATTGCCCTTCGCTATCTCATTCCAGACAGCGGCGGAGTTGGGGACTCCTCCCAGGTAGCCATTGCCATTGGCTTTTTGTACCTTAAGAAGTTTCCCCAAGAAATCCTCCAGCCTGTCGCGGTACTGCTTCTCGCCGGTGCTTGCATATGCAAGACTCAGTGCAGACAAATAATGCCCGCCCATATGTCCATCCAGACCCGAAGACTCCCAATTGCCGTACGACACTGACACGGGAGCCAGCCCCGCTTCGCGGCGAAACGGCGCCAGCAGTTTGTCCGGGTCCAATGCTCTCACATAGGCTAGATCCAGATCCTGAGCGTGTTTGAAGGGGCTATCCAGCAACCTTACCTGCTCAAGTGGGAACAGTTCGGCAGCCTGACTGATAACTGAAGTGGCTAGCAAAGAAGGTGTCACGATAACAAACATGACGAGGAGGGTAAGGGATTTCACTTTCTGCACTCTCTATCGATCTCCGCACCAGGGACGTCAGCGAATAGCAGCAGCGTCCTCACGGCCAATAATATTGTGGTAAAAATCCCCTCCCTACTCCACCGTCACACTCTTTGCTAGATTACGCGGCTGGTCTACATCTGTTCCTTTGATTATTGCCACGTAATAGGAGAGCAGTTGCAAAGGGATTGTGTAGACGATGGGGACGATGAGTTCGTGTGTGTGGGGCAGGTTGATGACGCGCATGGTTTCGTCGGACTGAAAGCGTGCTTTGCTGTCCGCGAATACATAAAGAATGCCGCCGCGTGCGCGGACTTCTTCAATATTGGATTTCAGCTTTTCCAGCAGGTCATTATTCGGCGCGACGACGATAATCGGTATGTCGGTGTCGATCAGCGCCAGGGGACCGTGCTTTAATTCTCCGGCGGCATAGGCTTCGGCGTGGATGTAGGAAATTTCCTTGAGTTTTAGTGCACCTTCCATGGCGATGGGATATTGGTGGCCGCGCCCGAGGAACAGCGCGTGTTGTTTTTCTGCAAACTCTTCGGCGAGTAATTCAATCTGATCGGCAAGACCCAATACTTCTTCGAGTTTGCCCGGCAGGGATTTCAGCGCGTTCAGCAGTTCCAGCTGCTGGTCTTCGGTCATGCCGCGATGTTTGCCCAGTGCGATTGTCAGCAGGGCGAAACCCACCAGCTGAGTGGTAAATGCTTTAGTAGACGCGACACCGATTTCGACGCCGGCCCGGGTCATGAATGCCGCGTCGGATTCGCGCACCAGTGAGGAACCCGCAACATTACAGATCGCCAAGCTGGCGAGAAAGCCCTGATTTTTGGCCTGCCTCAACGCCGCTAACGTATCTGCTGTTTCGCCGGATTGGGAAACGCTGATCAGCAATGTTCCAGGTTGGACGACGTGTTTGCGGTACCGGAATTCAGACGCAATCTCCACGTTGCAGGGAATGCCGGCCAGCCCTTCGAGCCAATAGCGCGCGACCATGCCGGAATGATAGCTGGTTCCGCAGGCCACGATCTGGACGCGCTCAACTTTGTCGAATACCTCAGTGGCGCCGCAGCCAAACGCCTCGTCGGGAATGGTATTTTCGTTGTAGCGCCCTTCCAGTGCGTTGAGCACGGCAACCGGCTGTTCGAATATTTCCTTTAACATGAAATGCCGGTATGGACCTTTATCACCGGCGTCGTAGTCCAGCTGGGAGTCGCTCGGTTCGCGTGTGACCGTTTCGCCTTCCCGATTGAAGATCCGGACCTCATGGCGAGTCACCTGGGCAATATCGCCTTCTTCCAGAAAAATGAATTTGCGGGTTACCGGAAACAGTGCCAGTTGGTCGGAAGCAACAAAATTCTCGCCGATTCCCAGGCCGATAATTAACGGACTTCCCGACCGGGCTGCGATGAGGCGCGACGGGTCCCTGCGATCCATGATTACCGTGCCGTAGGCGCCAATCAATTTTGGAATGGACTTCTGTACGGCCTCCAACAGTGAAATATCTTCGCGCAGATGGTATTCAATTAAATGGGCAATGACTTCCGTGTCCGTTTCAGATTCGAAACGAAACCCTTCGGCCTGCAAATCGCCGCGCAATTGCTCATGATTTTCGATAATGCCGTTGTGAACCACCACGATCTTGTCTGTGGATATGTGCGGATGCGCATTGCGTTCACTGGGAATGCCGTGGGTTGCCCAGCGCGTGTGAGCGATACCGGTGCCACCTGCAGCCGGATGTTCTGCCAGCGCATCACTGAGCGCTTTGACTTTGCCAAGCCGGCGTACCCGGTGAAGTTGTCCGTCGGGATCGATAATCGCCACACCGGCTGAATCGTAGCCCCGATACTCGAGCCTTCGCAGCCCTTCCAGCAGTATCTGTCCGACGTCCCGCTGAGCAACCGCGCCAACTATGCCACACATGATGTTCTTCCTCGCTGTCAGAGTTGCACCGGCCCGTATCGGGGCGGTAAATAATCAGAATTCAGGAAATCTGCACGCCTGAAAGGACGAACAGTCTAGAAAACGGTAGATTAACCCGCAGTGAATGTGGCTAATCCGTAAGCAACCGGTCCGCCCTTCTACTTCTTTGAAGGACGCTTCCAGCCGTCTATATTGCGTTGTCGGGCGCGCGCGACCACGAGTTGATCCGGTTTGCTGTTCTGAGTGACGGTGGAACCGGCTGCAATTGTGGTTCCGGCAGCAATGGTTATCGGGGCGACCAGCGCGGTGTTGGAGCCGACAAACACCGCATCACCGATACGGGTCGTATGCTTGTTCACGCCGTCGTAATTGCAGGTAATGGTTCCGGCGCCAATATTCACCTGATCGCCCACGTCGGCGTCGCCGACGTAACTCAGGTGATTCACCTTGCTGTCTTCGCCGATCCGGGCTTTCTTGATTTCGACGAAGTTGCCGATTTTCGCTGCCCTCGCCAGTTCAGTGCCGGGTCGTAAGCGCGCGTAGGGGCCGAGCACGCAATCGGCGCTGACGATAGAGTCTTCGACCAGCGTATTCCCATGAATGACGACGTTGTCGCCAATACGCGAATTTTTGATGATGCAGTTCGGCCCGACGGCTACATTGGAACCCAGGGTGACGTCGCCTTCGAACAGACAATTGATGTCGATGAAACAGTCGGCACCAGCCGTGAGGGAACCGCGACAATCGAATCGGGCTGGATCTGCCAGCGTCAACCCCGCCTGCATAAGCTGTTGAGCCTTGGATTTCTGGTAGTAGCGTTCAAGTTCGGCCTGTTGCAGACGGTCATTCACGCCGAAGACTTCGTAACTGTTCCGGCACGCCAGTGCCTTGATCGAGCAGCCTGCGCTGCGGCCAAGGGCGACGAGATCGGTCAGGTAATATTCTTCCTGGGCATTCTGATTTTCGAGGCGGGGCAGGCAATTTTGCAGAACGCTGACCGGTATTGCCATCACACCGGTATTGACCTCCCGGATTTGCCGCTGCAGTGGCGTTGCGTCCTTCTCTTCAACGATGGCAACGATTTCATTCTTGTCGTCGCGTAGTATGCGACCGTATCCGGTCGGCGTGTCCAGCACCACTGTCAGCAGCGCCAGGGTCTGATCACTCGCGGCGTTCACCAACTCCGTAAGCGTATCCTGGCCGATGAGCGGAACATCTCCATAGAGCACCAGCGCCACAGAAGCCGGCGCCAGATCGGGAAGTACCTGCAGAACCGCGTGTCCGGTGCCGAGCTGTTCGGCCTGGTGAACGATGTTTACCGCCCAGGGTTTGCAGAATTCACTCACAGCATCGGCGCCGTGACCCACCACCAGATGGACTGATTCTGGCTGCAATTGGGTGGAGGTTTCCAGCACATGTTGCAGCAGGGGCTTGCCACCCAGCCGGTGCATGACTTTGGGGTGCGAAGAGCGCATGCGGGTGCCTTTGCCAGCGGCGAGAATGACCACTTCCAGTTTACCCATAAACTACCACCCCTCATTTTTGATCTGATTTGCCCACTCGGCTGCGGGGCGCAAATCACGGAATAATAAACCCGATTCCAGAAACTGAAAAAGGCAGCTTCGAAACCGCTTCATAACTGCGGAGCTATCGGTCACAAGGCCGGAATCCGACCGCGCTGGATAAACTCTCGCTTTATGAAGCAGAACGTGAGCTGCCTCGTCTTGTTCTTTCCGGCTCCGCGGAGGAACCCTGTTCCCGATCCCGTTACCGGGTCTTTTTGCGCAGTGCCTGCAGTGTGCGCAACTGCGCAACAGCCTCCGCCAGTTGCGCCGCTGCGCGGGCATAATCCAGCTCGCCGCTTGCGATCGCCTGTTCCGCGTGGCGTTTGGCTTCCAGCGCAGCGCTTTCATCCATGTCGCCCTCGCGCAACGCGGTATTCGCAAGCACGGTAACCGCGTGGGGCTGGACTTCCAGATAGCCGCCGGAGATGTAATAAACTTCTTCAGCGCCGCCCAGTTTGCGCAAACGGATCGGGCCGGGACGCAAACTGGTCAGCAAAGGGGCATGCCCGTAGCAGATCCCCACATCACCTTCAGTGGCAGACGCGACCAGCAGTTCCACCGAGCCGGAAAAAATCTCCGTCTCGGCGCTCACGATGTCGCAGTGAAATGTGATTGCCATAGTGTCTCTCGGTGCCGCCTAACAAGGGCGTTATTTCAGTTTGTTGGCCTTTTCGATCGCTTCGTCGATTCCGCCCACCATGTAAAACGCCTGCTCTGGCAGATGATCATATTCACCTGACAACAAGCCTTTGAAGCCGGAAATGGTGTCTTTCAGGGACACGTACTTGCCGGGCGCGCCGGTAAATACTTCGGCAACGTGGAACGGTTGTGACAGGAACCGTTCGATCTTCCGGGCGCGATATACAGTGAGTTTGTCTTCTTCTGACAGCTCGTCCATCCCCAGAATCGCAATAATGTCTTTCAGTTCTTTGTAACGTTGCAGAACCGTCTGGACACCGCGAGCCACATCGTAGTGCTCCTGGCCGATGATCAGCGGATCCAGCTGGCGTGAGGTGGAATCGAGCGGATCGATCGCTGGATAAATACCTTTCGCAGCAATATCCCGCGACAGTACGACGGTTGAATCCAGGTGAGCGAACGTGGTTGCCGGCGAGGGGTCAGTCAAGTCATCCGCGGGGACGTATACCGCCTGAATGGACGTGATCGAGCCCTGTTTGGTGGACGTGATGCGTTCTTGCAGAACACCCATTTCTTCGGCCAGAGTCGGCTGATAGCCAACCGCAGAAGGCATACGGCCCAGCAGCGCCGATACTTCCGTTCCCGCCAGGGTGTAACGGTAAATGTTGTCGATAAACAGCAGTACGTCTTTGCCTTCGTCGCGGAATTTTTCCGCCATGGTCAACCCGGTCAGCGCGACGCGCAGGCGGTTGCCCGGGGGCTCGTTCATCTGGCCGTAAACCATCGCAACCTTGGATTCCTTAAAATTCTGGACGTTGACAACGCCCGCTTCCTGCATTTCGTAGTAGAAGTCGTTACCTTCCCGGGTGCGTTCACCAACACCGGCAAATACCGAAAGACCGGAGTGCTCGGTGGCGATATTGTTGATCAGCTCCATCATGTTGACGGTCTTGCCAACACCCGCACCGCCGAACAGACCGACCTTGCCGCCTTTGGCGAAGGGGCAAACCAGGTCGATTACCTTGATGCCGGTTTCCAGCAGTTCTTCCGATGCGGCCAGTTCGTCATAGGCTGGCGCTGCGCGGTGAATCGATGCGTTTTCTTTCGCGCCGATGGGACCTTTTTCATCAATGGGATTACCCAGAACATCCATGATTCGGCCCAAAGTCTCGGTTCCCACCGGGACATGAATCGGCGCCTGAGTGTTCTCGACTGACAGGCCGCGACTCAAACCTTCCGAAGAACCCATGGCAATAGCGCGAACCACACCGTCACCGAGTTGCTGCTGAACTTCCAGCGTTAAATCCTTACCCTGGACTTTAAGCGCGTGGTATACCTGCGGCACCGCATCTCGTGGAAATTCCACGTCGATAACGGCACCGATGATCTGAACGATACGTCCGCTACTCATCAAATTTTCCTCTAACTGAATCGAATATTCTGAATCTGTTCACTAGACTGCGGCCGCACCGCTGACGATCTCAGACAGCTCCTGCGTAATCGCCGCCTGACGGGCCTTGTTGTAAGCCAGCTGCAGGTCACCGATCAGCTCACCGGCGTTGTCGGTAGCACTCTTCATCGCGATCATCCGCGCCGCCTGCTCACACGCGCCGTTTTCCACCACCGCCTGATAAATCTGTGATTCCAGATAGCGGCGCAACAGCCCGTCCATCAGAAACTGGGCGTCCGGCTCATAGATGTAGTCCCATTGCCGCTTCAATTTGTCGTCGTCGAGCGGTACCAACGGAACCAGCTGCTCCAGCTGCGGGGACTGGGTCATGGTATTGACGAACTCGTTGCTGGCCAGGAACACGCGATCAACGCCGCCATCCGCGTACGCGTCCAGCACCACCTTGATACTGCCAATCAGGCTCGCGACAGTCGGCTCTTCGCCGATATCCCGAACGCTGGCTATCACATTGCCACCAATGCTGTTGAAGAATGAAAGCGCTTTGGCACCAATCAGGCAGAAATCGACAGCGACACCCTGATCACTCCAGCGCTTGGCATCTTGCAGCGTCCGCTTGAACAGGTTGATATTCAGACCGCCACAAAGACCGCGATCCGTCGAAATGATGATGTATGCCACTCGCTTGACCACCCGGTCCTGCATAAAAGGGTGTCTGTATTCGGGGTTGGCATTCGCCATGTGGCCGACCGCCTTGCGTATCCGGCGGGAGTACGGCTTGCCGCGTTCCATCCGGTTCTGCGCCCGACGCATCTTGCTCGCGGCCACCATTTCCATGGCACTGGTAATCTTCTGCGTATTTTTAATACTACCGATCTGGGTACGTATCTCTTTTCCGCTGGCCATTCGTTCTATCTCTCAGGACTGTCGACCGCAAGCGCGGCCGACGACATCATTAAAGGCTTCTACCAGGTCTGGGTGGACTTGAACGTGTCCAGCGCCGTCTTGAAGGAGCTCGCGATGGTATCGTTGTAGTCGCCGGTGCTGTTGATGGTCTGCATCAGTTCACCGTGACTGCTACGCATGTATTCCAGAAGTGATTTTTCGAATGAACCCACTTTCTCGACTTCGACATCTTTCAGATACCCTTCGTTGGCGGCGTAAAGAACTACAGCCATGTCAGCAACGGAAAGCGGAGAATATTGTCTTTGCTTCATCAGCTCAGTTACACGCTGACCGTGGGACAACTGGGACTTGGTGGCTTCATCAAGATCCGAGGCAAACTGCGAGAATGCCGCCAGTTCGCGATATTGTGCCAACGCGGTCCGGATACCGCCGGAGAGCTTCTTGACGATCTTTGTCTGCGCGGCGCCGCCAACCCGGGATACGGAAATACCCGCGTTCATTGCGGGACGTACGCCGGCGTTGAACAGGCTGGTTTCGAGGAAGATCTGGCCATCGGTGATGGAAATCACGTTGGTTGGAACGAATGCAGATACGTCGCCGGCCTGGGTTTCGATAATGGGCAGAGCGGTCAGTGAGCCGGTTTTGCCAACCACGGCGCCATTGGTAAATTTCTCCACGTAACCGGCATTGACCCGGGCGGCGCGCTCGAGCAGACGTGAGTGCAGATAGAACACGTCGCCGGGATAGGCTTCACGACCGGGCGGACGGCGCAGCAACAGGGAGATCTGACGATAGGCCCAGGCCTGCTTGGTGAGATCGTCATAAATGATCAGGGCATCCTGACCGCGATCACGGAAGTACTCCCCCATGGTGCAACCACCAAAAGGTGCCAGATACTGCATGGCCGCCGGATCAGAGGCGGCTGCCGCGACCACAATGGTATGCGCCATAGCGCCGTTTTCTTCGAGCTTGCGCACGACAGAAGCAATGGACGACGCCTTCTGGCCCACGGCCACATAAATACACTTAACGCCCGTGCCTTTCTGGTTGATGATGGCATCGACCGCAATGGCTGACTTACCGGTCTGACGGTCGCCGATAATCAACTCGCGCTGGCCGCGTCCAATTGGAACCATCGCGTCGATTGCTTTCAAACCGATCTGTACCGGCTGGTCAACCGATTGACGGTCGATAACGCCCGGAGCAACTTTTTCTACTGCATCGGTCATTGTGGCGTTTAGAGGGCCCTTGCCGTCGATGGGGTTACCCAGCGCATCGACAACGCGACCCAGCAATTCTTCACCAACCGGAACTTCCAGAATGCGGCCGGTACATTTGCACACCTGGCCTTCGGCAATCTCTTTGTAATCGCCCAGGACTACTGCGCCCACGGAGTCACGTTCGAGGTTGAGAGCGATTCCGAAAACCCCTCCCTCGAACTCGATCATTTCACCGTACATGACGTCGGCAAGGCCATGAATCCGAATGATACCGTCGGTGACTGAAACGACCGTTCCCTCGTTCTGGGCTTCGACTGCCAGGTCCAGCTTTTCTATGCGTTGCTTGATAATTTCGCTAATTTCTGAAGGATTCAGCTGCTGCATTGCTCTCTTTCCTCAAATCCTGTTAGGCGTGAAGCGCGTCAGCCAATTTGGACAAACGTCCTTTGACTGAGCCATCAATTACGGTGTCACCGGCACGAATCACCGCACCGCCCAATAAACTTTCATCAACGCTGGTAGTAATCTTTACATCTCTTTCCAGCTTCCGCTTTAACGCCATAATCAATTTATTTTGCAGTTCGACACTGACGGGGTAAGCGCTGATCACTTCCACTTCGATCTGCTTTTCGTACTGTGTCTTCATGACATGAAACAGACGCGCTATTTCCGGCAGCAGCTCGAGACGATCGTTGCGCGCCAAAACATTGAATAAATTATTCAAGGAGCTATCCGCCCCACCTGCCCGACTACCTGCACCACCGCCCAGTAACTCGACCATGACAGAACCTTTCGCCTCTGCCGCAATGGATGGGGACGACAACAGAGCCTGGACTTTTGGTGTATCCGCAATTTGCGCTGCGGTAGCCAGCGTGCTCATCCACTGATCAAGTTGCTTGCTGTCTCTTGCAACTTCAAAAGCGGCACGAGCGTAAGGTCGAGCCAAGGTAATATTCTCTGCCATAGGGGTAACCGTTATAGCTCCGCGGCCAGTTTATCCAGCATCTTGTTATGCGCTGTCAGGTCAATCGAGCTGGCAAGAATTTTCTCTGCTCCCACCAAAGCCAGAACCGAAACTTTTTCGCGCAGTTGTTCACGTGCGCGGGCAATTTCACGATCCGTCTCCGCCGATGCTGCAACCTTGATTCGACTGGCTTCAAGTTCAGCCTGCGCCTTGGCTTGCTCGATTATCTGGTTAGCACGCTTGTTCGCCTGCTCCACGATAGCGGCACCTTGATCTTTCGCTTCTTTCAGTTTTTTGCTGACCAGTTGCTGGGCCAGGTCGAGATCTTTGTGAGCTCGCTCTGCCGCTTGCAAACCTTCAGCAATTCTTTGC
>CAZJKJ010000010.1:0-76881 GCA_964546435.1 uncultured Cellvibrionaceae bacterium
GGTCACTCCGCCTAAAACCGCTTCCAAGCGTTAGCTTGGTGGCGGTAGTTTATTCCATTAATATAGTCGGAGAAATTACTGTACTCAGCGATTCGAGCAGCCTGTGTCCAGTAACCAGCAAACTTGTCCGGATCGATTAGCTTGTTGTAGGCAGGGCCCGGAGGCGCAGGCGCTGGCAATCCCGGCACGCTTATGCGCATGGTGTAGGTGGCAGCCTCGGTGAGCGCGGGCAGCACGAGCGCAAGCGCCAAAGCCTTCTTGGCAGATGATCGAAAAGATGTCATTAGAGAGATTCACCCTATAAATAATTATAGGTATAATATATAAGTCTGCGCACAAATGCACGCAGCACAGGGCCTGGCCAGTCCCTGACGCGATCCCAAGGCGCGCCCGCAGCAGGCCGGGCGAAAATAAAGGCAATCTGGCCGCTTGTGACTATATTGATTAGGTTAGATGCCTCGCGGTGCGGGCGGTGCAGCCGCAGCGCCCGGCGCCACGCAACAAGGCACGATGGGGCTTCGATGTGAGCAATCGGCAGTAACGGATAAAGAAGGTGAAAGATGGATGGGTTTTCGCACCAGGGGCGCCCGCTAAGGGCGTGGGGCGATCGGGCGCGCGGCCGGCGCTTACTGGCCGCGCCCGCTCTTATCGTAATTTTCTTTGCCCTTGCCACCAGGGCGCTCGCCCACGGCGGGGGCATTGATGCCAATGGCGGGCACACCGATCACAAGACCGGGCTGTATCACTGTCACCGCGCCGGGTGCATTGAAAAAGCGGGCGCCTCGCCCCGGGCGGACACCGGTAAGGCGCACCCGGATCTTGCGCAGGTGGCGCCACCTTCCCCGCGCGATGAAGGCTATGACCGGGCGGACTGGCCGCACTGGATCGATGTGGACGGGGACTGTCAGAACACCCGGGCCGAAGTGCTGATAGAGGCCTCAAGCGAGCCGGTAAAATTCAAGCGCAACAAGCCGTGCAACGTCACCTGGGGCCGGTTTTTTGATCCGTATACGGGGAAGACCTTTCTTAAGGCATCAGATCTTGATGTGGATCACATCGTGCCCTTGGCGCACGCCCACGAGGCAGGCGCGGCGCAGTGGACTCGCGAGCGCAAGCGGGACTTTGCCAATGACCCGCAGAATCTGATCGCGGTGTCGCGCTCAGAGAATCGAAAAAAAGGCGCGGACACCCCCATTGAGTATTTACCGCCACGACAGGCCTATCGGTGCGAGTACCTTTGGCGCTGGCTTTCGGTGAAGATAAAGTATCAACTGCGGCTTGATCTACGGGTGGTGCAGATGTACCAGGATGAGTGTTATCGGGCCGAGTGAGCGCTGGCGCTCCCGGGCTTAATTATGCACAGCGGCCTTAACCGGCGCTGCGCTCTCGGACCCATTTCGGATCCATTGGCGCGGGCTCGTGAGCGGCAATTGCCAGCGCCGGCTCGTAACACTCACGCAACATCCACTGTAGGCCCCGAACACTCACTCGCCGAGCGATCGGACCAGTAGCGCGTGCATGCTCGGTGAGCTGCCGTAATTGGCCCCGACTAAAATGTGCTCGTCGGGGAAGCCATGCCCCATGTGCCAATAGGTGCCGTCCTTAAATGCGGGCTGCAGGGCTGTGATGTCGTAATACAGTGCATCACTCGATCCGAGAAAGAAATCCGCAATGATGTAGGCCCTGTTTTCAGGAACACATAGCAACTGGGAGTCGGCATCACCACAAGGGCTTATGGCCTGCATCTCGGCGGTAGTGGCCAGTCGCCAGTCATCGCCCGTGAGCGCCATGTGAGCCGCGAGCCCATCCGGAGAATAACGCGCCGCATCCCCCTGGCACTGCCGGGCAAGATAATCGTATTGCTGACCCTCGCTGCAGCGCTTGATCTCAAGATCAAGCAGCCGATCAACATAGACTGCAGGATCGGCGCTCGAGACAATGAACCGGGTATAGGCGGTGGCCGTGGCCGGTTCGGAGCGCCCCGAGTCACTGCGGGCTATGAGCTTTAAGGTGTAGGTTTCGCCGGGCTCATCCGGGTGAAACTCAAAAGGCGGGTGAACACCCTGAACCAATCCGGCATTGTCATACACCGAGTAGTTCTCGGGGGTCACAGCGGGATCTGTCGAAAAATACAGATCATAGGCGAGCCCGGCTGAGGCATTCCAGCTCACCAGGACCAGGCCGTCCGTGCCCGCGGTAGCCAGTAATTGTCTCGGGCTCGATACGACTGGGTCGGCAGGCGGTTGCGCGGTGCTCGAACCGCCTGCGCTACCACCGCTACTACAACCTGCCAACTGGGCCAGCAGCAAAACACAAGATAGTCCCCTCATGGGAGTCTCCGCAATCGTATTGGTGACAAAAGTATAGTCGCCCGGCAGGACCGGGCCAAAACTCTGGTTTGCGCAAGGCCATGGTGGCCATGCTCATCCGGCCGGCGCGGATCGCGCTGCGAGATGTGGTGCCGCCCGAGCGGATGGGGATTACGCGCGCTGCGTTAAAAATCCGGCTCCATGCCGCGCGCTGATCGCTCATGCTCAGCGCAGGTAGTTAGCGCGATCCGAGCGGAGCGATCAGCAGGCGCAGCCCCTGTGCTTGTGCTTGCGCCGGTAGGCGCCTTTGCCCTTTTTTGGCGCCTGGGTGCGCGCACGAAAAAGCGGGCCTGTCACCATGGCAGATAATGCGTTATCGCGAATTCTTCCGCGCCTAAGATCGTGCTGCATGGCGCACCTTATGAGAGGGGGTGATTGGCCGTTAATATTAGTATAATTATATCAAAAGGTCAAGCTGCGCAGGACTACCCTGCAGCAATAACAGAGGGGCATGTCGACTACCCCTGCATTAATTGGGCGCTGTCGACGGGCGATTGAGCAAGAACGTGAATGGTGATAATATAGCAATAAACAATATTTCGGACGGATGTATGAAGACATTGCAAGCGTTTTTGGCCACCACCCTGGTGGCGATAATGCCGTGCGTGGTCAGTGCGGCAACCTACAGTATGCGCGCACCGGTTCCGGGGATGGAACCAAAGGCTCCGGCGGTGCCTGAAGTTCATTATGCCGGCAGGTGGAGTAAGTGGGAAAGTGTCGGCGGAACATCGCATGCAACTGAGGCGCTGGCGCGTGATGCGGCAGCTGACTACTCATGGGATGGCGTTGCGTACTTCTCAGCGGCTACGGTCTCCACCTGGGAGGCGGTGTTTAATCAATCTGAGATCCCCAGTACCGGATGCAACGAGATAGGGTCAAGGCAACCATTTGGCGTGTACAGACACGGCATCCCTAACGGGTGGGTTTCCTCGCGCCTTGTAGTGACTTGCACTAAGTAGGGCTGAAAGAGCCCTTCTTACACCAGCGATGCGTGAGGGCACCGGGTGGATGCGCGGTCTGCAGTGCACGCATCATTGGCGCACAATGATCCGCTATGCGCTCACCAACAACAAACACCCGGACTTTTCTCTGCTGAGCGGCAGCGCCAGGCCTGTATCGGAACACCTCACTGGCTGTTTCATCCATGGGCGTGCGCTGGCGGCCGGTTGCCGCCAGAAAAGGACAAGACTTTAAATTTGACCTATAATATCTATTAATGGGAATGTTTTAGCGCCTGGCAGGCGCGGAGCGCAAGTGATGACTGACAAGTACGAAAACGACCCGATAGCCGCCCGGGCGGTGCGCGAGCACATGGCAGCTCTGGTAAGGGGCAGGCTTATCGAGCTTGGCTGGACGCCGTGTGATGGGGCGGGCCTTGTGTACCGGGATTATGACTCGATCTGCAATAAGACGCGCGCCTTTGTTTACACTGGGGGTGATCGGTACAATTTCTCGCTCCAGGGGCAGTTCGAAAGCGAGGGGCGCAATGTGCTTTGCACGGCCGGTGCGCTCATAGATCTTGATGCCACCGATGAGCGGGTTATCAAAGAGACCAACGCGTTCGCTCTGCGCGCGCAGGGGCACATCAGTCGCAGCTTTGCGGTGCGTATGCTGCCCGGCGAGGACAAGGTGCAGTCATCCCCCGCGCCGTACGGGCCTTGCCTCTAGGCGAGGCTTGGCGCTGGCAGTGTTCCTGGGCGATGATCTGCTATATAATAAGTCTAATAATAATTGTAAGGGCCATTGGCCACCGGAGAAACCATGTTCAATTTTGATCGGGCGAAGAAGGGATCCGAGCTTTGTGCGCAGGATCAGGAGGATGCACGGCGGGCATTTGTGCACCGCTACACCGCAGAGCACACTCCTGAATGGGCAAAAAATGCACCAAAGGGAAAGGGTGAGGCGCAGTATAGCGTGCAATTTAAAAGTGACAGGGACTGGCTCGAGAACACGCTCTTTGAGGTCAACCGCGACGGGCGATTGCGCCGCAGCGCCACAATGTGCCTCTCAAGCCCGACCTGGCCGAACAATCCCGAGCTTCGCAACCCGCTCTCACCGAGCGTGATCAGATCCGATGACTGGATTGTCAGCTTTGAGCACGAGGGCAAGCAATTCAAGCAAGTGTTTGACGGCTCGCTTTCACGCTATGATCTTCGCGAGAAAATCGAGCAGGGCACGCTAAAGCCCGGTGCTCATGTGACAAAGATTGAATCGCGCGGGCGCGAGTATGAGATTAGCGATTTTCGCTTTGGTGAGGATCAAGAACCCTTCACACGCGGGTAGACCTTCATGCTGCGCGCGGGCAAGGCTCCGTGAGGGGTTGTGCCTTGCGTGCAGCAGGATCATTCCTGCTCGACATACTATTTAAATACCACTATAGTAATATTAGGTTTTAAGCCCCCTTGGAGAGCACCATGAGCGCAGAGCATCACTTGAGCATCATTCATGAGCGCATCAACACTGACCTTTCATCAAACCCGATGTCTACAGATATCTGCCACACCATTGTCGACACCCTGGCGCAGATGGCCTCAGGTGGCGATACCCGGCTGAGCAAGCAAAACATCGAGCAGATCGCCGCACAGGCCGCCCTTAATCACAACCAAAGAGCGATGGGCGCCGATATCCTCGATGCGGTACGCTACCTTAGCGCGGAGATTGATGTGCTTGATTCTCACTTTGAGATACTCGATGAAAGTGGCGCAGCGCACCCGGTCGCAAACGCCATGATGGCCGAGCTTCGAAAGAGCGGCACCTTGCACCACCCGGTTACCGGTGAGCCGGTGAAGGACATCCAGGCGCAGGTGCAGCTGATATTTACCGCGGCAAGATCGTTTACGCAGATGTTTGATCAAGAAAGCGAGCTGTCCGCATAAGAGCCGTGGCCAATCCGGGCACAGGCGCAACCCCTGTTGCCCAATGACTGTAATCCTGCGCGTGCGAGCCGCCAGGCTAATTGCCCCTTAATTTCGGGGGATCAAGCATTGCCGTATCGGGCCTTAAAGGTCGTGCCTGGCTTCACACCCCCATATATTTAGTGATAAAATATATCAAGCACTCAATAGCATTTATACGCACGGTTATCCCTATGATACGGATCAAGATTAAACTACCCGCCAAGACCGGCCACGGCCTTAGCGATTCTTCTGTGACGCTCTCGCTAAGCCCGCAGCACGCTGCGAGCGGGCATCACTATGCCGCGCAGCTTTCGGGCGAAATCACGCGGGTTCTAGCCCCAGCCATTACAAGCGGCATTTACTACGAGCGCTTTGGCATCTCGCGCGGCGACGACTTTGACTCCCGGCAGTGGCAGGATCTGGTGCTCGGCGCCATGGTCACCGCGCACAAGCGAAGAGCCGAGGCGCTGATGCGCGACTCTTCCAGGGTTCACCCGGTTCGCACCTACGCCTCGCAGGCATTGATCGAGGCAATGGATGCGCAGGGGCTCTACCCGGATACCGCCGGTGAGACGATCGAGCAGTACCGGGGCGCCGATTATGCCGATCGCATTGTAAGGCGCATCAGGCGAGCCCTGGATGAGGCCGGACTTGATGGCTGGGCGATCCTTGCGGATCTGCCACAGGAGCCCGCTCGGCTGATTCGCCGCTGCGCCGAGCGCACACTGGCCGAAGCGTGTAAGCTCGAGGTGCTGGATCTACTTGGCAGCACCCCCGAGATCACCATGGTGTACATCCCGAGGCAGAGCTACCTTGAGAGCCTTGATGATGCCGGGCGGCGCGACATCAGTGCTGAGGATCGTTTTGTCGGAAAATTCAAATACGGGCAGCTCGATGAGCGGCTCGATGCGGCTGCAAAAGAGGCCTTTGGGTTTGCGCTGCCGCACAACTGGAATGGCAATGTGCAGTATCGGGAGAATGTCCTGGTCAGGATCGATGGGAAGAGCGTTGTGGAGCAGGCATCTCTACACGCGGTGCAGCCAGAGTTTTACAGCCTGTATGCGCAACTGCACGATGGGACGCATGAGCTTCTGGCCGATTATGACACCCGCGAAGAGGCGCTGCGGGTTAACGACGCTCTGGCAATGGCCGGTGTGCGGATCGAGACCGATGAGCTGCGAAGGGCGCTAAAGCTTGCCTGCATACATGAGGACAGTGTGCTGCGCGATCCGCAGTCCACCGATGAGCAGCTCGCACAGGCTGAGCAAAGGCGCAAAGCGGCGCAGCGCAGCGCCGAGCTCGCGCAGGCCCCTGTTGCACAGGCGCAGATCCCGAACAACCAGAAGTACCCCGTGCTTGTGAGCAGCAACACCGATTACGGCTCCATCGTTGATGTCATTCCCGATGCGGGCTTTAGGGAATTTTTGCGCCTAAGCGGCATCTCTCCCAGGCAGTGGGTGAGTGATGTGCGCAGCAGCTTCGGCCACGATCTGACCGACCCCGAGAAAAACATGTGCGCAGATCAGTGGCAGGCCCTGCTCGAGGGCGGGGATAAGGCGGTTGGGATCAATCGGTTTGGCCTGCGCGCGATCTCGTTTGATGATGCGTGCGAGGTGTTTGCCAATTACGCAGGCTTTGGCTCTCCTGCACTGGTTGTGCGCATTGCCCCCAGTGACATGCTGAAGATGACCCCTGGCAGCGAGCTAATCATCAGTAACGGAGGACAGATCGGCATCCACGACTTCGTTAATGGCACAGGCGCGATGGTGGACATGACCGGCACCACAATCGTGCCGGGTGATATCACGCAGTGGCGCTCAGCAAATGGCGCCGATCGCTATGGGCGGCTGAGCTTTGATGAGGTCTACGGCATGGCCGGGTCCGCATTCAATGCCAATGTGACGGTTGCGGGCGGGCACTTAAGAGGCCCTGACCCGGACATCGACAGCGGCTACGGCGCTTAACGATCACCGCACACAAAAAGGGCAGCCCGGCTGCCCTTTTTGTCGCCTTTCGGCTGACACTCAAAAAATGACATCAATAAATATTAAGCGCTATAATATCTACATAGTTTCTCTAAGGCTTTTTAAGGCAGGTGCCGGCATGATCCGTATTAAAATCGATATCCCAACGAAATCGCGCGCAAGCGACGATGACACCACGTGTATACTCACACTCAACGAGGACCTGTTGGCGACGGCGGGCCATGGCCTTTGGACGCAGCTCGATGCGCAGATCGACACTGTTCTGGTTGAGGCCTTCAGTCGTCTGATCGGCTACGAGCGCTACCCGGATGATCGCAGCAACACATTTCACAGCGAGGACTGGCAGGGTCTGATCTTTAGTGCCATGGTGATGGGGCAACAGAAGTGGCAGCTGGCCATGGCCGCACATCCCGAGGCGCACCATGAGCTTGAGGGCTACGTTAATAACGCACTGCATGATGCCCTGGATAAGAAAGGCTGGTACGAAGATGCCGCCTGGATGGCCGTGAGCGAGGCGCTGAATGAGAATTTCGCCGGGCAGATTGTTGATCAGATCGAAGGCGGGCTGCGTCTGGCCGGACTTCGCGATCTGATCGATAGCGGATTGCTCGATAAACTGGAAGATAGCGTGAGAGATGCTGCCGAGCACGGCGCGCAGCTGCAGGATCAATCCTCACCGCTGGAGATGATCAGTGGTGCCTGCAACATCCCCATTGTCTATGTGGAGCGCCGCGCAGGCAATTGGCTAGAGGATGATATGCTCCAGTGCGATGCGAACCACGGCTCGGCTGAAAAAGTTATTCCGGATGAGGGCTTCAAGTGCTTTCTGAGGCTGGTCAATTTCTCAGCCAGAGACTGGGTCACCAATATGCGCGTTCTGCACAAGGTCAATCTCACCGATCCGGATCAGTGCCGTCACGCGGATGCCTGGAGAGCATTACTGGAGCAGGGCGATCGTGCTCTGGGCATCAACAAGGCGCGCCCACCGGCGGTGTCTTTTGAAAATGCGATCGAGATGATCGACAACTCCAATGGCTACGGAAGCCCAACCGTCATTATTAACGTATCGCTATCAACAATGATAAGCATGGTCGCAGGAAAAGACCTGTTGATCAAGGATGGCGGTCTGATTGGTGTTCACGATTTCGGCAGCGGCTCCGGCCACATGCTGGATCTGGAGGCGCCGGTCGTGGTGCCGGCAGATTTGAGTCGGTGGGCGCCCGCCGAGGGCAGGGGGCACTACGGCCGATTCACCTTCAATGCGGTCTATGGCTTTGTTGAATCGGCTTTCGATGCAGACGTGCGGGTAGTCAGCCAGCAGGCGCCGGATCCGAGCCAGGATGCGCAGATGGGCATCGATCTTTAGCGCCCTGGCGCCAGGGAAAACCAGCAAAGCTCAGTAATCAAGCGAGGAAAAATCCCCGCATTCAAGGCCAATGTGACGGTTGCGGGCGGGCACTTAAGAGATCCGGACAGGGACGCCGACAGCAGCTACTTGGCGTAAACCCCGACACGCACAAAAAAGGGCAGTCCGGCTGCCTTTTTTGTTGCCTGTTGCTTGCGACCGATCGGGAGGGCTGCGCGCCGGCCGTTATTATCGCCTGCGCTGCTGGACCTCAAAGTAGCGCGGATCCGCCAACTGGTGTGATGCCTCGATCGGCTCTCGAAAGCGCCAGGCCGATACGAACGCGAGGCTCTCATTTTGCCGCAGGTGCGTAATCGCCTGAGATAGCTCCTCCTGCACGCCAAGTCGCAGGGCCACCGCGCGCTCGCAGTTAAGCCAGGGCTTAAACCGGTAGCTGCCAATGATGCCCTCGCGAGACAATCGGGCAAGAACCAGATAGCCAAGATTGCAAAGGTGGGCGTGCTCGCCCTCATCGTAGGAGGGCACGGTCATATTGAGCACAATGTTAATGAGCTCCTGCGGCACCTTGTGATGCCGAAGGGTGGCCGCGCAGGCCTCAAGGCCGTTATGCCCCCAGAGGTGCTGCTGGATCTCCAGGGCGTGCCGATGCGGGTTAAGGCTGATCGCCCGGGCAAGGCCGCGCATGCCCTGCGGGCCGACGCTGATCGCCCCTGCCATCGGGGGGAGCGCGATCATCATGCTCATCCACTTAAGCAGATTCATATCGCGCAGGCTTTTGGTAAGGGCGCTGCGCCCGCTCATGTGATCAAGAATGTACGCGGTCCCGACCTGCGCCCGGTAGTGCGCCTCTGCAAAATTAAGCCCGGTGCGCCAGTCTTGCGCGGGTGTGGCCTCGGGGCTGCGAAGCTCACCCAGAAGATCCTCAATGAGCCTTTGTGCTCCGTAGCGCTTAAGCGCCTGGGCGGGCGATAGATCAGCGCCGATAAGGCCCTTATCGCCCAGCAGATTGATGGCAACGAACCCGAGCGCATAGTCATGGATCAGAAGATAAATCAGATCTTCAGTGGCGGTATCGGGACTCTCCCCGAGCGCCTCAAGATCCGCCACAGTGTAGGGTCTTGCGATGGCGGGCATTGGGAGGCTCCCCTTGCGCATCGCCCGCAGCAGCCGCTCGGTGGTATCGGGGTTGATCGCGGCGCGTGTTTCGCTCGGGGCAAGCCCTGGCTGCGCGCTCCAGGGGGCGGGATCGGTAAAGCAACACGTAATCGCATCGGGGTAGAGTTTTTGCAGATGAGCCCCGGCAAGCCAAAACCCGCCATGAACGGTGTGATCACACACATGTAGCGGATCGGTTTGAAGTAAGCTTGTATCGATCCAGGTCTGCACGCCCTGCTTACTGGTCAGTGGCGGCAGGCGTTGGTAGCTCTGGGAGGTGAGCCCCTCGCTTTTTAAAAACGCAGGATCAAGCACAAGCGAGCTCTCACCGACGAGCCCCTCCAGGCGCTCGGGTGAGACGAGGCGCGCCCCGCTAAAGAGGATCTGTATTCGCTCCCCGGAGGGCTTCTTTAGAATCAGGCCGTGCAGAGTGTCACCGCAATCCGCATCTGGCACTGCGGCAGCAGGATCGGTCGTACAGGGGATGCCAAGCTGCAGGGCTATCTTGATGACAGAGTGCTTCATAAGGATCGGTAACCTGGTCTTGGGGGTGGGTTAAACCGCGCACTTCATTAGATATAATTTTAGCCATAAAATCCGGCACTATCGAGTGCGCAATCTGCATTTTACACAGGAGTTCTTACGGGCACATCGGGATAAACATTAAGCTATGTGAGGGGCTGTGCCCCGATGCGGATGCAGCCGCCGATTTTTTAAGGTGGTGGCGCTTAAGAGCATTTTATGGCGAGAATAAAGATGCGATTGAAAAAAATAAAAAAAACTGCCGCCTTCGATAATTGAATTTGACGGCAGTCTCGTACGGGCGCTGCGGGCGTAACTAGAATGAGCCTGCAGGGGTGTTTTGCGCGCCTTCTTGTCGGTACCATTCGTAATTGGTAGCCCGATAAAGATCCTGCTCAAGGGCGCACGAGTTATTGATCGCGGCGGCTGCGCGCGCGATCGCTCTCCAGTCTGAGTCCCCGATCGATGAGCCGCCACCGCCATAGTGACCCATCTTAACGGGGCCGCTCGCCCGGAGCATCACCGGGTGCTCCATGATGCGCTGATCGTAATAAATCGAGATCAGATCGTCGCGGCTCAAAAGCGCTTTAGCCGCCGCAAGGGTTGCCGCCTGCGCGCCTGAGAAGCGCTGTGCGGTCTCGGCGATTATCTGCTCACACTCATCGGCCTGCAGCCGGTTAAAAAGAACGACCGAGCCGTAGACGTGACGCTCTTTCGCATCAATGGCATCAGAATTGAGGTTGTAGCCAATCAAAGGACAGAGCGCAACACTCACCCCCTTTGCCCCGAGCGGTCGAATAAGCAACTCAAGTCGAGCCCGCTCGTTGATGATGAGTCCTTTTTCATTTGCCCGGTGATAAAACTCATTAAGTGGGATTCTGTGCATGGGGTGGTCTCTCTTAAAATAATATTAAACTAATTATATCTTATGACACAATTGTGGGCAATAACTGAGGCCCGGGCATCGGTGCGCCAAATATGCCCCGAGCCGCAATTCACGGTCTACTTTTGCTTAAACCCGTGGATAAGCTTCTGCGCGATGAGCCGGTGCGGCTTTTTGATCGCAAAGAGCACGCTGAGCGCCCCGCCGACAATCGCTATCAAAGGCCACACAATTGAGTCTTCAGGCCCTGCGGCCCAAAGCCCATAGGCGCCGTAGGCGATCGCGGCAAACCCGAGAAGATAATCCATGGTGGTTGCGAATCTGGATTCGGTAAGGCTAAGTAATGCTTTCATGAGCGCTATTAAAACCTGCTGCTTGGCGGTGGGGGCGGTGATGCCCGTTTAAATAAATAGTATAGTAATAAATATTGGGCAGTCAAATACGCAAGGCCGCGCCCAGGCTCAGGCGCCACGCAAAAAAGCGCGACCCGCTCACCTCGCCCCTGCCCGCCGGGTCTTTAGCCCGGGTAGCAGCTCTTTAAGCTCTCGTACACCTCATCGGCAAACTGCGCGCCATTAACATCTGCTGCCGCAAGGATCGATGCGAGCACCTCATTATCTTCCCTCCCATCCCAGATCTTGATATAGGTGCCAAGCTTGTAGCCATGATCCTGGCGAAAGCGGTTCAGGATGTTCTTACCGACATACTGCAGATACAGCGCCTGAAAGCTCATCTGGCAATCCTCAAGCAGAGAGCTAAAAAGCGGCACCGAAAAGCGCCTGGCCGCGGCAAGACCGGTCAGTAAATCAAGCTTACCAAGGGTGTCCATTTGTCTGAAGTGGTACTCGAGCCCATCGAATTTTACCGAACTCACCCCAAGGGCAAGATCGGTTGCGGCCTGCTGGGCGGCCTTTTCAAGATCCCCCGCGTGCTCAATGATCATCATAGCGAGCGCAAAGTGCCAGATATCGACCATCTCCATCTGCAGCTGGGCAAGATCGCGATCTTGCTTCTTCCACCACTTCCAGCCGTGATGCTCCATAGCCTCAGCCGATTCGAGCATGATCGCACGCGCCCAGGGGTAGCCTGCGCTGAGCCAGTCGGGGTTGATCCTGGTGTTGATGCCGTTCTGCAGACCGAGCATGGTGCGAAGCTGGGTGGATGTAAGCATGAGAGGTTCCTGAGTGAAGTGATGGCTTAAAACGGGAGAAATAATGACTATATTATATAGCATAATATATAAACTGTCAATGAATGGGTGAGTATTGTGCCTTTATATCTTGCCACCGCGCCGGCGCAAGAGGCGGCATCGCAAATAAAATTGTGAATACCCAATACTGCGGCTATATTTTTTACCGTGCGGCCCGATTACGCGCGGGGCATCCGCCTTCGGCATCGCCCGATCATTACCCAGGAGCACGATCATGATCAGAATCCTTATAACCCTGGCCGCCCTGGCTCTAAGCGCAAGCGATGCGCTCGCAGATATGGTGCTATCGGATGCGGAAAAGGAGGCGATAAAAGAATACGTTGATGTGCGTGATTCGATGTGGCGCTCGATCATTGCCGGGGCGAAAAAATCTGAGACGATTAAGCCCTCAAGCGAGCTTGCCACAAACATGTGCCTGATAAGGACTAAAGAGGGGGGCATCGACTCGCTCGCGAGCATCTGCAATGAGGCAAAGCAATATAAAGACTGGATGTGGTTTGAGGTGCCCACGGGCGGCTCGATGTATTGCGGCTCACGCTACGCGATGACGCCCTTTATGGATGGATATCTCTCGATTGGCACCAATGGATGTACGGAGGATGTGTCGCTTTATTTATTCAAACACGGCCAGACAAAAGGGATTGATCTTGACCCATCGACATTATCAATTGATGGGCGCACCTATGAGTTCGAATGGACGAGTTACGAGAACACCTGGTATGAGGCCTTTAGTAACGCAAGGCGCATAGCGCTTTATTCAAAGGTTGAGGGCAAGGAGTATCTTGATACCCTCTCTGGGGATGGCTCAAGTGCGGCGCTGCGGTTTTTGCAGCTATACAACGGCCCCAAGCCTGCCAGTAAAAAGCCATCGCCCTAGCTGCCATGCGGCTCTAGGACGCATCAAGGGTGTGCGCCTGGAGCGTCTGGTTTGTCACATAATCACTCACCATCACCCAGCGGCTTCCCCGGGCAAGGCGTCTGTGCTCGCCCCGATAGTAGCGCTCATCGCGAAGGTTTCGAAAGTGCATTCGGTGATACCGAAGCTCGCCGGTGTGATCTGATGCGGTGCGCATCGCATCGCTCGCCCACAGATGGTGGATCTGCCGCGGTAGATCCTCGGGGCTGCCAAGCATCTTTGGTCTGGCGGCTTTACCGGGTAGCCCCGGGTGCAGATGCTGGCCATCGGTTGCGCTATGGTAGATGCTCATCGCGGCGATCAGGCGCACCAGGTTAAACTGTATGATGCTGTCCTCGCGCGTGCTGGCGCTCAAAGGCGGCGCCCCTTCGGGCACCTCATAGTCCCTTACCATGCCCTGGTACTGGGAGTAGCTCGGGGTTAAGAGAATCTGCGGCCATTGATCCGAGGTGATACCAAGCTGCACCACGCAATCCGGGTTAAGCGCATCGCGATAGGCGATGCTGATATACAGAGCACCTGCCGACACCCCGGGCTCAAGGCGCACCTCGGGTCTTGGGATCTGAAGGTGCGCACATAACCCCATCCGGTAATTCTCGGCAAAGCCTGCAAAGCTGCCGTAGGTGACCAGACAGCTCGGCAGCTCCACCCCCTCGATAACGATCCCTGCGGGCATCGCAAGAATGAACGACTCAAACGGCGGAGCAAATATCGCGTGCCGGGAGTAGTCAAAATGCGCATCGATAAGCCGTCGCACCATATCGGCTGACTCGGGAAAAATCGCACGCCTGCCGCTTTTGTCCCAGTAAAGCTCCTCAGCGAACACAAAAAAATCAACGCTTTGCAAAAAGTGCGGGTTCAGCGCGCAGATCCGGGCAAGGATGTCTCGATCGCCGAGCTTGCGCTCGCGTCTTGGCAGAGCCTTTCGTGCGGCGCGAATGCTTGTGCGGGTAAGGGTGGGGTAGATTTTATACAAAGTTTTACGGGTGCTCATGTCGGCCTGTGGCGGGATGATCGGGCAGAAGAGGGCGGGATTTTATCTCAGCTGCGCTGGCCGCGCACCGGCTTTTGCGCAGCCAGAGCATGATGTGAACATGCTGCCAAAGGCGCACGTAGCGCAGAAAAGATCCGGCCGGTCGCGGCCTCACCGATGGGGCATCAAGGGCCGGAAAGACAGGCAAAGCCCCGCGGCGGTGCGCTGGCGCCCCGGGGCTTACCCGAATATCATCGGATCGATGAAGCTTCGGGTCACACCGATCACCACGCACAGCGCGATGAGCACCAAAGCTGCCTTAAAAATATCGGCAAGGCAGCCGCGGGCATCCTTTTTGGCTTTGGGAAAGCCGTACCGATCAAGCTTTATCTTGTTGGTGTTCATGCTGCATCTCCAGTGGGCGCACGTTGCGCCCGGTGCGCCGGCTCAAAGTGCGCCGGCCGGTCAATCTCATCTATGGCGGCCCAGAGGGCTCTGCCGGTCGTACCACAAGGCCAAAGCGCTGCTCGCAGTACTGGTCAATCTGCCCGATGTCGGCCTCGCTCGGCCGCTCAAGGCGCTCGGTAAGATGCGCCTTGCACTTTGCGATGAGCTCGGCCGAAGATTCACTTTCAGGGGCCTTCACCGATCCTTGCAGCTGCCCGGAGGGCTCACCCGGAGCCTTCCGGGGGGCGCCCTCGCAGGCGGCGGCCGAGGCCAAAATGAGCGCCATCAGCGCAAGCGACTTAAGTGCCTTAGCAGGCTTCACCAACCTCACCACCAGACCCTCCGGCTTGCGCGTTGTGTGGGGCGCGCGCCAAAAAGGGCGCCTTGTATCAAACATAGTTAAAATTGCCGGCAATCCATAATTTTTTTCTCCCCTGTGCCGCCTGCAGGCATGCCGCCTGGCCGAGGCGGCAGCTGCATCTGCGCCCGGGGCGGCGCTGTCATTAGCCAGGAGGTGCGCCCAGGGGCTGCCGCCTTGCGGCCTTGCCGTAGCCGCTCACACTAAGACCAAGGGCCGGCCGAAACGCATCGGCAAAGCGCCTAACGCTCCCAGGCAGCGCCGAGCGCTCCTTATCGGTGAGCTTCACAATGAAGATATAGGCAAGCATCGAGGAATCCTCGCTCAGCACGTAATGAACCATCTCCTTGCGCACCGGCCGATCCGATGCGCCGGTGCTGCCAAGGATCATCTGTGCGGCCTTAAGCGCCTGGCAGGCGCTGATGCCATCGGGTAGAGCCGGAGTGCCCATGGGCGCGAAATCCTTAAGTGGCAGGTTATGATCGTGCTCACAATATAGCGGCGCCTGGTGCCGGCTCAAAATAATTGTATGAACCGGCCATCGCCCGCCGCGCGGGCAGCGGCTGCAATTGTGCGGGCGATGGCAGCATTCCAAAGGGCGTGATATAATATGGCAATAATTTATAAATGATCGGATACACGTCATGGCCTATAACAAAAACAAAAAGCCAGCTAAATCAGCTAAGGGCGGCAAGGGCAAAAAGAGCTCAAAAAACACCTACCTTGATTCGGGCGTTATGAATAAGCTGAGCGAATCGCTCAATGACATCATCTTTAGCATCATCCGGCAAAAGTGCTCGATCGATGAGGGCAAGGCGAAGTTTCTTACGCTTTGGGAGCAGGCAAAGACAGACATGGCGGCCTCATGTACGCCAAAGACCATTGAAAGCGCCGATGCGCTCATTCAGGGCATTGCCGATATGGATGAGCAGGCGCTTTTTCTTAAGGCGAACCCGCTCATTGATGCCCACCGAAAGCAAAGCGATGTAAGCCTTGGCAAGGCCCGTAATGACATCATGTATTTCTGGCTGAACGCGGCCTATAAAAAGACCAAGACCTGGGATATCCCGTGGTTGCGCCGGATGCAAAAATCAGAGAAATTCATGCCGTTTTATGCAGAGGCTAATCGCTACGTGTTCAAAGGCCATGTCAATCAGATGATCCTTGGCAGCGCGCTTGAGCACTACCGGCTCGATAATGCCAGGCCCGGTGCGCAGAACATTGTGCTTTTTATGGGGGATATTCAAAAGATACTGGCCGAGGACTTTGTGGCCGACCCGCAATCACCGCTTGGCATCGAGGAGCAGCGAAAGGCGGCGGCGCGCGAATTCATGCGCGGAAAGAAATCCCTGACAAGCGTCTTTGTCAGAACCAGCATGACGAGCTACAAAAACCCGGACGGCTCAAGCTGGCGCGGCCCGAAGGGCGAGAAAACACCCCCACGGCAGGTGCTTGCCGCAGGCGAGGTCACAAAGCGGGAGGTGGCAAGTTATGTGAGCCATCCGGTCTGGCTTGCCGATTCGCTGATCGATTCGATGTCGCAGAAGGTAAAGCAAAAATACCAGGAGCTTGTCGATGAGCGGATACTTGAGCGCGGCTCGCAGGATCTGTACACGATCGGCGCCGAGGAGCACGACCTGCAGGCGGTGATCGATGCGATCATCGCCCAGCACATTCGCGATATGAGCATCAAGGTGGATGTGGGCGGGGATCGGGCCGCGTACTACCCGGCGCGCGATGTGATCCAGGTGCCTGCCCCTGAGGACTTCACGAACCCGGTGGAGCGCTACGCGACCTGCGCGCACGAGCTTGCGCACTCGACCATGCATCTTTGCGATCGTGCCGCGGGCGGTCGCACCGCCTACGCGCAGGAGGAGATCGTCGCTGAGACCACCGCGATGCTCATGACCCATGAGCTGCGCGAGAGGCTCACCGAGGCCCGCGGCGGGCAGCTCCCGCAGCAGTGGCAGGCGTTCTTTAACGATTACTATGAGAACTCCAAAAGCTACTCAAAGCACTGGGGCGAGAGGTTCGATTTTGCGGGCATGCTCGATCAGATTTTTGAGATCAATGATCTACTTAAGGACAAGGGCAAGAAGGCCGATATGTTTACTCAGCTGATGGAGCAGACCCTGAGCGCCTTTGGGGTGCTTAAGAGCGGTAAGCTGAATGAGCAGGTTATCACCGGGCAGCTTCGTGCGCAAAAGGCCGCGCGCGCCTATGATGCGGCCCCGGCGATGGGGATGTAGGGGGCGGGCCGTAAAGGCCTGCCAGGTGCAAAAAGGCGCAACAAAGGGCGCCTTAGCCGCAAAGGGTGCGCCGCAGGCGGCCCGATCAGCGCCTGATCGGCTATCGGACAGATAGAAGATCGCGCAGCACGCCCGGCTCACTCACCGGATCAAGATCCTCGTTCGGACCGATAAGGCCATCGTCCTGCGCGCTCTGCAGCAGATCGAAAACGCAATCATCGATGTGTAGGGTATCGAGCTCGGCGCAGCTGGCGGTTGTAGTGCCCATTATTATTTCCTGTCATAATATCTATAGTCGTACTCCAGACTATAGGCCGATTACAGGGCGCGGTCAATAACAGGCGCCGGGCTGCCCCGGACGCCTTTTGCCCTGAGTGGCTATGAGCGCGGACGCGGCAGGGCCGATAAGAAGGTGGCGGCGCCAGGGGGCTACCTATCGGCTGACGGCAAGTCGTGCAGCGCCGGGAAAGCGGCTGTGGAACTCTCGCTCAAGCACATCGATCTGCCCGAGATACTCCTCAACGATCTCGGAGACTTCCGGGCGGGTGGGGTTTATGTGCCCAAGCATCGACAGCGAGCCGAGCTCAGCTGCGATCATGGTGAGCGTTGCCACAATCTCGAGCCCAAGCGGGCTTGGAGCCTCGCCGTAGTCTCGTAGCAGCTGCTCCGCGCAGATCTCAAGACACGCCATGTCTTTACCGAGCTCCTCGGCGGCATCAAGAAACACGTCGTACTCGGCCGCAGAGTAGGCATCTTCAAGCACCCGAAGCTGGGCGATGCGCCGCGAGGCAATCCGAAGGCGCCATATTAGCTGCCCGAGCTTTATTTGTGCGCTTTGATCTGTGGTCATGTCCATGTGCATACAAAGTAATGGGGCCGCCCGGTGCGGCCCGATATACTTAGTATAACACATAATAAATATGTGTCAGAATTTTACGGCGCCTGTCGCACCTGACGAATCCGCCGAAGATTAAGCTGCGGACCCGGGATGATAAGAAACTGGCGCAGCAGCCTGTGGGTGTCCGGGCTCAGCGAGCGCGCAAGCGGCAGGTTAAGCAGCCAGTCAAACAAAAGATTGGCAAGGGTAATAAGCGCAGGGATTGAGACGGCGGCTGCAGCGCTTGCGACAAAAAGGATTAAAAAAGGTGTCATGAAGCTTGGGGCGATCTGCGCGATCAGGGAGCAAAAAACGATGGCCGGGACGATCAAGAGGCATTTTTTCATGAGGAGTACCTGCGCGGTTGGGGTGATATAATAATATCAAATCCTGAGACCTAAGTCAAGGCACATATGGACAAGGCTCGCAGATGCGCCCGCCTGGTCCGGGCGCATCTGGCGCACCTGGCGCAAAACATAATGTTTGCACTGAAAGTTGTCATCATCATTAAATATACTGATACTATATATTCACAAACAGCCCAAACCAAAGGACTAATCCTATTATGAGACTGATTGATCGCGCTGTGCCTGGCGCAGGCGCTGCGCTGGCCGCGTTATTGTACTCATCGCTAAGTCTTGCCCACGCGGGCCCGACCGACTCTAACGGCGGGCACTACAACCCGGCCACCGGGCAGTACCACTGTCACGCCGCGCACTGCAGGATCGAAAAGCGCCCCCATGCGCAGATCGAGGCCGACACCGAGCAAGGCTTCACCACCTATGATCAGTACTACAGCGCCGGGCATCCCCGACTGAGCGAGCAGGAGCTCAGCACAAAGATCCCCGGGTTTAACCGGGCCGACTGGCACCACTGGGTGGATGTGGATCGGGACTGCCAGGATACGCGCGCAGAAGCGCTGATCGCCCAGAGCAAGATCCCGGTCAGGTTCTCATCGGATGAGCGGTGTCAGGTGCGCTTTGGGGAGTTCTTTGATCCGTACACGGGCAAGACCCTCTTACGCGCCGATGATCTTGCGATCGATCATATCGTGCCGCTTGCGCACGCGCACTACGCCGGTGGGCACCTGTGGGGAGCGAATAAGCGCGAGCAGTTCGCCAATGATCCGCTTAATATCGTTGCGGTCGATCACATTCAAAGCGCCCGCAAAAGCTCAAGCGATCCGCTTCGCTACCTGCCGCCAAATAAAGAGTACCGCTGTGATTACCTGTCTCGATGGCTGCGGGTGAAGGTGAAGTATGAGCTGTCGATCAACCCGAACGTGCTTGAGCTGTATAAGGGCGGGTGTCTTAGTAATCAGGAAGTAAGATAGGGGCAGGCTGAGCCCGCCCCCGGGGGGGCGCGGCGCTTCAGCGCAGGCGCCCGGTTCACGTGCACGATCACGGCTCGTAATCCGGCGCAATCTGCGCAGACAGCGGATCAACCACCCGATCACGCACGCTCGGCCACTGATCGATCCTAACGAGCGCACGGATCGAAAGCGCACCCCGGGTATGCGCAAGGTGGACCCTGTGCCCGCCGTCAAGAACGCGCACTTTGTCCCCACCTGAGCGAAATCTCCCGCCGATCAGTATCGGTGGCAGCTCCACAAGCCCAAGCATCTCGCGGCGCACTCGCTGCGCATCGACCGTCGCATCGACAATGCCGCGCTCAGGCTCATCCATGGCGATACTGGCAAGCGGCAGATCAAACATGACATAGTCCATGCCAAGGCTAAGATCGACGTGCCTTGCGTGAGGGTCATGCCTGTTCTTACCATTCAGGTGCGCCGATCGCAGCAGGGTAAGGGCGCTCTTGTTTGGGATGATCTGCGGGCGGGCTAATGAGTCCGGATCCGGAAGCAGGTGATGGGTCCGAAGAGCGCCCTGATTGATAAGCGCGCCAAGATCCAGAACATCATCGATGTTTCGACTAAGCACCGTGATCTGTCGGGGCGGTACCGCCTCGCGCAACACCACCTCATACCCGGCAGCATCGCAATCGGATCTCTTCGGTGCCTTTATCGCCAGGAGCGCGAGCCGCTGCCGCTCATCAAAGACCTCACCCAACCACCCCCCAAAGGCATCCTCAAGGCTTGCCTGATCGCTAAAGCAGTAAATGCCCGGGCGCGCCTCAGCGCAAGCGGCCGAGCGCGGCCCCACGGCCGGGATGAGCCCGCGGGTGAGAATTCCGTGCAGATTCTCTACTGGTGTAACATGCAGCAAAAGGGCTTGACGCATCAGGGTATCCGTCGGCACCGCCCGAATCGACGGCGCTGCCAGCAATTATATAATATAGGTGAAATTATATAGAAAGATAACCTCTTTCGCCACAGCGAGAGCGCTTTACAGGGGCTCCTGACAAGGACAGCGGGCGCCGATCGGGGTAATCGTGTCGCCTAAGCCGGGCCTTGCCTGTTAAGCAGGGCCCGGCACGCTTATGCCACCTGCAGGCGCTCAAGCGCCACCGGCAGGCTAAGAGTCAGCGGCACGCGGCTTGCGAGCTGCACGCTCAGCCCATCGTGATTGCTCCAGAGCCCATCAATCAAATCACGATCGGTCATGGATCCGCCAAAATCCCGAATCGTCTGAGCGAAAGCCCGCTCCTGGGCATCGGCGTCAGGGCAGGGCGTGCGGGCCAAAAGAGTGTTTCGAAGACTGACAATCACGAGAAATTCTGACATGAGCACCTCACCGGTTAAGTGATAACATTATATCAAATGCGCAGACCCGGGTCAAGCAAATATTTACCCCCCCCCCGTGCGCCTGCTCGCCGGGAATCACCGGCTGTACCGGGCTACCCCACGCGCGCGGGGCCACCCGATCAAACTCTCGCGAAGCCTATCGGGGCGCACCACTGTGACCGACATGGAAATATATAGTGCTATAATAAGCCAATATTGAGCAGGCGGAGATCTGAATTTGAACAGTGACAGTGACAGTGCCGCCCCGGCCGAGCGCCTAAGCGGGTACGATTATCTCATGCGCCGTCGCATCGCAACCTTACAGCGCATTATTGAGCACGCTCTGAGCTCCTGTCATCTGGCCGGACACATTATCCGATCGGGCTTTCTTGGCGATTACGGGTACGAGCTTGCCGAGCGGGTGATCGGTGAGGCGCTCGATCGGGCCGGCGCCTGTCAGGCCCAGGCGGCGCAGTATGCGCTGATCATGAACACGATTCGCCGGGTCTATCTGGTGGACAGGGCGGTGTTTCGCCGCTCGGGCCACACTCTGCGATCGCGCAGCATACCGTGCCTTAGAGTTGCCGGAGCAATGAGCGAGATCGAGGCATCAGGGATTGGCCTTCAGAGGGCTGCATGGCTTCTTGCCGAGCAATTGATTGATGGGGAGGGCCAGCAGAGGATGGATGATGATGTGGCGCTACAGATGAGCTGATAAGACTCGATAGGCACAGCCGCGGTGCGTTACCGCCGCGGGGACATAAAGGCGCTTTTGGGTGTCTCTATATTGCTTAAATAGATAAAATACGGTATAATATATAAAGTGATTTTCAATGCAGGGGATACTCCGGCCGTGCTTCGATCCACCATTTTAAAGGCAGTGATACTCTGGGGCAGCTGCGCTTTTGCGCACGCCGAGACCTCTTCGGTACAGCTAAGCGCCGCGCAGATCGAGCCAGAAATTACCCGCTTTGTCGCAAATCATCTTGCTCAGTCGCTGATCCAGGTGCAATCGGCGCTTAGCACAAAGAGCTTAATGGCGGTCGATGTGGTGCTGCTTGATACGCCGTGCCGGGTGATTCTTAATCGGCGCGAGCAAGGCTACGAGGGCGGCCGGATCATGTGCAGTGAGGAGATATCAAGCCTTGCGGCCTCCAAAGCGGCACTTGCCCGAAACCCATCCGGTGCATCAAAAGATGATGCCGAGATCATAAGCTCCGTAGTCGATGGAATCATTCACGCCAAGGCCAGTAGCGATTGCGCCAAGCGCGAGCGGCCACAGGCAGATGAGCCCGGCGGCGGGTGCGTGGCGGCAATGACCGATCAGCTGCGCCGGGTGATCTATCTGTCCTTAGCGCGTGCACTTAGCCCGCCCGAGCAGTCGATCAACCCGGTCGGCCCGCTCGCCTTTTAAGCTCACACAAACCCCCGGAGGGGCGTATGGCTGGAAAAATCGCAGTGTTATGGGCGTGTCTTTTAGCGCTCGGGCTTTCAAGCGCCGCCCAGGCGGCCCCCCAGGCACAAAAGTTCAACATCCAGGGTAGCGGTACGGTTACGCGGGTGATCGACGGGGATACGCTTGTGCTCAAGGTGCGCGAGCGCGCGGTATTTAATCGCTTTATCTCTCATGCGGGCACCCGCCAGCAGCAGCGCCACCTCGATGCGGGCGGGCAGCTGATACGGGTGCGTATTGCCAATATCAATACTGCCGAGTCGGTGCATCCGGATAAAAAGAAGAACACCACCTTTGGCCAGCAGGCAGGTGAGTTCCTAAAGTCCATTGCGCAGGATCGCTCGGTTGGGTTCTGGTGCTGGGATTTTGGCTACTACGGCCGGCTAATCTGCTCGGTGAGTGTTGGTCGCAAAGACATCGGGCTGACAATGATCCAGAACGGCTACAGTGACTACATCGTCAGATACGGCGAGCATCCAGAGCCGGTGCTGGGCGCAAAGTACCATCAGGCGGCCGTGCAGCGCTGGCGCAAATGAGGCCACCCTCGCAATAGGCTCAGGACTGTTCACCAATAACATATAATATATTGAATATTTATGCGGTCGCGCCTGCCCTTTAAGGAAATATGCCACTTCATGATCATCAAAAACCAGTACGGCATCATCGAATTTGATTTCAAGCACGATCTTAATGCCGAAGAGAGTGATGAGGCGTACTTGCCGGAGTATTACAAGGACCGGGTGATGGAGCTTAAGATGGTGAGATCGGCCCGGCCCGGTGGCGGCGGCCACCTTATGCGGCAATTTCTGGGTGCCCCGGAGGTTAAATCTGCGGGGCTTATTTTCCTCGATTGCTGCCCGCTATTTATGGACGGCAAAGAAGACAAAACCCTGCAGCGGCTGCATGACTTTTACGCGCAGTTTGGATTTTCTGGAGTGAGCAGTGACGGGAACAGTCGACTTTGGCGTGTTCAGGCCCTGCCAGTATCGGTAAAACAATGCTTTGCCGGTGGCTTTCGGCCGCAAAACGATCTGCACCGAGTATTGTTACGGGCAATAAGGCCTGACTTGCCCGCTATTGGCCGGGACTATTCTTGCGCACACATCCTTGATGCTGATCTTCGCGCAGACGGACCATAGCTCTGGCGCGGATCAATGAGCCGCAGCACATGCCTGCGCGGGGCACTTGCCGCGGCGTTAAAAGTCAAATCCCTGTTGCGTGCGCTCAAGCTCCCTGGAGCCTTCGGGTCGATCATCGTGGCGCCCGCTGGGGGCGGGGCAGCAGATGGGGGTGCGCTCACAGGAGGGCGCTCCCTGGGTAAAGAGCGTTGGGCGATGGCTCATCGCGCAGGTGGCCCGCTCGATGATGCGGCTGATCGTGGACCAGGGCCCATTGGCATTTCCCGCACCGATCATGGGAAGGCCGATGCGCTTATCGTGAAAATCCCGCGCAATCGCCGTAAAGACTTCCCTTATTGCCTTAAAGTCCGCGTGCACATGAAGCGGATCAGTGCCGTAGCGAAACTGTGTGTAGGCATTGACGATTGTAACGGTGCGACCGCTATCAAGTGTGACATCCGCGCGCGAATAGGTGCCGAGCTTCGCCTTTAGTCCACCGGGGGTTGCCCGATCGGCTGTGAGCGCCTGGGGGAATTGATCCGCTATGGCCCGGGCAATGCCGCGGCCCATGGTGTGAAAGCAGTTACACCCGTGCACCAGCACATCAATCTCACCACCCATAAGGGCTGCCAGCGCATCGCGCTCAAGGCGAGCACCGCTCCAGCCGGGGCTTGCAACAAAGCGATCAAGCATGGCGCGCGCACCCCCAGAGGTACGCTCCAGGCGCTCAAGGGTAGTCTCGCAGTAGCGCTCCAGGCGCTGCCGGTGCTCGGGCTTTCGCGTGTTAAACACCGCAACGTTAAACGCCGAGGCGATGCGAATGGCCTGTCCGGTACCGCCCGATTTGCGCGAGGTCTGCTCAGCGGTGGTGGCCGCATCGGGCGTCTCACAGATAACGAAGTTTACCGGTGAGCGCAGATCATCCCCGAGCACCTGGTGGGCGTTGCGGCTCATCAGCTTTCTTTCGGCCTGTGACAGGAGGGCCCAGGACGGGTGGTGTTGGCGGGACAGCCGCTGGGCGGCGCTAAGATCGAGCGCGACACAGGCAGGTGAGTCCTCACGGTGATTAAATCCCGGCCACGGCAGGTAGATGCGCTTAAGTGTGTGCGCCGGGACCTTCAGCAGCAGGATCTGCTCGATATACTGTTTCGCAAGATCCGCACCCGCCTCAAAGGCGGTATCGGCGCCATCGGCGCCACCGGAGCGCAGGCGGTACCCATCAAGCGCCAGGCAGAAGGCAATTTTAATGTGCAGCTTCTCGCTCACCGCGGGCAGCGCACGCGAGCCAATCCCTGCGTAGGTGCGCTCGTTGCCAGCAAAATTCTCATTTGAGCTCATGGGGGTGTCGCTTTAAAAAAAGTGTGCTTATATTGATAGTATAGCGTAAATAAATAATGCGGTCGAACGCCGTGCGCCGCCGCGCATGGGGTGTTGCCAGTGGTTATTTATTGCACTTTAGATCCTCTTAGCGTCAGGCCGCACCGTAAGTATTAATGAGATCCGCGTAACCCCTCGCCCAATCGGGCGGGGATACAGGCAGGTAGCGCCAGGTGATCGACCGATTGTCGTATCAGGGATCGAAAGTCATGCCTGGCTTCGCACCCCCATATATTTAGTGCTAAAGTATATTGAGAACTCAATAGCATTATACGCACGGTTATCCTTATGATACGGATCAAGATTAAACTGCCGAAAAAGGCCGAGCACGGCCTTAGCGATTCTTCTGTGACGCTCTCGCTAAGCCCGCAGCACGCCGCGGGCGAGCACTACGCCGCGCAGCTTGAGGGCGAAATCGCGCGGGTTCTGGCCCCAGCCATTACAAGGGGCATCCACTACGAGCGCTTTAGCGTTTCGCGCAGCGACGCCCCTGACCCCAGGCAGTGGCAGGATCTGGTGCGCGGCGCGATGGTGACCGCGCACAAGCGAAGAAGCGAGGCAATGATCGATTGTGTCGGGTTTCACCTGGTTCGCGGCTACGTCTGGCAGGCAATGATCGAGGCAATAGATGCGCAGGGGCTCTACCCGGATACCGCCTGGCAGGCGATCGAGCAGCAGCGCGGCGCGGACTACGCCGAGCGCATCGCCCAGAGTATCAGCGCCGCACTGGATGAGGCGGGGCTTGACGCCGAGGCGATCCTTACCGATCTGTCACAGGAGCCTGCTCGGTTGATTCGCCGCTGCGCCGAGCGCACACTGGCCGAGGCGTGCAGGCTCGATGTGCTGGATCTGATTGGCTACCCCTGACATCACCAGGACGTACATCCCCTGGGCAGAGCTTTCAGGCTGGTAGCTGCCGGCCGGAATTTCCCGATCGCACTTCCCGCCGGCGCGCAGCCCGAGCCCGCGCTTAAGGCGCTGCCAGTCAGCTTGGCATCAGATGCATGATTTTACTGATATTGCCGTAAATGGCAGCAAGCAGCAGTAACTGGCGCAACGAGATCTCGCCACTTTGCTCAAAGTGCCGAAGCGTCGGCTCGGCTACCCCGGTAAGCTCGGAGGCACGGGCGCGCGAGTGACCGCGAGATTCCCGGATCGCGCGGAATCTTTGGGCAAGCTTTAGCTGGGTTGCCCGGTGGGGCGTATCCTTAACCGCGTTCATCGATTTGATGATCGGCGCATCGGCAAGCGCTTTGGCAGCCGGTTGCTTTATCCGGGGGCTCTTTGCGGAGGGTTTATCTGCAGCGCTCATAAGGCTCTCATGCGATTGATCGTGAAAATACCTGCGCGCAAATCGATACCGCCTGCGCGCCCCAAAGTGTGGATGTACTCAGCCCCGGGAGCTCTTAGCTTCTGAGGTGCGATGGTATCAGCTATCTGGATGTTCATATTGGCTCCAAAATCTGCATCATCTTGTTTAAGTGTTAGGATGAGAACCTGTCCCGCAAAAAGCACAAGCGCGCTCATATCTGGCGGCGTGTATGGTGCGGTTGCGCATCCCTATATTGATAAGAATATATCAAATTATACCGACCCCGTCAAGGCTTTCGATAAGCCCCGGGCACGGCAGGGCCGTCCGGGGCGCGCGCCGCTGCGGCTTTTGCCTGTGCGCATAAGAAAAAGCCCGCCGAGCACCATAAGCAAGGAGCACACAAGGCGGCCACCGGAGGAGCCCTGGGTCTTGCCGGGGCCGGGCGCACCTGCCCCCATCACCCAGGCGGTAGAGTGCGAAAAGCGCCTGTCCGTGGCAGGATCAAATCGAGCATGATGCGCATGCGGGGCAAGCTGATAGCTTGCGATCAGTTCGGCCGCGATCTGAGCGGCATCGCTAAAGGATTCAGGCGGGCCGGCCCAGTGGATTTCGGTAAGGCCGTAGCGATTAAGCCGCAGCACCTTCACCTGGGCGAGCGTTCGATCCGGGCCGATGCGCCAGAGCTCGGCCCAGCTTACGATCGTGCCGGTGTGATCGATAAGCGGTGTCTGCAGCCATGCGCTAAATTCTACCTGCCTCGCACCGGGCTTGCTCTGTCGATGGCGCTCTTTGGGCCGAATCGAGGCTGCGCCAATCGCCCGGTGAAAATCCTTGATATCAATATAACCAATCCGGTGCTCATAGTAAGTCACCTGGGCGAGTTTTTGCCTGCCGCCTACCCGCACCACAAGCGCGAGCGGAGCCCGGTGCGCACCGGCAGAGACGAGCTGTAAGTACCGCCCGGCAGCCGGGGCGCTCAAAAGCGCATCGTGCCGATCAACACCGAGGGTTGATTCATTAACAAGCTCGATCCGCCCCTGCCGCGCGTACTGCCAGGGCAGGCTCACAATGCGATCAAGTGCGCCGCTGCCATGCCCGGCGCTCACCGAGACGCTTAGGCTCGCAAGCGCAAGAGCCACAAGCAGCCGCGCGGGTCCTGGAATGATCATCTGCGCATTCAGCCTTGGGATCTGTGATCGGATGATGATAGTGAATGGGCGCCGGGCTGCCAAATATTGAGTGCCCCCGATAAGGCTTCTGTCAGACATTGGGCGTCATTGCCATAGATTATAAAATGCAGTATATTATAGAGAAACAATCCGACTGGTCGATCCATGGCAGATAATATCGAGACGCACTTTAGTAACGCGGTCTTCAACACGGTTTTGCTCATAGCAAGCAACCAGCCCATGGTGCTGCGTGCGATGGAGTGCTCAGCGAGCAAGCAAGCGTTAGTCGAGATGGTTAAGGGGCTTGCGGGTGAGTCTGCGCGTAAAATGGCCGAGCGGATCGCCAAAGACAACTACGCCGATGCGGATGTCGAGAACGCGACCGAGTCGATTGAGCGTGACCTGGATTATTTTCAGGAGGAGATTGCGCTGCGCTCGCTCGATATCTACGAGTTTTACCACACCCACAGGACCCACCCGCACCTGGTGGTGCGCGAGCGCAAGGCCAAGGAGCAGCACCTTCATCAATTAACCGTTCAGTTTGCCCTGCTTGCGGCCAAGAGCGATGAGGATCTCCCATCGGGGTTTTCGGCGATATGTGCCCGGGTCTATCTTGATACCGCGGTAGAGGACCGGTTCATTGTGCTCAAAGTCTGAGCGCGTTGATGGAGATGGCTTGAGTCGACCAGAAATGGTAAAACGAAAATTAAATGCGCTAGCACGGCACATTCCCGGCTAACACGGGCTTCCGGGCCAGGTAAAAATGCCATGAGGCCTTTCGGCCCATGGCATTTTTATTCCCCTTCGCGGGCGGGGGTGCCCGCAATTAAGGCGCCGGAGCGCTGTTGTCGGTATCAATGTCTCGCTGGGCAATATGGCCTGCGGCTTTGCACAGTTGCTGGGTCCATGCATGCAGGGGCTTTAGCAGCTCGTGCTCTTTATGCAGGTGAGAGTAAGACTCGATGTCGTGCTTTTCAATGAGCGCTTTTGATGCCGCGAGGGTGAAATCCGAGTAATCCCCAATGGCATCCCAGGCCTCTGGGCCCGTGAAATTCCCGGCCTCAACCATTAAAGCATTCCAGGTCACGATATTGATCAGCCTGGTGCACCGGCCCGCCATTGATTGCTGGGCCAGCTGCTCGGTGAACGTATCGTAGTTCTTCTTGGGCACGTCTTTAAAGTCAGTAGCCCGTGCGATCTTAAAATAGGCAGCATTCTCAATGCGACACTTCTGCTCCAAGGATGCGGCCGCCTTCTCGTGCGTGGTTCGGGTGTGGGCGATTTGATCGGCGCTGCGATGAAACACATTTAGCGCAGGGGTGTTTGGGATCGACCAGCGGGGGTCTGGCTCTTGCTCATTTTTTAACAGCGCCGTTGCCAGAGCACCATTATCACCGGCGATAAAGGCGTTCATGGCATCGACGTAGGCCGATTTTGCACGGCCGAACATCGCCGGCAGAAACTTGATTGGCTTAACGTTGATGATCTGCGCGCCGTGAAATGCGCAGATATTGGCATACACCTCAAAGGGTACGCGACTCATGCTGTTGATCGGGCCTTCATCCATCGAGGTTCCGATAAGCGGCAACATGAGCGAGGCGCTGGAGCTAAAATCGGCAGGCTTGATCACGGTGGGGATGCGGTGCTTTTCGATAAACTCTCGATCCTGATCGAGCAGACTGTCATAGCCGCTTAGCTTGCCGTTTTTAAGTGCAATGCTGAAGCCGCCATTGGAAACAATAAGGCCCAGGGCCTCATCTTTATGCCTGGTGAGAGATTCAAGGATGCTCATGGGTATTGGTGACCTAATTAATAAATATAGAATAATTATATCACAGGATGATGCATTTACCACAAGCGAGGAGGTAAGATCATCATTATTTCGGCCAGGCGACAGCAAAGCCTGGCGCTGCCGGACTCCTCCGCTGTCGGTAATCGATTGCATCCGATATCAACCTTAACTATAATTACAACAATAATATATAGGCGGCGTAGCCGTTATCGGCTTATTAGACTGCCCGCAAAGGAGCGCATGAATGGCGCACGCACCCGGATTACTGCTCGGGCCTGAAGGCCATCCGCTGACACTTTACCACGGATCGCACAATTGCTTTGATGGCTTTAAAGGCGGTTGCAGCTACTTCACCTCACGCGCAGATTACCGGTTCATCAGGTTGATGCCATATGTGTATGTGGTCAATCTCATCATCACCAATCCGCGGTTTGTTGACGCCCCGCAAATTATCGAGCGCCTGAGAAGCTTTCCTGATTCGGTGGCGCAAATGCAGGCGGATGGTTATGACGCAGTGATATATGCGAACCCGGACAACTTACTTAAAGGTGCCAGTGGCTGGGGGGATGATTGTCCGCAGTTTTGCGTATTCTCGCCTGAGCAAATTCGCCTGATTCGCCGCATCGATCCAAAAAAGGACATCTGCCGAGCACGCGATGCCGGCAGTGACATCGCCGTGCGATAGCCACAAGGACCCTCGGCCCCGCCACTTCGGGAGCGACCGGCCAGAAGGGGCGGGGCAGGGCATGGGCGCCTGCTTGCGCGGCCTGCATTCTATGATATAATAATGCAATAAATAAATAGATATATAGATTGGTAAATGCTATGTCACACGATCAGGCCGCCCCATCTGAACTACCTGGCGCCCCAGTGCGCTACACGATTCGCCTGCACGACTTTGATGGGTTCTACGAGAGCATACACGATCACGAAATTAATGAGGCGCTCAGCCAAATGTTTCAGGACGATGAGGGCGAGTCGCACATGCCTGACGATCTGTGGAGGGAGATAAGTATTGATAAGGAGGGTTACTGCAGGCTATATATTGAGTGGCTTAAAGAGTATCTTCTTAAGGAGCACGCACTGGATCTACCCTCAATGGCCTTTGACAGTGTCCGATCGCCACGCGAGTACAATTTTGAGACCGATTCACTCAACGTGACCATTGATGAGGCGGATTTTGTCAAAATCAAAGAGCGCGCGCATCGAAAAGAGACTGCGCTCAGGGCGTCCATTGTAGAGACTTTTACGGCGCGCGATGGCTTTATTCCGTTTTACAGCAACGACCCGCAGTCGTGGCTGGAGGCTCCCATGAATGAGTGGGATGAAATAGAGCTGGGTGTTGCGCTGCGCGCCATCACCGGCCGCTGGAATGATTCGGATGTTATCCAGGCGGCTGACTATCAGGTTCAAGAGGCCCTGCACGGCGAGGTCGAGAGGTGGCTGACCGAGAAGGGCAAGCGCATGCTTGCGGCGTGGGATGCGATCCAATCGCGCGCAAATGATGACAGCTCCCCTGCGCTCGATTAGACCCGGATAAGACGCCCACCCGTGCATGCCCTGGGCGTGCGCAGGTGGGCGCTCGGCTTGGAGTGTCTTTAATATAAATTATAGATATATAATAAAATGCCAACATTGGCGGACCTGGATGCCCGAAGCAGTGGCTCTGCGCGTGTTGCATGCCGTGGGTGGCGAGAGTATCATATATTAAAACAATAATTAAATTTGGTGAGCAGCAATGAGACCATTTACAAAAGCACTTCTGGTCGTGGCCCTGGGCATGGGAGTCTGTACAGGGGCGGCGGCTGATAACTGGCTCGGCGCCCAGGCGCAGATAAAGGGCGGGTGGGTCCCCGCCCCGAGCGATCAGACCTCGAACTATCTGCAGACCCGAACAATCGCCAATGAAGTTACCCGCCACGGCACCGATGAGAGCCGAAGCACCGACAGCCTGCTCACGCGCACCGTTGAGGTCGTAGTTGGGCCGTGGCGCGATAGCGGTGCACCCAATGCATGCTCCGAAGGCGGCGCGGGGATCTGGAAGCCCCCGGTCGATAAAATGCCGAGCGGGCAGCAGTTCACCCAAAAATGTAACTACCTTACAGAGCGCACCCGGGAGATTAAGCATTTAGCGGAAGGTAAGAGTATCCTTACCAGGACCCAGAAGCGCCTTGTGGGCACCGAGGTGAGGCGCTCAGCGATCGGAGCGCGGGAGAAGTTCGTCCCCCACAACCGCTCAGGCACCGCCTGGTCCAACTCGGGCGCTGCGGGCGATTGCGGGTACTGGTCGCCCGCAGCGGACATGCAGGTCTCCTCCTTTGTGCAGAGCCGCACCTGCAAGCAGCGCCAGGTCCGCACGGTGACCGATATTGTGGCGGATGTTTTCTCCGGCAAAGTCAAAACCGATGGCACCAGAACCGAGACCCGCACCGTGCTTGCTGCGCAATCACGCACCGTCACGGTCAACCACACCGGCTGGATTGCAGCGGGCGGCAGCACCAGCTGCAGCGCCTGGACGCCCGCGAGCTCAACGGTGGATGCAGGAAAGAGCATGACCCAGAGCCGCACCTGCACCAAACCGCAACAAAAGCTCTGGGAATTTAGCGCCCAGGGCCAGCAGCTGTACAACAAGAACGAGTTCCGAACGGTGAACGAGGCGCAGTCCCGATCCACCACCGGGACCAAGGCGCGCCCGGGTAAACTCTCAGCGGTCACGTACACGGGCACTCTGGTAAGAAGGAATTTCCCATCTAATGCACGCATTGAAGATATAAATTCAGATCTGATGCAGATGTTGACCGGCGTCAATATCGCCGATCAGCCAGGTGCGCCCGGCGCGGCATGCAGCCCGGCAGGGCACGTGTTCAGATGGTCTGGAGGGGCAGCCGTCACCCGCCAAATCAATAGCTACACCTGGGAGTACGGCATGGGTTATTTGGTCCAGAACTGCCTCGACCAGGGCTAGAGCGCGCTGGGTAGGAAAATGGCCCCGTGTAAAAACGGGGCCATTTTATTTTGCGCATTGAAGGCAGGCGTCTACTAGATGGAGGCAAGACTTTTCACTAATGCTGGCATATAACCAGTCATAACTGGCTGCTCCTTCATGACAAGCAGGTCATAGATCTGGCCACCAATCCCAGGCTTAACCTCCCCTTTATCGTCTCTTATTTTGTCCTTCGCAAAGTATATGAACTCAAACAATGAAGAGATGGACTCGGGAAACTCGCTCCGCAGACTGCCTTCTGCGCTCTCATGAATTACAGGTGACACGATGAAGATCTTGCGCACCCTTAAAGACTCAATGAGCGCCAGGATGTTTGTACGCACAACAGCATTACAGCTGCCCGAAATAACTGATTTCACAACGATCAGTGACTCTGCCGTTTCATACCCAGGCTGCAAGTATCTATGGACAATTGGAGCTACGCTAGTTTCGGGAATAGCGCAATGGTTGTTCCAGAAAACCGCCACAAGTGGATCATGTTGAGACGACCTGAGTGAATCTATCACCCCTCGGGCGAGATAATCTGCATCCTCCGCTGTAGACGCAACAAGGCACCTGGTTGGAGAAGACATTTTTCGGCTCGCCACTTCACCCAGATATCGTCCAAGCCTGGTCATGCTCTGCTGATAAGCCGAGGGCTGTGATCGAGAAGCCAGCAAAGAATCGAGTGCCTGGATCGCAGCTTGATTAGCGAAATCACTGTAAGCTCGCCCATTAACGTTCATAGTAATTCCTTGGGTGTCTACTCTTTCAGCTCAGCTTACGCCGCGCCCATCTGCCAGGACCGTCCATATCTTTCAAACCTCCGACCGACGGTCGAGGGGCGCCACGGCCGACCGTGATTGCTGATCCTGATCGATACCAAGCCCGCTTGAGCAGTGATCACAGTTATTGAACCTGGCAGCGCCTGCAAGATCGTATTGAGGCCAAAGCCGCTCAAGGGTTGATCTTCGCATCACCAGAGTCTCACCAAGAGGGGCGCTGCCGCCAAGAAATAATGTGACCGCCCCGCAGCGACAAATCGCGTGCGAGCTGCCAGAGCTTTTTTGACCCAGGCGCGCGTAGGGCGCAAGCGCAAGCTCTGCGGTTGTCCGGATCATGATTGATCCCCAGGTTGAAATATATAGTTTACCGGTAATACATAAAACGGGCAATGATCAGGAGCACCCATTGCGGGACAGTAAAAGCAAGGCATCTGTGTCACCTCGTGCAGGCCCATGCACTTAGCGCAGGCTCAGACCGCCATGGGCGGGCGGGCAGCACGATAGGGCGTGGCGTTGACTTTGTGGCCGTCAAGGGCGAGATCGGTAAATTTAAGTCCAAGCACATCTTTTAGCGAGCCGAGCTCCTTATTGATTGAAAGCGTTACCGGCTCCTCATAAAAATCGCGCTGCAAGGTTTCCTTGACGTACTCGATCTGATTGGAATAGATGTGCGCATCGACAAGAAGACAGGACAATACCCCGGGGGTATAGCCAAGGGATTTGGCCATTGCCGTAAGATACACCGCGTACTGCTGAACATTGTACGGGGTGCCAAAGAGCACATCGGCCGATCGGGAGATGACCTTAAGACTCAGAACAATCCTGCCATCATTATCCGGATCGGCAAGGGCGGTGAACTGGTGGCTCCACCAACAAGGCGGAAGCGCCATCTCGTGCTCCTGGGCGGGGTTCCAGATCGAGACCACATGCCGGCGGCTAAAGGGGTTTTGCTTCAAGTCGCCCCAGAGCCGCTCGATCTGATCGATGCCGCCTACCGGGCGAAAATCCGCATCGTAATCACCCTGGTAGTTACGAAACTGAAATCCGTAGGCCTTACCCATATGACCCACAGGCAGGTGCTGAAGACTGCGCCCATCGAGAAACTCCCGAGTGGTGTTGCCTGCCCAGAAGTTGATGCCCTTGGGTGCGAGGTAGTTATGGATATCGACCCGTCCGTTCAAAAACCCCCAGTACTCCTCAAAGGCCGGGCGAAGCCCGGTGGGCCGAACGGATGGGGCTGGGAATCTCTCGCGCAGATCAAAATACAGCGTCGCATCGCATATCTTTTTACAGCCAAGCCCCGTGCGATCGAGCGTGTCGATGCCGAAGTCCAGAATGCGGCGTAAAAGCGCAAGATAACCGCGCTCGTCTTTAAAGATACTCGGTGCGAACATGAAGGGCCTCGGTGGGTGGGTGAACAATGCTAATTAATATATCAAAAATAATATAATAAGTCAATAAATAAGGGGCCGAAAAAAGCCCATGCCCGCCTTAAAGCCCGGGCAAAATCGCAGCAAGATCTATCGGACCCGGGGTGCGCCTGCGCTCATCGATAACGGCAAGCCCGTGCTGGATGATAAGACTTGCCACCCGGTGCAGCGTCTTATCCCCCTCGATCAGCACCGCCAGCAGCTCGGCCTTCTCCTGAAGGTAGATCTGCGCGAACACCGGATCATCATAGGCGATGGTGCGGGTGTTATCGATAATATCGCCAAGCTTGATGGTTTTTGCCTGAGGACATGCGGCCGCGCTATGGGCCCGATCAATCTGCTTGCGAAGAGCTCTTGGTCCATCTTGCGGGCAGCTGACATCACTTAGCATGCGCACAAGAGATCCGGTCTGCCGCCCGAACAGCCGCTCAATCTCCTCATGAGTGGCGCTGGTGTCCTCGACCGTATCGTGTAGAAAACTTGCAGCGATCATGGCCTCGGTGTGCGGCACTTGCGAGACGATCCGGGCGACCGCCTCGGGGTGTACGAAGTAGGGGGCGCCGCTGAATTTGCGGACCTGGGATGCGTGCTGAATTTGCGCGTAGCGCCGTGCGCGCTCAATCAATTGACTCATGGCGTCTTAACCCGCCGGCAAGTGCTCTGCCGCTTAATAAATATAGACTTATTATATGTAGCCAGCCCGCCCGCGTCAAACCCGGATGCGTGAAGCGCTCGGTGTGAGAGGATCACAAATGCGGTGCATTGCTCGAGTGTGCCGTGTATAATATTGCAATATATAATAAATCGGAATCGGCCACTATGCGCTACGTGCGCGGTGGGGATTTCCGCAACAAGGAAAGAGGTTCTATGAATCAGGCCATCATTATCTCAGGGCACCATAAAATGCAGGACGATCTGCCGTTTTTGCAGTGGGGTTTTACCATAAAAAACCCCGCCGGCGCTTTCTCATTTATAGAGCACGAGGGCACCCGACTGGCCCTTACTGAGCGTAACTACTATTTTGGTAAAAAAACTGATCAGAAGATTCACTACCAGCACATGAGCACCGAGAACAGTAGCGCCAAGTTCTACAAGGATATCTACGTTGAGATTGATCACAACCTTTTTATCGCCGCAGGGATCTGCACCGATACGAACATTGAGCAGAAGATTGAGCAGATCGCCCGGGCAGAAAAGAGCATAACCGCAGAGCGAAGAGCGGCCTTTAAAAGCACGATCATCATGATCGATAATAATGCGCCCCCGTCGATCCAAAGCATTCTCGACAAATTACACGGCGCGCTGCAACAAGGCCATGAGGGCAAGGCCGATGCCGATGCCACTGCCGAGGGTCCTTAATTTACCAGACGCCGAGCGCGGCCTTCGTGGGCCGCTTAAGTGTCGGTGTGTAGGGACTAAAGAGCCGGCATGAGCCGGCTTTTTTACGCCCATCGCGTGCGCACCCAGGCTAACTGCAAGGTGCGCTTAGATGCGCGCGCAGTGCATTATCAGGATCATGCGCACCGCAGGTTATCAAAATATTTATTAATGCTTATATTATATCGAAAAAGACTAAAAACGGGGATTTACATTACTTAAATGTTGACGCGCGCCGCCCAATCACTATATTGACCATCAACTTTGTCTGGTAAATGTCTATCCCGGAGCGATCCAATGTGGTGTGCGATAACAGGTGATTATGTTGGAAGTGCCTATGAGGCCGCGCCGCTAAAGGGCTACGATCTGCCTCTGGTGGTAAGGGGTAAGAGCACCATCACCGATGACACGGTGCTGCTGGCAGCCTCGGTTGATGCGCTGCTGCATAATCGCAGCTTTGATGAGGCGTATCGGGACTGGGCCGGGCGCTACCCGGGTGCAGGCTACGGGGCGCGCTTTAGCGCCTGGCTTGGTGGCGCTGCGCCCGGGGACTCCTTTGGTAACGGGGCGGCCGTGCGGGCAGCCCCGATCGGCTGGATCGCAACAAGCGAGGAGGAGGCGCTAAGGCTTGCGCGGGACTCGGCGATTTGTAGCCACGATCACCCTGAGGCGCTAAGCGGCGCGCAGGCGATCGCGCTTAGCGTTTACTGCTTACGGGCGGGTCTTAGCCCCGAGCAGCTCGGCGCTAAGCTTCACGCGCAGTTTGACTATCTTCTTTATTTCGATCTGGATCAGCTAAGTGAGGATTACAGCTTTGACAGCTCGGCTGAGAACACCGTGCCGCTTGCTATCTACATAGGCCTTCAGGCCAAAAGCCATGAGGATTGCCTGCGTAAATGCCTGCTGGTGGGCGGGGACACCGACACCATTATGACCATGGCCTGTGCGATCTATGAGGCGCGCCCGGCGGCGCTGATCGATCGGGCGATCTGTGCTCAGGTGCGCCATCATGTGCAGCAGCACTTCCCCGACATTGCAAAGATGATCGATGCGCTGATTGTGCACTGCACCTTGCGCGATGTATCCGGTGAGTGACGGCGGTGAAGTCCTGCATTAATGCTAATGTACGCATCCATTAGCATTAATGCGGGATAAGATCGTGATTATCCTGCACATTGACAAAATAATATCATTGATATATAATATAGCATGAAATAAAAGATGGTATTGATATGAGACTGAGCGCCGAGCAGGCCGATGCGAGCGAGCACCGCGGAGGGCACGCCCGCATGGTGGCGGTTGCCGGGTCGGGTAAAACCGAAACCCTGGTGCACTACCTTGCGGGTCTTCTAAGCGCCTCAAAGCGCAGCCCAGAGGTTCTGGTGCTTATGTACAATAAGGCGGCCCGGGTCGCGTTTGATGAGCGGTTACGATTGCGCCTTGCGCGGGGGTTGCCTGCGCCGAAAGTGAAAACTCTGCACGCGATGGGCCTTGAGATCTTAAAGGCCCTGGCACAAAGCGGGCACATTCAGATCTCATCGTTTGAGCCGATGGCAGATATTGTTGTCGATCTTAAGCTCAAAAGTCTTTTTGCAGAGCATCCTGTAACGCGCGCCGATGCGAAAGAGGAGGACAAGATCCAGGAGTGGGTGGATCTTGCCAGGCACTTTGGCACGATCGCTAAAAGCCGGCTTGAGCCGCCGCGAATCGTTTTTGACTCGATCTGCGACGACGCCACCAAGGTGCCTGTGGTGCAGGTGTTTGAGCAGCTTGAGAGCTGGCGAGAAGAGCAGCAGCTCATCGGCTTTGATGACATGGTTTATGATGTCGTTAACTTCTTTAAGAAAAACCCCGCAATAGCTGAGCGCTTTGGCGATCGTTATGATCAGATCCTGGTCGATGAGTACCAGGACATAAACCCCGTGCAGCACCAGCTTCTGAAGGTGCTGGCAGGTAAGCGCGCCCAGGTGATGGTGATTGGGGACCCGGATCAGACCATTTACGAGTTTCGTGGCAGCTGCCCCTCGTTCATCACAACCGCATTTGGCTCGGACTTTACCGAAAGTAAAACCTACGGGCTCACCCGTACTTTTCGCTTCGGTCACGCGCTTGCGCTGTGTGCGAATCATCTGATACACCATAATCAGGCGCGCGAGCCGCTTTTGACGATAAGCCACTCAAGTGATCTGCAAACGCGCGTCAAGCTGCGCCAGACCGATGATCACGGGCAGACGGTCGCAGGCGCTATCGCCCGCCTTGGCGCCGCCGGTAAGCCGCTCAAGGACATTGCGGTGCTCGCCCGGCTATGGTCCTACATCCGCCCGGTGGAGCTTGAGCTTTTACTTGCAGGGATACCCTATTCGATCGACGGTGAGAAGAGCGTGCTGCGCTGTCGGGAGCTGCGCCCGTTGCTGCATCTGATAGAGATTATGGCAGGGGACTTTAGCGCCCGCACAAAGCGTGAGAAAACTGAGGCGCTGCTTGATCTTATGCGCTGCCCGGCGGTTCGCATCAAGCAGGTGCAGCTTCGTAAAGTAGCATCGATCTGGTGCGAGAACCTTGATCGTCTCGGTCTTGTCGGCGGGCTCATCGCAGCGCTCCAAAGCGGCCTTAATGGCTTTCAGCAGGGGCAGCTGCGCGAGCTTGCCGATGGGCTTAGAAAGATCGAGACCGCAGCACCGCTCGGAAAGCGACTAAGTGCCTACGTGGCGGCAGTCAACTACCAGGGCCGGCTTGAGAGGGATGCGCTCACCCAGGAAAGCGGCAAGGAGCAGGCGCGGGTGGTGCGCGCCTTTATCGCGTTTACCGAAAAGATCAGCCTTACCCGAGACCCGATCGAGGTGCGCGATGTGATCGTGCGCATGCAGCAGCAGGCCGGGCAGTCGCGCAGTGACGGGGTTGCGCTAAGTACCTTTCACCGGGCCAAGGGCCTTGAGTGGGACAGTGTGTTCATTCCCAATGTGTGCGAAGGGCACGCGCCGTATCTTGCGCAAAAAGGCGCATCATTTAGCCTTGGCGATATCCAGAGCGAGCGCAGATTAATGTATGTGGCCATCACGCGGGCCAAGCGCAATCTTTTTCTGACCGCGCCGTGCGAGACCGATGAGGACAGCACACCGAGCCGGTTCATCGAGGAGATGCAGATCGGGCAGTCGATCGATCTTGCCCGCCTCATCGACCAGGGCGCTGATCCGGGCGGTGCTGCGCGATCGCCGATCGCCTGCGAGTACACGAAGGCGATTGGCCGCATTCTCGCTGATCGCTAAGCGGCGGCCACTAATGCGCCGCGGCGCATTCGGTTACCAGCACAAAAAAAGGCCGCTTTGCAGCGGCCCTTTTGTTGCAGCAGGGTTTATTAAAGGCAGCGCAGATAAGGATCATCGACGCCGGTTAAAAATCGTAGTCATCCTCTTCTTCCTCATCGCGGCGCGCCTGATTGTTAAGCCGATCAAGAAGGCTCTCAAAGTGCGTCATCGAATACACCTGGGCGTCCTTAGCAATGATGCCGGCATCGCGAAGGTGCTGGGCGATCTGGGCGGGGGATCTGACATCGCGCACAAAGCCATCGATGATAAGCTCTTCGGCCTGCTCGGTGTGAATCTCATAGACGGTGTTGCCGCCTTGATCGCGCACATCGGCGAAAAACTCGCCACGCTCATCAAGGTTAATGTAATAGCCGTAAAATGGGGTCTGGGCGCTCATGACAGTTCCATATAATAAATGTAATACTAAATGTAGTTTACGCTAAATCTCATCCATGTAGAACAGCGCAGGCCAGAAAATCACCTCACCAATGGCCTCACGAGGCTTTGGCTCGTAAGTGCGACTGCGAAATTATCTTTTCACAGCCAGAATGCATGAATCGCAGGCAGCCGGTCATCGCCCCGATCGATCGCGTGACGGTTCTGCTCAAAGTACCGCTCATAGTGCGCCAGGTGCGCCGCGCAAAAATCCTCAAGCTCCTCCTCGCTCAGGCGCGGCGAGTAGACCGTATCGGGGTAGGTGGCGCTTTGCGCAAACTGAACTGTGCCATCGGGAAATAAAAGTAGACCGATGCCGCCAAGAAGAAATTCCACCCTGGAAATGGGCGAGCGTGCCGCAGCGCCATCGGGATCAAAATACACTGTGCCCATATGAATTTATCCATTGTGAGGGCGGCCCCAGGCGCCCGCAAGGGCGGGTGCGCAACCCGGGGCGGGCCGGATGATTAAAGCGTGATTTTCTTCAGATCTGCCATCGAGACATCAGAGTCGAGCTGTCCGATCAGGTAGGAGATACCCTCATTTTCCTGGTTGGCATTTTGCACCTCATCGGATTCAAGATAATGCTTCATCCAGGGAAGCGGATCACTTTTTATGTTAAACTGAGGCTCGAACCCGAGCGCCGCCAGGCGCTGATCGGCGAGAAACTCGGTGTAGCTGTGCAGAATCTGGGTGTTAAGACCAATCATTGAGCCGTCTTTGAACAGGTACTCGGCCCACTGCTTTTCCTGATCGACCACATCAAGAAAGATCTGCAGGCCCTGCGCTCGAAGCCTTTTAGAGATCTCGGCCATCTGCGGATCGTCTTTACTGTGATGCCACAGATTAAGGATGTGCTGGGTGCCGCTTAAGTGCAGGTTCTCATCTCGTGCGATCAGCTGAATGATGTTGGCATTACCGATCAGAAGATCCCGCTCGGCAAAGGCGAACGAGCAGGCAAAGGAGACGTAGAACCGAATCGCCTCAAGTGCATTGATCGAGCACATGGATAAATACAGCCGCTCTTTAAGCAGTGATTCGCTGACCTCGAACGCAGCGCCATCGACGCTATAGACGCCGGGGCCTGCGGTTTGCAGGAACTGATTGGTAAGGATCACCGCATCAAAATACTGGGCAATGCTTGCTGCGCGCTTAAGGATCGCGGGGTTAATGACGATATCATCGAATACCGGCCCGGGGCTTGAGAACAAATTGCGCAGTATGTGCGTGTAGGAGCGAGAGTGTATGGTCTCGGCAAACGCCCAGGTCTCGATCCAGGTCTCAAGCTCGGGCAGTGACACAAGGGGCAAAAACACTGCGTTCACCGAGCGCGCGGCCATCGAATCGATCATGGTCTGGTATTTTAGATTCGATATGAAGATATGCCGCTCTGCGGCATTGAGCTTTTGCCAGTCGCGGGCATCCTTCGAGACATCCACCTCTTCGGGCCGCCAGAAAAACGACAGCTGCTTTTCGATGAGTTTCTCAAAGATGGGGTGGCGCTGCTGGTCGTAGCGCGCAACGTTCACGCCATTGCCTAGAAACATCGGTTCGAGCAGCGCGTTGTTCGGCACTGCGTTAAAAGTGGTGTAGCGCTTGTTAGAGCTCATTGAGTGATCCGTCAAAAGTAAGATTCTAAATATCTATTCATCGCCTGCCAGGCAGGCACACTTCACAATATTATAACATATAATAAATGATATGACATATTGCGGCTGCCAATTTTGGTTAAGCCGAAGGCGGCTTTCACCGCCTTGTACGGGTTTGGGCTTCGCGCACTTAAATTGTGCAGCTGTCGCACGCCTCGCTATCGTCTGCGAATAACTCAGTCGAGGCGGGGGGCTCGGTGAGCGCCGGCTCTTTGGGGTCTACCTCGACCGCTCTGCCTGCCTCATCCTTGGTGTTCTGGTAGTACAGCGTCTTAACTCCATAGCTGTAGGCCTTCAGCAGATCGGCCAGCAGCAATGTCATCGGAAGCTTGCCCTCCTTGTAGCGTGATGGCACGTAGTAGGTGTTGGCAGAGATCGACTGATCAACGAACTTCTGCATCACGCCGACCAGCTTTAAGGCGCCATCGTTATCGGGCAGATCCCAGAGCAATTCGTACTGCTCGCGAAGGCGCTCGATCTCAGGCACCACCTGCTTGATCACGCCGTCCTTGGATTTTTTCACGCTGACCAGCCCACGCGGCGGCTCAATCCCATTTGTGGCATTGCTGATCTGGGAGGAGGTCTCAGAAGGCATGAGCGCGGTAAGGGTGCTGTTTCGCAATCCATGCTTTAAGATCGAGGCGCGCAGCGATTCCCAGTCAAGCAGTAACTCCTGGGTGCAGTAGGAGTCGACGGTGCGCTTGTAGGTATCGATCGGCAGGATCCCGCGGCTATATTTGGTCTCATGGAATTTCGGGCACGCACCGCGCTCGATCGCCAGCCGGTTGGAGGCCTTTAGTAAGTAGAACTGCAGGGCCTCAAAGGTGCGGTGAGTCAGATTGATCGCCGAGCCGTCAGAGTATCGAGCGCCGTTTTTCGCAAGATAGTAGGCGAAGTTGATCACCCCCACACCAAGCGGTCGTCGATCCATTGTGGCGAGCCTTGCCGCAGGCACGGGGTAGTCCTGGTAATCGAGCAGGGCATCCAGGGCCCGCACCACAAGATCGCAACTGTCTTCAAGATCCTCTAATTTCTCAATCGTGCCGAGATTGATCGCACTAAGCGTGCACAGGGCAATCTCGCCTTTCTCATCGAGAAGGTGCTCAAGGGGCTTGGTCGGAAGCGTGATCTCTACACAAAGGTTCGACATCCGCACCGGGGCAACCTGCTCAACAAATGAGCTGTGGGTGTTGGCATGATCGACGTTCATCACGTAGATCCGATTAGTGCCTGCGCGCTCACCCATGAACAGGGAGAAAAGCCCAAGAGCCTTAACCCGCTTCTTACGGATCGAAGGATCGTTCTCGTATTTAACATACAGGCTCTCGAAGCGCTTTTGGTCCTCGAAGAACGCATCATGCAGACCGGGGACATCCGATGGGGAAAACAGCGTAATGTAGTCCTCATTCTGCAGGCGCTCATACATCAGGCGGTTTAGCTGCACGCCGTAGTCGAGGTGTCGGATCCGGTTCTCCTCCACGCCGCGGTTGTTCTTCAGAACGAGCAGCGACTCGGACTCCAGATGCCAGATTGGGTAGTACACTGTGGCCGCGCCTCCGCGAACCCCGCCCTGCGAGCAGCTCTTGATGGCGGTCTGAAAGTGTCGCCAAAAAGGAATCACGCCGGTATGGGTTTTCTCACCGCCACTGACCTCTGAGCCGAGCGCCCGAATGCGCCCACCACCAAGGCCCACACCTGCGCGCTGGCTAACGTACTTCACGGCCGCACCGGCCGAGGCTATGATCGAATCAAGACTGTCACCCGCCTCGATGAGCACACACGAGCTGAACTGGCGCGAGGGCGTTCGAACACCCGACATGATGGGGGTTGGCTTGGAGATTCGAAACAGGCTGACGCTATTGTAGTAGCGCTTGACGTAGCCCATGCGCGTGTCCTTAGGGTAGCGCGAGAACAGGCACGCGGCGGCCATCATGAACAGAAACTGAGCACTTTCGTAGATCTCGCCGGTGACCCGGTTCTGGAGCAGGTACTTGCCCTTGAGCTGTGCGATCGCGGCATAGGAGAAATTCATGTCGCGAGAATGATCAATAAAATCATTCATCTTCTCGAGCTCTTCAGTGCTGTAGTCCTCAAGAATCTGATTGTCATACTTGCCCATTGCCACCAGGGAGCGAACATGATCAAGCAGGTGCGGGGGCTGGAAGCGACCGAACGCACGCTTGCGCAGATGGAACACTGCCAGGCGCGCTGCGAGGTACTGATAATCCGGGGTCTCGGCGCTGATTAATTCTGCGGCGGAGTTCACGATAGTTTCGTGAATATCAGCGGTGCGGATGCCGCTGAAGAACTGCAGGTGCGCACGAATCTCAACCTCTGAGACCGATACATTAGCAAGACCCTCGGCCGCCCAGGTGATGACTCTGTGGATCTTCTCAAGATCGAGCGGCTCAAGGCGACCATCGCGCTTTTGAACCATGATTTGCTTTTCGGCCGCGGCGCTCGACGCGCGATCAGGCCCCTCAGGGCCCTGAATGAAACTGTGATTGTCGGACATGTACCTACCCTTAGTATGCTCAAGGCTCACGAGACTGACGCGAGCTCTATTATACATATAATATAACGTATAATATAAAAGACGGCAACAGGGCGGTTTCAACGTGGTGTATTTAGGCGGGGAAATCCTTCCGGATATGCGCAGGTGGTGGCTTCTTTAGGGTGGGGGCTCGCGTCGCCCCGGGGTGCTACTTTCTCAGGAATTCGGACAGGTTCGCGCCTGGAGGCGGGCGGCAGCCCGAGCTTAAGGCAGATCGCCGCCGGATCTGTTCGATGATCTGCGCCGAGGTTAAGCCCGGGTGCCTTCAGTGAAAAGAGGCGGGATGCGGACCCAGCTCTTTCTCAAGCGCAAGGCCGCTTCGCGCTATGCTTTTTGCCTTATTTGCTGCCCACCTTCGCCTCAGCCACTTTTTGCAAAAATGGCTCAAATTTTGGGCCAACCGTCGCCTGAGTGCTGGTTCCAAATGAAGACACCGTATATGTGTCGATCGCACTTACCTTCATTTTAACCAGCTTTCCGCTGGCGATTTTCTTGAAGTCGCTCAGCGAAATCGATAGCCGCCTGGTCGATCTGCCGCCATAGTCATCGCGCTTCATGTCTGTGAACTGGCTTACCGCTTTCGCGGTATCGATGATTTCGCCATCGACATTAAATGCCACCGATTGCACCGAGGTGATCCCGGGTGACCCGATGGTTAAATAAACCGTATCGGGATGCGATTCAGCCCACTCGAACCCCATCGTGTGGGACACTTCACCCATTTTTGACGCGGCGCTAATCGGGGGCTGCTCAATGATCACAGCTCCGTCAAAGGGATCAATTTTCGATGAAACCGATGGTGTAAGTGCGCTATTGAGCGCCGCCCCACACCCGAGAAGTAAAGTGGTCATGCACACAGCCAGCAGAATTTTCATTATATTCCTCATGTAAGTATCGGTTGGAGGCCGCAGCGCTCTTAGTGCCGCAGTACGTGGATCATAGCTGGTGAGGGCCAATGTGCAAAGAAGCTTACAGCGCCCCGATCAGGCAGCACATAGCGTCGCCGATGCACGCCCTGCGCCGCCATGGGCTCTAGGCCCGCTTTGCTGTTGTGGGGCCGTATATACAGCCATATAGGCGCCGTGACGTGACAGTCATTCGCGACCTTTTAATCGCGCAAACGCAGCATTTGTATTTTTGCGAGCCGACTCTGGCGCTCACACCCGCAGTGCAATCTTAAATGAGGGTAAAAACGAAGATGGGGCGGTTGAGTGTTTTGACGCGCCGGTGGCGTTTTTTGTGAATCGCCCGGTATCGATGAAGAAAGCCCTGTTCACGGATAATTTAAGCGGCTGGAATATGGCGCCGCGCCCACCCCTGGCAAACCCTATCGAGTGCAAGTGACTGCCGGGCGGCAGTGAGGGTTCATCTCTCTGCGTCCATAGGGCGCCCTTTAGCGGCGCCTGATCGGGATAATCTGCTGAGAGCTAAGCACCGCAACATGCAGCACGCGCGCCTCATTATAAAAGCCAATGCTGTCAAAGCCCTTATCGATGAGCCAGTTCCTTAGCATCTGGGCGCGCCTGGGTCGGGCGGCCGTATCGGCAAAGGCTCTTTTATCTGCCTTGAACACATGAAGCGGCAGCCCCTCGATGGCGGCCTCCACCGACCACTCGCTCATCTGCGCGATCATAAGCGTGCTGCTTGCGCGCAGCATCGCCGTATCCCAGTTCCCATCAAGTTTTGCACGCACGGCACGATTTGCCGGAGGCTCAAGCAAGTTGCCGGTCGCCGAGAAGTAGAACCCGAGCGAGGAATCCGGCGTATCCGGATCGAAGCGGCGCCGACGCGCCTTAAACTCATAGGCAAGCCCATTGGTGTTGCACAGAACCAGCTGCGGGATCTTGGTGCGCCGAGCGCGCTTTATCAGCGTATTTCGGGCCGAGTGCTCAAACTCGATGAGCTCCCCAAGCTCAATAAGCTCAAGCATCCGCGCCCGCACACGGGCCCGCCCGATCTTACCCGCCCCGATGACATAGCCCCCAATGGTTCTGGCAACCATCTCCATCGCGCAGGCTCCGCTCGCACCGATAGCGGCGTGAATGCGCGCATCGAGCACGGCGAGGGTCCGATCGGTGCGCTTTGCCCGGGCTCGATGCCGATGGGGCCTCTCGCCCGAGAGCACGACTGGGGCAGGGCGCAGGGCATCACCGACCGCCGGGCCTGAGGCGTTTGATGGCGCTCTGCCTGGCGGGGGCAGCCCAATGTACCGGTAACCGGTTCTGCCACCTTCGGTTGCGATCTCGATGAAGGGGCTGCTTCGCTGGGAGGCATGATTTAGGGCGCGATTGACTTTAAAGATAGGAAGATCGAGCGCCTCAGAGAGCTCCTTTGCCGTTGCGACACTGACCCGAGAGCCAAGAAGATCATAAAGGGTCTCGTAAATCTGGACTACAACGCGCTCGGTGTCCATCTGGTCATTGACGATCGGCATTGTGGCATCTCCGGTAAAGCCCGATGTGGGCAATTGGCAGCGCGGCTTGAGCGATGCATTGTATGACCATTAATATAGTAAAAACAACCGAGTTTGCCAAAATAGGTGAGAAAATAATCAGTAATTATTATGGCTCGCTGCGCACAAAATCGCTTTGATGCAGCATTCCAGGAGCGAGATGCATCCAATCAAGCGGAATTTAAAGCCAGCACCACTGGCGCCTTACGCTGCACGGCCGCCCGCCAGGTGCCGGCACGAGAAGAGATCTGCCGATACCACATATCGGCCCGCCTAGCGCCTGGGCATCCTCATAGAGGAGCTTTGGGCTATATGGGCTATACTTCAGGCGATTGAATCCGGAGGCAGTTATGCCGCAGTTTACTCCCCGAGAGCGCTTAAGAATCGCGATGCACTGTGACTTTTGTCTGACGGTTCGCGCCTTTTTTACCGGGTTGTTCAGGGTGCTCTTCAGCTGGGGCGGCTTTTGGATCTCAATGTACGTGCTGTTCTTTATGACGCCGTTCTCATTCTGGTTTTTTGACAAACTCAGTTTTTGGTTCTTTTTTGGGGTATGGCCTGCCGCTTAGGGCTCTGCAGGGCAAGCACCGGCAAGTCCATCCCGATCATCCTGATCCATTGGGTGCTTTAGTCGCCCGGGCATGACAGCCCGCACTATCATCCGCACCGCCGCATGATTTTATCTGGAGCGCAATCCCCACCCCCATCACCACTTATCGGGGCGTGTCCGCGCGGATGATGCTGAGTTATTTAATGAGCCAGAGCGCACCGCCTGAGAGGGCCGGCGAAGCCCGCCCCTAAAGAGGATCACCGGATCAAAAATAACCTGCGCGGCAGCGCCAACGGCATGCGCGGTTCGGACAATAACGGTAAGCGCCGCCGAAAGATAACCGATCAAGCACCGTGCATTCACGTAAACCACAAAGCGGCCAGAAATAACCCGGATCAAACCACACCTTAACGGTGGCCTTGGCCAGTTTGCCGGCTCTGGTGGCGATAAAACGCTGCGCTGATGACTGGCACTTCGTGCATCGCTCTACAGTGAGCCGCACCCGTCTTTGCCAAAGGCTCCGAATAGCGGTGCGATGTCTGCATCGGCACTTCTCATCGCTGAACGCATAAATATACATAATAATATATAAAAAGACAATTAGAGCGGCGCCCTCAGAAGCTGCCGGGTAAGCGGCTTTGTGCGCAGCGCCCCGTAGCAAGAAGGCGGATAAATAAAGCTCCAGGCGACCTGCAGTGCTCGGCCTCGGCGAAGGCATTCATCTGGCAGGTGTATCTTGAGTGCGCTACCATGCATATAATAAACGAATAAATATAAGGAAGACATACAATGGCGCGCTACCGGCAGGTGGCCTTTCATGGCGGCCGCAAGAATTTCGAAGCCTTTAACTCTGCGGCATTTAGATCGGGCGCAGATTTTCACAAATACGGCCTGGGCTTTTACTTCTCAACAGATCCAGATGTGGCGCAACAGTATCGCATGGACGATTGCGCTCTGAGGGATACTGATGTCGTGTATATGTATGAGAGCGGGCACGCAGAGTCGATCACGATTGATGCATCGGATGAGCTCATGCACCAGGCGGCGCAGGCGCTGATGGAGCACGGCCTTGAGCAGGCAATCGAAATTGCCAGCGAGGCGGCAAATCAGCCGCTGGCGCGGGCGATATCGAGTCTTGAGCAGGCCAGCCACAGCTTAACAGAAGCTCGGGGCGTGGTGTACAAGGTGAGCATTCCGGCAGAGCACGAGCTTATGGACTGGAACTCTGAGATCAGCGAGGATCTGCTGATTAAAATCGCACACGCACTTATCCCTCGCGAGAGGATTGAGCGCTCGCGGACCTGGCTTGAGCAGAACCTCTTGCAGCCCTGGCAGTGCAAGGACCCAAAGGCGTTATCTGATCGACTTATCGTGCGCCCAAAGCGTGGATACCTTGATGAGCAAAAGCCAGATCTTTGCCCGGGAGCAAGCTGGAGCGAGTTCTATGAGATCCTTGGAAGCTATCACATGGGCGCAGATGATGATTTCAGTGGCAGCTCGGTCTATGCCTATCTGACACACTGCGCCGCAAGCGAGCCTGAGGCGATTAAGATACTTATCAGCTGCGGCACTCTGGGCTTTACGGCATCTGACTCACACCGCAGCGCGCTCAAGCACACCAAGGTGATCAGCATCTTTCGGGCAGATGACATTAAGGTACTCGAGAAGGGCTATGATGCACAAACGATCGAGCGGTGGCGCGATGAGCTCTGTGGCGCGAGGCGGCAGGCTGACAGCGAGTTTGGGCTCTGATCAATCCGGCCAGATCCTTGCGCGAGGCGCCGCCTTGCGCCGATGCGGCCACGCCCGCTCTCGGGCGCGCTCGCATTATTTGCCCTCTTTATAAATATTAAAAAAATAATACCCCCCCCTGCACAAGAAGGGTTAGGTCTATGCCGCAGATCGCTCCGCTGATCCTACTCTTAGCCACACCGCACAAACTCGAACTATACTCATGACGGCTCGATACTCGGTGCCTGAATTAGGTGCTTTACAGTATCGATCTGATGTGCATTAAAAGGAGCTGGCAGCTATCTCACAGCAATGCTGAGAAGCCACTGCCAATGAGGAAATCCAATCGCGATGACAAAATGTAAAGAGTGCGGCAATCAAGTAAACACGAACGCCAAGACATGCCCGGGTTGCGGCACCTACATTCACGCTGAGAACTCGCTAGGACTGCTGTTGATTCCGGTGATCGGTTTTGTGGCTATGATCGCGGTTAAGGTTTTGCCTGAGTTAATTCCCACCGTGGGATACACTGAAGCTGCAAAAACCGCTTCGGATCAGGATCAGACCAAGTACTATGTCCCGGATAAGCCAGTGCCGCCGTCCTGGTCCACATATACATCGAGGGATGAGATGACGGGCAGGCTAAGCGCATACGCCAAGTCTCCAGCCACCGAGCCCCTGGTGCCGATGGACTTTCCATACCGCGCGGTTCGAAGCCAGATGGGATTTGGCTGCGACGGGATAACTGAGTGGATGTACATTACATTCACCCAGGCGCCGAATTTAGATGATACCGACACGCGTGACGGCTACAACGCAATCACTACCCGATTCAAATGGGATGATGACTTGCGACAGGAGCTATTTACCCAGAAGTGGGGATCGAAGGTGTTGCATTTTCGAGGCAGTGCCGGGGCGATATGGAACGCGCTAAGATCAAGGCGAGCCCTGCTGGAGCTAAAATGGCACGGCCAGAACTCGGTCCATTTTCCGTACTCATTAAACGGCTCGAGCAAAGCGATTTCACAGGCCCGGGCAGATTGCCGATCGGATGCATATAAATAACGAAGCGGTAAGGCCCCGGCGATCTCATGCCGGGGCGGAACCTTATGGCTCATTCATATCACAGGCACCGGGTTCTTGTGCGATAAGTTTTCCGATCGACATTGATTTCATTGTATGCTCATAGATCCTTGCCCCAAGTGATGTGGCGGTCTGTCTGGCATTCTCCTGCCAGTGACCCGGCTCGGCCGCTGTGCGTTTATAGTGATCAAGCAGCTTATCAAGCGCCTTGATGCGCTCGAGGTGGTGCTGCTGGCGCTGCGCGAGCGATCGGGTATCGGGATCAAAAATGAGCTCGCCCCGTGTGAGCTGATCTTGCTGCGATGCGATAATGGAGCAAATCGCATAGCCGGTCACATGGACACTTGTCCCGTCGCCTCGCGGATTTATCGGCACATTTGTGCGTAAAGTCTCGCCCGATGCCTCGTGTGTATAGGTAAGCTCAACCCGGTAAAACGCGCCGAGGGCTTCATCCTCATCCATCAGCACCCGACTGACGCTGTACGAGCCCTGCCCGGATTCAAACTGCGCGGTAAATGTATCGCTTGAGCTTGGGCAGAATCTGCCCAGCACCTGGCGGATCTCCTCTTCGGCGTCTTTGCAATCAAGCACAGCTAACTGCCGGCCCTTGATATCAAAACCTTTTTCACGAAGTGCTTTGGTCGCATTTTTAAGCGATGCGTAGTCCTTTGTATCATGATCGATGTGATTCGCCCCGGAGCTGCCAACGTAACTGCTAAAAACCTGGTACCGGCCCTTTTGATTGATCACTACTCCGGCAGGCATTTGCTGGTTGGCAAAGTACTCTTTCACGCTTTCGTTTTTAAATAGCTTCACCACCCCCACCTGGTCAGTCTCGCGCGGCACGCCGCGATCGACCACGGCCGAGAGAATCTGGACTCGGCCCGAGATAAACCCGTCAAAGAGCTCAAGCGCATTTTGCGTGAGAATCTCAAGGTTATTGCACCGAAGGGTCGCAACGCGTGTGCCGTGGCTGCCCGAGGCTTTTGTTACCATCCCAAGATAAAGCCCGGAGGCGCTTCGGATAATTGATACCCTCACTGTAAAGCAGGCCGCGCGCGCATTACTAAAGCGAATATGTGCTGCAATCAGGCAATGAGGCGCATCAAGAGCGATCGCCTCCCGATCGGCAAGGTGTTTGCGGGCAGCCTCAATTATTTGGGATTCACTTTGATCGCTTTCAGGGGCGATATCAAAAAAGGTGTGGCCTGTAACCGACTCAAAATCCTCAAGGCTCATCGATGTCGCATGCTTTTGCGAGCCATTCATGGTCATGGTGACCGGCTCATCGCGGGTCTTTGGCCGGCAGATGACCCGCTCTTGCACGCCGTTCAAAGTAAAGCTGTAGCTTTTATCAAGAATCTTCATTTTAATTTCCAGTTACGAGAATGTAAAAATTTCTTATCACCAAAGCCGCGCGCGCTCAAGCGCGCTCAATAGCGGCGCGAGCCTTGCCATGGTGGGTGCTTCATGTCCTGTCCCAGTCGGGGCGATCACAGACACACTTCATCAATTTCGCAGCGCAGAAATCTACAGGCCTAAGGGGTGGGCCCGCAGGTATCTGGCTGCGGCAAGCTTTGCTGATCAAGACGCTCTTTACTCATCATCGAATCGGCATGCGCATCGTGCAGAAGGCGTGTTTCCAGGGCTGCCTCGGAAATCCCTCGCGCATCGCCTGCGCCCGGGTAAAGCTCCCCGCGAAGGCTCTCGTGCGGGTACAGCGCGCTAATAAGTGGATGGGCAAGAAGCTTGTCATCGCGAAACACGTACAGTGCATCATCGCGAGCTAAAAGCCGCTTCGCAGTGGTGCTTTCGGCAACTTTGTTGCGGCCATGCTTTGAGACTTCCTGCTCGCAGATGCGGGCATACTCTTTTTTTGTGAGATCCTTAAAGATAACGATGGCACCTAGCGCCTGCCGGAAAATATCGCTACTTTCTGAGCCGAGCTTATAGTCAAGCAAGATCTTTACGGTCGGGCCAATATCGTGGTTCGCTATTCTTGTTACGCGCACACGGGGCTTGGCGTTCGTGACAAGACCCTTTGCGCTTGCAAGATGGTAAAGCTCGTTGATTGTCAGGTTTTTCATGGTTTAGCACCGAATTATAATACTTGCTATATTATATATTGAATCGGGTCGCGTGGAAACGTTGATATCACACGAAAGCGCCGCCAGTGCGCTCGCGCTTCGTAGCGCTTGATCGGTGGGGCGCGCCTTGGCGCTGCCGGTACGGCACTGATGATTTACTGCCGGAGCCTGCTCTTTGCCGGCTCACAAAGCGCGATCGGGCAAGGATAATCGTATAATTGGGCAGCTTCTGGCGCCTGAGAGCTGCGCCTAAAAAGGGGGGCTATGGCTCAAAGCCGCCATCAAGAGAGCGCTCTTGGGTGCCGAGGCAATTGGGTACAATCGACTTATGCATCCAGTGCTCATCGCCCTGCACGTGCCCGGCTCGAACCCACTTTGCAACCACTTGATTGAACTGCTCAGATGCAATAATACCGGCATCAAAGGGCCCTCGATACAAGGTATCCACGCAGGGAAAGCCAAGCAGAGACGCCCACTCCAGGGTGTCATCCCAGCTTAGTGCGTGATTTGTTTCATCCCATATCGAAAAGATGTAGAAGTAGCTTTGCAGATTGTCATAGGCAATGCTGTGCCTCGCGTAGAGATTCTCCCCGCACACCCGCCAGTTCTGTGGAATCAAAAAACCCATCTCGCCATGCTTGCGGCTCAGCCAGTGGCGCGATTCGTGCGGGCTGTACGTGCCGGAGCGGGCGTGCATATAGCTGGTGTACAAAGTGGTGCACTAGCCGTCCATTTTTTCGGTGATCACGATCTGCTCGGCCTGCATGGTGGGGGTGTCCCGAAGCAGCTTGTCATCACTTGATACACCCGGGGAGCCCGGCAGGTGAAACGTGCGCGGATATTTGCAGATCATGGCGGCGCCTAATGGATCAGGTAAAGTTGAGTGATTATATAATAATAAGCCAAGGCGCTAACCTCTCGAGGAGTCACGCCCGCTCGGGATTTGCTGCAAGGATGCGCGCCGGTACACATCGAATGAGAAGCTCTGAGAGGAGCTTTGGGACGGCTCGCAGCTTACGCGCTCCCAGATGGCAGGGTTAATGGCCGGAAAGTGGGCATCCCCGGGGATGTCCCTGGTTTTGATCTCGGTGATATAAAGCGCATCCAAAAATCCAAGCACCTGCCGGTATATCTCTTCACCCCCGATAACAAAGACCTTCTTTTTGCCGCCACTAATGGCCGCAGCGCTCGCAAGCGACAGCGCAAGCGCAAGCTCATGGGCAACGTGCACGCCCGGATAGGACCAGTTGGCCTTACGCGTCAGCACGAAGTTTGAGCGATCCGGCAGCGGCCGTGCGAGCCTGGCAATGATTGAGTCAAATGTTTTTCGGCCCATAATCACCGGGCACCCAAGTGTGGCTCTTTTAAAGTAGGCAAGATCCTCCGGGATGTGCCAGGGCATGGCATTATCGGCGCCGATGACCCGGTTTTGCGTCATTGCGACGATCGCTGCAAGCTCGATGCTGTCGGGTATCTCGGACGGGCGCTTTAATGATGCGATCATCAGTGAGTCTCTTTTTGGGGAAAGGGTGCGGGCAGTATCACCCGGCACCTGTATTTGTGCGGGCGGTGCCGGCCGGACCCTGTTTACTTGAGGGGTCTTTGCGGCCTGCGGGCATCCAAAGCCTGAATCAGAGCATGCATTAAAATACATATTTAATCAATAAATAATATGATCACCAAGGCGCTTTTACGCGCAGCAGGTGGAGTGGTTCATGGCATGTGATATAATTAACATAATAGTAAATATGTAAGTGGACGATATATGAAGCATCCCTTTAAATTCGTTGTGAGCGAAACCTACGAGATTATTACCCATGAGAGCGCCGAGCACGCCGATGCGGCCGAGCGAGGGTTTAATTTCCGGGACTCAAACTACCTGGTCAATGATCTGGCAAGCTACATCAGCGATGAGGGCTTTACTCATCGCTCCTCGGGCGGTGAGATCGATGAGCGCACCTGGCTTAGCACTGAGCCTGTGGTGGATTACCGGGACGGCTCAAGCACATCAAGATCATTACACTTTCACGGCGTGATCGATGATGATGGGGTGGAGATTGACCGCGAGCAGGCCGAAAAGCTCTGGCGCTACGTGGCGGGCAATGCCGATGCTTTAAGCCGGGCGTTTCCAGAGGAGTTTGATCAAAATGACTTCGACGGCGTGATTGGCTAAGGCTCACTTACCGATCCTTGCTCGGACGCCATGGAGCGCCCTCAGCCTTGGGAGAAAACCAGGGCTGAGGGCTTCGCTATGGAGGGCCCTCACAGGACGCGCTTTTAGCTAAGCCCAGACGCCGGGGCCTGGTCGGGCTTAAGACCCGGGATGCTGCAGGTGCTGCCCGGTGCAGGTGCGGCGCGACTTACAGTGGAGATCCGAAAGAGGGTGTATCGCTTTGTGCGCGGTCCGGCTCTTGCCCCGGGGATTCGAAGGGTTGCCTTAACATGGCGGGATTGATTTTTGCCCATTCATTTAGCGCCTCTTTCAGGCCCTGCCTGAGGCACTCTTTTGCCGCATCACGCGACCAGCCATCACCACCTTCGTGAAGGACATTAAGATCGCGCGCCCTCACAAGCGCGATCTGCTCCCTGGCGAAGATAAGCTCGTTATCACCGCTTCTTATAGCGCCGCGGTAGCACTTTTGCGCCCGCCCGATCATCTTAAGCAGCCCATCGACCGTGATCACGGTGTGATAGCGCTCGCTCTGGTCGGTCTGCGCTAGTTGAAATTCCGGATCGATAAAGAACGTCTTGAGCATTGTTGCGAGAGCTTCAGATAGCGCCTTATTGGCGCCACCCTTAATCGCGCTTGCGTGCGCCCGGCCAAAGCGCTCACAAAGCACATCGCCTCGCTGGGCGCACAGATGATCAACGATGCGCGCGCTGCTACTGATATCGAGCTGCCGGGCGCTGATGGCTTTGTGATATTGCGTTTTCAGGTAGCGCTCAAGGCGCAACTTAAGCTGAGTGTCCTGCTCAAGCAGTGATGAGAGAATCTCGCTGAAGTGCTCTTTGGCGCATCCCCAGTCACCCCCATCAACGTCCAGATCCGCCCGGCCACCCCTCAGGGTCTGCTCGTACTCGGCAAGCCTCGGCAGCTCAAAGCGTGCGGCAAGGCCCTTAAGCTCCTGATCGGCCTCAATGATAAAGTGCTCGGTGCCATCGAGTGTGAGCCGATCTGTCTGGGCGCGCAGCCTCTGGGCTGCGATCTGCCGCAGATCAACCAGATCGGGATGCTTCGTATTGAGCTGCTGCAGATCAGCCAGATTAAAAAGCGATGGTCTTGCCTTAAATAGACGCAAGGCAAGGCGCGGATCGAGATCTTGCAGCGAGAAGTTATTCTCCTGCTTATAGCCGCCACCGACAATGCTCGTGATCCGCTCATCCTCAATCAGTAGCCGGACAATCGCTTCATGATATTTCTGAGCGGGCTTCGAATTGGCAAACCCCTTCATCTCCCCAAGAGCGCCCTCAGAGGTGTTAAGGATGAAGGTTAAGTGCGGGCGCCAGCATCCGGGGCGCTGCCGATCGGGGGTGCGAAAGGACAAAAGGGTATCGCCCGAGGCACCCAGGCCGTTGCCGCAGTGACGCATAGCCTCGGCCTCGATTGTGCAACCGGAGCGCTCCAGATCAAACCAGGCCGAGCCGTCCGAGAACCCGATAAGTCTGGTGCCGTATTCATCCACACTCTCACCGCCGCGGTTAAGGTGCCAGCGGGCTTCAATCTTCTCAGCAATCTCTTTGATTTCATCAGCGGACTGCCAGGCAAACTCAATTCGATTAAGCGGCTCGATATTCATATCCGCGATGTGCTGGAGGGTTGCGTGAATGTCCGCTATGTAGAGGCCGTAGGGTGCTTGCTCGGGTGGCGGAGCGGTGCCTTTTTTAACCAAATGGCGCAAAAAAGACAGATCCTTTTGCCAGTGCGTCTGCTCCGGCAGGCACTGCTGCTTGCTCAGCCCGTAAAAAGTGCCCTGCTTTGCGACCGCTCGGCGCATGGTCGCGAGCCCGCCGATAATCTCATGGTATTTTAATTGGCGCATGTACCACACGATGCGATCCTCGCGCTTGAGCGTGTCAATCGCGAAGTTGATCCTGCGGTGGATGTGCTCGCGAAAGCCCTCATCCGATCGCAAGTACAGCGAAAGCAGGGGGCTTGAGTGGATCATCTGCATACATTTTTTGAATTGGGCGTTCATAATTAGGAAGGCTTTATTGTTTTATATAGTATAGCGTCAAATAAAATGTGTGGCTACGATGCCAAGAGCACCGCGCCGGTGGCATCTCGGCATCGGCTCAGCAACGCACGTAGATCCTCGCCCGGGTGGGCGAGGGCTTTGCGCGTGCAGTGCTAAAGCGACATCTGTGATGGGAGATCGAGGCGATGCTCGGCAAGCTCGTTAGGCGCAGCGCTTTGCTGCAGAGCATCGCGTATCTGATCGAGCGTTGGAATTTTGAAATCCCCCTCATAACCTGTGCCCCGGCCCACCCAGTCAAGATCTGCATTGGCAAGCTCCACCGCGGCGAAAAACGCGTCGCGATTTAAAAGCCTGGGAACCCCCTCGGGATAGGCCGCCCTTAGTAGATCCCGCTTGAGCTCACCAATACCGCGGCCCTTAACCTCGGCCACGCCCTCGGCCTGCGGGGCAAGCGATGACAGATCAATCTCCGGCATCCTGATCCACTGCGAGGTGGCGATATCGAGGCCGAGTGCGCGATTGCCGAACACGCCTTCGCGCAAAGAGATGTCCTTGTTAAGAGCGCGAACCTCCTTGTAGAGCGCATCGCGATTGATTAGATCGGCCGGAGCGCTCTCGCCATAGCTTGCAATGATCGCATCCTTCAGTGAGGGCACCTGATAGGCGTTACCCGGATAGCCAGGCAGGCTCAGCACATCACCGGGCATGAGATTATTAAGGTTAACCCCCGGGTTCAGTCGGGCGAGCCGCTCGATGTCAGTCCCTGCGCGCTCGGCGATCGAGTGTGCGCTGTAGATGCCCTTAAGGTGCTCTGGGTTGGCGCTAAGGGGCAGATCGGCAGCGCCAAGCTCAATCGGTGCATCATGCCCCAGCCAATCCGCACTCACCCCGGGGGCGCTGTGGTAGGCGCTCAAATCGCAAGGAAAGCTCACCTCGGTTCCGACCCCGATCAGATTCGGATTCTCAAGTCCGAGTCCATTGATCATCGCAATGATCTGCCGATCACTTGGGGCATTGCCACTGATTGACTGATAGTGCTCGCGGGCAAGCGACCACAGATTATCTCCGTGGCGAAGCTCATAGACGGTGCTCTCGGGCAGCGCCAAAGCCTCGGGCGCCGCGCTCAGGGCAAGCTCCCAGGCAAAGCCAAGCGCCGAGGTGGTGCTTTGCAGGACGCCCTGAGCGCTCTGCCTTGCGCCCTCGAGCGCAGCGCCCGCATCCGCACTGGCAAGACTTGCCAGAGCCTCAGAGGAGAGCGCGTCGACAACGGCCGTAGAGGCGCTGTCCTGAACGGCGCTAAGAGCGGACAGGGCGCCCTGAAGACTAAAGCCTGAGGCCGAGGCCACCCCCACGCCACCGGCGCAAATCATCACCGCAGCAAGCGGCAACCGGGCCATCTTCCACCACCTGGAGCTCGTCATCGCGCTTAAGCGATCACCGAGCGCGAGTTTGCGCTGCTCAACGGCGGCCTCTTTAAAGCCCATATTAATCAGGGCGCTATCGATATTCTGGTGCACAGTGCTCATAAGTTGCTGTACTTTTTCATTCTCCATGAGCTTTACCGCATACATCGCGGCTGCGATCGGAAGGCCCACTCCGCTACCAATACCGGCAGCGATGGCAAAGGAGACCGAGGCGAGCGCAAGCTGTCCGGATTGGGAGCCAAGCGCCTGTAGCACATTGGATTTGGCGTTACGAAGCCGCTGCACCAGAGGCACCCGCTCAGCACTTGCGAAGGCATCATCGAAGGCCATCATGACCTGAACATCATCACGCAGCGCCGACAACCGCTCATCATCCGGGTAGCCTGCCTCACAAAGCAGGGCCGCCGAATCAAACCGCTTAATGTGCTCATCGGTTGCAAGATAGGCGTTCGGAGCAATATCCTTAAGTAAGCCGGCCCGATCAATGCCAATCATAAGATCAAGACTGGCAAGATCCATCGGGCGGGCGCTCTGAAGATCGATCTTTGCGATCCGGGCAAGCTCGGCCAGAAGAGCCTGCAGCTCCTGCTCGTACTCTTCTTGCTGCAAGGTGCGAAGGGTCAGAAGATAGCGCTGCCAGGAGGCGATGGGCGAGGGGGCTGGCGCGGCCAGCTTAGGGTCTCGGCCTCGAGCGCCAGTGGCGGGGTAATCGCGTGCGGCTGCATCGCCAAGATCAAGATCCCCAACACCTGGGCCATCGTGCGGCTCACCTCTAGCATCGGGCCGCTCGGAAATTCCCAGATCGCCAAGGGCAGGATCCGCCACGAGCGGCTCGCCAATATCAGGCTCCGGGGCTGATCCGTGCGCCGGCTCGAGATCGGCCTCTGGCTCAAGCGAATCGCCCTGCAGGGCGCTCTGCTCTTGCGCCGCTTGCGCAGCGACAGGCTCGGCAGAAAGAAGCTCCGGAGCAATACCATCAAGCACATCAGTGGCGGGGCGATCAAAGAACGTATCGGCCGGCTCGAACTCATCGAAATCAAAACTCTCTTCGGCTTGCCGCTGGGGCTGGCCGATCTTATCGTTACCATCACTCATATCAATCTCACTCGGGCGGAGTTATTCACATATTATTGCATAAAATATATATAAGGGTAATGCAATTTTTCCTCCGCCACGCCCAGGGCTCCGCGTTAAGGGAATTACCTGTTGCGCCCGGGCATTAAGATGTGCGCAAAAGTGATAAAGCACGACAAAGCGCGGCCTGGAATGATAAAATAGAGAAAAAGAGCCACACCTTCGGATGAGGGCAACTGCAGTGAAAGCGAAAGCCTACGAGATTCTCTTTAGAGCCCACCCGCCTGTCGATGAGGATGAGGCGCTGGAGTACCAGTGGATCTCCCCGGAGGGGCGCGAGTTCTGGGTGCGAGATCTCATCGATATTTATCCTGATCCGCGCAATCGGTACTTTTTATATGAGGTAAGAATCCCGAATGAGCCGCACCTGACAGGCATCAGCGATCCTGCCGAGCGTGCAAGGCTTCAAGGCAGGCTTCGCGATGCGATCAGCGCGCTTGGCCCCAATGAGATACTGGCCAATCTGCCAGAGGGCATAAGGCCTGAGAACATCTCACGATCCGGGGCGGGGATCGGGCCCCGATCGGTGTATTACCAGACGCTTGGGCAGGCGAAATCCGCAATCGCATTGGCGATAAAGCACAATGAGTGGTACTGCCACACCCAGGCGGCGCCTGATGAGAAGCAGCTTGCACTTACGGCTCGCAGCGAAGCTCGAGCCTCGCTGCGCTTCTGGGCGCAGCGCCTCTCGGCGCTCACCGGTGCCGGCGGCTCAGAGCCGCAGATGATGCGCGCGATGACCGGCATGGATGGATCGTTAAGCGATGAGACAAGGCATGCGCTACTTAGTTTTTTGAACACACCGAGTGTGCGCAGCTGGGACGATCTTGCCCACAGAGGCTTACTTGCAGGATCCCAAAGCGCATGGAAGATTTGGATCGAGAACGATCCGGGCGCACCGCGCAGTCTTAAAGCGCCCGGACAATGGGATACCCATCCAGGCCCCGGGGCGCTGCTTGAGTGGGTCGAGCGCGAGCGCGAGCGTATGGTTGCGCTGTGTGAGAAAAAAATCGACTCAGCAAAGCACTCCCTCATAGGCCTTGGGGTGATTAACGAGTACACGAACGATCCTGGACCCGGTCAGGATCCGGGCCAGTAAAGGCAGGCCAGAGCTTGCGCTAAGCGCGCTTGGGGTATCTGTCCTGCGCCTGGCTAAACGGCCAGGTATCTGTGCGGGGCTCGGGTGGATGCTCACGCGGAGGGGACGTTCGAAGCACCCGCTTAAGCTTGCCATGGCTGAGGACTTGCGGCCCGATCGGTGCAGCCACGGCGGCTGGGCTTGAAGATGCGCGGCCCGAGTGGGCTCAGGTTTACTCACAAGAGACCCCAACACACCGCAACAAGCAGGCAGCACTGGCAGATCTGCGCCGGGGTAAATCCTGCGAACGGACGTTATGTGAGAGCCTTTGATGGCTTTCGGCCCGCGCATATTCTGCGGGCAAAGAATCATCCCGCCTCGCACCGCTCATGCTTAATTTACCCCAGGTGGCCATGGCTGCATTATTTTGATGCCGCGTTTGCGGCACAAATATAAATGGTGTAATATTATATATAAGTGACGGTGACCCGTGTCTCATCATCAAGTCCTGTGATGAGCACACTAAGAGCGGGCGCTGCGTTTAAGGCCGCGCAGCCTTTGTGCCAGGGGCCCAAAACAATCTTTCTAATAATAAGATCCGCATCCGGAGACAGCATGAATATTTACGAGCAACTGGCGGAGCTTGCCGAAAAGGCGGCTACGGAGACCTGCGACACCAAGCACCCCCTGTTTACACACTACAAAAATGATCTGCATGTGATTGATAGGGATGTACTTGAGCAGGACTCACAGGCTGGAATGACCTATGTGTGGACGATAAAAAGCAATGGATGCGGCACCTATATGACTACCTGTGTGGGTGGGGCAGGCAGGGCGCTTGCCGAGATTAATGTGCGTGATGGGGGTGAGGGTAGTCGCTTCTACCTTGTGCGCTGCGATGGAATTAATAGCGGTAGCGTGAAAAAGATCAGCTACAACCAGGCTCTCGATGCGCTCAGCACCTACACTCTTCCGGCAAACTATAAGCCGCGCCGGGTCCATGTGACAGATCATATGAAGGAGCTTGTGGGTGAGCGCAACTGGCACTCATCCTTGATGGCAAGCGAGTGGAACTACGATGATGGCGTTAAGACCCTGTTAAAGCTCTCGCTTGTCCCACATGGCGCGTTGCGGGTTCAGACGCTCATGCTCGATCCGGGCACCACCCCCAAGGTGCGCACCTATCTGTTCAATCCCGATGGCGCCGCCTACAGCGCGTGCGAGGCCGGCCCGGTCTATAAGCTTGTCGAGATGACAAGCTATGGCTATGCGCAGATGCAGGATGCCAATGAGCGGCTGTGGAACAAGGCCATCAAGCCAAAACCGACTCGGGACGCTGAATTCGGTATGTAGATATTAGACCGTTATTTAGTATAGAAAACCCATATCCAGGCAGCGGCGCCAATCAGAGTAATCATCTGGTGGGCGCAGCTAACACTATAAATTCACTAATGATTTAAGCCCGTGCAGCGGCTTTTCGAAACAGGAACCCTCATGGAGAAATTCACCATATATTCAAAAGACGCCTGTCCGATGTGTGATCAGGCAAAGGCGCTTCTTAAGGCGCGAGGTGTCGAGTTTGAAGAGATAAAGCTTGGGCGGGATCTTGATCGAGACGCCTTCATTGCGCAGATCCAGGCCCGTAGCGGCCAGACCCCTCGGCAGGTGCCGCAGATCTTTCGGGGCGATCAGCATATCGGCGGATTTACGCAGCTACAAGCTGCGCTCAGACGGTAGTGCTGCGGCGTAGAGGCGAAAAAGCTGCGCGCAAACGCGCTTGCTAGACGTGGGTGTCCAGTCGAATGCGCTCAAAAGCATCGCCTGCGCGCCCATTAAAGGTATCTGCACGGGCAAGCGCAGCATTGGCCGTGCACTGCGCCCGGATCGCGGGTAGCTTTCGAAGCGGGCGCACCTGCCTGGCAGCTTCGCGCAAGATCCGGTAGCGCCTTTGGTACATGAGCTCAGAGGCAAGCGCGCTCATCACAAGTGATAGCGCGAGGGTTAAAAAAAGTAAGACCCCTATTAACAGATCCATAATCGATGTTCTTATTGTTTTTGTTATCGATCTATATATTATTACAAAATACTATTTGTTAGTCAATATACATGCACAATCCGGAGCCCCGGCGCGCACCGTGCGATCGATTGACTCGTCTACGCAGTTACACTCAATATCCATCGTATAAAGCAGATACGACCAGGCTTTAGGCACAAAAAACACCAGCGCGATCTCATACCGCCGGAGCCTTCTGCCAGCGGCCGCCCGCTACATCAGGCGCACATACTCGATCGAGTGTATTTTCCAGTCAGGATCTGCCTGCTTAAGGAGCCTGAATACGCCATCAAAGTGCATGCTTCCGTAGAAAATGTAGACATCTGCGCCAGCGGCACTATTAATGAAATCAACAATCACCTCGTTGCGATGATCGATAAAAAGATCGGCATGATCCAGATTATGCCCGCCACTTGTTCGGCCGCGATTAAAGAAGGTTGCAATGGATGTTGCGACAAGCCCTGGCTTTGATCGGTAAATTCTCACAGCATCGTTGCGCTCGATGCTCGTCGCGTAGACGCTGTCGATCGCATCAGATTTAACCTGAAGGTTTTGCTCCCCGTGGGGCCCATCAAGATCGGGGTATTTGGCATCAAGAAAATCCGTCATCTGCTCATGGGTAATGTCCGCGTAGATATCCTCAGGATAAATCCCTCCGAGACACTCAGGCTGCTCAATAACATCAAGCAGATTGCTAGATTCGAGAAGCTCGCAGCTGCGAACAAGGATCTGTGCCTGCCCGGAGCCGCCAATCCCCTCACGAAACACAACATAGCCATCGTCCCGGTAGGAGCGAATCTGCTCATCAATGTGTCGATAAAAATCCCGAGAACCAATATGGGCCATGCCTTGAAACACCAGATCCGATCGCCCATTACTAAGCGTGTATTTCACGGTATAGCCAGGTGCGATAAAGTACCCAAAGGCGGCACCAGCCATCGTGAGGGCCGTAACCACAGGCCAGATACACAGGACCCGGAACGCAACACTTTGAAGCGGCGCATTGAAAAGCGCGAGCGCTCTTGCTACCAGCCAATAAAAGATCCAGATAAGGATGAGCGCGCCAAGCGACAGCAGGGCGTAGGTAATCAGTATCGAGGCTGTGGCGTAAAGATCGGGATGGTTCATGGGCACACTGCTCCGCGTCTGGTTATTATTTGTGATGTCATTGGGCAGCCCAAAAAATCCTTTAGCAGGTGCGATCAAAGTACGGATCGGCAACATTAAGAAACACGCACGGCTCAGCGGGCCGTCCCGCCAGCGACTTATCGATGCTGAATCTGTGGGCGAGAAGGGCGTTAAATGCGATAACCTTGCCCGGGGCGATCGGCTCCTTTTTCACCGGACCAAAACACAGCGGGTGCACGCGGCCAGGGTGAGGGTGTGCGTGCTGACAGCGCCCCGATGAGCACACCTCAAGTAAGTAACCAGGCTTTGCCTGCAGCACGATCAGCCATCGGTTTGGGTATTTTGATCCTGCTCGGGTCTTGGTCCAGGCGGTGGAGGCCGCCCGGGATTTTTCCCCGTCGCCCAGCACGCAGCGATCAATCCAGCACTTAAAATCGATCGGCATGGGCCATTTACGGTGCGCAATCGCAAACGCCGCAAAGAGAACATCCCGATGGGCAAGTCCGCCTGAATCGCAGGCCCAGGCATCATCAATCGAAACCAGCGGGTGCGCCCCGAGAGCTGCATCGCCATCGGTTCTTTGCCCGTGCAGAGGCCTGCAGATCGGATCTTGTGTGACCACTCGATGGCCTGTGATCGGTAAGTGTGCGACGTACATGCTAGCGCCCCTGGTGGCAACCTTTGCATATAGTATTACACTTATTTATTATGCGTCAACATATGCAGAGCTTGAGCGCGCACGACAAAGTGCGAGCGAGGCGGGCGCTACGCTCGGGCGCAGCGTCGATGGCTGGGTAGCAGATTTGACTGTGGCGCTACCGACACTACACTCAAATCAATGGCTCGTATCGTGCAAAGGAGGTACATCATGCAGCCGCGCTTCGGATCAAAGATGGTGATAGCGTTCGGTTTGCTTGCCCTTTCATCAAAAGGATGGACTCAGGATTTTAAGTGCACCCCTACGGCAGCGCACAGCATCGCAAGCGCCGGAGCGCTCAAGGCCGCGATATGGCCGCACCTGCTAGAGCCCTTTCACGTAAGTCGAAGCACGGGCGTGACGGTTGGCGGGTCCGCGGCAAACAGCTGTTGCGCCCAGAAGATCACCGTCTACGAATCAGAGGCCAACAGCTACTCTGTAATCTCCTCCATCGGGGAAACGGTTTATGAGTATCTGCAGATAAACCGAAATGAAAGGGGCGAGCTCCTGGGTAGCATGCCGTTCATTTTAATTGCCAGCAATGCGGTTATTAACGGGGTCTGCGAGCTCGCTAAATAACCGGTGGGTCGATCTAATGGCCCTGATGGCCGCGCAGAGCGGGCTGTGAAGAATCGCACTATAAAGACGGCCCATCGCTATCGAGCTGCCACCCGCGAGGATCCGATGACCGGCTGGCATCGCCGTTGTCACTGGCAGCAGGGGCATTTGGGCCTGGCGCCGCACCGAGGCTGATGGCTGATCTAATCTGCGTGCAGCTTAGCGGCATGTAGGCCATCGGGCGCTGCCCGGCCGCATCCTTGCCCTCATCGATATAGAGCCCGTCAAACCCGAACTCAGGGATCTCATCTTTTAAAAACTCAGCCAGATCGCGCGCCTCAACCCAATCAGGCAGGCCAAGCCCGGTAAGGGCCGCCCCGTTACCAAACTTCATATAGTACAGATCTTCGTAGAGCTTGCGATGCGGCGGCAATCTTGTATCAAAGGGGTTTTCGATTTTGAGATAACAAGGAAAAACAGCCGGCGCCCGATCGGTGACCCCGTAAAAGGAGGATGAGGCGCACGCCGAGGTGGTGAACTTTGATGCGTACTGAGGATCGGCGCTAAAAAATGAGAACTCCTCAAACTGCTCAAAACTCGCATCCGGGGTTCCGTGATAGACCACCAGCGGCTGCTTATCATCGCCGAGTATCTTGCTGCTGCCGAACCAAAGTCGGAATTCATCGTTCATCTGGGATTTCTCATATTGCGCTCGCCTAATAGCCAACTGGCCCTGTCTGGACTCTCCTGGGTGTAATTTTACGCCCTCTGGGCGGGTTAGTAAATGAAGCATCCAGGGTTGTTAGGCATCCATTGCGCGCCGCGCACAAGATCTTCACTTTCGCATAGCGATGGATCCTCCGGCCGAGCAGATGATTGATGCGGGCGATCAGGTCCAATTGACATATAGAAATATTTTAGGTATACTATATGATACCGTCAAGAGGTGTTGGTATGCGTCGACTGATTACGATAGCCGGTTTGGCAATAGGGGCCGTATCACTGACAATCCCTGAGTCTGTGCTCTTTCCAATTTTGTTTGTGGGCGGATTCTCATCGGCTGCGGCAGCCACAATTGTGCCGGTTGTGGCCATTACGGTGAACTTTATCATCAGCACCTTGCTTGAGTGCGGACTCGATAGAGCGCTTGGAAAAACCGCAACAGCCTTTATCCGGGTGTTTTTCTGCCTGCCAACGGGCACCTCCCAAAGCAAGAGCCGCCTTTACGGCGCCGCTCGGCGGCGTCGCTAAGTAAAATAGCCCCGAAGCTGTCTAGCGTTAGCGATTATTTTCGGTTGTTCCGCTCTTCTGGGTTACACCGTAAGGCGAGGCTGGAATACGACATCAGCGATAATAGCAATAACATGGTTCATCAAAATCGTGGGGTCGATATTGTCTTTGATCCTCCCAATTTACGCCGCGATCTAAGAGGCAGCACTTACCGGCACTGCTTTTATAGGCAGTGCGTTGAGTGATTATCTTGCGGCTCTAGTGTTGACCAATTTATTTATATCCGATATATTATGTTTATATTGATATGAATCAGAGTTGGCACCAATGATAGAAACAAAGAAGATACCACACGCTGAAGTGGGCGCTCGATTGCTCGAGCTTAGATCGTCTCTGGTGGCAACCATCAACGAGATCATCGCCGCTGAGGGCTTGAGTCAAAGTGAGTTAAAGGCGATCTTGAATATCTCACAGCCGCGGGTGAGCAATCTTGCCAACGGCCACGTCTCGAAATTTTCTGTCGGCACATTGATCACAATGCTGCACGCGCTCGGCTGCAAAGTCACAGTATCGATCGATCCGGGTGAGGGTGAGGGTGAGGCAGAAAAAAATGAGCCGCCTAATCATCCCTGATTTGGCGGCGCAGTTTAGGGATAAAGAGGCTACAACTCAAAAATCCCGGGTGCTTACAAACTATAAAAACAACAAGGTGCTGCCTTGGCAACACCTTAAGTATCGCAAAGAGCACAGCATCGCGTCAACTATATTTTAGCGAAATTTATTTAAGTCCGAACCTGGGCTGTGCTGGGGCGGCCGCGATCGCGGATCTTCGGGCTGCAAGGCCTGATCTTCGGGCCGATGATTTGATTGGACGTGGTGTATTTGATAGGTCCGGCCCGCAGATCTACAGCCTACGCACGGGCTTGCGCATCATTGCGAGCTGGCGCTACAGGTGATGCGCGCTGAAGTGGCAGATATTTATATTTATTAATAATATAAGTATGGACGGCGTTATAATAAAATTTGTGGTTGCCTGATAGCTCAACTATCGTACAGTACATACCAAGAGCGCGCCGCAGCCGGCGCCAAAACCGCAAGGCGGTCATGGGGTGTGCATTTAAGATGGCTAAGTGGGCAGTGATCCGAATCGAATCGAGTAAGGCGGACGGCACAGGCGAGCTCGGCTCGCTTAGCTGCACAAGCGGCTTTTCGGCCGATGTGGAGATTGCAATGCTGGGGGTAAGCCCCGGGCGGCTCCAGAAGCTCGCACAACATATCCACAATAAAATGAGACTCGGGCTTAGCCTTGCGCAGGTGATCACAATTACCGATGTGGATGGCAGCTGCGTTTGTGCGGTGGAGTTTCCTCGAGCGCTCGCCAATATTGTTTTTCCCGAGCTCGCCCTCGGCGAGAGCCCCCAGAAGGACATCTGGGTGATCTGCGCCCAAAGCGCCGAGCCCCCCGTGCGCGAGGCGCTTCGAAGACTTCGCCGCTTTGCGCAGGCCCAGGATCGATAGCTAAAACAGCTCCATCTGGCTGCAGCGCGGGTCGGTGGCATCTTTTAGAAACATTTTTGCGGCGCCTCGCATCCTCGCTGCAGTTTTGTTAATCTCTTTATCCTCCAGCCGGGTACGCACTTCACTTAGCACCATCTGCTCAAACGCATCGGTGATAATGCGATAGAACTGCGCCTGACCGATGCGTGAGGCGAAGGGGGCGTGCCAGCTCGACGCCTCAAGCGCTGACAGCCGGTCATCGCCCGGGCCTCCCAGATAGCGCGACAGGCACTGCACCAGAGGGCCGAGAGAGGCCTGCCGCACCAGCGCCTGGCCGTCTGTGGCAGAGATCTGCCAAAGCCGCTCAATCTCGCCCACATCGGCGCTTCCACGGCACTGGTAGCTCGCCGCGACCATACGTCCGGTAAACTCCTCACGCTTAAGCGCAAGATCAATGCCCAGGGTGTTTGCGATCTGTAGTGGCGTCATTGTTTTTATTTCATTAAAGCTAAGCTGATCCAGCTGCGCCCTAAGCTCCATCGGGCGCACCGGCTTTGCGCCCGGGAGCGCCTTCGAGGAGTACTGGCACATAAACGCAGCACGCTTGACGCTAAGCGGGTTTGGAAACCTTGATATGCCCGACTCGGCAAGCAGGCGGGTGAGGTGGCGCTGGGCGGCGGCGGAGTCCTTCTGCGCAAGCTTCTGCGCGATGCGCTGCAGCCGGGTTTGATGTGGCGCAGCCTTAAATACATCAAAGGGGCAGTCTATCGAGCGCCACCGATCAAATAGCTCCTGGGTTGCGCGCGGCGGCCAGATCTGCGGGTGGGCCCCACCAAGCAGCTCAATGGCCCCTGGCATCGTATGAGCGTGGTGCTGCTTTGCGTGCTCGATACCGCACTCAAGCGCGCTCAGCATATCCAGTTCCAGATAGCCTTCGTATTCATCAAAAATGGACGTCAAAATCTCAGGCATCGCGCTCGCAGCAGCGGCCTTTACCGCAGTACGGGTGCGCACAAGCGGCTCACCGAGCGCTGTGCTTGGGTGGTTGCGGATCCCGTCAAGGGCCTTCTTTGTGTGAAACACCGGTTCGCTTGTGCGCCGCGGCAGTGTGTTTTTGAGCGTAAGGCGGGTCAACATCTGCGCGATCGGGGCCCGGGTCTCAAAGGGCACGACCGATATCTCGCCCATGTTAACGTGCCGGGCGCAGATATCATCCATAAGCGCGCCCGAGAGCGAGCCGTCATCGCGAGCAAAGTAGTAGCCGCCGGTCATGGGGCGCCCCCACACATTGGCCGCGGTCACGAAAAAGCCGCGCACCGGGCTCACCAATTCATCTTCGGCACCAATATCCCACACGTTAAGAGATGTGGTCACGTGCACTTCGGTAAACCGCCGGTTAATCTCATCAGCCATTTTGTTAAAATGGTGTTTGTGCCCGCGGGTAAAGCCTGCAGGCTCTTTGCGCCCGGGGCTCTCTTTATCGAGATAGGCTGGATTATTTTCAGTTGTCGCCTTGTAGACTTGCCAGATGTGCACCATCTCGTGCACCAGGGTATTAAGCCTCTCCTTAGGGTTCGACACGCAAACATCACCAAGCTTTATACTAAAGCGAAAGGGGCTGTGGATCATGAAGGGGCGCATGTTGCCCGCCGATCGGGTGGTTCGCCTGCAGTACTCTATGGACTTGGGCGCAGGCAGCTGCCCGTTAAAGTAGCGCTCATTCGCCCAGTCGTAAAGCTCGCGAAGATCGCTCGGCATCTGCTCGTAAATTGAATTATCAGACATGACAATGTATACACTATGAATCTATCCTGATACATAATTTAACACAATTTATCTGATATGGCACTGCCTGATGCGACAATCAGCGCCTGTCCCGATCAAAATCGAAGCCACCAAGGGGAAACAGATCCCCCTCCTCATCTATGCAATCGCTTTGCTCGGAAGGACCATCAAGATGGCACACCAGAGTCTTATGATCGAGCCCAAGCATGCCAAGCTTGTGAAAGAAATCCAGAATCTGCACGGTGCTGCTCGCCGCCATCTGGCCAATCCCGACCCAGTTCGAAAGCAGCAGCAGAACATTCTCCCCGGAGCATCCGTGAATAATGGTGTGCATCAGGCTATTAACCGCATCGTGGAAGTGGAACCTTCTGCTAAGGCGCAAAGAGTCTACGATGATGATTGGCTTGTTGCTCGTTGCAACAGCAAGCATCAGCGGGGGCAAGGTGGCAATGGTCTTACTGGGATCAAACAGGTGCTTTTTGTACTCCATGAGGTACGGCTCTCGAATGAGCCACCTGGTCGCGCAGCTTAGCTCACGGGCCTTGGCCCAGTCGTATCGGGTCAGCACAAGATCCCCCACCACAACACCGCGATAGCTGATGTTGATGTAGGCATCACTGAGCAGATGACACGGATCCTCACGCCAGTGCGCTTGCTTGATATCGACTGTAAACATGGAGTCTCACTATTCGGTGAAGTCAGGCCAGAATATAGTGAGAATATAAACAAACGTCAATAAAAGCGAACCTTCGCGCCAGTACGGGAACACGCTCTCTGCAATTTACGGCATCTTCGGCGCGATAGGTGTTTCGATCAGACGCGGCGCGGCCGGCTCGTATCTTGCGCACCCAAGAATCTCAAGTGTGTACTGCTCGTGCTGCGCGGCGGGCGCGATCTGATTGAAAAGCGCCTGATAGGCGCTCGGGGTGGCCGATGAGCCGGCTGCGCGCACCGGTACGCCAAGCTCACTCTGCCCACTTACCTGCATCTGAAAGTAAACCGGGCGCTCGATACCTGAGGCTTCATCGCCAATGCGGCGGTAATAATCCACGACCCTGATCTCGCCAGAGTATCGGTAGCCGGTGCGATCCGGCAGCACATCAATCAACACCCGCTCATTGGCGGCGCTTAGTGCCTCGGTGGATCGCAAAATCCGCCCGTTCTGATACACGCTGTCCTTTTCGGACACATAGGAGCGGGGCCTCACGGTTTCGGCCCGATAAGGCTCCTTTAGATTAAGACCGGTATCGAACGTATCCTGGTGGATGATCTGCGCTCCGCGCACCAGGTGCAGATGATAAGTGTGCCCGATCACAGCCCCTGTACCTGGCGCGCAGCGCTCAGCGCCCAGCGCAGGCGGTGAGTGTGCGCCAGTGATGCTCGAGACGCAGCCGCTAAGCGCTATTGCCACAGCCGCAAGCACAACTACTTTCATCAAAAAAAACTCCAGGGTTCGTTACTTTGCAAAGTATATATATATTACAATATTATGTAAAGAACCGCCGCATAAAGCGCATTGGCATCTGGGCGTTTTTGTGGCGTACTAATAAAGTTGGTAACTTTAAGCCAAGAAAAAGGGAAATTTAGATGAAGCACCACCGCAATTCTGTACTGTATGATTCTGGATCTGGCCTTCGAGAACACAGCTTCATGATGTGGCCGAGTGTTGGTGTTCGTGTGAATCCTGATTTGTATATGTTGGCTGTAGAGTATTTGAAGCATGCTAGCGATGTGTATTTTGATGGTGACCTAATCATCATCCCGTTGATAGATAAAGATCTGATAGCGAACGTGAGCGCCACCTTCGATGCCTCTGTAATTCTTTTCTCGTCCGAGGATGGAGACTGCAACGGAGGATTTGGAGCTCGGTTTGCCACTAAAGCCATTGAGGCAGGACTTCCGCCAGAATTGGTCGTGCGAGGTGACGGTCTTTCTTGCTATACGGGCGAGACAGAATCTCTGCTAATCGAAGCGCTCGAAGATCCCGTTGCAACAATCAGCAGATGGCGGGATCTCAGTAATTCCGCATGGCTGCCTAACTGAAACTCAAGACTGGTATGCGCCCGGCTCTAGCCGTGACCTCCGAAAAGTTACCAGCATTATTCTTTGGTCGGCTCGGTTGAACCCGCCGCAATGCGGGTTCCAAGGCTGTTTAGTTACCAACATTATTTGTATCCCACAGTTTACCGCCCCTGAAACTGCGGCCACGGATCTTCTGCCACCCCCGCGAGCTGCTCATGCATTTCGATGCAATATGCCAAAGGCAGATAACCGGCAAAGCAAGCGGCGCTCGCCCATTAGGCGCTGATGGGGATATAGACGATATTCGTGCCGCGCGGCAGATAATCACGATCATCGATCGAGCCCAGGCTAAGATCACGCTCCTTTCAGGTCATGATGCTATTCTCTGCGCCCGCAACGATTAGCGATGCCAGAGGGCGGCTCCCAAAGCATACCAGGGTAATGACCTCAGCGAGGATGAGGCAAAAAGGGGAGTGCTTTAAATGAATCAGCGTATCAAAGGCAGTTGCTTAACGGGCATGGGTGCTTATGAAAGATCATGAAATAGTGGTGTCGAACTTTTTCGAGGCCATTAAAAAAGCCGATCACGCCCTGATTCTGTCTGTTGCGGTTGCGTGTACCTCGGCTCTGTACTTAACAGGAGACGAGCAGGCCCTGCAAGTGCCTCTTTTAAACTATAGCGTTGCCGCAAAAGCGGAGGCTACATGGATATTGATCGGCATCTACGTTGCGCTTGGGCTTTTTTGCGCTCACGCAACCAAAAAGGCAAAGAGCGCACTTGAGTCGGTGCAAAGCGATGCGACCAAGCGTGCGATGTGTATGTATCCCTCGCTTCTGATTGGAGATGGTCACACCAAAATGCTGGCTTTCGGTCTTTTATATGGAGGATTGTCGTTGATGGCGTGGTCAGTCGCGGGGGCTGAGAATCCCTTGATGACAGCTGCGCTATGGGCCCTGCTGCAACTTCCGTACAGATCTATTGAGATAATTGGCCGCGACATGCCGCTTGTGATGAGTGATCAGGCAAATGTGGCGCGCCCGCGTGAGATAAAAATATCCATTAAAGCAGTTGGCGCAGTGGCTGTTGTTGCCCTTGCCGTTGCGGTGATTGCCATGGGGCAATACCAGAGCCAGCAAAAGCACCTTCGCAAGCTTGAGTTCTTGCTCCGGGCCAAAGCAGGCGCTGTGGTAAAGATCCACCCTGGCGATCGGGGCGATCCAGTTGCCTAAGAATGGATTCGAGATGTGCCGCCCCGAGCAAGCAGGCGCAAGCCCGGCCTCACGGCTCAAGCGCCGCGTGCAGGGCGTTGCCCACATTATCCTCGTACGCCCGACCCTCGGCGATGTACTCCCAAACCGTGTGATCGCTACGCCAACCGCCCTGGCGCTTAATATCAGCGAAGTTCGCTCCGGCGCGCGAGGCTGATGTCGCCATGCCGCTTCGCAAGCTATGGCCACTATAAGCGTCCCAATCAGCAATGCCCGCCGCCTTACAGCAGCGTTTAACGATCTCGCTGACCGCAGAAGAAGACAAAGCCACACCCAACAACCCCCCATGGCGGTTAACCGGGCGAAAGACCGGGCCGGATTCGATGCCACTAAGCTCAAGCCAGCGCTCAAGCGCCGTCACCGGACACAGCGCGCCTGCCGATCGGGGGATCGCTCTAACCATGCCCTCGCCAGTCTGGTCTGTCTTTGATCGCGGCAAAACGATTTTGGCACCGAGCGTCTCAAAAAGAAGATCACTGAGGCTAAGCGCCGTAAGCTCGCTGCGCCGAAAGCCCCCGAAAAAACCCGTGAGCAGTAACGCCCGGTCTCGGGCGGCTCTGGGCCCTAAGGGACGCTCATCAATCGCGGCGATCACCGCTCGCAGCTGCTCCGATTGTAGGGCCTTCGCCTTATTTTTCGGGCGTCCATGAACCCTGCGGATACCCTCCAGGGTCTTGTGCACTCGCGGGGTTTTGGTCGGATCGAAAAGACCCTGATAGTAATGCCACCGGCTGATGGCCGTTATGTGAATGTCAAGCGAGCGCGGGTTCAGCGTTTTTGCCCGCTCCAGGCAGTAGCGGATGAGAGTGAGCTCATCGGTCGGAAGCTTTCCGCCCCAGCGCTCGAACTGTCGAATGGCGCTGCGGTAAGTGCGCCTTGTGCGCTCGCTGGTGGCTGCCGCAAGGTAGCGCTCATGCTCAGCCTCAAGATTGACCGGAAGCTTGGTGGTATCGGGCAGATGTCGCACTGGGCATTCTCCTGGTTATCCGCGAGTTGGGGTCGCTGGGCTTGCAGGATCATACTAACTCATGCCTCATCGCGCTGCGAACCCATAAGGCGCTCGCGCAACGGCCGCCACCGGTGCGGGCGAGACATGCAAGTTACTCCAGCCCCGCCCGTCGCCTTTTGCCGAATTCCAGGTACTGCTCAAGCATTCTAATATCTCTTGCCGCAGTCTCGTTCGGCTTCGATGACTCTGCGCCGCCCACAGAAATCCCCTGCACGGACATCTTCGCATTCTTTGCTTGAGCGCCACTTAAAAGGCCTTCCAGTATTGCCATCGACTCATCGGTTGCGGCCGCGGCAAGCGCAAGATAGGCGTTATAGCGAATAGAGTCTGCAGGCACTGCATACCCCAAATTGAGTGAATGTGCATACTCGCTATCCGTTAATCGCTGCAGAAATTCCAATACTTCTGGTATGTCCTGATCAACGATTGTGTGCGCGAGCGCTGTGATCGCCCCCAACCGGATGGCGGAGGCTCTTGCCTCGTAGCCCTCAGGCAATGGCCCATTCTTGATAAACTCCACCAGCCCCAGAGCAGCCTTCTTATCAGCCGCCATTCCGATTGTCGTGGCGATGCGCCGCCAGCTGCTAGACCACTGAGGATCGCTCAGCATGGACTGCAATCTCGTCACGTCTTCAAAGCGATAGGGCATAACCTCTTCTTTCTTTGGCGCATCGAAGGCGCCGTCTTTGACTGCAATGCGCTCAAGCTCAGTCATACTCTCGCGCTTAAGATCAAGCCTTGCGGAGACTGCCTGCTGCTTTATCTCGAGCTCTTTTTGCAGCGCAAGAAGCTGTTCACGAGTGACGGGGACCTTGCTGAGGCCTTTGTCGCGGCTGTCACCTACCGACTGAGAGTTAACTTTAGCTGCGGGAGCCTCCTGCACAGGAAGTGGCGCCAGATCAGCCGCGTGAACTGACACGGTTGAGGCCGATACAATCAAAAACACTAAAAATTGTTGCATGAGCTATTGCTCCCAAGGATCTGGTGTTACGAACCGTTTTGCGACGCTTATGGCGGGACACTGATCCTCGCGTATCGCAACGCTTGTGTTGGAGGTCACTTCGCTTAAGAGGTTATCAGCCGCTTCGGTATGATCAAGTCCCTTTGTGTGTGCGATCTCATGAAGCGTGACTATGGCCTCTTGCAGTGTATAGACTCCCAGATTAAATACAGCCGCATCAATTGCAATCCGGGTACCATTATGTGTGGCGCACCCGGATACACGCTCAGGCCTACTGCCGTTGCAATAGGTGATGCTTGGCACCACGGTTATGCCGGGCGGAAGACGTGCCATATCCCCATCGTCGCGAATACCGCGCTCGAACCCGCTCACAAAGCCATAAAATCGAAACTGAAACCAGCCTGCGCAACCAAAATTATTCTTAAATTCGTTGTTAAGATTTGTTGCCAGTCTGGAGATCGGGTAGTCGAGGTTACGAAACTTGTTGCGCATGCGAACAGTATCGGAGAGCATCGGGAAGGGATCGATATACCCCTCGTTCATCCACTCAGCATACGCATAAACCGGTATCTTCTGGACATTAGGAACCACAATGCGGGCCATAGTGAAATCGTCAGTAGATCTAAAGGCGAGCTCCTGCCCTGCTCCATTAGCGTCCGCCCACCTGAATCCAAAATTCATTTTGCGGTAATAGCCTTTTGGCAGGCTTCCCGCAAAAGTGCCGTAACCAGATGCTGGCATTGGAACTTCGTAGGTGTACGTATCGCCGCTGGTGGCGATGTACTTATAGTTCAGCCAAAATCTCACCTTGGATTGATCGGTGGGAAGCCGACTGCCGCTTGCGGGAAAATCCTTCATGACGCGCTCATAGAAATCAGCGCCATCAAGCAAGACATTACCGTTCAGTGGCACCAGACTGTAATTGGGCATTACGTGTGAAGTCGGCGGATCGCCGCTATAGACCAAGAACGAATCTGCAGCGAGAACCGACCCGGTCGCGCCAGCCATGCAGGCTCCTAAAGCGAAGGCCGCCGAAACTGTGCGCAAGCGGCGCCATCGCATGTCGTTGAGCAAAGTCATTTCCATAAAGCCCGTTGCAAGTTATAGGTGAGGTCTGATGGCGTCGTACCAGCCTTGCGCCATTGTTCTGTAGCCGTCCTCTCGGGGAAATAGCGCAAGGAAAATATTGAGCTCCTCCAGATCCGCCACGATAATGCGATCGGTTTCACTCGCCGCTGCCAGCTCGCGAACCGTGCTGTTAAAGTGATTCCTTGTCAGATTAGTCAGCGCATCCGAAAACTCATCGGGCAGCGTCGCAAGCACGATGAGGGTCTGCGGGCGGTGCGCGGTAATCGTGGAGACGAGGTTTACCAGGTTTTGCGCAGCCGAGACGTACTCAATTGAAAGCAGGTCCATTGCACCTGCGTGCAGCAAAATGATGTGCGGATCAAAATCAAGCGCTGGCGTCGGGATGATGTCGAGAAAGTCGAACGTCAACCAGCCGGCGTGCCCCTCATGGTTCGCCGGAAACGGCCTTCCGGCGACCATTTCAGGGCCATCGCTCATAGTTCCAACAAACGTGATGTCGTGCCCATCGCCAAGCGCCAGCTCAAACAGATGTGGGCGGTAGCCGCCGCCCGCAATGGAGAACTTACGATCTGCGCCTCGCGTGATTCCTTGCGTAAGCGCATCTCCCATCGGCAGAATTCGGCACTGACCCGTTGACGGACAGGCAGCCAGGCCGGGTCGGCCTGAGGATGTGGAGCTTGAGCTTGAGCTTGAGCTTGAGCTTGATGTTGAGCTGGAGCTGGAGCTTGATGTTGAACTTGAGGACGAACTGGAGCTGCTCGAGGCGTCCTGCCCGTCATCCGCGCCACAGCCAAGTAATAATGCTGATGAGCACAAGATCAGCGCGACCGATCTAATGGCGTGCAATGCCATGTTCATACGCGGCCAATCCTTAAGATACTGTTTAAGAGGGCGCAGAGCCGAGACGCGGCAAAACTCGGTGAAGATATGCTTTATTGTCATTGTCCATCCTTTGTCCGTACATGGACCCGGCCCGATGGGGAGGATAATGATCTGCGCGCCACGAAAGGTCTACGCGCTGATCAACTTTTATGCAAAAATACAGACGAAGTGCATGACGCACATCACAAATATCGGACAGACAAATGAAACGAGAGCAATGGGCAATTCAAAACGTCATGGGCGACTATATGCCCAACAATATTAGCCCCAGACTGTTTGAGACCCGAAAAATCGCCCAGAGCATGCTGAGCAAAGGATCGGTTTACAGGGTTGTGAAGTATAAGCGCCCTGAGGCACAGGGCAGTGATGGCGCATTAGGCTCGGCTGAGATAGATTCGGGAAATACGCCCAATCGGGACTAGGCAGCACAGAAAGTGCTGAGTTCGTACAGCTCAATCACGCTGCGCAGGGCGAGCTAAGCCTCACCGGGGCTAAGCAGCCGGCGCACCTGCTGAACAAACTCGAGCGCCGTCGCATGCTGCTCGTTCGGCCACACGCCCCACCACTCAACCACCTTAACGGCTTCGATATCTGTCTTTGCGGCGGCAATATCTTTCATCTCAGCGATAATGGCAGGCCTTCGCGGGTCATCGCGCTCAAGAATATCATCAGGACAAAGCCGCTCGTAGACGCTTTGATACATGCTCTTTCTCATGGGTGTATCCGAAAAAATCCAAGTTGATGCTACTTCTCGGGATTTCGAGCAGATTGCCCGCGCCAGGAGGAAAACCCAGCGCCCTTGTCTGCGGCGCCATTCCGGAAGATGCTGCTGCGGGTGAATATAGTGTGCGACGCTGCCATTGCCAAGAATACCCGGGCGGCGTCAAATGCCAAGGTGCGGATGCTAGCATCGCCCAAGTGCTGCCAGCAAGCCTGCTCGCCCAGCCCGGCACGAAGCAGTATGTGTGAATGCCCAACATTTTCGTATCCGCACCTGCCGTACTCGGGCCAAGACTGACAATTACGTACAAGAAAAAGGTAAAATATCCTCTTACCCAGGCGTCGGCTGCGTGCGAAAATAACCTCAATCACCGTCTTGAAGAACTTTGGGCTTGGCGGTTGGGAGACATAGAGACGACGCAACCTCGCCTAAAACAATTAACTTAAACAATCGGGGTTCAAAACAGATTGGCATGTTCCAGGGCTAAGCAGGAAAATGCTGAGATTTACTGGGACGACGAGACAGGCTTACGCAATGACTGCCAGCATGAGCGAGGTTGCGCCCCAGGGGCAAGACTCCGGTGATTCGCCTGAATGCCAAGCGAGAATCAATCAAC
>CAZJKJ010000011.1:0-12267 GCA_964546435.1 uncultured Cellvibrionaceae bacterium
GCTGATGTCCAGGTGCGGCCCCCACGGCCTGTCGCTGTGCGTCATTGAGATCGTCGAGAAGGTAAGAAATATCCATGGCGCGCATTGTACAGCAATCCCGACGGCAGGAACCCGCCACAATTGCACGCAGAATAGCGGTTGCAGTCAGTTCTGGCTGCGCAGGACATGACTGCAAAAATCGCCGCGCCGCGCCCGGGCGATACGGCGTTTCCGGCGCACCGTAATCCGGTTGCGGACGATGTGCTGCTTCAGGTCACCGGAACCCGCACACGATTTGGTTCAGCGCACGGTTTCCGTCGCCGGAAGTGAAACAAAAGCGGGCGCTGCGGGCGGTTGCGCCGCTTGTTTGTACTGCATTTGCATAACGGCATCCGCGCCCACGCGCACCTGCATGGCCATAGCGCGGGCGGCACGTCGTCCGTTCGCGTCTTCAGTGGTGACGAACACGTGCACAAAATGATTACCCGCGGTCGCCGCATAAATGCTCAGCGGCAATTCAACGTCTCCCGAGGTTGACGTGAACGACCATTCGCTTTGGGACGAAACCAGCACCAGGCCGTCTTCCGGCTGGACGGTAACGAGAAGGGTTTGTGACGGCTCCAGGGCAAGGATCAAGTGCAGCTCCCGCTGCTCGTGGAGCTCCATGGTGGTGACGGAAGGTCCGATGAGCTGCACGGCTGCACCGGGTTTTCCCACGGGATCATGATGGTGACTGTCGTCCGGTTGCAGCGCCGGTGCAGGTTCGTCATCGCTTTGCAGCTGAGCTCGCAGATGCTGCCCGGACAACAGAAGCAGGGCGGTGGTGAGCGCCGCACCCAGGCTCAACAGCAACAATCTGAGGGTGGGATTTATCTTGCTGTGCATGAAATCAACCTCAATTAACGGTGACAGTAAAGCAGGCCAGACCACCGGTACTGGTATCCCGGTCGACATTGCCTTCTTCATAAACTTCGAGCACATAGTCACCCGCAGTCAGTGACCGGCTGAAGGTTTCCACATTGGCCGAGGCGCTGCGGGACGAAACCAGTTGCTCACCACGTTGCAACAGGCGCATTTGCGGATTGGATACTGCCAGTGCACCGCCGCTATTGCGGGCGACAAATCGGTAGGTCGCGCTTTTTAGCAGCGACACTGCCAGCAGACGGCGCACGGCCAGACCGTTGTATTCCTGCACGCTGTTGTCGCTGCACACATCCCGGGCGGTGCCCGGTGTCAACGCGGTAAAAACCGGCAGTGCATGGTTTGTTTGACCGGAATTTTTCTCGCCGTTCCCCAGCCAGCCCCGGCCGAAGATACTGGAATCCGTCAGCAACTGATCGATGGCGGGCGCAAATGCGGGATTGTGCTGTTTTAAAACTTCGGTAAACGAATAGATTGAGGAAACGCCAGGTGCATCCAGAAACTCATCGCTGAACAAAGCGGAGAAAATCGGTTGGAATCCCAGAGAAATGGTGTCGTTGCGGTCAGCCGCGTCATCGAACAAGTCGTAGAAAATCGATTGCACCGTATCTTCACTGAACCATCCCTTCTGCCCGAGACTGGTGGTTTCCACATCGATCACATAATTGCTGGACTGATTAGATCCCAGGGAATCGCGGTACAACGGGTCGCCGGATACCATGCCCGCAAAGGCATTGCCCCAGGCCTCGGAAAAGGCGACCCGCAGATCGAGACGGCTGTTGATGTTGTGACTGCCGCCGACACTTTCCGGGCGCCCCAGTTCATGTTCGAGATAATGCGCTAATTCGTGCTGGACAACGGCCCGATCATATTCATCCGAATCGTTGTTGGCCGCACCCAGCAAATAAATTGCGGGACCGGCCGAGGTGAAAAACGAGGTGCCAATCTCGCCTTTGGCCAGGTCGCCACGCAGGGTGATATTGTCCGGGCTCCAGTAAACATCCAGCGGCGTCAGCACCAGGTCGGGCGCCACCTGCAAGACAGTCTGCAAACCGCTATAAATTGAATCGAGAATGGCAAACGGCGCAGCACTGCGCGGTGCCGTGTAACCGCCACCGGCCCATCCGGAGGCCGCGTGCAGATCCCGATGCTGGGGGCTGTCGCCGATTCTGACGAGTGCACCGTCGAGCGCATAGTGAGCATTGGCCCGGGTATTGTCGCGCACCTTGATTTCCCGGAAGCCGGTTCCCCGGCTGGCCAGTTCAGCGAGCACCCGGACTTGAACGTCAGTATTTTTCCAGGCCGTTAATTGATAGTAACCCTGGTCGTCCGTCTGACCGGTAGCGGTCACCTGCCTGCGGTCATCCAGTAACTGCACGGTGACGCCTCGGGCAGGGCGGGCTACGGTGCCGGGGTAGTTCAGCCCTTTAAAGCGGCGGCTGTCGAAAGGCACGTGATCAAAGGTGATCTGACCGCTCAGCAATACGCCATCGGCACCTGGCGGTGCCGCTTCCTGGACCGGAAACTCGGGTGGAGGAACAACCAGACCGGGGCCGCCGGAATTGATCGGCAGGGGCGCGCTGATGCCGGGTTGCGAAACAATGGCGTCCGTCTTCGCCGCCGTACCGCCGCCCCCACACGCCGTTAAACTGCTCAATAGACCTGCGCAGCTGATTATCAGAAAAGTGTTCCGGAAACTATTCATTAACTCATTCTTGAAAATGACTGCTCGGCCATCGCGGGATGGAAGTAATTGTTCCTCTTAAGATTAGTTGAGCGGCTCCGGCAAAAACTTGACGGCGAAAGGTATCGTGCAGACAAAAAAGACAAGAATTTTTGAGTCGGTGGCCGGGGTTTATAACCGGATTAACAAGGTGGCGCGGGTTCGATCCGCCGTTTGCATATGAATGCGAAGTGGTTCGGTTTTAAATAACCGTCGGGCGGATTTTTTGGAAGAAAGCCGCTGAAAGTGACTTAGAACCAAGCCGTCAAAAAGCCGTGGGTTGCTGCGGGGAGGCGGGGCTGACCTGATGTATCAGACGAACGGCGGCCAGTGGGCGATGAATGGCGGTCTGAGCCGCGGGCGCAACGCTTTGTCACCACATCGCCGCTGCCAGATCGACGGCTTCAGTGCCTGGACCTTACGGCAAGGTCCGGGACTTGATGACCGCCGCCGTCAGATGGGCATGGATGCGCTTGAGGCTTTCCGGGCAGGACTGGCGATCCTGTCCGGCGCGACGGTCGATCTGCTGAATGATCAGTCCTTCGAATTCCTGTTCGAAATCCACGGCAAAAACATCCAGGACGCTGTCCCGGGGATAGCATTCGAATTTTTCAACCGGTGAATTGGCCGGTCGCAGCGAAGTGATCACTCGCTGACTGGCCGCACTCCAGGCGAGCATGTTGGTTTTGTTCCAGGGGGCGTGAAAACTCAATCCGAGAAAGTGGCGCGGCGATTTGCGGCTGATGGCGCAACACCGGAAGCTGGCGGTTTGTTCCTGATACTGCCAGTAGCACAGGCTGATCCCCGGGTGCAGGAAGGTTTCCAGATGATCCAGGGTGTCCTGTAAAAGCTGCTGCTTCTGGTCGCTGCGATTGATCAGGTGCACCAGTTCGTCGAGCCAGTGGAGCTGGCGGTAGGCCGAATGCACTTCTTCGGTGCGCTCCCGGGCGCTGATGGTGAGCTTGCGGGTGATTTGCAGCAGACGCAGGTGGGTGTTGACCCGTGAAAGCAGTTCGTTTTTGGCGATGGGTTTGGTGAGAAAGTCATTGCCGCCGGCGACGAAACCGCGCACCAGGTCGTCGTTGAAGTGCTTGGCCGTCAGAAACAGGATCGGCAGGGTTTCTACCGGGCGCAGCGCGCGCAGGCGCATGCAGGTTTCGAAGCCGCTCATGCGCGGCATCATTACATCCAGAATAATCAGATCAACCGGCGCGCCGCTTTCAACCACATCGATCGCTTCCTGCCCCGATTTGGCTTCCACGCAGCGGAACTGGTGCAGGTTGAGAATGCTGGACAGCACCATGCGGTTCACCGGGTCGTCATCGACGATCAGCACCGTAAAGGACTGGGCGTCGGGTGTCGGGTCGAGCTGGATTTCCCCCTGTTGATGGTCGTGGGCTGGCCGGGCGACGGCAGGGGAGGCGTCGGCGGCGGGCTGCACGACCAGCGGCAGGCTGCTGGTCTGGGCGGCGGCATGCTCCGCCAGTTGGGGCGACGCCAGTTTGAGATGGAACGAAAACGTGGAGCCCTTGCCCGGCACGGATACCAGGTGCAACTGACCGCCGTGGAGCTGGATGAGCTGCTTGGTAATGGCAAGGCCCAGACCGGTGCCGCCGTACTCGCGATTGTCTTTGCTTTCCAGTTGCGTAAAGGCCGAAAAAATCTGTTCCTGATCCGCCGTGGTGATGCCCGTGCCGGTATCTTCGACGGCCACCAGCACCCCGTGCTCCTGCGCCCGGGCATAGATTTTTACATGACCCTCATCGGTGTACTTGATCGCATTGCCCACCAGGTTGATCAGGATCTGTTGCAGGCGGTTCTCGTCCGCTTCGACTTTCGCAAGCGTCACCGGCACCTCGTTGACCAGCCGGACGGATTTGCTGTCCGCCAGCGTGCGCAATAACGCAAATACGTTACAGGTGACGTTATATAAATCGACGGCGGTCTTGCGCAGCACCAGCCGGTCCTCGGACAGCTTGGAAAAATCGAGGATGTCATTGATCAGCGCCGACAAACGCTTGCCGCTGATGGCGATCATGTTGAGGTTATAGATCACATCGTTGTTGAGCTTGCCGAAGGCGCCGTCCGCCAGGGCTTCGGCGAGGCCAATAATGCCGTTCAGCGGGGTGCGCAGTTCATGGGAGGTATTGGCGAGAAACGAATCTTTGAGCTGGTCGAGTTTGCGCAGCTTGGCGTTCACCCGTTTTTCCTTTTCCAGTTCGACCTGACGCATTTTTGCGCGCACGACACCGAGCATCACCAGCGTTGCCAGCAGCATATAACCGGCGTAGGCCCACCAGGTGCGCCAGGGCGCCGGCAGCACCGAAATCTTGATGACCGTGCCTTCGGCATTCCAGACGCCATCACTGTTGGCGGCGCGCACCTTGAAATAGTAAGTACCGGGGTCGATGTTGGTATAGGTCGCGGTATTGCTGCCGCGGCTGGGTATCCAGCGGGTGTCGAAGCCTTGCAGCTTGTATTCGTACTGGTTGCGATCTGGCGAGCGATAGCTGAGAGCGGCAAAGGTGAAGGCAAAGGTGGAGTCCGCGTGGCCCAGCTCAATGTGATCGGTGTTCTCGATGGCCTGGGTCAAGGGTGATCCCGGTTTGCCGATGTCCACGGGCTGGTTCAGGACGGAAAACCCCGTGATGACGACGGTGGGCGCATCCTGGTTGGTTTCCAGATCCGCCGGATGAAAAATGCTGAAACCTTCCGTGCCGCCGAAATACAGGCGGCCGATCTCGTCCTTGTAACTGGCGTCGCGATTGTAATGGCTGCTGATCAGGCCATTGCCGCGACCAAAACTGCGGATCTCGAACGTGTTGGGGTCAATGCGGGCCAGACCGTTGACGGTGCCGGCCCAGATGAACCCGTTGTTGTCCTCGATGAAACTCGCGACCGCCAGCGACGGCAGGCCGTGCTGCCGGGTGAGCCGGTGAAAGGTGCCGTTGTTGGGATTGAAGATGCTGATCCCCTGGTCCTGGGTGCCGATCCACAAGCGCCCGCGGCTGTCTTCATAAACCTTGATGACCAGATCGCTGCTGAGGGACTGGGGATTGTCCGGCTGGTGCTGATAGCGGGTGAAGGTGCCTTCGGTGCGGTTGAACATCGCCAGCCCGCTCAGGGTGCCGAGCCACAGGCGATTATTGTGATCTTCCAGAATTGACCAGATGAAATTGAAGGAACTCAGATCGGCGGTATCGTCCGGCCCGGTGAACAGTTCGAAGCGGTCAGTTTCCCGGTCGTAGCGGTTCAGCCCGCCCGCCTCGGTGCCGATCCACAGGTCGTTATTGCTGTCCAGCAGAATGTCCCAGATGAATTCGCTGCTGATGCTGCCCTGGATCTGGGGGCTGGGATAGTAATTGTGGAAGCGGCCGGTGGCTTTGTCGAACCGGTGCAGACCGCCTCCCCAGGTGCCGATCCACAGAGAGCCGTCATAATCTTCTTCGATGGCCAGCACCACGTCCGAGCGCAGGCTGTAGGGGTCTTTGTCATCGTGCAGATAGCGGGTAAAGCGGCCGGTCTTGGGGTCGAAGGCGTTCAATCCGCCTTCGGTGCCCACCCAGAGGGTGCCGCTGCTGTCTTCCATGAACGCCAGAATGCCACTGTGGCTCAGGCTGGTTTTGTCGTCCGGCTGATGAAAATAGTTTTCGACCCGCGTGCTGGAGCGGTTCAGGTAATTGATGCCCGACGGAAAGCTGCCGATCCAGAGGTCGCCTTCGCGGTCCTGGAATATCGAACGGTTACTGTTGGACAGAATGCTCTGGGCATCGTAGGGGCGGTTGACGATGCGTTCGAAATCATCGGTGTCGGGCCGGTACAGGGAAAGCCCGCCAGTGGACGTGGCGATCCACAGGTTGTTGTCGCGATCGCTGAAGATATCCCAGACCGTATTGCCACTGAGGGAGTTGGGTTTTTCCGGCTCGTGCTGATAGCGACGGAACGTCCGCGTCTCCTCATCAAGCAAGCTGACGCCGCCGCCGTAAGTGCCGATCCAGATCCGGCCGAGATGGTCCTGGGCGATGGCCGAGACATTGTTGTGACTGACGGAAACCGGTTCATCAATATGGCCGAAGTGTTCAAAGGTTTCCGTGGCCGGATCGAAGCGTTCGAGACCGTGGGCACTGGTGCCGATCCAGATCCGGTTGGAGCGGTCAACGAAAACGCTGCGCACAAAATTCTGCACCAGGCTGTCGCTGCTCTGGGTGTTGACGTAATTTTTGAAAACGGTGCGGTCGCTGTTGAGGACGCTCAGACCTTTAGCTGTGCCGATATACAGATTGTTATGCTCGTCCACCGCCAGACTGCGGATGAGATTATCCGCGAGGTCCGGGTATTCAAGGGTGGTATAGCTGTAGAAGGTATCGTGGTTGGGATCGTAGCGGTTGAGGCCGTTGGTGGTCGCCATCCAGAGCACGCCAGTGCGGTCAATCACCAGATCCCAGATATAGCTGCTGCTGAGGACGCCCGGCGTCTGGGGCTCCGCCTGATAAACCTTGACGTCTTTGCCGTCGTAGCGAGCCAGACCATTCTCGCCGCCAAACCACATAAACCCGGCGGAATCCTGCACGATACTGGTACTGGTGCTGATGCTGTCGCCTTCGTAGGTGTCGCTGGTCAGCAGGTGGCGAAAACGCAGATTATCCGCCAGCGCCGGCCGGGAAAATCCGGCGACCAGCAGCAGGCAAATCCCGAGGCGGAGGCAGTACCGCAGCGGGAGGGGCAAGCGGGCGGCGAAGGCGTGTGTTTCGGCAAAGGCTAATGGCATGGTTGAACTTGGGTCATATGTAATTCATGGACGGCATTCACCGGGAAAACACCGCCCGCCGACTCCGCTGCAGTGACGCCGCAGCAGTATAGCGAAACCGGCGTTGTTGCACGCACTTTGCGCCCTCTGATCCGCGTCGAATCCCCGGTGTCGTGCGCAATTCTTCATCCTGGCTGCGGGTTCAGACACTTTTCGGGCATATGACTGCATTCTTATCTGGTCAAATACCCGCATTTCCCTCCTGCTGACTTTTCTTATTGATAAACCGCCACCTGCTTTCTTGACGTAGAGACGCGTTTGCGTGCGTATAAGAAGCAACGCCTGCGCACCCTGGCACCGGCAGCATCAAACCGGGCGGCGCAGCGAGTTTCTGTCAACGACTGGATAGTGCATGTTAACGGTACCCGTAAAATTCAGAATCCCATGGTATAAACGGCTGCTTGCGCCCCTGGCATTGTGTGCGCTGGTGGCCTGTTCCTCCGTTGAAGAAAAGCCGGTCAGCGAAATCAGCGAACCTCTCTATCCTGAAAAGGGCGAGCGTGCCAATCCGCCCGCGGTGGTGGCCATGGAATCGCCAACGGGGGAGTACCGGGACCCGCTGGAAATCATCAATCGTCCCGTTTTCCACTTCAACGATGTGACTTACCGCTATCTGCTGTCGCCCCTCGCGCGGGGTTACCAGCACGTAGTGCCCGAACCGGTGGATGCGAGTCTCGGCAATTTTTTCACGAATCTCAAAGAGCCGATGTACTCATTGAATAACCTGTTCCAGGGTCGTGGGAGCGGGTTTGGCACCAGTCTGTTGCGGTTCGGTATCAACAGCACCCTGGGCCTGCTGGGGTTTTTCGATCCGGCGGCTGCGTGGTGGGGGATCGAACAGCGTCCCAGTACCTTGCGGGATACCCTCGCGTTTTACGGCGTGGGCTACGGCGCCTATCTGGTGCTTCCGTTACTTGGCCCGTCCGATCTGCGCGACGGTGCGTCCCTGACGTTTGAATACTTCACTCATCCGGCCACGTATATGGATGACCGCACGGCGGCACTGGTCCTGCGCAGTGCCGATGGTTTTCACAAGCGCGCGCCCTTGCTGGCGGATTATCCGCAACTGCTGGAAGGGGCAGAAGACCGATACGAATTTCTGAGAAATCTGTATCTGCAGCGAGAACAGCGCGATGCCGTTGATCTTCAACAGCAGCGTCGGGATGAATAATTCATGAGCACCGAATCCGGGGCGCGACGGGATAAAACAATTGCGACGATCATCGTGGTGGCGGGGATTGTGCTTTTGGGGATTCTCGGCTGGCAAGCGCGCAAGTTCACCGTTGATGCGTCGGCTGACACGCTGTTGATGAAAGATAACCGCGACTATCTGCTGACCCAGTTGGCCGATCAGAAATTCAGTCCCGATGAATTCATTCTTATCGCCTACAAACCTCAGGATGAAACTCTGTTTTCCGGGGATGTTCTGGAACGGGTTGTCGAGATGTCCGGGGCGCTGGAAAACATCGAGCGGGTGGCGGCGGTGCGCAGTATTACTAACGTCCCGTTTTTTGGCACGGTGGAGGATATTGGCACCGGACTGGATCCCGCCGAACTGACCTGGGAAAAAAAGCGCTTCAGCGCGCAATCGATGAAAAACATTCTGACCAATCACCCGCTCTATGAAGGGTTGCTGGTCAATGCCGAGCAAACCGCACTGGCAATGCAGGTGGTTTTTGCGGCGCAGCCGGAACTGGAATCATTGAATAAGGAAATTCTTGAAATACGCCGGCATCTGCTGGAGCGAGAACTCACCGACGACGAAAACGCCGCGCTGAACGTATTGCAGGAAAAAAAGCGTCGTATAGATGCGGAACTGAACGCAATCCGTTCGGAAGAAATAAAGCAGATTCGCCAGGTGCTCGAACCCTGGAACAGCACCGGAGAGTTTTATCTCGGGGGCAATAATCTGCTTGCGGATCAGCTGATCAATATTATTCGCAGTGACCTGGTGATGTTTGGCGCGATCATCGCTGGGCTGGTGATCTTCGTGCTGTATTTTCTGTTTCGTCGCATCCGCTGGGTGATTCTGCCGCTGGCGTGCTGCAGCGCCAGTGTGCTGGCGACCCTCGGCATTCTCGGCTGGCTCGAGCTGCGCGTGACGGTAATATCCACCAATGTCATCGCTCTCCAGATCATTCTTACCCTGGCGGTGATTATTCACCTGATCGTGCAGTATCAGGAAATCGCGGGGCGGGATGACGTGCCAACGCAGGCTGACGCCGTCAAGGAAATGGTCCGCCGTAAACTCAAGCCGAGCTGTTACGCAGGACTGACGACTGCTATTGGCTTCGGCTCGCTTATCTTCAGTGGCGTGGCGCCGGTGATCAGTTTCGGCTGGATGATGGTCATGGCCATCATCGTCACGCTGGTGGTGAGCCTGATCCTGTTTCCGGCTCTGCTTCTGCTGCTGTTTTCCCGGGAACAGGATCGCAAGAGCCATGCCTGGCTGGATGGTTTGATGCGCAAAGGCGCCGCGCTGGCCGAAGAACAATCTGCCGCAATCCTGCTGGTGGCGGTGGCTGTCACGGCGGTGTTTATCGCCGGCTGTCTGCGGCTTTCGGCGGAAAACAGTTTCATTAATTACTTCAGCGACTCGACGGATGTTTTCCGGGAGCTGTCATTTATCGACCGTGAATTCGGTGGCTCGACACCGTTCGACGTGCTGTACACCGTGCCGGCGGCGGAGCGTCAGGACGATCTGGTGCTCACCGCCCAGGCAATGCAATCGGTGAGCAAAATCCAGTCACAACTGGAAAAACACGAAGCCATCGGCAATATCACGTCGGTCGCCGATTTCGCCCGCATTGCCGCGACCGCCGGCGGCAAGCCGCTGACCGAATATGAGCTCACGGTTTTGTATCAGACGCTGGACGCGGATGTGCGTGGAGATCTGTTCGGCGGGTATTTTTCCGAGGCGGCGCAGCAGGTACGCATCAGCACCCGCATCCAGGATACAACGACTGGTTTGAACCGCGCTCAGCTACTGCGCGATATCGAACAGGATCTGGCGGATCTGGGCATTGCCAAAGAGCATTACGAGTTCACCAATCTTTTTGTCCTGTATCAGGACATTCTGTCGCGCCTGGTGAAGTCCCAGTGGCTGACGCTTGCCATCGTGTACGCGGTGATGACGCTGGCGCTGATGGTGCTGTTCGGATCGGTGAAAATTGCGCTGATCGCCCTCGTTCCGAACGTGATTACCACGGTGGCCATTCTTGGCACCATGGGTTGGGCGGGCATTCATCTGGATCTGATGACCATGACCATCGCCGCGGTTGCCACGGGTATTTCCGTAGATGACACCATCCATTATGTGCACCGTTACCTCGATGAAAAGCGGCTGCGACAAAACCGGTTGATCGAACGGACGCACCTGTCGGTGGGGTACGCGATGGTGTACACCTCGGTGGTCATCATGATCGGTTTCGGAGCATTGGCGTTTTCGGACTTTATGCCGAGTGTGTACTTCGGAATCCTCACGGCGATCACCATGCTGATCGCGCTGGCGGCGGATATGGTGGTGTTGCCCGCGTTGCTAAAACGCTTCAGCCCGGCGCAGCGGCAGTCATCTGCCTCACCGGGTGCGGCTGCGGCAGCCGCATCGCCATGAGATTTGTGGGAAGTGCGGAGCAATCGACACAAATGCACCGACCCTCGGCACGCTTGGCCGGTTCCGGCTTGCCGAAGCTTCGCAGCTGCTTCAATAATACTGGCCGGCCAGCAATGCCCGGCAAATCTGGCCAATCCGGTGATGCATGCGTGCGTTTAATACGGATTGCCGTATTCAATCAGGCTCCAGCAAGGCAGCCCTTAAAAAGGAAAACACATGAAGAAACTTCTACTGACATTGGTCGCGGTCACCGCACTTTCCGCGCACGCGGACTCGCCTGCAAAGAGCAAGCAGGTGGAAGAGTTGCTGGCCATCACGGACGCCAGCGCCATGGTTGAAGCGATGTACAAGCAGCTGGAAATTTCCTTGCAGGATATGGCCACGCAAATGGGGGTCAGCGGCGCGGAACAAAAGGTATTCGATGAATATCAAGCGAAGATGGTGCAACTGATGCGCACCGAACTGAACTGGGAAAAAATCAAGGACCCGGTCAAAGCCATTTATACCGAGCATTTTTCCGAAAAGCAGATCAAGGACATGATCGCGTTCTACAAAACCGACTCGGGCAAACAAACCCTGAAAAAAATGCCGGTGATCGTCGAGGAATCCATGGCGATTTCCCAGGAAGCGGCAGCGGAAATCATGCCCAGAATGCAGGAGTTGGCGCGTGAGCTGGCCACTGAAATTGAACAGATGCGGGTCAAGGAAGGCGGCGGAGTGATGGATCTCAAACCCTGACCCCGCAAGGCCTGTCGGTCACCGCTCTGCTACGGCATTGGCGGGCGCCCGGCGGGCTTGCCAGAAGCGGTTTCTCCAGTAGTAATCATCCATGGAGGAGACCTTCACGCCCTTGCTGGCAGAGGCGTGCAAAAACTGGCGTTTGCCCATGTAAATGCCCACATGCCGGCTTTTGATGCCGGTGCGGAAAAACACGAGATCGCCCGCGCGCAGCTTCTTTGCGTCCACTGGTTCGCCCCAGCGGGATTGCGCTTCGGTGGTGCGAGGCGGGCTGTGACCGAATTTTTCCCGCAGAGTGACATACACAAATCCCGAGCAGTCGACGCCGTGACGATTCGTGCCCCCCCACCGGTGCCTGGTTCCCGCCCATTCCGAATGCTGAGCCTGTAACAGACTCACCACCCGGTCCTGGTTCCGCAGATCGACGCGGGGGGCGTTTTCGGCGGGTTCCGGAGTGGTGATAGATGCCGGCGTGGTTGTCGATGC
>CAZJKJ010000011.1:12367-40444 GCA_964546435.1 uncultured Cellvibrionaceae bacterium
TTCCTGAAATCACACTGTTTCTCCTTCCGTAATCGCGTCCCCGGATGCGGTATCCGGGTGGCGCGGCAAGAGCACGGTGAAGCGGCTGCCTGCCTGCGGTTCTGAACTCACCTCGATCCGGCCCCCCAGTACTTCCACTATTTCCCGGGTCAGGGTCAGCCCCAGTCCTACCCCCGGTATGCTTTTACGCTGCACCGGCTCCAGTTGTTCAAAGGGCAGGAATATCCGCGGAATGTCTTCGGCGGCAATTCCGATCCCCGTGTCTTGCACTTCGAATCGCTGCCAGTGTTCCACCTGCCCGGTGCGAACGATCACCTCACCCTTTTTGGAAAACTTCAAAGCGTTGGTGATGAGATTGTTGAGGATGGCCCGCAGCAGACGCGGATCAGTAAACAGCTCGATCGAGGTTTCACCGGGGTTTTCAAAACGCAGCGTAATCTCGGGGGAAAGGATCTGCAGCTGACAGATATCCACCACCTGTCTGATGAGGGCAATAACATCCACCTGCTCACGGCGCGCCTGCAACCGGCCACTTTCGACGCGGGTATATTCCAGCAGGCCTTCAATCAGCGCCGACAGCTGCTGGATGGCCCGTACCATGCGTTCGCGCTGAGTACGGAGGCGGGCCTCGTCCTGCCCGGAGCGGCTCATCATCTGAGCGTTGAGGCCGAGATTGGCCAGGGGCGTGCGCATTTCGTGGGAGATCATGGCCAGAAACTGGGTTTTTACCAGACTTGCCTGTTCCGCCTGCTCGCGGGCAACCTCCGCAACTTCAAGGGCTGACTGGACCTGGCGGTGCCTGGCGGACAGCTCACTGGCCAGTTGAGCGAGGTTGCCGGAGGCACTGTCCAGCTCCCGGCGCAGAGCCTCGCCGGCGCGTTTGATGGCAATCAGGTTGCGGGCTCGCGCGAGAAGTTCTTGAGGCATGAACGGCTTGGTCAGGTAATCCTGGGCGCCGGACTCCAGCAGCCGCACGCGCAGCTCGTCGTCTTCTTTCGCGGTCAACAGCAGCACCGGATGATGGTCGAAATCGCGCTGCGCCCGCAGCTCGGTGACCAGCTGATCGCCGCTCATGCGGGGCATCATCAGGTCGGTGACGATCAGGTCGGGCCGCATGGCGACGGCTTTTTGCAATCCTTCCTCACCATCGCAGGCGGTTAGTACCTGATATTCGCTCTGCAGTATGTTTGCCACGAACACCCGCATTTCAAAGCTGTCATCGACGACCAGCACCGAGGGCAGGGTGGCATCGTGGGGCTGTGATGGCTCGGTCATCTCCAGCGTCCGCAATTCTTCCACCGCACCTTCGGCGGCGACCAGGCTGGCGGTGCCGACGGTCAGCAGGCTCTCGGCGACCGACGTTGCAGCGGGGGCGTGAGCGGGCACCACCAGCCGGAAGCTCGCCCCTACGGCGGTTTCTTCCAGTTCGAGCCGGCCACCGTGCATTTCGGCGAAATCTTTCGCGATGGCGAGTCCCAGGCCGCTGCCGCCGAACTGGCGGGTGGTGCTGCCATCGGCCTGGCGGAACCGTTCAAAAATGGCCTGGTGCTGGGCCGGGGGAATGCCGGGGCCGGTGTCAGCAACCGTGAGGCTGAAGTAATCACTGGAGCCGGTGAGCACGACCCTGACCTCGCCGCCCGTCGGCGTGAACTTGAGGGCGTTGGCAACCAGATTGATCAGGATGCGCTCCACTTTGTCCGCATCCGCTTCGACGGGCAGACGATCGGGGCCACTGTAATGCAGGGCGATGCCGCGTTGCTGGGCCGTACTCTGGAAGAGATTGACCAGCTGGCGTACGGCAGGTGCCAGGTCGATGCGGACATAGCGGATATCCATCTTGCCTTCTTCGAGGCGGGAGACATCCAGCAGATCGTTAACCTGTTTGAGCAGGGTTTTGCTGTTGCGGCTGATGGTGTCCAGCTGCTGGCGCTGCTCAGGTGTCAGATTGGCGGCGTCGCGCAGGCGCTCGGCAGGTCCCATGATGAGTGTCAGGGGCGTTCGCAATTCGTGGGAGACGTTGGCAAAGAACTGGGTTTTCAGCTCGTCCATGTCTTTCACTTTCTGATAGAGCAACTGCAGCTCCGCGAGAGTAGATTCCAGTTGAACCCGGCGCTCCTCCGACAGGCGTGCCGCATAAACCACGTTTTCAACCTGCGAGCGAATGAAGAACAGACCGGCCGCTGTGGCGACCGACGCGGCGGCCGTGGCGCCCTTAATCAACCCGTCCGCCCAGTAATCGGGGTTCCAGACCGTCCATACCGCCATGAAATGGGTAATCCCGCAGAGCCCTATGAACAGCCCGAACGCGATGAACAGCGGGCTGAAGGGCATGCGCAGCTTGCGCACCATCAGATAGAGCACCAACGAAATGCCAATGTAGGCAAGGCCTATCAGCAGGTCGGACACGACGTGCAACCACAACAGGCCCGGCAGCCATAGATAGCAATGGCCGTGAGGCATGAAGGCGCTGCTGTATTCGAAGATATCGGTTAGCCAGGACATGGGGTGGCTCTCATTTCACGGAGGTTGGCGTGTGCCTTGGCGGGCGTGGCGCTTCAGGCTGAAGCGAAGCATAACCCAATTTGAAGACCGGTCCGGTATCCTGCCCGTATTCAATACGGCGCACGCCGCCGGCTGAACTCCTGTTAGAATGACCCGCCTGCTCATGTCGCGGCATGCAGGCGATCTGTTTAAATTTATGGAGTTTCCATGTCGAATCGCGATCCGAATAGAGCCAGCGAGCCCTGCGATTTGCAGCTGGTGCTCGACAGCCAATTGGCCCAGAAGTTGATTGGCGCTCTGGCGTTCCCCCTCGAACTCAAATTTCTGGATTTTGACCAGGCAGAATCACCCGGTAGCGATAACGGCGGCGATAACGAGCCGACCACCGGGTTCGACTCTGATCTTGCCGAAGTTGAAGATGACAGCCATCTTGAAGACGTCCTTGATGACGTGGGCTTCCGGCCCGTCATCGATGAGCTGAGCCCCCGTGACGACCCTGCGGAAGTCGATGATCTGGTGGATACCATCGCCGCCGCTGCGGCGGACCCGGTCGAGCTGCAAGTGGACCCGCCGGGGAGGGATGACGCCGCGCCGGAAGCGGACGAGGACGCTGCGGAGGCCCCCGCTGCGCAAAAGCTGCCGGGGCAAAAACGCAGCCGCATCGAAGTGCTGGGACTGGCGCTGACCATCGTGTCGGCGCCCGAGGTGCAGGTGGGCAATCCGGTGATTCTGTCGAACCTGACCGTCAGGGTGCGTGCCCGCCTGCGGGTACATGTCCAGCTTTTTGGCCGCTGGCGCAGTTTTCCTATCCGGCTTCCCCAGATGACCTTCCATGGGCAGCAGGCAACATTGAAGTTGAGTGCGGTCGGGTCGGTTATCTACGCCGAACCGGCCCTGCAGGCGCTGGACCTGACGGCGTCGGTGAACCTGTTCAAGAAGCCCATGCGACTGAAGCTGTCCGTCAGCAAATTCGTCAACCGTCAGCTGGCCGGACGCGAACCCCTGCAGGTGGTCGATCTGGGCATGATGAGTCGCGGGCTTTCAATCGGCGCAGAGCAGCCGGATGTGCGGATACTCGCGCTGGACAATACCCCGGACGGGCTGATGGTCAAGTTGGATTTCGAGTTGCCCGAGAGCAGCAGCACCGTTTGGGATAATGATCCATCCACGGCGGACGCCACCGACTCCGCCGCCACTGTGGATGTATTGCAGGAATAATCCTTCTGGAGCCTTTATATGGCTGCGAGCATTGAAAACACGTCATTCCTCTGGCTGCTGCTGTTTGTATCGCTTGCATTCCTGTGGTTGTTGGGGCCATTTTTTGCCCCTATTTTCTGGGCGATTGCGATTGCCATTATTTTCGCGCCGGTGCAGCGCTGGATGCTGCAAAAAAAGCCCGGATGGCGTAACGCCGCCGCCCTGAGCACGCTGCTGGTCTGCGTATTTATCGTCATCATCCCGGTGATCTGGACGGTGAGTTCGGTGGTGGCGCAGGCGGTGGATTTCTATCAGCAGGTCGAGCAGGGAGAGCTTGATCTGAGCGGCAAGGTGGAAAAAATCGGCACCTCGTTTTCTTCGCTCAATGAATGGCTCAGTCGCGTGGGGATGACCTTTGAAGACGTGCGGCAGCGGGCCTCCGAAGTGGGAATGGCGGGCGGCAAGCTGCTTGCCCAGCACACGTTCAGCATTGGCCAGAACGCGTTCAAGTTTGCTCTGAATATCGGCGTGATGCTCTATGTGGCGTTCTTTCTTCTGCGGGACGGGGAAAAAATAGTCGATCTGCTGATCAAGGCATTGCCGCTGGGTGACGCCCGCGAACGGCTGTTGTTCCGCAAGTTTGCAGAAGTCACGCGAGCGACAGTCAAAGGCAATATGGTGGTCGCGGTGGTACAGGGTACGCTGGGTGGCTTGATCCTGTGGGCTCTGGGGATTCCCGGCGCCATGCTCTGGGGCACCATCATGGCGGTGGCATCCCTGGTGCCGGCGGTCGGCGCGGCCGTGGTGTGGGTGCCCGTGGCAATCTATCTATTTGTCAGTGGTGCACCGGGCAAGGCGGTGATCCTGATTCTGTTCGGCGCCCTTGTCATCGGCATGGTGGATAATCTGCTGCGACCCCTGCTGGTCGGCCGGGATACCAAACTGCCGGATTACATCGTGTTGCTGTCCACGCTGGGCGGGCTGGCTCTGTTCGGGATCAACGGGTTTGTGGTCGGGCCGCTGATTGCGGCCCTGTTCGTGGCTTTCTGGGGAATATTCATTCGCGAATTTCTGGAAGGTCCGGGCCATCACAGCGTGCCTGACTATCAAGAGCCGCCGCCGACACCGACCATCGAAGTGCCCGAGTGATCGGGCGCTCCCTCAAAGGTTTCCCAGCAGATCCCGGACGGCGCTGACATGGCGCCGGCTTACTGTCGGCCGGAAGTTCTGATCCCTGAGTTTCAGTTCGTACTGCCCAGAGGAGGTTCGCACGAGCTTTTCGATAAAGCTCACCGCGACCAGGGCGTTGCGGTGCACGCGCACAAACTGACCTTCAAATTCCTTTTCCAGATCTTTCAAGGTGTCGTCGATTAGCGTTTCGCCGGTCTTGTGCAATACGGTGACGTATTTCTGGTCAGCAACAAAGCAGAAGACATCGTCAACCGGAATCAGCTCCACGCCCCGGCGGGTTTTCGCGGCGATGTTCTTGCGGCGATGAGAGCCGTCGTTGGCACCGGCCGTAACCTGACGCTGCAACCGGTTGAAGCGGCGGGCCTTTTCAAGGGCGCCCATCAGTTGTTCAGTCTTGACGGGTTTCAGGATGTAACCGACGGCGAGGGTTTCAAACGCTTCCACGGCATATTCATTGAACGCGGTGCAGAAAATCACCGCCGGAGGTTGCTCCAGCTGCGCAATGCGCTTGGCGGTTGTGATGCCATCATCGCCTGGCATGCTGATATCCAGCAAAACGACGTCCGGGTCCAGCGACTGAATGGCAGCAAGACAGTCCTCGCCATTCTCGGCTTCTCCGGCCACCTGGTAACCTTCCAGCCCTTCTATCAAACGTTTGACGCGGTCTCGCGCCAGCAGCTCGTCATCGACTACCAACACTTGCATGACTTCTTCCATTAGCAGCTTTTTACTCAACGCAGCGCCCACAGACGCCGCTGAAGACCCGAAGCGGAGGCGAGAATTCCTTTTCTGACGAATCAGAACCCAGTCAACCGATTGCGAGGCGTTCTTTGTTGAATAAAGTGTAGGCTATGCCGAATATTTCACCAACGGCAATTGGAGTTGACAAAAGCTAAGCTAAAACAATAGCTTAAGATCGTCATTGAGGACGGTGGCGAGTTCCCGGCGGTTAATGAAAGTGGGTGTGAGGAGGCCAGATACCCGTCAAGCATCTGGCTTTTCGAAGCGGACAAACGGTTACCCTTTCAAAACCTTGATGGCGTAATAGCAGTCTTTCCCACGCATCTGGCGATCAAACAGCAACGGATAATTAATGCGGCCTTCGACCGGGAAGTCATTTTTCCAGGAGTCACGATCCCTCACCCCCCGGAAATCTCAATCCCGCATGTCCCTCAGAAAGTCATCTTTGTAGGCGTCTTTCAGACCGGTAGTGCGCACCGCGGCGTCCAGCGCGTTGATTTTTGCGCTGACGATCAGTGCAGACAAAGCGGCCGAGTGCTGAAGTAATGACCGGCGGATGTAAATCATACTGCTCTCCAGTAGATACTGCTCTCCAATAGAAGGATGAACTGGCGCTCCGCAGGGGAAAACACAACGTGACGAGGTGGTCTATAGTGAATCTAGGCTTGGTTTCCGGGCGCAGTTCAGGCCGGATCAGACGAGGGGCGAAGTAATATGGTATCCGCGTTAAGGCAGTCTACCCGGCTGTTGTGCCTTATGTTGACCGTGTTTTGCATGGAGGCGGCCACCGCCAGAACATTCAGGGTTGCACAATCGAACCATCCTCTGGACGGCTATGCAATTGGCGCCTTGAAGGTAGCCCTGGAACATATGGATGAGCAACACAACCTGAACGTTGCGACCCGCAATGTGACTCAGCAGCGGGTATTTGAAGACCTGAACTCCGAACAGGTCGACATTTACTGGGCGGCTACCCGCCGGGATCTTGAGGAGAACTTTTCCCCCGTCCGCTTTCCGATCCTCAAAGGCTTGCTGGGCCACCGGGTCATGATTATCCATCCTTCCGCCCAAGTGAAATTCGATAGTGTGCGGACACTTGATGATCTGAAAAAACTGACCCTGGGACAAGGGCTCGGCTGGCCAGATGTGGGGGTTCTCAGAACCAACGGGCTGCAGGTCATCACCACCAGCAAATACAACAACCTCTTTTACATGACCGATGGTCAGCGTTTTGACGGGTTCCCCCGGGGTGTTCTGGAGCCATGGGCGGAAATTGCGGCGCATCCCAATCTCGAACTCGCCGTGGAAAAACGGGTTGTGCTGGTGTACACCCTTCCGTTCTACTTCTTTGTGAACAAGAAGGATCCGGCACTCGCCCAGGCATTGCATGAAGCGTTTGACCGGTCCATCGCGTCAGGCGCTTTTGATCGCTACTTTTACGGCCACCCGCTGATCAAGGACGCCCTCGAGAAATCCGACCTCAAGCATCGTCTGCGTTTTCCGCTGGCCGCACCCGATCTCCCCTCGAATATTCCCCTGGATCGTCCCGAGTACTGGTTGAATCTTCAGGATCTTTAGCAGACTGCTGGCTCGTGTCATTCTGCGCGCTGTCGCAGGATCCACCATCAGGCCCGGTCCGGTGGAACCCGCGGAAAATGCACGCGGACGTGGTATCGGCCCGCATCCGCTCCCAACTCCAGCCCGGCCTTATCGCCATAATAGGCATGCAGGCGGTGACGGATATTCTCCAGGGCCACACCGGTTCCTTTACTGCGCGAGTTGACGGTGTCAGCGAGGGGGTTGGTCACGGAAATCTCGCAGAGCTCATCATTTCCCTGCACCCGGATCTCGACCCGGCCGCCATCCTTGCGCGGCTGAATGCCGTGAAAAATTGCGTTTTCCAGAATTGGCTGCAACAGCAGACCGGGGATGACCGCGTCCGGCAGATCCTGGATTTGCCAGTGCACCTGCAGCCGTGGTCCCAGACGGACCTGTTCGATCTCGGCAAACCTCTGGCACAGTGACAATTCCTGTTGCAGGGGAATCAGACCCTGATCGGTCAGGCTCGCCCGGAAAAGATCAGACAGATCCACAACCATTTTTTCGGCGGCGACCGGATCGGTGGCGATCAGGCTGGCAATGGAATTCATGCTGTTGAACAGGAAATGCGGACGGATGCGAGCCTGCAGCGCCTGGATTCTCGCTTCGAGTTCCGACTGTTGCTGGTTGCGCAATTGCTGCTGCAGATAAAAGTAGCGCAGAACGATGCCGGCAAAAACGGCGGTGATCAGCAGGTGCGTCACCACCCGGTCCCAGAACGGGCCTTCCTCGGCGGGAGGGAGCAGCCCGCTGAGGGCGGAAATCGCCAGCGCGACCAGTAATACCGCCGCGAAACTGGCGCCACCGGCCACTCGTGGCCCCTGCCGGCGCAACCAGGGTCGCAAGGGACACAGCACGGCTGCACTGCTCAGGACGATCCACTGGATCAGCATTGACGATATGCCCAGCAGATTCCAGTTGAAGTCCAGCAGTCCGCGATCGAATAGAGTCAGGGCGATGGCCACCAGTTCGCCCACAAGAACCAGATGAAAAACTCCCAGTACGGTGCACAGATCGGGGAGAAAATCGCCCCGGGCGGGCGGCAGCAGGCGCGCGCCCTCGCCATTTGCCGATGGCGCATCAGCGTGCGTCTTGCCGGGCTCTTGCATAAAGTTTTCCTGGGCAGGGTTTTCCCGGCTCGAGTATTCCCGGTTAGAGTTATCCATATGACGCCGGTTTGTTTACAATTCGCCGACTTTGATTGCTGAGCGTTATTTGCAGTGTAGCAAACACCGAAACAGGAGCCTTTATGACCAAGCCAGATCAGACGAGCACGCTGTGGGGCGGCCGTTTCACCGAGCCCACCGACGCGTTCGTGCAACGCTTCACTGCATCCGTGCAGTTTGATCAGCGTCTTTACCGCCAGGACATTGCCGGCTCCATCGCCCACGCCACCATGCTGGAAACCGCCGGCGTACTGAACCCGGAAGAAAGGCAGGCAATTGTGGACGGGCTGGAGGCGATCCGGCAGGAAATCGATGGGGGCCGGTTTGTCTGGTCGGTGGAACTGGAAGATGTGCACATGAATATCGAGTCGGCGCTGACCGCGAAGATCGGCCCGACTGGCAAAAAACTCCATACTGGCCGATCGCGCAACGATCAGGTCGCCACCGACATCCGCCTGTATCTGCGCGACGAAATTGATCTGATCAGCCGCGAGCTGACTCGCCTGCAAACCGCCATCGCCGAACTGGCAGAGCAGGAAAGTGACACCATCATGCCCGGCTTTACCCATCTGCAGACCGCGCAACCGGTCACCTTCGGGCACCATCTGCTGGCCTGGTTCGAGATGCTTGATCGAGACTTCGACCGGCTCCAGGATTGCCGCCGGCGCCTGAACTACTGTCCCCTCGGTGCGGCTGCGCTGGCGGGAACCACGTTCCCCATTGACCGGGCCATGACGGCGCGTTTGCTGGGCTTTACGGCGCCGACGCGCAACTCTCTGGATTCGGTTTCCGACCGGGACTTCGCCATCGAATTCTGCGCGTTTGCCTCCATCCTGCTGACCCATATGTCCCGCATGAGCGAAGAACTCATCCTCTGGGCTTCGGCGCAGTTCGCTTTCGTGGACCTGCCCGACCGGTTCTGTACCGGTTCGTCTATCATGCCGCAGAAAAAGAATCCCGACGTACCGGAACTGGTGCGCGGTAAAAGCGGCAGGGTGGTTGGCCATTTGATGGGACTGCTGACTCTGATGAAGTCGCAGCCGCTGGCCTACAACAAAGACAATCAGGAAGACAAGGAGCCGCTGTTTGATACGGTGGATACCGTCAAAGATTGTTTACGGGCATTCGCAGACATGATTCCGGCGCTGGAAGCCAATCATTTCAACATGCGGGAGGCGGCACTGCGGGGATTCGCGACGGCAACCGATCTTGCGGATTATCTGGTCAGAAAAGGCGTGCCCTTTCGCGATGCCCACGAAATTGTGGGGCGAGCGGTCAATCTCGGCGTGAACACAGGTCGTGACCTGTCCGAAATGAGCCTGGAAGAACTCCAGAACTTCGGACCGTCAATTGAACAGGACGTGTTTAGCGTGCTGACACTGGACGGATCGGTGGCGGCCCGTAATCACATTGGCGGTACCGCGCCGGAACAAGTCCGCCTGGCCGCCGGAAACGCCCGCGCCGCCCTGGCGCTGCGTTCCAGTGAATCGTCCGCCTGAGGTCAGACCACTACTACTGCCGGCCCGATGATGAGGGCCGATCAGACTACGACGACGGAATTGTCCACGTGCCCGATATTGCTGGGCACATACTTGTCCGCGTCGTAGTCATTTTCCCAGCGCTCACCGTCCAGCACGTATCGATACTGATATTCGGTACCGGGTACCAATTCCAGGGTCGTTGCATAGCACCCGTTTTTCTGCTTGCGAAGTTCCGTTTCCTGATATTGCCAATCATTGAAATCTCCCGCCAGATACACCTTTTTGGCGGCTTTTGTCAGCTCTTCCGGAGCAATGAATTTGACCTTGCAAACCTGTTTGGACTTCAAATACTTTTTGTCGATACTCATTTTTTTGACCCCAAATGCCAATTTAACAATACATTAACAACACATTCACAACACATTAACAACGCCAAAAGAAAAGCTCTGAAAAATACGTTCTGGAAAATCCTGATCTGAATCCCGCCAGCTGTGCACAGGCGTACCGAGCTTGCTTCAAGCCGGTGAGAAGGCTCCGTATTCTCTCCTATTTGAGTTGCTTTTTCCACAGGCGGCTAGAGAGATTGGATCACGTGTTCAAGGTCTCGCAAGCGAAGCGGGCGCTGGTGATTTCACGCCGCGGGTCACCGCAGCGTCAGGTCGCGACGCCGGTCTGCCGGGGCCGATCCGCAAATGGCTGGCTGACAACCCGGCCGCAGAGCGGTTAGCATGCTCGCCAAAGCTGCCTGGGTGGGCGGGAGCACCGCAGGTCACACCCGTGAAAAGAGCGCCATAAAGGCGTCATGAAGTCACAAGAGCCTGCCCGACACAGGCCGCAGATCCTCGAGCGGGTTCCCGGCGGGGCGAGAGAAATGCTGGCCAGTTCTACGCAGGCGAGCTGTACGCCGAACAGCCAGGACGGGTGAGTCCCGCAAGACAAGTCGGCAAAAAGTGCGCTTTAACCAGATTCAAAAACCTCCAGCGGAGAGCACGGTAGTGATGCGAGGCCAGATTCAATTTCTCTTATCCATTCTGCTTTTACTCTTGATGGTGCAGATGGCTAACGTAATGTCAGAAAATGCGTTACTTGCTTTTGGAATATATCCGCGAGATCTGGAAAAGCTGCCTCACGTCCTGACCGCTCCGTTCATACACGCAAACTGGAAACATTTTCTTCACAATTGCGCGAGTCTCGCAATTTTTACCACCCTTTGTCTGATCTTGCGGGACCGGGCATTCTTCCTGCGGGTCAGCGCAATCATTATTCTCATGTCAGGTGTCATGGTGTGGCTGTTTGGTCGCGACGGGTTGCATGTCGGCGCCAGCGCCTGGATTTTCGGTTTGTGGTCGCTGTGTATTGTGACGGCATTTTTTGATCGGAGTTTTCTCAACATCGTTGTGGCATTGACGACAATTCTCGCCTTCGGAAGCATGGTGACAGGGCTGATTCCGTTCGAAGCGCGGATCTCGTTTGAAGGGCATGTATTCGGCGCCTTTTCCGGCCTGTTTGCGGCCTGGTTCTCGGTGAAGAAAAGAGCGCGCCCCAGATCGGCTGCATGAGTCCCGTGGCGAGCTTTGATCACCGTTGCGTGCGGAAGGCACGCCCCCAAATCATTCTCTGACATCGAGCTCGGATCCGCCTGACAATGGCGTCTGTTCATCGTCGGTTGTGCGAAATAAGCGATCCGGCGTGACGGAAAATCGCCGGTGTCAGCATCGTGGCAGAATTATTTATTGAACACCCGTCAAAGGTTGCAAATCCGCAAATGCTCCCTTATTGTTGCTTCCGCTGGTTCGGGTTTGCCGGGTTTTCAACCGCACCTGCGTCGCGCATGATCGCTGGATCACGTAGGAAACCCGATGGAGACGGAGCCTGCCCCTGATGGCTCCAGCACGGATGGTCAATCCGGTTTTGGATGCCTTTTTTGCATTAATTCAAGGAGAGAAGCTTATGGCAATTTATATCGAATACGACGGCATCAAAGGAAATGTAACCGCAGAGGGGTTCGCGGATCATCTTCCCGTCCTTTCATTGCATTTTGGTATCGGGCGCGGCATTTCCATGGAAGCGGGAAAAATGGCGAACCGGGAAGCCAGTCGGCCCAGCGTCAGCGAAGTGACCTTCACCAAACTCACCGATGTTTCTACCACACCCCTTTTCAACGAATCCGTCACAGGCGACGCCGGCAAACTGGTCAAAGTAAAATTTGTCCAGACCGGCGCCGACAAGGTTATCCAGTATATGGACTATGAACTGGAAGATTGTCTTGTCAGCGGTTATTCAATTGCCGCAGACGGCGACGGCGATCCGGTGGAAACCATCACCCTGAGCTTTTCAAAAATCATGGTCAACTATCATGATTACGATAAAACCAATGCCGGCGGCAGCCCGCAACGGGTGGGTTACGATCTGACGGCGGCCCGTCCCGTTTAACGTCATCAACGGAATCTCTGATCAATTCCGCAAGCGCGAAGGCTCATCTGCTGCATCATCCGCATCCGCCGGAAGGTCTGCAGGACTGATAAAGCACAGGAGCCTTCTGCGCGCTTTTTACTGAAACTCCGTGTTTCATTTCACGAAAAATCATGGACGATCGATGCAATCCTTTACGCAGGCGAACCGCTTCATCACCATTTCGGATCTGGGGTTGGGTGAGGACGCATTTCTGGTGACGCGGTTTCACGGCGCTGAAGAAATTTCGGGGCTGTTTGATTTTACAATTGAAGTGTTGTCGCAGCATCTGGATCTTGCCGCTGTTGAAATTCTTGGAAGGCCGGTCACAGTGACGGTGCATTCGCACCAGCCGCGATATTTTAGCGGCTACGTCGGTGTATTTACCTTCGGAGAAATGGAATCCCATAACCTGCGTCACTACCAGCTCACATTAATACCCTGGCTATGGTTTCTTTCCCACAGTCATAATTGCCGGATTTTCCAGAGAAAGACGGCAAAAAGCATTGTGAGTGAAATTTTTGAAAATTCTGGCTTCCGGGATTTTTCCTTTCGTGCCGTTGGCGGAAAGAAGCGGGAGTATTGTGTGCAGTACAACGAATCCGATCTGGATTTCGTCAGCAGACTGCTGGAAGAAGAGGGAATTTCCTATTATTTTGAACACGCGGAAAACCGGCACCGGTTGATCCTCGTGGATCAGCCGGAACATTTCGAAGATCTGGCGGAACCGGACCTGAAATATTCTCCGGGAACCCATACGGGTTCCCAGGTAACCCGTTGGGTCAGATCCGCCAGTATTGGCAAAGACCGCTGGACGCTTTCCGATTACAACTTTGAAGAACCGACCCGGAACCTGCTCACCAGTGAGCGCGCTCGCGAAAGCTGCCTTCGCGGCGCACCCCGGGAACATTATGAACATTCATCCTGCTATCGCTTCGACATGACGCGGGAACTGGCCAGAATCCGGATGGAAGCGGCGGAGTCCGGGCTCAATGTCATCCACGGGAGCAGTAACTGCAGCGGCTTCACTGCCGGCGCACGGTTTCGTCTCGCCGGTCACGACACCGCATCGGAGCCGGGTCTCTATGTGTTGAAAAGCGTGGAGCACGTGGCGACCGATGCCAGCCATTACAGTGGGGAAGGGGGAGATTGCAGCTACAGCAACCAGTTTACTTGTGTGCCGCACGCCACCGCCGTCCGGCCTGCGTTCCGGCATTGCAAACCGGTGATGCCCGGGCCCCAGTCCGCCATCGTGGTCGGCCCGCCCGGCGAGGAGATTTATACCGACGAGTACGGCCGCATCAAGGTCCAGTTTCCGTGGGATCGACTGGGACAAAAAAACGAACACAGCTCCTGTTTCATGCGGGTCATGCAAGGCTGGGCAGGTAACCGCTGGGGCGCCTCGTTTATCCCGCGCATCGGGCATGAAGTGGTGGTCAGCTTCCTCGACGGCGACCCCGACCGGCCCGTAGTGACCGGCTCTCTGGTCAATGCCCGCAACCGGCCTGTTTATCGTTCCCGCACCCAAAGCGGAATCCGGACCCGGTCCACCCCCGGTGGCGGCCCCGCGAATTTCAATGAGCTCCGGTTCGACGACAAAAAAGGCAGCGAGGAAATCTATCTGCACGCCGAGCGGGATCTGTGTGTGGAGGTGGAGCACGACCAGCAGTGGACGACCGCCGGCAACTGCCAGATGACGACCCAGGGGAATGTCACTACCGTTGTTGAAGGCGACGCGGCTGACAGTATCAACGGTAATCACCAGCAGACGGTCAAGGGGGACGAGACCCGCAAAGTGGAGGGGCAGGTGCAATGGACCCTGGGAGGGTTGCAGGTTTCGGTTGGTCAGAACCTGGTGCAGGCAGTCGATGGTTCCAGTAGTGCGAATATCGGTGATGCCTATCGGTTGCGCGCCCAGCAGATCGTGTTTGAAGCGGCCGGGCAGATCGTATTGCAGGCGGGAGCGTCTCAGATCGTGCTGTCGGAATCCGGCGATATTGCCATTACCGGAACGAACGTGATTGTCAATGGTGCGCTGGCCGTCACCATCAGCGGCGCTTCCGTATCCGTCGGCTGACGGCTCGGCGGATGGCAAAGCGTCGTCACACCTCCCGCCAGTGGGCACCACCGGGATTTCCCGGACCCTACTGTTGTCAGCGGGCCCTGGCCCGCTGTCCTCCCGAATTGCTCAGAGGTTCTCTGTTTCAACACAGCAATCGATCGCAAAATAGGGTTTAATACGCCCCCTTTTTGCGGTGAGCCGGTCGTGGTGGTTCCGATCGTGGCATGGCGTTGCAATGGCGCTGTGGCGAGATGTCGGGCCAGCGCTGGATGGAACCGCCGCAATCCCGTAGTAGGCAACCCCCAAGGTGACGCCGTCAGCGTTGGAATGTAATCAGGCCGGATTCTATGTTTTGGAGTCAATCATCCACAGTCGCACCGGGCGCACCCGGTCAGTACTGGAACGTGATCAGAACCGGATTGATATGGCTGTTGGCAATGGGTGCGGGGCTGGCCCACGGGATAACGGTCGCTGAACTCGACGAAGATTTCCAGACGTTCAGCCACGGGTTTTACACCGCGCTCGGCAAACAGGCGGCACCGGCCCTCTATCCGGCGGACCAGCTCGAATCCCTGCTGGCTTCCGATCTTTCGGCACCCGCAGCGGCGATCCTGATCCGGTCCCACAAACAGCTTCTCTGGACGCAATTCGAGACAGATCTGTTCTGGTCTGCCATGGCATGGCTCTATCGCGCCAACGACACCGCCACTGTGCGCGAATTCATGGAGTTCATCAAAAAGCAAAACAATCCCAAGGCACTGGCACGATCCTGGTTTCTGCTGGCTCGCTACTATGAAGAGCGGGGCCAGTGGGCGGCGGTGCAGGGGGCGCTGACAAAAATCGAGAATAAATTCTTGCCGCCCGGTGACGCGGAATACGCGGTATTTTTGCGGGGTTTCGCGTTGCAACAGGTCAAACAGCACCGCCCGGCCACGGATATATACCGAACGATCTCCTCCGCCTCGCCCTGGTATCCCCACGCCCGCCTCAATGAAGGCATCGCCTATTTGCGACAAGGCTGGTGGAGCGAGGCGCATCTGCAATTCCACAAGGCAATTGCCGCGAGTGCGGACGCCGGGGATGACGAGCTTGAAAATCGCCTGCTGGTGGTGTTGGGATATTCCCAACTGCACTTCGAGTTTTACCGGGATGCCCGCGAAACCTTCCGCAAGGTCAATCTGGATTCCATCTACGCGCAACGGGCACTGCTGGGGCTGGGGCTGGCGGCGGCCCATCAGACCGATTTTCAGGGTGCGCTCAACGCCTTTTTGCGGCTGGCCGGCACCGGCGCTTTGAACGCAAGCGTTGATGAAGCCTGGTTGCTTGTACCTTATGCCTATGAAGAACTGGGCCAGCGGGCGCTCGCCCTTGAGTCTTATGAAAAGGCGAAATCCAGGTACCGGCAGCGTCTGGTTGATGTGGAGAAATCCATGGACTCCGTCGGCAGCAACACCCTGCCGATTCTGGAAAAACTCGCGCTGTACCGCAAACCGGCGGATGAGACCGCGCCCGTCGAGCGACCGGTGCCCGCTTTTATCGAAGAGAATTTCCGCTTGCTGCAGTCGTTACAGACGCTGGCGAAAGCCCGGCACCTGTCGATGTCCGCAGACGAGCTGCTGGCCCGCTACGAGCGGTGGATCAACCAGGCGTTGCGCAATGCGCTGGAGGAACAGAAGGATACCCTGAACGGCTATCAGAGCCAGGTGCAGTTCGGCCTGGCGAGGCTTTATGATGACCAGGAATAAACAGAACAGAACCAGACCGGGCAGACAGACTCAGTCCGGCCATTCAACGGTTGCCGAACTGCGCGCGGGCATTCTGGTGCTGGCGGGCCTGCTCGCCGGATGCGCCGCTGCACCACCCCGGCAGCCGCAGACTCTGGGCGACATCGACGTACCGCTCACGCCGGCCCGGGTGGCACCTCAAGCACTACAAACACCTCAAGTACCGAAAGCCGTTCGCGCTGCGGACGCTATTCCGCCAGAATCGTCCGGTACGGCGACAACAACGGCCGATATGCCGACCGCCACACTGGCGACGCATTCGCGCGAGGCGGTCAAACAGGCCTGGTATGAATTTATTGAAAACGCCAGTCCCGACGATGTGCAACATGCACTGGCGGTGCGGCGGCTGGCCGAGCTGGAGCTTTCCGCCGAGCTGGCGGACGGCACGCAAAGCGCGGGTTCACAGGAAGAATTCGAGGCGCGGGCCCGCCATGTCATCGCCATGCTGCAGGAATCCCTGGCACGGTTTCCGGATGCCAGTGGCAACGACGAAAGTCTCTACCAACTGGCCAAAGCGCATGACCAGCTGGGTGAAGGCGATGCTGCCGTGGGTGTCCTGCGAGATCTGGTTACCCGGTATCCGCGCTCCCTGTACTTTGCCGAAGCGCAGTTTCGCATCGCCGAAAGTGCTTTCGTTCGCAGCGATTATGCGGCGGCCGAAGCGGCCTACGCCGAGGTGCTGAACAATCGACACCGGGCGGCGTTCGAAGAGAAAGCGCTCTTCAAACGCGGCTGGTCCCGATTCAAGCAGCAAGATTATCTGCTGGCCCTCGAAGACTATATGGCGGCCGCGAATCTTTCCCCCCAAGTGGAAGAACAATCGCCATCGCAACGGGCGCTTTACGAAGAACATCTGCGAGCCATTGGTCTGACCTTCATTCAGTTGGGGGGAGCTGGTGCGTTGCGGGAGTTCTATGGGTCGCCGGCGGGTGGTGCGTCGACCGGCCGACAGCTTGAGTACCCGGTGTATCTCGCGGTCAGCAATCTGCTGGCCGAACAGCAGCGCCCCTCCGACGCGGTCGAGGTCCTGCGGGACTATCAGCAGCGCTATCCCGCCAGCGTTCAAGCGGTTCAGGTTGCCTTGCGCCGGGTCGACATCTGGAAAGACGCCGGATTTTTCAACCAATATCGCGATGCCGTCGATGGCGTTTATCTCGAATTCCAGCCGCAGGCGCCTTACTGGACGCAAGTGCAGACCGATCCCGGGGAAAAAGCCGCGCTGCTGGAAACCCTGCGCAGATATACCCTGCAGCTGGGCAGTCATTTTCACGCGCAGTTCAAAAAAAGCTCGAATCAACAGGATTTCATTCACGCGGAACGCTGGTATGCGCGTTTTCTGCAAAGCTTCGCGGCCTATGCCCGGCAGGAGAAAATCTACCCGCTGCTGGCGGAGCTGCATCGGCGCAATGGCCAGCCTGAACAGGCGCTGCTTTACCACGAGCGCGCCGCATTTGATGGCGAGCTGGTGCTCAACAAGGAAAGCGCCTATGCGTGCCTGCAGTTGACCGATCAGCTGCATCAGACCGGAGCGGTAGCCGGGCGGGACACCTGGTTACAGAAGCATCTGGTCTATGCTCAGCGTTTTGCAGAACTGTATCCCGCCGATCCGGTGACCAGTGACGTTATCCGGCATGCGGTGCAGCTGGCATCAACGCATCAGCAACTGGACACGCTGGTCGAACTGGCGACCTTGTTGCCCGACGGAACCGCGACGGCCGTGCGCCATGAGGTGAATCTGCTGAAAGGCCAGGCACTGTTCGACCTGGCCCGTTATGAGGAAGCTGAGGTCGTCTATCAGGATCTGCTTGCGGATCTCCAGTTGCATCCTGAGGGCCAGTCGCAAAACGACAGCCACACCACTAGCTACATCACTAGCTACACCACCGCGAAACACCGCTGGGCATTGAGCGTTTACAAACAGGGGGAAGTCGCCCGGTCCCAGGCACGGGTGGCGCACGCGCATCAGCAATTTCTGAAGGTGTACCAGCAGATGCCCGAGTCGTCACTGGCACCGCGTGCTGTTTATGACGCCGTCGCGCTGCTGATGCAGGAGCGCCAGTGGGCTCAGGCAATCTCTTATCTGGAAGCGTTCCAGAAGGAATATTCCCGCCACGAATTAATTCGGGACGTGGATAAATTATTGTCCGACGCCTATCTGGAAGCCGATCGCCCCATGGACGCGGCCATGAATCTTGAGCAGCTTGCTGAATCGGCCGAAGACCCGGAAGAAAAAAGAGCGGCATTGTGGCGTGCGGCCGAACTGTACTACAGCGGAAGCGAAACCGGCGAACGTTCGACGAATAACAACCCGGCGACGGGCGCTCTGAACAAAAGCGATTCCACCGCCGCCTTGCGTGCCTGGCAAAATTATTCCGAGCGCTATCCAAGGCCCTTTGAAGCCAACATGGAAGCCATGGCGAAGGTGACGCAGATATTCGGGGAAATCCGCAACGAAAGTCAAAGAGCCATTTGGTTGAAGAAAATTCTGGCAGCCGATGCCCAGGCGGCAGCGTCGGCGCGTACCGAGGCAACTCAGTTCATCGCCGCCAATGCAGCGTTTGAACTGGCTCAGGCGAAGTTGCGGGAATTCGACCAGGTACGGTTGGTCCACCCCTTGTCCGAATCGTTGCGGCGAAAAAAGACGACCATGCAGGAAACTACAAAACTCTTTGGCCTCGCCTCCCAGTACGGTCACACCCGGCACATTACCCGCGCGACCTTTGAAATTGGCGATATGTACCGCCGGTTTGCAATAAGTCTGCTGGAATCGGAACCGCCAGCGGAACTCGCCGCCGATGCACTGGAGCAATACCGGTTTCTGCTGGAAGACCAGGCGTATCCGTTCGAGGACAAGGCCATCGAATTTTACGAGATCAATGTGGCGCGGATCCGCGAAGGGCACTTCGATGAGTGGGTCAAGCAATCACTGACGCAGTTGTCCACACTCTATCCGGCGCGTTACGCCCGCCACGGCAAGCTCGAAACCAGTATCGAACAATTATGATGAAACGACTTATTCCTACCCGAATGATCTCCGCCGGAATTGCCCGGACCGTCTGGGCCATCAGCATGGTTCTGGGTTGTGCGGCCGGCCTTGCCGGATGTGCCTCGCAACCCCTGTCGCGGGACGGCGGTGCCGCCGGACCCGGCAGCCTCGATGGTCAAACGCAACAGATTTACCGGCAGGCACTGTCCGATCTCGACGAGGGCAGAAGCCAGGACGCCGCGGAAACCCTGACGCAACTGGCGCAAACCAATCCCGATATCACGGAAGTCTGGCTGAATCTGGCGCTTGCGTTTTATCAACAAAATGACCGTGAGCGAGCCGAGCAGACCATCGACCGGATTCTCGAGCGCTGGCCAGGTACCGCGCCCGCGTGCAACCTCGCCGGATTGCTGGCCCTGCAAGCCGGCGAGTTCGATACGGCAGAACACCGGTTTGAGCAGGCCCTGCAGATAAATCCGGGCTATGTGAACGCGCTTTACAACATGGCGTTACTCAAAGACATTTATCTTCAGGATCTGCCCGAGGCGATTCGTTTTTACCGACAGTATTTGACTCACGCCGCAGACGATGAAGCGACGGCGCAGTGGCTGGAAGAGCTGCAACTGTCCGTCGGTCAGGAGGCGTCGCCATGAGCCCGAAGCACCCTGTATCACCGGGGTTCCAACTCGTCGCGGCAGCGCTGCTGTTGTGCGCGGTGAACGTCGCAGTGGCGGCGCCGGAGGACGATCGCATCGATCTGAATAAAACCACCATCAAGGGCAACGCCGAACTGCCAAAATATCTTTACGTCGTCCCCTGGCGCGACAAAGCCAAAGCGTCGTTACCCGAAAAAAAACTGCGCCTGCACAATCTCTACGGCGACCTCTTCGATCCAGTCAAACCGGATTACACCTCCTCCCTGAAGCTGGCGGTGGAACCGAACACGGAACCCGAATCAAAAGCAAAACCTGAACCCGTCGCCGCCGGCGTTAAATAGACGGCGGGCCAGCCACAGCCGTCTGCACCTACGCCAGGGCGTCGGCTCCGTGCTGCAAGCTGGAGTTGTATTAAAGGCATTTTTCGGACACGACCCTCGCAGGGTGGTGTGGCGACGAGGCGGAAACCGGTCCCGGCACGGAACAGGATATTTCACCGGCTTTCGAGAGGCCGATGCTCAACCGGTCAAATTCAATGGATGGGGCGTCGTCAGTGCCACCGGAGAAGGCGCTGAGACAGGCATCCGCGATTGCGGGCAGCATCTGTCCGGATATAACCGATTCGATCCCTCGTGCACCGGTATCGGTATCTGTGCAGCGGGCTACCAGATGCAGAAGCACTTCATCATTCACCAACAGTTCGGCGTTGTATTGCTGGCGGACGCGGTGCCGGATTTTCTCCAGATTCATTTCCGCGATTTGCACCAGGTGTTCGTCGCCCAAAGGGAAGTACGGAATAGTCGTCACGCGACCGAGAAAGGCAGGCTTGAAATGGCGTAACAACTGGGGGCGGAAATTTTCCAGCAGAACTTCCGCCGATAGAGAGCTGTCGTTTGTCATGGCGCCGGAACTGGTGCCCGCCGTTTCGGCAGAATCGATTTCGGCTTGTCTGGCTGATTCCGCGGCGCCGCTTTTGCGTTCTTGAGGCTGGTCGGCAGCCGCGTTGCAGATCGCGCGCAAATGTTCCTCGCCGGCATTCGACGTCATGATGATCACGGTGTTGCGAAAATCGATGTCGCGGCCTTCACCGTCTTTGATCGAACCTTTGTCGAACAGGTTATAGAAAATATCCTGAACGCCAGGGTGAGCCTTCTCGATTTCGTCGAGCAGCACCACGCTGTAAGGTCTGCGGCGGACCGCCTCCGTGAGGACGCCGCCTTCGCCGAAGCCGACATAGCCGGGCGGGGAGCCAAGCAGCATGGAAATTTTGTGGGGCTCCTTGAACTCCGCCATGTTGATGGTGGTGAGATTGTGAGTGCCGCCGTAGAGGGACTCCGCCAACGCGCTGGCCGTTTCGGACTTGCCCACCCCGCTCGGGCCCACCAGAAGAAACACGCCCGCCGGCCGGCCCGGATGACTCAATCCGAGGCGGGCAGATCGCAGGGTGCGGGCGATGGAAGCGATGGCCTGGGACTGGCCGACAACGCGGTCGGTCAATTTCGACTCGAGTTCGAGCAAGGTTTTGGCATCGTCCGCGAGCATTTTGCCAACGGGAATGCCCGTCCAGTCGGCGACCACTTGTGCCACAACCTGACTGTCCACATGCACGTGCACCATGGGCGTTTCCCCCTGTACCTTGCGAAGCTCCGCCAGTTTGTCGAGTAACGGTGCCTGCGGTGTGGCCGCATCGGTCATGGACTGGTCGATCTGCTGCTGAATGTCCAGCACTTCCCGGACCAGATTTTTCTCCAGCTGCCATTGCTGCGTCTGGTTCGATGAACGATGCTGCAGATCGCTACGGTGAGCGCGTTGCGACATCAGGGTCGCGTGGTTTCGTCCGAGGGCAGCCTCCCGGGAAAGCGCTGCAATGCGCAGCTCACACTGCAGGATATCGCGGCGCGTGTTGTCGAGTTGCAGCGGCGCGGACTCCTGACTGAGTGCGACCCTCGCGCAGGCGGTGTCCAGCAGGCTGACGCATTTGTCCGGTAACTGGCGCGCCGGAATATAACGATGTGACCACTGCACGGCCGCGACAATGGCTTCATCCAGAATGCGGACCTGATGGTGCAACTGCAACGCCGGTGCAAGCGCCCGCAGCATCGCGACGGCCTCGGGTTCGGAGGGCTCGGAAATCTGCAGGAGCTGAAACCGGCGGGTGAGGGCGGCATCGCGTTCAAAATATTTTTTGTACTCGCTCCAGGTTGTGGCCGCAATGGTGCGCAGTTCCCCGCGCGCCAGGGCGGGTTTGAGCAAGTTGGCGGCATCGCTCTGACCCTCGTTGCCGCCGGCCCCAATAATCGTATGCGCCTCGTCGATAAACAGAATGATGGGGTAGGGGGCAGCTTTGATTTCGGCGATGACCGACTTCAGACGGTTTTCGAATTCCCCTTTCACGCTCGCGCCCGCCTGCAGCAAACCGAGATCCAGGGTGCGGATGGCACACGTCCCCAGGGCCGGCGGGACATCACCGGCGGCAATACGAAGGGCGAGTCCCTCGACCACTGCGGTTTTGCCCACTCCGGCCTCGCCGGTCAGAATCGGGTTGTTCTGCCGGCGTCGGCTGAGAATATCCAGCAGCTGCCGGATTTCCATGTCGCGGCCCACGACCGGGTCGATCCCTCCCTGACGGGCCTGCGCGGTAAGGTCCACCGTGAACCGGTCCAGAGCTGGCGTGCGGCTGGCGCCCGGGGACAACGATGTGTCCGGCGGTGCGGTTGCCGGGCTGAATGAGGAATCCGTCGCGGTACCGGCGCTGTGACGGAAAGTCTCACAGAAAGATTCCGGCGTGATCGCCAGCAGCGGCGCAAAGCTGCCGGCATGACGCAGACGCGGGTCGGCGAGCAGGGCCGCCACCAGATGACCGGGCGCCGTGACCGGCTGACCGCAATCCAGAGACGCGAACAGCCACGCGCTTTTCGCCCAGGCAACAAGATCGGGGGACAGGGCAGGGGCTTTGGCATGACCGGCAGAGCGCTGATCGATTATGCGTGCAAGATGACCGCGGAGCACCTCCCGATCGACACCGTAAAGCGCCAGGGCAGCATTTAATTCTGCGTCTTCAACATCCAGAAGGTGCGCCAGCCAGTGCACGATTTCCACGTCGGCGTGGCCGCGGGAGGCACAGGTCGACGCTGCCATTTCCAATGCTTTGCGGGCCGTTGCGTTCAGCTTGCCCACCAGAGCTTTCAAACTGATTGTGATCATGAAATGTTCCTTTTTTGAGAATCGTTAATTCCGTTTCACCGCGACCGCCAGGTCGAAGTGCTGATCGCGGTGATTGCTGCGCGCGAGCCAGACGTTCCAGCCGAGTACCGGTGAATTCCGCTGTTGCAGCCGGGTTTTCAGCGGCACATGGTGCGCGGCTATGCGCAGAACGTATTCGTAAGCCGTTTCCGCGCCTGCATAAAGCTGAACCAGTTCATCCAGCGAACGCAGCGCGGTAGAGCCGGGTGCAAAAGTCCGTGCCTGCACTTCATCAAGCGGACCAATCACAATGCGCGCCTTGTTCTGAACGGACCAGAGACGGTGACCGAGAACGCTGCCGCCGCCGAGCCGGTTATTGGCGGCAATCCTGTTTGCGCGTCCCGCCAGTTGCGACCGGTATTCGTCGGGACACACTTCCCAGGACGCGACAAACTCCTCGATTTCGATTCCAACGGAGAAATAATGAGACAGCAGCTTTCTGAGGCTCGCGACGCTGCGCACTTTCTGACTGAAAAATCCGGTGTAATACAGCAGGGATTCGGGGCAGATGGATAGCTCGCGCAGGTTGGCGGCCGTGATCCCGGCCAGCGCAAACAGTGTCCGTGAATGGCTGTCCTTTTCCTGGACGTTTCGGTCAGGGACATTCCGGTCAGAGACATTCCGGTCAGAGACATCCCGGTCAGAGACATTCCAGCCTGTATCCTTCCGAGTCGTATTTTCCCGGGAAGCGTGATTGGGGGAATTAGCATTATGGGTAACCGCTTCACGACGGATTTCTGATGCTGTGCCCGCCGGGTTAGCGGTACTGCGGCTGGTGCCAGTCAGGACCGACGCACCATGGCCCGAATCTTCATAGGCGAGCGCGATTCGGAATTTGGTCCCGGCGCGATAATAGAGTGTCAGCAGCCGATGATGAAAAATATCCAGAAACTCCATTAACGCTCTGTCTTTCAGCTGGAGTCGCTCGTGCACAAAATCGGTGTAGTGAAATGGCAAAACACCGGTGGCGCCAACCAGACTGAGAATCCGGCTGCTGACCCGATAGTGAACGGAATTTTTTGTCACGGGTCCGGATGCAGCGACCGTCAGGATTTCATCAATATCGGTAGAGGGGAAACTCATGGAGGGCGCACTGCCAAACCGTATCCATTCGCCCGCGTAGAGCGGTTGGCGTGCAGTCGGGCTGCGCCAATCCGGATGGTGAGCGGATGAATGCCGGGTAAGCAATACGGCGCGCTCGAGGATCCTGGTTGCCTGCCAGAAATTGTAATGGCCCGGCTGTTCCAGAATCTGCCGGATTACAACAGGGTTCGGCTGCCGCTTCGTGGGGGACATTTTTTTAAATAACCTTCCTTGTGTTTGAGTTTTACCAGCGTGCGCGTAAACGAATTGACCGGACAGCAGGCCGCAAAAAAATGTTCGAGTACGCTGGCGAGCAGCCAGGCACTGGTGCCGATCAGGCGCGACTCATCGAGTTCTACCTCTATATCCGTGCCGCGACAGAACGCCAGCCGACCATCGACACAGACAGGCGCGGTGGCCGGTTTGCTACTCACTTTTGTAATGGCCTCGATAATGTTCCGGTTCGCTGAATGGTTTCGAAATTCATACAGGCCCAACAGTTCACGCAGTGCCTGCGCATTGTCTCCCTGCCCCGTAAACGATTGCGAATTCAGATTCAAATGAGTGATCAGGTTCCATTGCAGGCTGCGGTCGAGGGGTGGGCGCAGACACCGCGTCGGTTGCGTCAGCGCGTGAATGCTGGAACAGGGCGGAGAACCGTCAACACATTGCAGCTTGAGGCGCCCGCGTGCGAAATCCAGTCGCGCCGGTTGAGCGCGATTGCTGGCGGTGGTCTGCACCATCAGGGTAAAGCCTGTCGCTTCAGTCGGGTTGAAACCGCGATCAGAAATCGAGATAAAAACGTCGGTGCCGTCGTCACGCTCAAGATTGTTGAGTTTGGCGCAGCGCCGCTGGAGTCGCCAGTAGGGCGGAGTGTCAGCATTCCGGTCGTGATAGCCGGTGCCATAAAACGGCAGACATTCCACACCCGCCCCCGAGCCGGTAATCGCGGTAACCCGATCAACCGAAAACACCTCGTAATCCCGTGGTCGTCGGGCATCCACAATGACAGGGTATTCCAGTTGCGTGTGGTCGATCCGCACGGGATCTGCCTGCTGGCTGAAAAGATTAACCACCGGTGTGCAATTCAGAGAAAAGCTGTCCCTGGAGACCTGGGTGGCGAGAGTTGCTTCGAAAGTATCAAGATAAAAATAGACGTTGAGACAGTGTTCAAAGCGGTCCAGAAGATCTTTGTCCAGATCAAGGTCAATAAAAAGAAATTTTTCCGGAAAGGCAAAGTATTCAGTGAGCAACCGGTATCCCGAAAACGAATTGTCCGGGCACGGCAGCAAAGCTTCATTCTCGGCAAACCCCACCGGGTTAACGGAATTCGCATCCACAAATTCCGGGTCAAGATCGTGGTCATCCCGCGCCAGCACGATTTTCAGGCACTGGTTGAGAAGCAGGTGATAGAGAATTTGACTGAACTGCGGCTGATCATCCAGAAACAGCCGGATTTTGCTGATGCCGGCATGGCCGATGGCAACCGCCTGATTAACGCATTCAAATTGCAGTTTCAAAACGGCGCGTGCACCCTGCATCCGGTGCGCGCCGGGTGTTGTAAACGGCGCACCGCAATACCGTGCATCAACCAGCGACAGCGGCAATAAATCCACCGGATACGCTGTCGTAAATATGCAGGTGTCGCCCAGTGCAGGATCGGTTTCCAGCTGGATGTCGGCGGGGATCCGGTGGCAGCTTTCGAGTTGTTCCGGATCCGGGGCGAATTGAACGATGGCCATGGACGGGAGCGGACGAAGGTAATGGGGAAAAACCAGATCGAGAAACGCACCGCTCAGTTCAGAAAATTCATCCTCGAGTTTGTGGAGGATGCGGGCATTCAGATACGCAACGCTTTCAATAAGCCGGGCCGCGTGGGGATCATCCACCGAATCCTTTTTAAGGCCGATATGACCGGCGACTTTGGGATGTTCCTCGGCAAAGCGAACACCTTGCTGGCGTATATACGCGAGTTCCTGCTCATAAAACGGAAGTAGCGGATCAGACATAACGGGCTTCCTCAATACTGACCGAGCAAGAGCCGGGCTCCAGAACAGAATTGAAAATGACGGGTTCAAGCGTCGCGTCCTGCAGAACCAGGGCTTCGATCCGGAAGCGCAGGCTTCGGGTCGCCGCTTCGGTCTGCTGCGGAAAACTGACCTGCACCCGGGTCAACCGCGGCTCGAATCTGCGAATCAAGCGTTGTACTTCCTCCGCAAAATCCTGTTTCGATTGCGCGTCAATCAGATTGACCGTGACCAGATCCCGTAATCCGTAGACGAGAAGACTCCGCTGCAGATTGGGATGCCTGACCGGTGGCGTCAGCACCCGGCAACGGGTATTCAGCAGGTTCTCCAGGTCGCGTCCAAGACTGCCGTGGCAACCGTCGTCATCGGTGCCCGATCGACGCCGACGTGCTCCGATTCCCGCCTCTGTATTGGTGAGGCGATCAAGCAGCGACCAGGCAGAAGAACGGCGTTGACCGGTCATGTCAATGCACCCTGCTGCATGAACTCGGTCACGAGTTCGAGTTCGGCATCCATCTGATCATTCTGGTAGTGCGGCACCAGCCGGATGAGGCATTGGAAATGTCCGGGCTTGCCGCGAAGTTCAGAGACCCTTACCGAGGCTTCCCGCAGCGGAAAGCGGGCCTGGGTTTCCCAGTCGAGATCGCAGCGGCCGGTCGTGTAGCGGAAAAGCCACTGTCGGATATGTTCTTCACATTGTGCCGTGGTAACGAAGGAGCCGATTTTGTCCCGGATCATCACCTTGACGTAATGGGCAACCCGGGAACCGCAGAGCACGTACTGCAGTTGCGCGGCCAGCTTGTGTTTTTCACCCTGGTCTGACGTGCGGGCGTCGACGGCATGAATGGAGGAATTACTGAAAAATGCCGCGAAGGGCAGGTCGTAACACTGGGACAGCGGAATGAATCCGCATTCACTGAGCTTGCGTTCCAGCGCCTCGGTAATCACGATTTCAACCAGGGGCTTCAGGGTGGTGCCGGTATCTTTGTGACCGAAAGACTCGGGCAGAAGATCATTGACCAGTCCACCACAGGCCTGGTCCTGCGGGACGCCGCGGATATGACCGAACCACCCGGTGTTGGCAAATTCACGGATGAGCAGGCCACCGAATGCATAGACCGCATTGCTCCAGCAGTAGTCACGGGCGTGCAGGTGGCTGACCCGTTCGTGAAAGCCGGAGTTTGGTGACGCCCCGGCACGGTACCGATGTCGCATCAGTGTTCGCGGAAATGCCAGACCCACAAAACGACTGTCCGCCTGCCGCCGCAGTTCATGCCAGCGGCGGTATTGCGGGTGCCGGAAAATGCTGTCCAGATCCACGGTGGACCGCAATTGCCGAAAAGTTTCCAGACCGAAAAACGCCGGCGCGACACCGGTAATGAATGGGCAGAACGCGGCGGCGGCAATTTGTGCCATGCGCTCCAGCACTTCCATATCGTCGGTCTGATGGGGACAGCGTTGGTGATTGATTTCATAATCACCCAGAATGACCCCGAATGGCTCACCTCCCGCAGTACCGAATTCTTCGTTATGTATTTTGTGAAAAAGCCCACTCTGATCGAATTCGATGGCTCGTCCCAGATCCCGGGCAACCTCCTGCCAGCTTGCGTTCAGACATTTCAGCTTCACATTGGGAGTGCCCCGGGTTTTTTCGGCCAGATACCAGAGCCCGCGCCAGGAAGCTTCCAGGATTTGAAATGCCGGATGGTGAAGCAGCTGATGCAGTTGCCGGTCGATCCGCTCATCGATGGCCGCGATGGTGCTGACCAGTCGTAGTTTGAGGGCACGGCGTTGTTCAGTCTCGGCACCTGTGGACACCGGGCGCCGATGGACTTCACCGGCTGCCGGATGAGTGCGGAATTGTGCTTGCGCGGACTGCATGAAAATCTTTCCTTGAGATCCAGACGA
>CAZJKJ010000011.1:40544-74233 GCA_964546435.1 uncultured Cellvibrionaceae bacterium
TGCGGAATTGTGCTTGCGCGGACTGCATGAAAATCTTTCCTTGAGATCCAGACGACATCTATCCGGCGGTCCTTTTTCTGAACGTTCGGCTTTCTGAACGATCGAATTTCCAAACGATCGACTTCTGAACGATCCGCTTTTTGCAGACCGGCCTTTGAACGATCGGCAAGCGAGGCTTCGACTGCGTCGATTTTGCCTCGCTAACCGTGCTGGCGTTATCCGGCTTTCGGAATGCTGGCCACGAGCCGCAGGGACGCTGTGAGTTCCTCCATTTGCAGCCAGGGCTTTAGCCACGCGACGGCGCTGTAGGAGCCGGGCTGACCGGGAATTTCCTTCACTTCGATGCGGGCTTCCGCCAGCGGAAAACGAGCTTTCATTTCAGCGCTGGCACCGGGGCTTGAGTTCACGTATTGCTTGATCCAGCGGTTCAGCCAGGCTTCGGCTTCATGTGCTTCCATAAAGCTGCCGACTTTGTCGCGTGCCATAACCTTCAGGAAATGGGCCACGCGGGCGGTGGCCATGATGTACGGGAGGCGGGCAGAAATGGCGGCATTGGCAGTGGCGTTTGGCTCCGCATATTTTTGTGGCTTCTGCACGGTCTGAGCACCGAAGAACACTGCGTAGTCCGTGTTCTTGTAATGGCAGATCGGAAGAAATCCCAGTTTGCTGAGTTCGGCTTCACGCCTGTCCGTGATGCCGATTTCGGTCGGACATTTCTGGTCGAGGTCACCGTCGTCGCTGACAAACGTGTGGCACGGGAGCCCCTTGACCTTGCCGCCGCCTTCGGCGCCGCGAATTGTTGTGCACCAGCCATATTCGGCATAGGCCCGGTGAATGACTCCGCCCATGGCATAGGCGGCATTCATCCAGCAATAGTCCTCGTGATTCGCAGCGAGCGCGCGACCGTCGTCGCCGGGCTCGATTTCTTCGAAATCAAAAGCCTCAACCTGCCGCGTTGCCTTGCCGTAAGGCGCCCGCGCGAGGACTCGCGGAAGCGTGAGCGAAACAAAACGAGCATCTTCGGATTCGCGAAACGAACGCCACTGGACATATTCGGCGGATTCGAAAATTTTCTCCAGATCCCGGGGACGCGACAGGTCGGTGAACTGTTCGAAGCCGAACATCTGGGGCGCAGCTGCTGAAATAAACGGGCAGAAACCGGCGGCCGCCACGCTGGACATCTTGTTCAGCAGGGAAATATCTTCGGGATGAGCAGAAAACTCGTAATCCCCGATCAGAACCGCATAAGGTTCTCCGCCTGCCGTACCGAATTCGCTTTCATAGATCTTCTTGAATATCTGACTTTGATCAAACTCAACCGCGCGTTCCAGGTCTCTGGATAATTCACGTTTGGCAATATTCAGCACGCGAATTTTCTGCTGGCTGCTACTTTCTGACGCATCAACCAGGTGCTGAAGGCCGCGCCAGGAGCCTTCCAGCTTCCGGAACTTCTGGTTGTGCATGATCAGCGCCAGCTGCTTCGAAATCGTGCGGTCGATTTCCTTGATGGCGGCATTGATGGTCAGGGGAAGATTCTTGTCCCAGACGACGGTTCCTTTGAGGGCTTCTGCCGTCAACGCTCGCAAAAGCGATCTGGCTTCGTCGGGCGGGGTCTGGCGGGTAGCGGCCAGGGCCTGTTCCAGCAGGGAGTGTTCAAGAGTCTCTTCTCGTGCGGGCGCGGCTGCGCTTTGTTCTGTCATCATGACTTCAAACTCCGGTGGCTTCGGGTGCGTCCAGTTGCGCGGAAAAACTCGCAAGAGCGTCCGTATTCTTCAGGACGTCTTCCAGTATTTTCTCCAGGTCATCCGAGCGGTCGGCTTTGGTCAGCAGATCGCGGAGGCGATTGCGGGTTTCGAGAAGATGCCGAAGAGGTTCGACCTGCTCCACCAGGCGGTGCGGTTCGAAATCCTCCATGCTTTTGAACTCGAGGGCGACGGCCATCCGGGTATCGTCGTCACTCAGGGCATTATCGACCTGCAGGTTAAGACGCGGACCGATGCGCGTCATCAGTTCGCTGAAATTATCCGCATCGACCTGGGAGAATTTACGGTCCTTCATGGGCTTTTTGTCCTCGACGTTATCGCCGGAGTAATCGCCCATGACGCCCATGACAAACGGCAGCTCTTTCGCTTCGATGCTGCCGTTGGTTTCCAGATCGTAGGTAATGTGAACCCGCGGTTTGCGAACTCGCTTGAGTTTTTCGTGAATGCTGTCTTTCATCGTTCATCTCCTTGTGTGCCCGGTATTGTCACAATGCAAGCGACCGGGTTGATACACGTGCGACTCATGCCGCCGTTCCATAAAAAATCACGCATCTGCGCAGCAATCGTTGAGCCCGGTCATGGCGCTGTAGTGTTTTAATGAGGCCGGGTCTGTAATCAGTTCTTTCATCAGTTCGTGCAGTGGCAAATCGCCCCACGCGGCTGCTTTGGCGAGAAGATACGACAGCGGCGAGTGGGGCTCGGTGCGGCGAAAATAATCTGCCAGCACCAGAATTTGCTGCAATGCCTGTTCGCGTGCACACGCCAGCGGTGGTGGTGTTGCCATCTGCGGGTCGCAGACTTCTTCGGGGAGCGGTTCCGACAGCGGCGTCGGCGCCGTTGGAAATCGGTCACCGCCGAGAACGGTCACGGCGGCCAGACATTCTTCCAGAACGTTCAGTACATTGCGCGTCGGTGGTGCATCAAGGGGGCCGCAATATTCGGTCAGACGCCGACCAATCTCGCTGAACAGGGTCAGGCAATTTTCGAGGTCATTCCTGATGCCTACATAAAACCCGGTATCGGATTCCCGCGCGGCCTGCTCTACGGATTCGAGCGAATAGCCAAGTTTCGAGATTCTCGCCAGCCGGCCTTTTTCATCGGGAATTCGTGCGGCCTCGTTCGCCTGATAATAATCCCAGTAGCTGAAGGGTCCGAGCGTACGGCCTTGAGTGATCAGTGTGTTGCGCACAGGCGCAATAAGTACACCCTCGGTGCCCTCGCCATTGAGGCCCGCCAGGGGGGCGATCCGGGTTTCGAGTCCATCCTCGTCGGGCAGCGGGTAGAGCGATTCCCAATACTGATCGAGCAATCCGAGAATGAGGCGGAAGCCGCAGGACAGTCCGGACAGGCCCTGTTCACGTAGCAAAGCTTCGGTATACCAGCACGCCACTTCGAGATCTTTTGCCACCGTGGCGAAAAAGACGGGCGTCAATTCGACGACCGTCCGCCAGTGCCCGGAGCTGTCCGGGCCGGGCTCGGAAAAAAGCTGGCTGCGCTCGGCCGCTCGGGCGGCATTGCGGGCGAACTTCAGGCGCTGATAAAGCGAATCGACGGAAATATCGTGGCGCGGATCGGAAGCTGTCGTGTTGGCAGAGGAACCGGCAGGAGAATCGAATGGAGATATGGGAAGCAGCAGACCTTCCGTGTCCATGGCGGTGGTGTTCAGCATTTTCGTCCTTGAATCCAGAGTTTGCCCGGCGCGCTGTCGTCTTGACAGGCCTTGTGAATGCGGGCGAATTATCGTCAGTGACAATCCGTGGACGGAATATTCACGCTAAACCGCGCAAAATTGCAAGTATTTTTTTGTAATCTGCGAGGCTTGGCAAAACTTGATTTATGGGTATTGCATCCGGAAGACGGCTGGTTCAATATTTGCCGCTGATTCACGCGCCGGAAACACGGTGGAGGTTGCGGCGCGAATTTGTACATGCCCGCACGGTTGCAGAACGTTGGTACGAATTTGGTAATTCCCTGGTACAACCTTGGAAAATCCTGGGTACAGCGTTGATACGACCGGGCTCGATGGGATCGGGCTAAAGCGGCTGCAAGTGCAAGATAATGCAAGCAAATTGCCAGGTATTGAAAGGATGCTGATACACCATTTTTCAGGAAGAACAGCGATGGCTATACATTTCAAGCTGATAAAAACCCCTTCTGGAACCAAACCGGTTGAACTGCGCAAGCAATTTGATGAAAGCGGCGGCTATGTCGGTCGCGCCGCCATCAATGACTGGGTGTTGAAAGACCCGGACCGGTTCCTCTCTGCGAGACATTGCCAGATCAGTTTCAAGGACGGTCAGTTTTTTCTGACCGATCTGAGTACCAACGGCACCTTCATCAATGGCGAATCCGAGGCGGTTGGCCGCGGCGTTCAGGCACCGCTGCACGACGGTGACACCATCGATCTGGGTGAATATCGCCTGAAAGTCAGCATTGATGAAGCGCAGGAACGGCAGCCCGCGCCCGTCACGCCATTTCCCCGACTCGACCTTATCGAAGTCGAAGAGCAGGCGCTCAGCGACAAAGTCTCCCCGTCGACCGAAGCTGGCAGCGGCGATTTGATCGGCACTGCCGAACCGGATTCCCGATTCGGCCCGCTAAAGCAGCAATCGCCGTCTCCGCCGCTACGCGACCCGCTCGGTACGGCTGTCCGCAAGACGGATGCGGAGCCACCGAAACCCGCATTTGGAGCCGATGTACTTAAATCGGCATTCGTCTGGCCGTTTCCGAAACAGGTGCCAAAATCTTCGGGTTCGGTCTCTCCGGATTCAAAGTCTGTGGATTCAAAGTCTGTGGATACAGGATCCCCCGACAAGAACGGCGATACCGCCGAAAAAGGGCCAGTGCTGGTGCCCTCCCGGGAGCGACCGTCGCGCGAGGGCGAGCGGGCGCAAACGCCGGCCGCAGAAGCACCGTCGTCAAGCTGGCCCAGAAACAGGGCCACGCCGCCCCTGCGAGTGGTTGACAACACCGGCGATAACCGGGATCCGGAACGGGCACTGCTCACCGCCCTCGGTTTTAAAAACACCCTGCTCACCGAATCCCAGTCGTATCTGGTTCACCAGACGGTGGGCATATTGCTGCGGGAATGTGTCGGCGGTTTGCTGCAGGTGCTGCGCTCGCGTGCCAGCATAAAAAACGAATTCCGCATGAACATTACGACCATTCAGCAAGTGGAAAACAATCCGCTGAAGTTTTCTGCCAATGTTGATGAAGTGCTCGAAACCATGTTTTTGCGCCGCAGCAAGGCGTACCAGAAACCGGTGGAAGCGGTGCAGGAAGGCTTCGACGCCATTTCTGATCATCAGCTGGCGATGATTGCCGGTATTCGCAGCGCGTTCCGGTCGGCTCTGGGGAAATTCGATCCACTGGTTCTGGAAGAAGAATTCAAGCGCAAGTCAAAATGGCGCTGGTTCAACCGGTTTGGTTACTGGAAAGCCTATCGGGATCATTACCAGTCCGTGCTCAAGGATACCGAGCGTTCTTATCAGGAACTCTTTGGGGACGAATTTGTTCAGGCTTATGAAGACCAGTTGCGCAAGCTTGAAATTGCCCGGAAAAAAAAGAACTAAAAGCCGAACATTCGAATACAGGGAGACTTTCGTGAAGGCAAGGATGCTGTTGATATTTGTCATTTCTTTAATTGCCGGAGCCTGCGCAACATCGCAGCGCCATATCGGTTCCGCGCTCAATCTCGATACCGATGTGAAAATTGTTTTCAGTATCAGCGACGATATCAATCCGGATGAAAAGCGCTCTCCGAGCCCTCTGCATGTCCGTCTTTATGAACTCGAATCCAGCGACAGTTTCCTGCGCGCGGAATTTATCGACCTGTTTCAGGCCGATGTCGACACGCTGGGCAAGGATCTCCTGGGCCGGCGGGACCTGGCGCCCTTGATACCGGGCGCTTCCCGTACTGAACGCTTCACGGTCAATGCCAACGTCAAATACATCGGCCTGTATGGCGAGTTTTACCAGTTCAAAAATTCCCGGTTCAAGGCGGTGTTCCCGATCACCACGCACAATTTCGTGAAGGACACCATCCAGGTGGAAGTGCGGGGAACGGAACTGTACCTGGCTGCTGAACGTTAAAACCGATCAACGTTTCTCTGAAGTCGCAAACGGTATTGCGGAGTATTTATGTCTTGGGAAAGCAAGGTGGTCTGGTCCGAAGGGATGTTTCTGAATCCGCAGCATTTTCAGCAGCAAACCCGCTATGTCGAACGGGTGCTGCGTCACCGGTGCGACCTTCTGGCGAACTACGGGTGGGGCTGGCAACAGTGTGATCTGGACCGGTCAGCGCTGGCGCTGGGCAAGCTGGCACTGCGCGGCGGCCGGGGCGTGTTTCCGGACGGGACCGTGTTTGATTTTCCCGAATTCGATAACATTCCGCCACCGCTGGATGTCGCAGAGTCTCATCGCGGCCAGACGGTGTACCTGGGCCTGCCTTTGCGGAGCGGCAACCTGCCGGACGTCGCGCGCGAGGAAAAATCGACGCCAGCCCGGTTTCGTGCGGAGGATCTGACTGTAAAGGACGAAACCGCCAGCACCGGGGATTCCCAGAGCCTGGAGATTGCGAAACTGAGCCCGGTGCTGCTACTGGAATCCAGTGATCGCAGCAGTTACGTGTGCCTCGAGGTTGCCCGGATCGAGGACGTGGGACCCGAGTCGCAGGTGCAGATTGATCCCGCGTTTTTTCCAACCATCGTGCAGATAAATGCCTATCCGCCACTGGCGGCCTTTGTCGACGAACTGCACGGCTTGCTGAAGCACCGTGGCGATGCAATTACGTCCCGGCTGGCGGATGTGCGCCAGGGGGGCACATCGGAAATTGCCGACTACCTGTTATTGCAGCTTGTAAACCGGGTGGAAGTGATCATCCAGAATCTGTCGCGACGCCCGCAGGTTCATCCTCTCGAACTGTTCGAAGAACTTTTAAAAATCATCGGCGAACTGGCCACATTTTTTGCACCCGAGCGGCGCCCGCCGATGCTTCCGGTTTATCACCATATTGATCCGGCCCGCAGTTTTCGTCCGTTAATGGATTTGCTGCGTCAGTACCTGTCATTTGTCTATGAACAGAATGCGGTGACCCTGCCGCTGCTGGAAAAGAAGCAGGGCATTTACGTCAGCGAGATCAAAGACCGGAAGTTGCTGACCTGCGCGCAGTTTGTTCTGGCGGTCCGTGCAGAGGTTGCCGGCGATCTGATTCACCGGGGCTTTCCCGATCAGATAAAGATTGGCCCGGTAGAGCGCATCCGGCAACTGGTGAATGCGGCCTTGCCGGGAATCGCCCTGAAGCCCCTGGCGAGCGTCCCCCGGGAAATTCCGTTTCGCTCCGGGTTTACGTATTTTGAACTGGATAAGCAGGGGCAATTCTGGGGGGAAATGCTCCGGTCCGGAGGATTTGCCATGCATGTCGGGGGCGAGTTTCCCGCCTTGCAGATGGAGTTTTGGGCCATCAGAACCTGATTGGCTTTTACGTGGGTTGGCGCCCGGAAAAATCAAGGAACGAACGTCTCCACCGCATTTGGGCGAGAATATTTGATGGTACGCAAGGAGCAGGTCGATGATCGACATGGACGATAACGAGCCGACGGTCATTCCGGGGCCACCCGGAAACCGCAGGGCCACACTGCAGCTCGCAGGACCCGCCGCCCTGACGGCGACGGATTTCATGCCGGAACCGGTGGGTCAGGGGGCGGCATTTTTTATAGCGGATGATCTGGCGACCGCCCGTGCAGCGGTAATCGGCTGCAATCCGTTGCTGGAGCTGGCCGGGTCGATGTTGCTGGAATCGGCGAAGCTGCGGCGGACATTCCGGTGCGCCGATATCGGCATTCTTCATCGGCGTCTGTCCGCAGAAATCCGCAACTTCGGCAAGCTTGCCGCGGAGTACGGTTACAGTGCCGAAACCATTCTCGCTGCACGCTATTTCATGTGCTCGATACTCGATGAAGCGGTACTGAGTACAGCCTGGGGCGGGAATAGTGGGTGGGGCCGGAAAACCTTGTTGCGGATATTTCACGGTGATACAGCCGGCGGCGAAAAATGCTTCCAGATACTGCATCGGCTCAGCACCAGTCCCGCTGAAAATCTGCATGCGCTGGAGCTGTTCTTTGCCGGATTGAGCCTTGGTTTCGAAGGAAAGTATCGTCTCGTCAGTCGCGGTGGCGAGCGCCTGGAGCAATTGCGCAGAAAGCTTTTCACTATTATCCGGCTGCATCGTGGTGAGCCCGAGCCCGAGCTTTCACCCGCCTGGAAAACACCATTCTCGTCGTCCAGACAATTAAAAAAATTCGTGTCTTACCGGATGATTGTCGGTATCGCGGCGCTGGTAATGGTTTGTCTGTATGGTGCCTTTGCGCTGCTGTTGCGCAGTTACACAGACCCGCTGCTGCAACGGCTGGAGGCATTTCAACAACTGGAGGTGGGCGATCGCCGGGGGCGCCCGGATGCGGCAGCAGATCCGTGAAACGGTTTTCAGATTTATCGCGGTTAATGAAATTATTTAACGGGAATTGATTTGACGTATCTCAGGAAGAGCAACATGCAGACAAACAGGAAGGAGAAGGCACGCGCGGGGCTGCTGTCGTTGCTGGTGGTTTTAATCATTTCGACCGGCCTGTTTCTACTCGCCCCCCACCTGAAGTTTGGGCCCGACAACTGGGCGCCGTTCGCGCCGGTCAGTCTCCGGCTCGCCGGTGTCATTGTCGTGCTGGTGATCTGGGCTCTGTGGATACTCTGGTCGCAGCAGCGTCTCGGCCCGGCTGCAGCGGAAGAAGAACCGTCGGCACCACCAGACTCTGTCAGGAATTTCCATCGGGACCCCGCATCCATAGCGGCAAGACAGAACCGGACGCGGATCACCGAAATATTGCGCGACAAAAGCCGGCGTGGCCTCGGGAAATTTTCACCCTATGAACGGCCCTGGTATCTGGTGCTGGGGCGAGAGGGCGCCGGTAAGGAAGCGTTGCTGACCCGCACCGGACTCGAAATGTCCCGCGTCGGATATGCAGAATCAGACCAGGGCTTATCCAGCACCGGCAGTCGGTGGTGGATTACCGACGAGGCGCTGTTTATCGACACGGCGGGTCTTTTGGGAAATCCGGAACAAACGTCGCAAGACCGCGAATATTTCTGGAATGTACTGCTCGATACGCTGCGAAGTTACCGTCGGCGACGGCCCGTCAACGGCGTCATGGTCACGATCGACTTCGGAGAGCTGGTGGGCAGTCCGGAGGACGAACGTGCCGCGTTTGCCCAGACGTTGCGCCGCTCACTGCGGGAACTGGCCGCAAGGTTGAAGGTGGAGATTCCGGTGTACCTGGTGTGCACGAAAATGGACACGGTTCCGGGTTTTGTGGATTTCTTTGCCGATGCCGGGCTGGAGGAACGCGAACAGGTGTGGGGGGTGTCGATGGGCCGCCTGGAGGCCGGCGAGGTGATGACCCTGGAGTTTTTGAATGAGAAGCTGCGGGAGCTCAGTGCGTCGCTGTATGCACGCATGCTGGCGAGACTGAATCGCGAAACGGACAGCAACCTGCGGTGTGACATTCTCGCGTTTCCGAAGCACTTCGCGGGCGCGCGCAGTGCGGTGGCGATATTTGCGCGGGATGTCTTCAAGTCGTCGGGGTCTGTTGTGGAACCTTGCCTGCGAGGCATTTATTTTACGGCGGCAGAACCGGTGGTGGTGGAGCAGGCTGTCAAACTGTTTCCGTCTGTCTTTAGAGAACAGCAGGTCGTCGACCAGACATCCAAAAGCTTCTTTGTTCGCCGACTGTTTCAGGATCTGATCCTGGCGGAACCGGATCTCTCCGGGTTCGATACCCGCTATGAACGTGTTCTGATCTGGTCCCGGCGTGCCGCGGTTGGCGTCGCGGCGATGGTGTGCATAACTGCCGGGATCGCCTGGGCAGCGGTAACATCCAGACACGAGCAGGTGATGCAGTCCTTCAGGGAACAGCTGGCGCAGTACGAGGAGGCGAGGGCGGCTGATGCGTCGGGGCAGAGCCTGACCGAGCTGGCGCCGGCGCTGAATACCTTGTGGCGGGCGGTGAAGGTTGCGCAGGAATCCGGGATGCAGAGCTGGGCGAGTGCCGGTCTGGCAGATAATCGTCTCGCTGAAAGCGCACAGACACTGTACCTGAACGAGCTGCACCGGCTTCTGCTTCCGCAGTTGCTCGGTATGCTGGAGCAGGAACTGGAGCAATCGCGTGAGGATGAGGAAGTTTACGAAACGCTGCGAACCTATTTGATGTTCGGACACCTGGAGCACCTGGACAAAGTGCGGGTACTGGAGTGGTTAACCCGCGCATGGCACGGGCAGCGCACCAACCCCCAGGTGCAGGCGGCACTTGCGGTACATGTGGAGCGCCTCCTCGGGGCGTCGCTGCAGCCAAGCGTTCTCGACGGGCAGCTTGTCGCAAATGCCCGGGCACGAATCACTGCAATTCCCCTCGCTCAGCGAATCTACGAGCATATCCGCCGCAAGCCCGAGCACCGACGCGAAATCGCTTTGATGGAGCATCTGGGGGTCAGCCCGCATAGTGTTTTCAAGGTTGATCCCCAGAAGCGCCCGCACCTGCAGATTCCGTTCCTGTTCACTCGGGAGGGGCAAAAGGCATTCGCGGCCGGATTGAACGCGCCCCAGGTGAGCGCGTTTGCGGGGGAGGCCTGGGTGCTGGGTGATGCCGGCAGCCACGCGTCCGCAATGCACACCGCGGACATGCAGACAATCCGGCGCGAGGTGACGGCTTTGTATGCAGATGAATATGTCAAAGTCTGGGAGCGGGCGGTTGATGCCGTGGATCTGGTCGATATCCGCAGCTTGCAGCAGCTGGACATGCTTCTGAGGAACTTGCAGGATGCCCGTCAGTCTGCTCTGCGGAACCTGTTAGCAATGGTGGCCATGAATACCGGGCAGGAGGCATTGCTGCCGGGCGCGGCGAAGGCGCTGGGTACCCGCCTCCAACCCGACGGTAATGCAGAAAACCCCGGGTCACAGGTGGAATCCGCGATGGCCGCGGGCGGACAAAAGGTTGTGGACACCATCGGTAGCGTTTTCGTCGGGGCGGCGGAGCTGGCAACCGTTGCCAACAGATTCCGGGAGCTGAACCGCCTGGCCGCGACGGAGATGTCCGCAGAAATGCCAACCGGTGGCCTCGGCGATCATCTGCAGGCGCTGCATGCCTGGGTGGCCGAGATCAGCAGTGCGGCGGATCCGGGCGCGCGGGCATTTTCCATGGCCGCAGCGCGCTATGGTGACGTATCCGCAAATCCCGCCATGGCATTACATGATTACGCGCAGACATTCCCGCCACCCGTTCGCGACTGGCTTGAACGGCTGGCGGACGAAAGCTGGCGGCTGGTTACGGATAGTGCGCGGCAACATCTGGCGGCAACCTGGACATCACAGGTCTACGAGCCCTATCGCCGGACCCTGCAGGGGCGTTACCCCCTGAACGGCGCCGCCGCGGAGGAGGCGGCCTTGCACGATTTCGTTCAGTTCTTCAAATCTGGAGGCACGCTGGATCAGTATTATCAGGATTTCCTCTCGCCATTTATCGTGTCGACGGGGCAGTGGCGTAATCGCACCGTGGACCGCCAGAGCCTGAGAATTCCGGCGAATATTCTGCGACAGTTGCAGCGCGCCGGAAAAATCCGGGATGCATTCTTCCGGAATGACGACGGCTCGGTCAATATGACCCTGAATCTCAGACCTCACGCCATGGATGAAAGCGATGCGCGCTTTTCAATGGAAGTCGGTGATCAACGTTTGAGCTACAGTCACGGACCGCGTTTCTGGACTTCCCTGACCTGGGAGGCGACCAGCGAGAATCTGCTCATCCGGCTGGCGTTCGAAGATTTGCAGGGACGCTGGCACCACCGGGATTATCATGGCGTTTGGGCGTGGTTAAGGTTACTTGATGCATCTTATATGGAGAGAACTGCCGATCAAGCGGCCTATCTGGTTACCTTTGCCATGGAAGATCAGGCACAGTTCGCCCGAAGCCGGCAGAAAATTGTTTATGAAATCAAGACGCAAGGCGCCGATAATCCGCTTCGTCGGGACTTGCTGACCACCTTTGACCTGCCGGCAGGATTCTGAATCCGGCAGGGAAGAGATTCGGGGGACACGACAGGTTTTTTTGCGCCGACGCCCCTGGAAGAGTAGTGCTTGCAGAATATTTGCCAAGGAATACCATGATTCATTTACTAAATCCTCGTTCTGCAGGATATTCTTGAGCCTTCCGAAGTTGGGACCGGCGTGTCCCAAACCCGCTGGAGACCGACCGCACGCGCGCGGGTGCGTTGGCATGCATTCACCGGACATCTGATGATGAACCCTGGTTGGAGCGGGAGCGCGGTGCGCAGCCCGGTAATCGCGCCGGCGGCAAGAGTAGTCGCCGACGAACGGTCAATAAAGGCCATTTGTTGATCGACTGGACGCTGTCAATGCGACTTGGACGATGGAATTTCACGCGCCAACTTGGTTTAATAATGAACAGACGGTAAAAAACAGATGAGCGATAAAACCTTCCGCCGCCCGATCGAGTGGCATTGTGGTGCCCGTACAGATCGCGGGCGAGTGCGAGAGCTGAACGAAGACGCCTTGATCGCCCGTCCGGATATTCGCCTGTGGGCGGTAGCTGATGGAATGGGGGGGCATCAGGTGGGCGACGTGGCCAGCCGCATTATCGTGGAAAGTCTGGCTGAATCGAACGGAAGTCTGCGTTTGAGTACGTTTGTCGACGAAATCGAGCAGAAGTTGCGGGATGCCAATCAGCGCATTATGCATTATGCATCGACCATGTTTGAGGAAGGTGCGACCATGGGAAGCACTCTGGTCAGCCTGCTGATATGCGGGCGGGTCGGCGTTTCCCTCTGGCTTGGCGATTCCCGGTTGTACCGGCTGCGGAATCAGCAGTTGACGCAAATTACGTCGGACCACAGCCATGTGCAGGAGCTGGTGCGCATGGGTGCGATTACTGCTGAGGAAGCTGCCGATCACCCCCAGTCGAATGTGATCACCCGTGCGGTGGGTGTGGATGAGGAAGGACTGGTGGATATGGCGGTTTTTAACGTGCAGATGGGCGACACGTTCCTGCTGTGCAGTGATGGCCTCCACAATACTGTCGACCAGCAGAAGATCCGGATGCTCCTGAGTCGCCACGATGCTCAGGGTGCGGCCGACGCGCTTGTTGCTGCCTCGCTGGAAAATGGTGCGCCCGACAATGTATCGGTGATTGTGATAAAAGGCGAGCCGGGGAAGTTCGAAAGCAGCGAGTTCGAAGACTACAGGGGCCATCACCAGTTGATATAAGGTAATGCACTGAACGATTTCAGGGAATCCGATGACCGCAGCGGAAAAGAAGAATCAGCCAGATGAGTAAAGACAAGTTGGGCCAGCAGCCAGACGAATCGGTGTACGGATCGAAAGATCAGGACAAGACACGCATTCGCCCGGCGAAAGCCAAGGCAGCACGGCCGGCCGAGCCATCTGGGGATCTGATTGCAGGAACCGGGTCGCTGTCGTCGGACACGGACATTGAACCCTCACTGGGCTCGGGCATTCTGGACGATGAATCGTCTTATACCGCCGTTGATGTCGGTCGAGACCTGCGCGTCCCGGCGGATACTCAGCCGCTGGACACGGAATCCGTACAGCCACCTCCCCCGCCTGCCAGAAACGGGCGCAATGCCAGTCTCACCCCCACGGACATCCTGAAGAACCGGTTCATTCTTGAACGGGTACTCGGTGCCGGTGGCATGGGGGTAGTTTACAAGGCGAAGGATCTCCTCAAGGTGGAGGCGCAGGATCGGGATCCCTACGTCGCCATCAAGGTCCTCGGAGAAGAATTCAAATACCATCCGGAAGCGTTTATCGCGCTGCAACGTGAATCCCGCAAAACCCAGCGGATTGCGCACCCCAACATCGTCAACGTTTACGATTTCGACAAGGATGGCGACACGGTCTTTATGACCATGGAATATCTTGAAGGGGTGGGTCTGGATGTCCTCATCAAAAAGTACCGCAGCACGGGCGGACTGCCGCGACCGGACGTCTGGGTCATTCTGGAAGGCATTTGTGCGGCACTGGCCTACGCGCATGATCAAAACATCATTCACTCGGATCTGAAGCCGGGCAATATTTTTGTCACCCAGTACAACACTGCCAAAGTATTCGATTTCGGGATCGCCCGGGCCGTCGCCAGCGCCGAGCTGGGTGATCAGGATTACGATGACAGAACCGTATTTGACGCCGGTAACCTCGGGGCGCTGACGCCGGCCTATGCCAGCCTGGAAATGCTCGAAGGTGACCCCCCGGACGTGCGGGACGATATCTACGCCGTCGGTTGTATCGCTTACGAGATGTTCACGGGCAAGCACCCGTATCAGCGCAAGAACGCCCGCGATGCCAAAAAGCTCGGCCTTAAGCCCGCCAGAATTGAAGGTCTGCGCAAGGACCAGTGGCGGGCGATTGAGCGCGCCCTGGCGTTCAACCGCCACGACCGGATCGGTTCGGTTCACGAATTTTCAAATCAACTGAAGAAGAAAGACAGCCTGCCGCCGCAGATCTGGATGATGGCGGCGGTGTTGCTGATCACACTGGTATCGGCGGTGGCCTACTTCAATACCCAGGCGTTCCGCTATTCGCAGCCGAAGATGTCGGAAGACGAAGTGCGGATGCAGATCGAACGTCAGATTCGCCTGGAAATGCTGCAGAAAAACATTTCCGAGATGATCGCGTCGCCGGTATTTGATGAACGCTGGGAGCGCGTGCTGTGGGAGCGGGTGCAGAACCTGATGGAGCTGCTTGGAATGGATAACGAGCAGGTGCGCACAACTCTCAAACAGGTCTACGGGCTTTATCTGGTGCAGATCGAAGCGGCACTGGAGAAAAATGACATCCAGCTGGCGAAGCAGTACATCGAACGCGGTGGACGCTATCATCAGGGCGAAATCGAATTGAAGGTGCTGAGCCAGATTGTCGAATCAGTGGAAGGCGACCTACTTGAGCAGGGGAGCGCGCACGCGGAAAAACCGCTGCAACCGGGCGCGGACCCGCAGGCGCAACCCAGGCCTGCCGATGCGACGGCGGTGGCACGCCAACAGGAATTCGACCGCGTACTGGCGAGTGTTACCGAGCAGCTGCACTGTAACCGTCTGTTGGAGATGGACGTTTTCATTCAGGACATTCAAAAGCTGCGGACCCTCAACATGGAGCGGTATGGCGGCCAGGAAGCGGCCATCATTCGCGGCTTGAGCGATTGCATATCCAAAATTGCGCGCAACTTTCCCGAGCGGGCGAAGGTGGCTCGCACGGCGGCGCTTTCGATATTCCCCAATAACGCCACACTGACAGAAATCGATATCACCACCCGCGACAATTGCACGCTTTCACTGGCCGGCGCCGGGAATAAAGGCAAGCGCGGATTGTGTCAGGATATACTTTCCGGCGGTGGTCGCAGTCCGCGCATGGTGGTCATCCCGGCGGGCGGCGCTGTAGCTGCCTTCGCGGTGGGAAAGTACGAAGTGACCGTCGCCGAAATCAATCATTACTGTCGCGCCAGTGGCTCCTGTCGCAGCATCAACGAAAGCAATTCGGCCTTGCCGGCGACCGGGCTGTCTATCGAAATGATTGGCAGCTATCTGTCGTGGCTGAGTGCGGAAACCGGATTCAAGTACCGGCTTCCCACGCTCGAAGAATGGCAGCACGCCGCGCAGGCCAGCGGAAACAGTCTGGATTCAAACCGCAATTGCAAACTGGATAATCGCGGCATAAATGTTGGCGGAACGCTGGTAAATGCGACCGTAGGCAAGCAAAATAGCTGGGGTTTGGTCAACTATATCGGTAACGCTTCAGAATGGGTAACCAGTGGCGGTGGTCTCGTGGCGGCGGGCGGCTCGTTTGCAACGCCAATGGATGAATGTTCAATTGAATACAGTCAGCCGGCCGGTCCGCCGGGATCAGACAACGGATTCCGCGTATTGCGCGAACTCGTCCCGACATCGTGAAAGAATATTTACTCTACTGAACAATACTGGTGGTACGGCCGATCGATGGAAACTGGAGCTTCGACATGACGGAAATTAATTATTCCGCGCTGGTACGTGAGTTGCTGGACGACTATTTCGAGCGTCGGCTCAGTCGCTATGAATACCTGGCCCGGCGGCGTGCACTCATGGACCGGATTGATCGTGAGTTCAACGGCGAAAGCATCGCCCAGCACTGGTTCGAAGAGGACCTGGCCGGATTTATCAATCAACCCGATACCACGGCCGTGGCGGACAGCGCAAAAACCATCCCCGGTGAGCGACAAAGAGCGAAATAATTTTGTGATCCGTCATGATTTCCATGCCCGCCTGAGGACCCTCTGCAATCTTCCCGGCAATCCTGACTCAATCCTTCGCTGAGTTCTTCGGCGATTTTTGCAATCCCAGACAACACTACCCAGAAGTTCGAGGCACCACTCAATGGAACTGGTTAAATTTTTTCAAGCAGGCGGACCCTTCATGTACGCGATACTGGCTGTGTTCGCCGGTGGTCTGATCATCGCCGTGGAGAGGCTGGTGGTGATTTCATCGACACAGTCCCGGACCAATCGCGTCTGGAACCAGCTTACCCCGTTACTGCATGCGCGGGATTTACCTCAGGCTGAACGGCTGTTGCAGTCCCATACCACACCGCTCGCCCGGGTGCTGCAATATGGTCTTGCGAGAATGCGGCGCCAGGCCCGCCGGGAATCCATAGAGAGCGCCATGGAAGAAGGCATTATGGAAGTGATGCCCGAGCTGGAAAAACGCACCCACTACCTGGCCACCCTCGCCAACATTGCCACGCTACTCGGCTTGCTGGGTACTATTATCGGCCTTATAGAAGCCTTTACGGCAGTTGCCAACGCGGATCCGGCCGAGAAGGCGGACCTGCTTTCGGCGAGCATTTCGGTGGCCATGAACACCACGGCTTTCGGCCTGGTGGCGGCCATTCCGCTGATATTCATACATACCTGGCTGGCCACCAAGACCACGCGCCTGATGGACAATATCGAAATGGCGAGCGTGAAATGTCTCAATCTCATTACTGAAGAATAAGCCTGCCATGAAGTTGCGGCGCAGGAAAAAAATTCTGCAGGAAACGGTGGAGCTGAACATCACGGCATTTCTCAATCTGATGGTTGTGCTGGTGCCGTTTTTGTTGATCACCGCGGTATTTTCCCGCATGACTGTGCTGGAGTTGACGCTGCCGGCATTCGGGACAGAAGCCGGTTCCGAAGAGGCAGTGACGCTCCAGTTACAGATGCTCGTGTATCCGGACCGGCTGGAGATTCGTGATGTACAACACGGCCGCATCGCCGCGTTCCCGGTAGAGAATCGCGAGATCAACTGGCGACCGGTCAACGCTACGTTGCTGCAAATCAAATCCGCCTTTCCGGACAGCCGTTCCATAACCTTGCTGCTACATCCGGATATCAGCTACAGCCAGCTCATCGAAATCATGGATCAGGTCAGCATCGCCCAGGTGGTGAACCAGGCTACCCTGGAAACGTATGAGTTGTTTCCCGACGTGGCGGTCGGCGGTGCGCCATCGTCAGCTGCGGACCGGGACATTTCTCTGGAGGAGCTGGGCGGGAAACTCCGGCCGTCCAACGGTGACGCGCATGCAAAGTAAATCCCGTCGCGCGCGGCGCATGGAGCGGCACCACAAGATGCTCAAACCGAGACCACTGAATCTGGTGTCGCTCATGGACATTTTCACGATTCTGGTGTTCTTCCTTCTGGTTAATTCCTCCAGTGCTCCCCAACTGCCCACCCGGAAAGACCTGACCTTGCCGAGCTCGGTCAGTCAGAAAGTTCCCGAAGATTCGGTGGTGCTGGCAATCACACCCGAGCGGATTCTCCTGCAGGGCAAGGAAATCGTGCAGTTGCAATCGCTGGATTCGGCCAGCGGCGAAGTGATATTGCCGCTGCAGGATGAGCTGGTATTTCACGCTAAAAACCGGCAACTGGACAGTCGCGAGGAAATCGGCGGTCTGGCGGTAACGATCATGGGAGATGAGAATATTGCATACGGATTATTGCACCGCATTTTGCAGACCTGTCAGGCAGCAAATTACACCCGGATTGCCTTTGCGGCACAGCAGAAAGACCAGGCAGGGATCGGCAATTAATGGACGCGTTGCAATATCGTGAACTGGCGTTGGCATGGCGGCCGGGCGCACGGAATGATTTCTGGTTTTTCACCACCGCAGTCTCGTTTGTCAGTCTGATCCTGTGCCTCGGTTTTCTGGTATCCCGACTGGAGATTCCCGTAGAGCCGCGCTCGACAGTGCATGCTCCTGAGCGCGTGGCCCGATTCATCACACACAGCCGGGAAAAAACACCCCCCGCACCGGTTGTTCGTGAGCCTGAAAAATCCCCTCGAGTGGTCCCCCCGCCGGAAATAAAACCGCCCCCGAACACGGCGAAACCGGCCCCGGCGCCGCGTCGTCCCCGCTCGACGGCGCCGGAAAAACCCCTGACCGGACAGCAGCGTCAGGCGCGGGAAGCCGCGGCGAACAGCGGCCTGCTAAAGGAGATGGCCGTTCTGCGGGAACTGACGGACACCGGCGATCTCGCGGGACAGTTGAGCGCTCCGATACCCTCAAATTCCGGTGTCGCTGCTGCGGCCCCCAAGCCGAGGATGCGCAGTGCCGCTCGCGACAGCGGCGCGGTGGACGTCAGCCAGCACCGGGTTACCGCAGCCCGGACCGAGCTGAAGCAACGGGAAATGACCGAAGTGCAGGAAGTGCTGGCCTCGAATTCCGAAGCGGCGGCCGTTGCAGCACCCCAGGTTGCGCCCGTCGGTGAACAGCGATCGCAGGAGGAAGTCACCCTGATTGTCGATCGCCACAAAGGACAGCTGCAGGCTTTGTACAACCGCGCGCGCCGGGCGAAACCGTCTTTGCGCGGAATTGTCCTGATTGCGCTCACCATTGCCCCTGACGGCCGAGTGACCCACGCGGAAATTGTCAGCAGCGAGCTGCATGATCCGCGTCTGGAACAGAGCATTGTTGGCCGCCTGAAAGCCCTGCAGTTCGGTGCAAAAAATGTAGGGACAATCACCGTCAATTATCCGATCGAATTCCTTCCCTGAATCCGCTGTTTGCAAGAGTGTGAACAAGCCCGGACCCGGGCTCTGGACTAATTAAAAGTAGCGGCGTAGGGTTGCTGGCATAATTCTAAAAATCAAAGTCTGTGCCCCGTCGGGCGACTGCGCAGAAATTTAAAGCTGATGAGAGTTATTGCCATGAATAACGATGCGTTGAATGATTTGTGGGTATTCGCAACCGGCCTTTATGAAGTGGAATCCGTAAAAATTTCCTGCCTGGATCTCCAGGAAAAATATGCGGCGAACATTACCCTGATCCTTTGGCTCACCTGGCTGGATGCGACCGGCAGGGCGCTGGATCGCAAAGCTCTGGACGAGGCGCAGCAGATTGTCGGGGGCGCGGACCAGAGTAACCAGCGGCTCTTGAGCCAGCTACGTCTGACCCGAGCCCTGCTTACCGACGGCTGCAACTTTACCCGGGTGCAGTGCCAGATGATCAATAAACACTTGCTGGCGGCTGAGCTTGCGGTGGAAAAGGTGGTCATACAGCGTCTGCAGGACTTTACCGCGCGCTCAAACCAGGTCGATAACGGTGTTGAAGTGGTGAGCCTGTTTGATTATTTCGCACTGATCAATATTCCCAACCCCGCCCAGCGCGCCGCTCGCCTGATTGAAAAAAGCCGTGCGTACATGGCAGTCATTGCCGACAGTCTTGCGATGCATTGACTGCCGCAGGGACCTCGCCCATTTATGTCACCCTGCGCGAAGTCCGTGTCATCCTGCGCGAAGTCTGTGTCATCCTGCGCGAAGTCGCAGGATCTACCGGCGTTCGCGCTCACGAGACGGTCGATAGGCATGTAATCTGCGCTCGTCTACAGCCCGCCAGCGTCTGTACGAACAGTTGTCGGGCGAAGGTCAGGCAAGGCAGGCACTTCTCGTACAGAGCCTAGAATATTCCCAGAACGGCCTTGCTCTTAACCAGGTCGAGCATTTCCGGGCTCACCTGCGCGGCCAGGTCGATGGCGGAAAATCCCAGTTTGTTTTTGCGCGAAACGTTGGCGTTTGCCGCGAGCAGGTCTTTCACGATGGCGGCCGATTTGCTGTTGACGGCTTCCATCACTGCGGTATTGCCCCGCTGATTGCGCAGTTCCACATCCGCCTTCTGGCTGAGCAACCATCTGGCCATTTTCAGATCGCCATTCTGAGCTGCAATCATCAGCGCCGTGTTACCCGACAGAGTCTGGCGGTCGATTTTGTCCACCGGCAGCAAGGTGCGGGCACATTCAAAGCAAGCGCTTTCCACGGCAACCAGAAACGGTGTCCGGCCCAGTTGATCCGCGTGTGACGGCGCCACCCCCGCTTCCAGCAAACGGGTGACCAGCTCGGCATTCTGATCGCGGGCAGCGAACCACAGCGCATTGCGACCGGCGCTGTCGGCCACCTGAGTGGCACCGGCCAGCGACATGAGACGATCGATAATGGCGGCGGTGCGATGTTCCGTCGCTGCCAGCAGATAATAATCCACCGGAACCTTGTCCATCTGCGCCGATTGCTTTGTCAGTCCGTGTTCGAGGAGGTAATCCAGCAGGATTTCTGCCACGGCATTGTGCCCTTCTTCAATGGCGGCGTGGACGGCGTCTTTGCCGGCATCATCCTTAACGAGGGGGCTGGCGCCCTCATCCAGAAGTATTTCTACAATTTCTTCCCGTTCCAGGCGGGTGGCGATGTGCAGGGCCGTCATGCCGTTATAGGCACCGGCATTGGCATCGACCCCGTGATCGAGCAGCACCTGCACCATGTCCGGGCTGTTGTGGCGCACCGCGAGCCCCAGCAGGCTGGAACCATCCGGCAAGGGCTGGCGTACACCCTGGGGGTTGGATTTGAGCAAGGTTTTCAGCAATTCGACGTTACTGTTGACGACCGCAGACGCCAGCGGAGACAGGTCCGAGGAGGCGCGCACCTGTTTGGCCAGAGCGGCGACATTCCGTTTGACGGGTTTGTGCTGCCAGCCCAGCCCATTCTCTGCGCCGACCTGCTGCAGGTGCTGAATGGCACCGGGCAAACCCTTGGCTTCGGCGACGTCCAGCGGTGTCCAGCCTTCTTTATTGCGCAGATTGATGGGCGCGCCATGCTTGATCAGCAACCGGGCGCTGTCCACCCGATCCAGGCGCAGGGCGAAGTGGAGCAGGCTGTCGCCATTGGCAAGGACCTGTCCCGGCTGGGCGCCGGCTTCGAGAAGAATTTTCAGGACGCCCAGATGTCCGTTTTCGAGCGCGGTTTGCAGTGCAGTCAAACCGAAGCGGTCGCGATGATTGACATCGAGTCCCTGTTGCAGCAGCCAGCGGACGCTCTTGTCCTTGCCGGCCGCCGCAGCGGTGAACAGCGCGGTGCGTCCCGCCTTGTTTTTGATGTCTGGCGCGACACCCTTATCGAGCAACTGTTGCAACCGATAGTGATCCTGACTGCGGGCGGCGCCAAACCACTGATCGGTCAATGCGCTGGGGTCGGCGGGCCGGGCCAGTGCTTCCGCGTCCCGTTGCAGATGCCGTTCCGCCGTTGAATAGCCCTTGCTGGCGGCGCTGTGCAGCAGTTCTTCGGCGCGGGCGGGGTCGACTTCCCGGAGCTTTTGCGACAGCAAATAGCTGGCACCGGCATGCTTCTGGTTGGCGGCGCGTTCCAGCCACAGACGCGCGCGATTGTCGTTTTTCGGGGCACCCTGGCCGCGTGAATACAGCATGGCGAGCTGGTATTGGGCTTCCGGATCGCCGTTTTGTGCGGCCACTTCGTACAGCTCGAACGCCTTGTCGAACTGGCGCATGCGCACGGCTTTCCGGGCGGCCTGCAAATCATCGTCGGCCCAGGCCGGAAGAGGGGCCAGCAGGAGGTTCAGCCCAAAGCCGAGAATCAATGCCATTCCCCGGCAGGATCCCCAGAGCCTTCGGCGCGGCGCAATCACGCTGGGTGCCAGTACCTTACGCAGTCCCATATTTTGCTTCTACCTCAATGCCGGACTCGCGCAGGAACGGGGTGGGAAGAATGCCGCCCGCACAGATAATCACGTAGTCGTTGTTCAGTATCTTGTCGCCATGAGCGGAACTGATGGTGGCCGTATCGTCGCGAACTTCTTTCAGATGCGTTTGCATGTGGACCTGCAGTTTGCCCTTCTGCACGGTCGCTTCGAGCTTTTCCCGGTTGCTGGCCTTGGCTCTGGAAAAGGCTTTGCCCCGATGGATCAGCGTCACCTCGGTCCCCGGCTGGCGCGCGACGGCAGTGGCCGCTTCGATGGCGCTATCGCCACCGCCCACCACGAGAACACGCTGGCCGATGTACTGTTCCGCGTCGAGCAGCCGGTAGACAACTTTGGGCAGGTCTTCGCCCGGGACTTCCAGGCGCCGCGGCGTGCCCCGGCGCCCGAGGGCGAGCAGGACGGTCGCGGCCATGCAATTGCCGGAGGTGGTTTTGATCAACAGGCCTGCGCCGCTGCGCGTGACCGATTCCACCCGCACGCCGGTGCGGATTTTAAGACCGGTTTTAACAATGATGTCATTCCAGAAAGTGACCAGCTCTTCCTTGCTGGCCTCGCGGAACTGGAACGAACCGACCAGCGGCAGCTCCGCCGGTTGGGTCATGACCATCTTGCCGCGGGGATAGTGGGCGAGGGTGCCGCCGATGGTGTCCTGCTCCACCACAAGAAAGCGCAGACCGCGTGCCTTGGCCTCAAGCGATGCGCTCAGGCCCGCAGGTCCGGCGCCGACGATCACCACGTCCAAAGGCAATCCGTGCTTGGCTGGCAGGCGCCGGGCAATGGCTTCGATGGCCTGCCGGCCCTGAATAATGGCGTTCTTGATCAGACCCATGCCACCGAGTTCGCCGGCGATATAAACGCCCGGAACGCTCGATTCGAAATCAGGACTCAGCAGAGGGATATCGACACCGCGGGTTTCGGAGCCGAACACCAGGGAAATGGCACCGGTCGGACATGCGGCCCGACAGGCGCCGTGGCCGATGCAGTCGGTCGGTGACACCAGTTCTGCCTTGCGGTTGATCAGGCCGAGGATGTCGCCTTCCGGGCAGGCAGAAACACAGGCGCCGCAGCCCATGCATTTGGCCGGATCGATGACAGGATGCAGGGACGGCGGTTCATGCAGACCCGCGGCGATGGCGTGCTGCAGGCGATTCCGGGCAGACGTGCTGGTACGCCACTGCCAGATGTAATAGCCTGTCATGATCAGCGCCAGCGGGGCGCCGAAGATAATCATCTCGGGTGACAAAAGGTCCACAGAAGTCCTCTTACAGCATGTTAAGTCCTGGACAGTCCTGACGCATTCGCCGGTTTTGCCAGCCGGCGGTGTTTATCGCTTGCTGGACCGGCTAATTCAACCGCGCTGCATCCAAAACGCGAACACGTCTACACCGCGCATCACCCTCCAGAGGTAACGGGTGAGATCCAAGGCTCACAATACCGTCACCACGTCGCTTATAATCCGCCGCTCTCGATCATCCGCGCAACTGCTAGCGGGTGCTTTGATCCGTTAAATCGGACCATTGGGCGGACAGTGGCGGCAAGTGTACTCGCTCTTCGCGCTACAATGATTTGAAGTAGGTTGAAATTTGTGCAATTTTTTCGCGGTGGCGCGAATAAAAACATAATAATATAGCAGCGTCTCATGAGACGGGCCCCTTTATATAAAGAACGGCGATCCAATGGAGTTGTATGACACCTGACAGGACAGGCACCGGCGGGACCCTGGCGCAGCGTTATCTGAACCACGCGCACCGGGTATTTATCGTGGTTTTCGCGGTGGGGTGGGTGCTGCTGATTGCCTGGGGATGGTCCATTCGCGACGAGGATTACATTTCGGCGTCGAGCGGGCTGGGCTATGTGCTGGGGCTGAGCGGCGGCATCATGATGCTGTTGCTGCTCACTTACAGCCTGCGCAAGCGCTGGCGGCCCCTGCGCCGTGTTTTCCATATCAAATACTGGTTTCGCATTCATATGCTGCTGGGGGTGCTGGCCCCGACCGCGATACTGTTTCACAGCCGGTTTTCCTTCGGGTCGCCCAATAGCACCGTGGCACTGGTGTGTCTGCTGACGGTGGCGGTCAGCGGTCTGATCGGGCGGTTTCTGTATAACCGGATTCACGCCGGCGTTCATGGGGAAAAGATCAAATTGGTACAGGTGCGGCGGGATTTTCAGGCCATTCAGGATAATCTCTTGAAAATGGCCGTGATACCCGAACTGCAGCAGGGTGTGGTGTCCCTGTTCGAGTCGCTGGATGAGCTGTTGCTGGCCCAGAGGACGGCATCATTCGGAACCGTGTTGCGTTGCCGCCGCCAGGCACACGAGCTGGCGGAAGATGCCAGAGACGTTTTGAGACACATCGAGCAATACCACGAAGCAAACCCCAAGGCTCACCAGGGTCAGGGAATGAAAGCCGTACGCCAGCACTTGCACGAGAATCTGGATGTGATGCTGGTCATCCTGAAAAAGCTGCCCGGACTGCATCTGTTCGACCGGTTGTTTTCACTTTGGCACGTCGTGCATCTGCCCATATTCGGCCTGATGTTGCTGACGGTGATTACCCACGTCATTGTGGTCCACATGTATTGATTCTATGAATAGACGCTTGATTTATCAGATTATTTTTGTATTTTTCTGCGGGCTCGCTGCGCTGGTGGCGAGCGCCGACAGTCTGTCGATCAAGCAACGCATCCTGATGCCCGGACCGTTGATAAAAGGGCACGCCGAGTTCGAAGCGCAGTGTAATAGCTGTCACGATTCATTCAACAAATCCGGTCTGACCACCCTTTGCCTCGACTGTCACGACGAAATACGGGCCGACCGGAAGGACGGGCAGGGCTTCCACGGCCTGAATCCCCTGTCCAGCACCCAGTCGTGCAACACCTGTCACGCGGATCACATCGGTCGGGACGCCGACATCATCAATATGCAGGTCGATGCGTTTGATCACACTCACACCCGTTTCCAGCTGGAAGGCAAGCACAAAACCCAGCAGTGTACGGCGTGTCATGAGCCCGGAAAGAAATATCGCGAGACCGGCGATCAGTGCATCGACTGCCACAAAAAGGATGATTTCCACCGGGGTGCGCTCGGCGAGCAGTGCGACTCCTGCCATCAGCCCCAAAGCTGGCAGAAGCGGCTGGAATTCGATCACGGGGATACGGATTTTCCACTCGCAGGCCTGCACAGCAAGGTCGCCTGCAGCAGTTGCCACGCCGGCCAGGTTTACGAGTTTGCCGAAACAACCTGCGTCACGTGTCACCAGGCTGCGGACATCCACGCCGGCAAGAATGGTCAGCAGTGCGATACCTGCCACAGCGTGGACGGTTGGAAAAAGACTATATTCGACCACAACACCACCGGCTTCGTGTTGCGGGACAAGCATGCGCAGATTCCGTGCCGGGCCTGCCACAGCGACGGCGTAGTGGCGAAACAGACACCGACTGCCTGCAGCAGTTGCCACACCAGTGACGACATCCACCAGGGGCGCAACGGCAAACAGTGCGATTCCTGCCACCGCACGGAAAGCTGGGCGCAGGTCAAATTCGACCACGCCGGCAAGACCGGATTTCCGCTGACCGGCGCGCACCAGCAGGCGTCCTGCACCAGCTGTCATACCGGTTCGCTGACCGACAGCCTCTCTCGGGATTGCGCTAGCTGCCACGCTGCTGATGATGTCCACAAGGACCCCGAGATGAAAATCTGCGCGACCTGCCATGTCACCGACAACTGGCGCACAGTGAGCCGCTTCGACCATGATTTCACGCCCTTTCCGCTGGTTGGCATGCATCAGATCGTTGCCTGTGAGAGCTGTCATATCGAAGGTCAGTACATCGGTACGTCCGGCGCGTGCGTCAGTTGCCACCGGGCCGATGACCCCCATAAAGGGGCTTTGGGCAAGACCTGCGGCAGTTGTCACACGCCCAATGCCTGGAATTTGTGGCAGTTTGATCATGAAAAGGAAACCGGTTTCCAGCTGCAGGGCGCCCATACGAATCTCGCCTGCGATGGTTGCCACAAGCCGGACACTGACCCGGCCAGCACCTCTCAGGTATGCGGCGATTGCCATCAACGCCGGGATATCCATAACGGCAGTTTCGGACCCAACTGCGGCCGTTGTCATAGCCAGAACCGCTTTTTTGAATTGATCCTGCGGAATTAATCCATGCATCCAAGCCAATTACGCATCTGCCGACGGGTGCATATCGTCCTGCGCCGGGCATTGTCCCTGTTCTTCAGTATCGTGTTTCTTGCAGGCAGCCTTTGTATTGCCCAGGTTGCGGAAGAAGACGCGCAGAAGCCCTTTGATCATGCCACCACCGGATTCGATCTGTTCGGCGCGCATGATTTCGTCCCCTGTGAAAGTTGCCACGTGGGGGGGCAATTTCACGGCACACCGCGCCGTTGCGAGAGCTGTCACACCCCGGTGAGCCGCTTCAACGCCACCGCGAAGCCGGTCAGCCATATCAGCAGTTCGGACCAGTGCGATACCTGCCATGCCACCACAATCTGGCAGGACGTCCCCTACATTGATCACACCCAAGTGTTCGGGGCCTGTGCCAACTGCCACAACAACCGCCAGGCGATTGGCAAACCGCCTAATCACATCCCGGTTCACGACCGCTGCGAAGACTGCCATTCGGACATGGGCTTTCTGCCCTCACGCTTCAATCACGACAGCATTACCGGCGGCTGCTTCAACTGTCACAACGGCCAGCAGGCCACTGGCCGGCCGGCCAGTCACATCGCCATCACGGCGGCCGCCTGCGAGAGCTGCCACCGGACTGAAATCTGGACACCGTTCCGGGTCGATCACGATCTGGTGCTCGGCGCCTGCATCAACTGTCACAACGGTGCCACCGCCCCTGGCAAGATTGCCAGCCACATCAGCAGTACCAATGTGTGCGACGCCTGTCATGCGACCCTCTCCTGGTCGCCGATTCTGGTTGATCACGAGCATGTGGTCGGCAGTTGCCAGTCATGCCACAACGGTACTCAGGCCACCGGCAAACCGGTCGATCACATCAATGCCAGCAGCAACTGTGACTCGTGTCATTCATCCCGAAGCTTCACGCCGGTGCTGAGTGTGGACCACGATGAAATTCCCATGCGGGAGTCATGCTCGAGCTGCCATAACAATCAGATCGCGATAGGGCAGGGGCCGAACCACATCCCGACCAATGGCGCGCAGTGCAGCACTTGCCATAACACCATGAATTTTTTAATGACATCACCAGCTCCATTCGGAACGGACGGGTTCTGATCGCATGAATTTGAGACGCAGCGTTTTCGTCACCGGCGTGGTGGCTTTGATTTTTCTCGGATGCGCTCAGGCGTGGGCACAGGAAACGCCCGTTCCGGCAGCCGGTGAACAGTCACCGCAAGCCATTCGCACCCTGTATCAGGATTATGAGCGGGCACGGTTTGCGGTGCGCTTTACCGCGACGCCCGCCGCCGTGATGGCGCTGCAACCGCGGATGAACCGGTTCTGGTACCTGTTGCTGCACGCGCGCCAGCAGGAGCTCGGGGCGGCCCAGCCGCAGCTGCGATTCGGGTTTTTCAAGTCCCGGGAAGAAGCCGAACAGTTTGTGGTGCAATACGGTGGCATTTTGCCCGGCCTGAGCGTGGTGCCGGTGGAGCGCCGGGATTTTGAGAGTCTGATGGCCACGCAGCAGGCCGGAGGCGATACCTCCTGGTACTGGTTAAGTCCGAAGGACAGCGTCTCCCAGACGTCATTGCAGACCTTGCTGGAGCGGGCCAAGAATTTTTATATCGACGGCGATTACCAGCAGGCGGTCAATCATTATTCCGCGCTGTCCCTCGCGGCAGATTCCAGCACGTCGCTGTGGGCGCGGGAACTGCTGGGATTGAGCTATGAGCGCCAGGGTGAAAACCTGCGGGCTACCACGATCTACCAGCAGTTGCTGGACGATGCCCCCGAATCGAGCGGTGCCAGTCGCGTCGCCCAGCGGCTGCGCGCGGTACGCACGGCGTCGAGCGACGGACAGGAAGCCTTGCGCAAATCAGATTTCGCCAGTAACCAGAAGAAGCCGCTGCTGCGCGGCGTAATCGGTCAAAGCTACCGGTTTCTCACCCGTGGCGGCCGGCAGATTCCGGACGAAGATGTGCTGTCGGTGGTGGCCACGCATCTGGATATCCATGCCAGCAAGGAGGTTGGTGCGCATGCCTTTCAGGCGCGTCTCAACGGCTATCACCTGTATGACGATATGGATGTGGATCGGTACACCAAAAGTTATTTGAAACGGATGTATCTCGATTACACCCACACCACCTCCGGGCTGAACCTGACGGCGGGCAGGCAGCGGGATTTCCGCACGGGAGTATTTACGGCATTTGACGGCGTGTCACTGCGCTATCCGGTCCTGGAAAAACTGACACTGGGTGTGAATCTGGGAGAGCCGGTTCTGTTCGCCGATGTGTATGACGATCTCGATCGGCAATTTTTTAGCGTGCAGGCAGACTACGCGTTCAACGAGGCATGGAATTTCACCGGTTATTACACCGAACAAACCCTGTTTGAAGAGACCGACCGCAAAGCGTACGGGGGAGAGCTGAGATACACCACCGACTCCACGGCCGCCTATGCCAGTGTCGATTACGATTATGAATTCGCGGAATTTAACAATGCTCTGCTGGGCGTGACTTACCGTTTCGACGACGCGTCGACCCTGTCGGGCAGCTATGGTCGTCAGCGTTCGCCATTTTTGACGTCGACGAATATTCTGATGGGGCAGCCGTTTCTTGATCTGGAGGTGTATCTCCAGGATCAGTGGAATCGTGACAATCTGCTTTATCGAGCCCTGCAACGGACGTCCCTGTCCGAGTTCGCCACGGCAAACTACAGCAGGAAGCTGGATGACAATCTCGACATCACCCTCGATTTCTATCAGTCGGTGATGAGCGAGATGCCGGTTTTCACCTTTGGTGAAGACGTGGAAACCGATGTGGTCTCCACGGATGCGGAGTACCGGTACACCGCCGGCGGTGTGCAGCTGGTCGCCAGTGACTTCCTCGGCTTTGATGATGTGGCCACCCTGTCGTTGCGGACCAGCGACAGTACTCAGTCATCATCCAACTGGGTGCAGTTATCGGAGCGGCTGCGATTTTTCAACGGCAAGTTCTTCATCACTCCCAAACTTCATCTTGGCTATACGCAGAGCAAGGCTAACCAGCATACGCAATCGCGCATTCGCGGCAGTCTTGCAGCGAAGTACAAACCCTTCCGCAATACCGAACTGTTTGTGGAAGTAGGCAACGAGGTTTACAACGATCTGGAGTTGCGAAACCGTCTTGAGAGTCAATATCTCCACGCAGGGTATATGGCGCGATTCTGACGGCGCGAGCTCTTCAGAACGGTCTGTACGGACTCAGGCGGGTTGTATCAAGGTGGATCGTATCAAGCTTGATCGTATCAAGGCGGATCGTATCGACGTGGATTGTCCGGGATGGATTGTACCTGGATGGATCGTATCGAGGTGGATTGCTTCGAGAAGTACGCAATTCCATAACTGACCATTCAGGCGGTTACGGAATTGCGCAGGAAATAAATCAAGTCTTCTTAATTTTTAGTGTTGTCAAACAGGCTGCCACCGGAATAGGTGTTGCGGCTTTCGTCCGGTCGACCATCATTCCCCGAACTGCTCTTTTCAGACTGCTGCGTGGCTGCTGACGCGTTGCCGACCGGCAGATCCTTTCTCGCCTGACCTGGCGTCGCCGCTTTTTCCTGCTCCCGGACTTCCGCCACGGTTTTGGGCTCGGGTGCTTTGCTGGCGGTGGAGTCTGCCGGACGCGGCGCACCGGAGGTTTCGGGCTTCTTGACCGCTGTCACAGGCTCCCTGGTCGGGGAGTTTGCACTGGCATTGCCCATGCTGGAAGACTGCGACACCGGCTTGGCTGTGTCAGTGTCTTTGACCGGCAGGGTCGGGATCGCCGGCGCTTTCGTTGTTGCAGTTGCCGCTGCTTTGGTTGGTGCATCTGCAGCGGCTTTGCCCGGGCTCGCCGTCTCGGGTTTGTTACTGGCCCTGGATTGAGCCGAACTGTTGGCCGGAATCAACGGTTTGATGTCTGCGGCCACCGACGCTTTTGCGGGTGAAGCCGGTTTAGCAGCGGGTTTTGCTTTCACAGATGAACTGGCTTTCTTCGGCGCTTTGGCTTTTGTCGACGTTTTGGCTGCGGCAGGTGCTTTGGTCGCGGCAGCGGCTTTGGCTTTCGCCGGTGCCTTGGATTTGGGGGCTGCTTTGGCTTTTGCAGCTGTCCCGGCTTTTGAGCCGGCTTTTGTACCGGACTGTCTGGCGGTGCCGCTCTGTGCGTCCGCAGCATCTTTGCGGGGCCGTCCCCGTCCCTTGCTGGCCGGTGCTTTTACTGCCGCAGCAGAAGAGGCTTTGCTCGCCGCTGCACTTTTGCCTGCCGTCTTTCTGGCAGCAGATGCGGTCGGTTTTGTTTTGGCCCTGGCTTGAGCTTTGGCTTTCGCAGGGGGCTTGGTTTTAGCGGTTGTCGAGGACTTGGCTTTAGCAGCGGTAGACGATTTGGCTTTGGCCTTCGCCGCGGGTTTGGCTTTGGTTTTTGCAGTGGCGGGCGGTCGGCCGCGTTTGCCGGCAGCGGGTTTTGCTGCGCTGCCTGAAGCGTCGTTGCCCTCTTTAAGAGCCGCCAGTTCTTCCCGGGCAGCAGCAAGGGTTGCCTGCTGCGCTGCGAGTGCTTCCTTTTTGTCGTCCACAACCTGACGTGCTTTCTGAACGCGATTTTTACTGGCGGCAGTCTTGACGGCTTTATTCGCTTCAGTGGCGGCTTTTAGTTTCTCTCGTGACGCCGCCAGCGTCGCTTTCGCCTTGCCAACGTTCTTCATGGCGCTGTTCAACGAGCTTTGCGCCGTCGTGATTTTCTTTTCACGAGCTTTATCCAGTTGAATCTGAAGCCGGGCAATCTGCTTCTCCAGATCGGCTATTACATCAATTTTTTTCTTGCGGGCTGCCATAGAAAAGTACCTGTATAAAGTGAACGCGCATGGTGATCGAGGTGCAAAATGATAACGCGCTTCATTTTAAAAATGTAAGCATTTTTACCGGTTCAGTATTGCGTGGTTCATTTTTTCAGGAAGAAATTTTTCCTAGTCCGGTCAACGCGCATCGAAATCGTTTTATAAGTGCAGCTTTTTATTAGCTGTGGTTCTCTTGCACACCGCTTTTAAAATCGCTTACATCCCTGTGAAATTTTCTGTGCAGCTTTATGTGTAGCTTCTTCTGACGCAGATTGCCAGAACCCGCGCAGCGAATTTTTTCCGCAACAAAGCCAGACGAAAAACCGGTTGCCAATGAGCCGGCGACGGCGTCAGGTGCGCCCCGGTCAGGGGGGGCGCACAGAGTATCCGGGGTAGCCGCCTGACATGCCCCGGAGGCCGTCGCATCTGACGCTCGCTGCCGATCCCGGCTGATTGTTTAAATCCTCGCCGAACAGCCTTTGCCGGCCGCTGGCATATCCGCTCTGCCAGGCCGGTCGGGACCGGGCGCCCTGGGAGGCTGTTGGGGAAATTGTGAAACAAGTCATCCCCCCTCAGAAAATATGGAGAGGCTATGCGAATGCGCATCAAATTGGGTTACTATGTGCCGCTGCGCGAGTCCGGGCCCCCGTTCGGGGCCGATCGCAACCAGTTCGGCGAACTGGAAAATCCTCTCATGAATGTCTCTGTGAGATGGCGCGGACTTTGGTCTGGATCAGTCTGCCAAATACTTGAAGAACCACTTTTGCTATGGGATCTACTATGAATATCAATGCTATTCGCAAATCTGCCCTGCTCGGAATGGCAGTGGCCGCGACCATATTCGCGACCGGCTGCAACACGAAGGAAGGGGCGGAAAGTACGGCAGCAGCAAAGACCGCCGCACCAGTCAGCTCAGAAAATATTGAACTGGATACTGCTGAAAAGAAAGTCACTTATATTGTTGGCTTCAACATGGCCCAGCAGGCCAACGCCAACGGGCTGACCTTCAATAAAGACGTTATGGCCATGGCGATTCAGGATGTTGCGGAAGACAAAGAACCGCGCATCGCTGCGGAAGAACAGCAGCAGATCATGATGAGCTTTCAGGAAGAGCAGCAAACCAAGCGCGATGCTGAAATGAAGCTCAAGGGTGAAGAGAACCTGAAGAAGAGCCAGGCCTTTCTGGATGAAAACGCCAATAAAGAAGGCGTGATCACCACCGATAGCGGGCTGCAATATAAAGTTCTGGAGTCTGGCGAGGAAGGTGCTGCAAAACCGGGTGAAGACGATACCGTCAAGGTTCATTACCACGGCACTCTCATCGACGGAACGGTCTTCGACAGTTCTGTTGATCGCGGCCAGCCAGTCACCTTCCCGGTAACCGGCGTCATCAAAGGCTGGGTCGAAGCGCTTCAGTTGATGAAAGTGGGCGACAAGTTCGAACTGTATATTCCGGCTGATCTGGCGTATGGCCCCGGTGGAACCGCCGGTCAGATCGGTCCCAACGACGCCCTGATATTCCAGGTCGAGTTGCTTGAGATCAATCCGGTAGAAGAGGGTATGGGTGCGCCGGCAGACGCTCAACCAGAAGCCGAACCCGCAGACAGCGCCACGAACTAAGTCCACCCAGGCGCGGGCTCGGCCGGCCATTAGGTGCGGCCGGGGGGTCGCCCGCGGTGCTTAAGCAGACCCAACACCGGGGCGGTTGAGGGGGGTGGTGGCGACGGTAGGGAACAGTCAAAGCTGGCCAGATACCCGTTTGATGCCACCACGTGGCACATGCCTGCCTCCTCGGCAAAGGCCATATCCAGCGCGACGGCGCCCACCGGCTTCCAGATTTTCCGCTGGGGCAGTTTCCATTGAGCGGTTTGCTGGAGCGGATTCAAACTCCATAACGTCACGCGCTTATCGGCCTGTCCCGTCAGCAGCCATTGCTTGTCGCGACTGAACCGGGCGGCGGTAAACTGCATGCCGCGCTGGAGCCTGCTTGCAGACAGCGGAATTTTTTCAATATCCGCTTCACTGCCCGGATGCCAGAGTAGCGCCTTGTCGTAACGGCTCATGGACATCGCCAGGGTCCCGTCGTGGGACAGGGTGACGAGTTGGACCCGGTCCTCGTGTTTGATGCGCTTGAGGACTTCACCGGTGCGCGGGTTCCAGGCGACCGCTGTAAAATCGTCTGAACCGGTCACCGCAACCGTGCCATCGTCGCTGAGCGCGACGCTGTTGACGCGGTCACTGTGAATAAAGGTTCTCAATACTCCCCCGCGCCGGACGTCAAACAGGACGGCAGTATGGTTGACGAGCCCGAGCAGGGCGACCTGGCCGTCTGCACTCAGCTGGACTGAGAGTACTTCTGCCGGCGTGGCCCAGTAGCGCAGGTTTTCACCGGTGCTGACATTCCACAACGCCAGGGTCTGTGCATCCGCTGTCAGGACCCAGCGGCCATCGGGAGAAAAATCTGCTGCAATCATGTTGGTGCTTTGCGCGGAGTCATGATTCCAGTCATAGAGCCGTTCCCAGTCGGCAATGCGCCAGAGGCTGATGCCGTGGAGCATCGAACCGGAGACGGCAAAGCGCCCGTCGTCGGACAGGGCAGCCCCGTAAACACCCCGCAATGTCATTTCGTTGACCTCCGCCGGTGCAATCGCCTTGTCGCAACCTCCGAGAAAAATGACGGCAACGAGGACAGTGAGCGCGGTGGCCAGATTTGTCGCCAGATGTCTCGCTGTAGGGTTCGCTGCGTGGTTCGCTGTGTCGTTCACAACAGGGATGCAAAGCGGTGGCAATGGACGACTCCGAAAGCGCGGAATT
>CAZJKJ010000012.1:0-25836 GCA_964546435.1 uncultured Cellvibrionaceae bacterium
CTGCGTTGATAAAAATAAACCGAAAAATACAATTAATCCTTAATCGGAGAACACAATGATCAGTCAAATTCATCTTGGCCGTGCAAAGAAACTGGCGACTGCTGCGGCAGCTGCGCTGGTTCTTTCGGCATGTGGTAGCGACGTAACGCCGACGCCTACACCGACCCCAACACCCACACCTACGCCGACTCCAACACCTACGCCGACTCCAACACCTACGCCGACTCCAACACCTACTCCGACGCCCACAGCAAGCCGTCTGGAGCACCAGGGCAATGTTTTTGAATATCAATCGCCTGACGAGTGGTACAAAAACGAGTGGTGGTCAAATAACGCAGCGGGCAGCGGTATTGAAAATTACAGCACCGGCGTATGGATGGACCGTATCGGAGCCATCGAAGAATTTGCGGCGGGAGACATTGACATCGAGGGTCTCGAGAATGGCCAAGGTCCGAATGAAGGTTTCGGATTGCGGCAACATTTGCTGGCGGCACGTGAACAAGGCAATGCCCTGTTCCAATTTGTGGTCTACGATCTGCCAGGTCGTGACTGTTCCGCGGTAGCATCCAACGGTGAATTGCCGGCTACTGCAAAGGGTATGGCGGTTTACCGGGAACACTATATTGACCGGATTTACGATATTTTGGCTGAACCTGATTTCGGCGAGATTCCGGTCGTAGCAGTTATCGAAATCGATTCCCTCCCCAACCTGATTACCAATCCTGAGGATTGTCTTGATGTAAATAACGATAAATCCTGGGGTTATACCAATGGGGTTCGCTACGCGATCAACAAGCTGAGTCAGCTGAGCAACGTTCACATCTATGTGGATGCGGGCCACTCTGGCTGGCTGGGCTGGGATGACGATCTGTCTGTTGCCACACTGTTCATGAAAGGCGTTATCGAAGGTTTTGACGGTGTGCAAGCTGACATCCAATCTCTCCAGGTTGAATTAGCCAACGTCGAGGGCAGTACTGGCAAATATGATAGTATCGCTGGTTCATTCGGCGAACCACCCTCAGCGGGCGCCGGTGACGAGCCGCCGGGCTGGGACAAAATCGACGGTTTCATTACCAATACCTCCAACTACACGCCGCTTGAAGAGCCGTTCCTGCCAGCTGCAACCGAACAAATCGGTGGGCAGCCGATGCGATCTGCTTATTTCTATGACTGGAACCCGCGTTTTGGAGAACTGGAATACACTGCAGACTGGATGGCTCAGCTTAACGGCTGGGGTGCAGATACCGACGGACTTGGTATTATCATCGATACCGGCCGAAATGGTTGGGGCGGTTCGCAACGGCCCACCGGCCCTTCGAGTGCTTCTACTCCAGATGAAGTTGTGGATGACGCGCGGATCGACCGTCGCGCACACCGTGGCAACTGGTGTAACCAGTATGGTGGTGTGGGTGAACGTCCTGGTACACCAGATTCGCGAAACGATCGCGATTACTCTGGACCAGATGGTCATATCGACTCGTTTGTTTGGATCAAGCCTCAAGGTGAGTCGGACGGTATCAGTACAGCTAACTTCGAGCCAGATCCGAACGATGCGAAGAAAGCGCACGATCCGATGTGCGACCCGGCTGCTCTGAGCACCTACGGGCAGGATGCAGAGTCCACGAGGGACATGAATCTCGGGACCAGTGCGATCAAAGAAGCACCTGCTCCCCACGCTGGTCGCTGGTATCAAGAAGCATTCGATATTCTGGTTGAAAACGCTTACCCACCGCTGTAACCCAATCGTCTGCTGGTCGCAATGATCAGTTAAGTCATGGGTAAAGAACCGTCGTCAGCAATGACGGCGGTTTTTTTATATGTGAAATCAGATTTTTGGATTTTCTTTCGATGAAAAGATATTTTATTGCCGTATGCGCGGCATCACTGCTGCTTTCGTGTGCTCCCAAGAAGCAGGGTCGCATTTATTTTTTTGACGACATTGTCACCGGGACCAATATCGTTTCGGTCGATCTGGACGGTAATCGCACGGAACATACCGCCGGCCGGGGATCCCGGGAGATTGACATGGTCGTTGCAGACGATGGTACGGTCATCTATTCCTCGAACCTGGTTTTAGCCGAAGACCGCGCGGCGCGGCAGAACAAGAAAAAGGGGCAGAGTCGTCGTCAGGATTTTAATGTGTATCTGCGGCCGAGCAGCGTGGCCGGCGAGGAAGCCACAGTCGAGTTGATCGGCAAAAGCGAAATGCCGGAAACCCAGGCGGGCATCAGCCCCGACGGGCAGTGGATGAGTTTTGTGCGCACCGTTTTGGCATCGGGGCCGGATCAGAAAAATGTCGAAGAGTTGTATGTGGTGAAACGTGGCAGTGACGAACTGTTGAAGGTCGCCAGTGCCGATGCCATTATCCGGCCGCACTGGTCGCCCAAGGGTGGTCAGTTGGTCTATTCAACGTATGCGTTTGCCGAAAAATATGGGACGGTAGCGATTTACCGCACGGATACAGCGCGCAGTGAGTTGATCCTGGAAAACCCCTGGGAAAATTCCCAGATTGATTCGCCGCAATGGTCTCCCGACGGGAAAAAACTGTCGCTGATCCAGCACCCGTTATACAAAGACGGCGTGCGACGTCTATATGTCTATGATTTCGTCCGCAAAAAGCTGGAGCCGGTGTCCGGTGACAACGTGGTCGTGCAGGCGCCGGTGTCGTGGGCCAGCGACGGGCGCTCCATCGTGTATGGCGGCATGGTGGACTATAAATCCGGCTGGGAAGAATCGCGGCGCCAGCGTATAGCGGAAGGCAGCGGTCAGATATTTCTGGCGGATCTCAAAAGTGGCACGACGCAGCTGACCCAGGGCGACCAGCAACGGCACCTGAGTCCGGTGTTTTCGCCCAACGACAAATTGATCGCCTACCTGTATTCCCCGGATCTCACCAGCAAGCGCTTGAGCCTGCGGGTAATAGACCGCAAGGGCAAACTCGTGAAGGATAATCTCCATGAGAAGGTGAGCGGGATAAGCTTCCTGATCTGGCGCTAGGCTCTGTACGAAAAGTGCCTGCGCACGGTGATGTTGCGTTAAACACAGGCTCAGAATGCTCATTTACAGCACGTAAACTCCGCTTCTTCGCCTGTTTTTGCGTGTCTGACCTTCGCTCGATGACTTTTCTTACAGACCCTGGGATCTGTTTTCGCGGCGCCGGGGCCGGCATTGGTATTTGTTCACTGAACGCCTACAATGGCCGGCCAAAAACCCAGCTCATTCTGCCTGTTTAATGGTCGCAATTATGGACTCTCTGGTACTCAAACCCTTTCGGCGGGTGCGTGGCGAAGTTACGCTGCCCGGATCCAAAAGTCTTTCCAACCGGATTCTGCTCCTCGCCGCCCTGGCCAGTGGTACGACCCGCATCACCAATCTGCTCGACAGCGACGACGTGCGGCATATGCTCAATGCCCTGCGCTCACTGGGAGTGGATTACCGGCTCAGCGATGACCGCCAGGTGTGCCAGGTGACGGGGTGTCAGGGACCATTTCGCTCGGCACCGTCCTGTGAGCTGTTCCTCGGCAATGCCGGCACGGCGGTCCGGCCTCTGACGGCGGCCTTGTGCCTGGCCGGTGGACGCTACGCCATCACGGGCGAGCCGCGGATGTACGAGCGCCCCATTGGCGATCTGGTGGATGCCTTACGGGCGCTGGGTGCCGACATCCAGTACATGGGCAATCAGGGTTTTCCACCGCTGGCCATTCGCGGCAAGCGGCTGGAGGGCGGGCAGGTGCAGGTGCGTGGCAATGTGTCGAGCCAGTATCTGACGGCACTGTTGTTGATTGCGCCGGTGATGGAAGGGGATCTGACCATTGAAGTGGTGGGAGAACTGGTGTCCAAGCCTTACATCGATATCACGCTGCATACCATGGCAAAGTTCGGTGTCGAGGTGGAGAATCTCGATTATCGTTCATTCCGTATTCCGGGCCGGCAGACCTATCGCGCCGTCGAAGAGATCATGGTGGAGGGGGATGCGTCGTCCGCTTCCTATTTTCTGGCGGCGGCCGCCATAGGCGGTGGTCCGGTGAAGGTGATTGGCACGGGCAGTGCCAGTGTGCAGGGCGACGCCGCATTCGCCCGAGTACTGGAGTTGATGGGTGCGCAGGTGGAATACGGGGATTACTGGATCGAAGTGCGGGGCACCGGGCAATTAAGTGGAGTGGACGTGGATCTGAACCATATACCCGATGCCGCCATGACCATCGCTACCACCGCGCTATTCGCCCGGGGCCGGACCCGCATCCGCAATATTGCCAACTGGCGCGTCAAGGAAACGGACCGTCTGGCAGCGATGGCCACGGAGTTGCGCAAGGTGGGGGCCGTGGTGGAAGAAGGGACGGATTATATCGTTATTGATCCGCCGGCCCGGTTACAGTCGGCGGCCATCGACACTTACAACGACCACCGCATGGCCATGTGTTTTTCTCTGGCCGCCTTCGGCGATGCGGAAATCACCATCCGCGACCCGGGCTGTACCTCGAAAACCTTCCCGGATTATTTCGCGGTTCTGGACGGACTCCGGGAAGACTGAGCCGTCAGCCGATACTAAGCCGTCAGCTGATACTAAGCCGTCAGCGATACTGAGCCGTCAGCCGATACTGAGCCGTCAGCTGATACTAAGCCGTCAGCTGATTCTGAGCCGTCAGCCGATATTGCGGCCGATCATCATGGATCGGCGGCGGGTGCGACAGAACAGTTTTGTCCGTTCCCTCCAGCTCTCCGCCTGGGCCAGGTCATGCCACAGAGAGATCCAGCCGTCGAAAATCACCCGCACTGGATTGCGGGTAGGCGGGGTGCCGGTGCCGTAAATGCAGTCTTCGCGCTCGCTGGCGAAGGTGCCGAACAGCCGGTCCCAGATAATCAGTAAAAACCCGAAATTTTTGTCGATATAGCAGCCGTTGCTCGCGTGATGGACGCGGTGGTGGGAGGGCGTATTGAGCACCCATTCCAGCCAGCCCAATTTGCCGATATAGCGGGTGTGCAGGAAAAACGTGTAATCGTTTACCAGCGCGCGGCACCAGACGACGAGCAGAGGGCTCACCCCCAGCAGCAACAGTGGCGCAACCGGCAGCCAGCTGTATACACCGTTGATGAAGGAGCCCCGCAGGGCCGTGGAGAAATCAAACTCGCGCGAACTGTGATGCACCGAATGATCCGCCCACATGAAGCGCACTTTGTGAGACAGGAAATGGGCGATGTAATAGCCAAAATCCACGGCGATGATTGTCAGCAGCAGCAACCACCAGGAAAACGCCAGGGTGTCGCGACCAAAGGATGCGATAAAAACCATGAAACCCAGGGTAATACCGCTGCCCGCCAGTTTCAGGAATGCAAAAATGACGACGCCACAAACGATGTTGGGTATGACATCTGAATTGCGACCTTTTTTGCGCAACAGAATCAGGACTTCAACGGTCAGCACCACGGCGCGGACCCAGAAAAAGTAGAAGGCGCCCTGATCCAGGCTGTTCATGATGCTATTCATAAATTATCTGTAATGCGCAAAGCCGCCACAGCAATATCCCGGCAGGGGTCTGCCGGTGACCTGATTGAGCATAGCACCGGCGTGTAGTCGGGAACGTCCGGAAAGGTGAATCGAAGACGCTAATCTTTCCTGGGCGGAAGGGAAATACGGGAATTTACGTAGATCACCAAAACTGTGCAGCCAGTCACGTTCAGCTGGCGTCGACTGGCTTACCGAAATGCGCACTGAGTATCATCGCGGTTCAGATCGTTCGTATGCCAAATTTGACAGTTCGTATTCCTGACATGCACTCGCGGGAACTCATTTGAATGAACAGGTGGTCATACGTGGATTTTCGGTACATCGGGTGTGTCCTCTTGCTAGCACTGCTCTGGCTCCTGCCACGGACCGATGTCGCCGCCGAGGCGCTCTCACCGGTGCAGGTGAGCTACACCGTCTCCGCCAAAGATATCGATCCGCATATCGAGTATTTCAATGACCGTAAGAGAGCAGCGGACATCCAGTCCATCGACGCATTTGCCGATGCCTTTATTCCCCTCAAGGAAAAAGGGCTGATACTGAATTCAGGTGTTCACTGGTATCGCATGCGTCTTGACATGACGTCGGCAGAGGAAGGGGTGCGCTGGTTCATGTCCGTTGGTGTCTCGACCGCCACCCGGCTGGATGTTTACTGGCGACCGGATAGCGGCAACATCCGGATACTGTCCACGGACAGCATCGAATATTTTCCGTCGGGAAGAAAATTCCATTATCCCGTGCATGTAGTCCCACTGGACATTGAGCCGGAGAGTCAGGGTACGCTCTGGATTGCCTATGCCGGCGTTGCCAATTTTCCCCTCAAGGCGCGCATCTACAGCGAGCACGACATGTTCGGCAGCGGCTTGCAGTTCTCGTTGCTGAACGGAATTTATCTGGGCGCCATCAGCGTGTTCTTTCTTATTTTCATGGGCCAGTTCTTGATGCGCCCATCGAGAATAATTGGTTACTACACGCTTTTTGTGCTTTCCGTGATTACCTTCATGATGCAGATCGGTGGCTACAAAAGCCATTTCGGCCTGCCCGCGATCTGGCCGTATCACAACGAGGTAGCCGGGCTCATCGGGGGCAGCATTTACATCTGGTATTTCCTGTTTACCGATTGCCTGTTCCGATTGCGCGAGAATAACCGTTTCCTCCACCGGATGCTGACCGGTTTCAGCTGGGCGGTGCTGATCATTACTGCGATCGGGTTCTACACGGATCTGGACTGGTTGCTGGGCCTGTTGATTGCGTTGGGGTTGCCGTGGCCGCTGATCGCAGCGATCTGGTTTGCTCGACTCAAACACCCGTCTGCGCGATTTTTTATCGTCGGATCATTGTTGCATTGCGTCGCCGCATACCTGCTGATTCTCGCCAGCCTGGGTATGGACGTTATTTACAATAAATACCTGTTTGCCGTCGCCAGTTTGGGTCAGTTGGTGGACATCGCCTGCTTTTCGCTGGCAATCCTGTTTCAGAATGAGCGGCTGCGCAGCAGCTTCCATAGTCATGTCAACCAGCAGGTCACCGACTTGCATCATCTGGCGCAAAGTGAGCGGCTGTCATCGCAGGCGATGACGCTTTCACGCAATACCCTGCTGAAAACCGCCGCGACGGCGCACGATCTGCAGCAGCCGCTGGCGTCTATCCGGTTGCTGCTGACCATGCAGGATACCGCTGACCCGACGATTCACCAGGTCAACAAGGCCCTCGACTACGCCACCACGTTGCTGCATTCGGTATTGAGCAGTTCGGCGGAGGATTATCAGGAGATCCTGAAGCGCACGGACATGCAGGGTCTGCTGGATGAAATCGCCCAGAGGCACCGGCTGCGATTTGAAAGCAAGGGACTGAAACTGATCACCCGGTGCGCGCCCCACGAGATGGTATGCATGCCGCTGGTCGTCAACCGGCTGCTGGATAATCTGCTGTCCAATGCGCTTAAATACACCCACAGTGGTGGTGTGCTGGTGAGTGGCAGACGACGCAATCAGGACCAGTACCTGATACAGGTGTGGGACTGTGGCGTCGGCATGTCACATCGCCAGATTCGCCAGATCCTCGCGCCATTCAAGCGGGATGTTGCCGAAGAGGTGGGTACATTCGGTTACGGGCTGGGTCTGTTCATTGTGAAGTCGCTGTGCGAACAGGCCGGTTATGAACTGGACATTAAATCCCGGGAAGGACGAGGCAGTTGCGTGAGTATCCTGATCACCAGTGAGAGCCAGACCCATCTGTTCAATCAGTAACGCGCCTGATTTAATGCGCGTCCCATTCAGATGCGTCCACGGGAACAAAACTCCACAACTGGTTTTCACCGCCCCAAAAGCTCCAGGTAACGATGGCCCCCTGAGTGTTTTTGTTCATTTCATACACGTCTACGACTTTGCCGTTGGCGCGTGAGGTGATACGCCACAGATCGTCGGTTACCGGCTCGATGGACCAGTGCTGATTGTTACTGTCCATCCAGGGGTATTGCTGCAATTTGGCGCCGTCGTTGGCCACATTCTGCTGGGCCTGGAGGGCTTTTTTACTGTGCAGGGCCACGATGGAGTAGTGGGTCTTGCTGATCGGCGTAATCCGCCATATCTGGTGCGGGGCGTCCTGGAAGTCGCTCTGCGTGATCTGGGCGCCATCGGCGGCACCGGCATTCCTGACTTCAAGCGCCTTGCCGCTGGAATGCGAAATAATTGCGTAGTCGCCTGCGGGCAGTACGGTTCCTTTTCTCGATTCGGTTTTTGCCGGCGGAGAGGATTTCGATGAGCCGGTCGCACGGACGGCTGCCCTGTGCAGGTAACAGTGTTCCTGTCCCGTATCGGCCCGGCGTTTGCCGAATGTTTTGCCCTGACAGACAAACTGGCCATTCAGGCTGCGCAATACCATCTTGTCCAGACTGCCAAATGCCACCAGCGTCGGCTGCTTGACTTCACACTGCTCGCCATAGGCGCACAATGCCTGGAAATCGGTCGGATTCTCGGCATGCGTCTGGAGCGCGCACAGGAACATTAATCCGGCAGTCAAGCGGGCCATGCAACGGATGTACTTCAACGGCGTCTCCTCAAGGTTGTCACTTCAAGTGTAGCGAGGAAATGCGGGGTTGCGTCAAACGCATTAGTTATAGGATGGCGCGATTTTATGAGAGACCGGCACGGCAGACCCGGGTTTCCGGTGCGCTTAGGGTACCTCTGGGCGCAGATTTTCCCAGTCCCGGGGCGTGTTTACGTTGAAGAAAGGATCTTCATCGCCCTCCCAAAGCACGGTGGTATGGGTTAAAGTATGCGCCGCTTTATGCAGGGACCGAACTCCCGAACGGTGCAGTTCGAGCAGCGTGGGGTAACAATCCACCGACCAGAGCGCACAGGCGTAATGGTCGCGGTTATGGCTGCGGGCGTAGGCGACGTCCGCGCCCGCCTCACGAGCGGCGCAGTGCAGTTGTTCCACCAGGTCGAGGGGAATCCGGGGCGTATCTGTCGGGAAACTGGCGAGCCAGCGGACCGGTCGTCCGCCATCGCAGAGCCAGGCCATGGCGCTGATGATGCCGGCCAGGGGACCGGTGCCGGGTTCGCCGCGGTCGTGGATGGCGGGGAGCCGGCAGGCCGCGAAGCGATCCAGATCGCCCGCTGCGGTAATGACCAGTCCCTGTACCTGCGGCGCTGCCCGCGCAATGGTGTGTTGCAGCAGCGTTTGTCCGCGCCATTGCAGGAAGAACTTGTCGGGCCGGTCCATGCGGCGGCTTTGGCCGCCGGCCAGGAGCACGCCAAAAATGGAATTTGTTGCTGCAGACATGGGTGAAGTACCAGTAAAATAGCCGGCTTTCGCTCGCGCAGAGACGCTTTGCTGATCGCACTTTAACCTCCTGATTTGAAAAAAGCACGAGAGCCGGTGGAACCGCCTATGGATCTGGAAAACATGCGCCGGGAGTACCTGCAGGGCGGGTTGTCCCGATCGCAGCTGCGTGACAACCCGGTCGAACAGTTTCGTCTCTGGTTTGAGCAGACGACAAACCTCAATCTTTGCGATCCGTCGGCCATGGTGCTGGCGACGCTGGGGCATGCCGGGCAGATCCGGCAGCGCACCGTACTGCTCAAGCATCTTGATGACGCCGGATTCGTGTTTTTTACCAACTACGGCAGTGCCAAGGCCGCGGATATCGCCCTTAATCCCGGTGTGAACCTGCACTTTCCCTGGCACGCCATCGAGCGCCAGGTCATGGTGCAGGGGATCGCGGAACGACTGAGTGCGGAAGAATCCGGCGTCTACTTTTCATCCCGGCCCCGAGACAGCCAGATTGCCGCCTGGGCGTCCCGGCAGAGTCAGCCGGTGACCTCGCGCAAGGCACTCGAAGAACAGTTCGATTACTTCAGACAACAATTCAGCAATGGCACCGTCCCCCTTCCCGATTTCTGGGGCGGCTACCGGGTGAAGCCCCAGCGCTTCGAATTCTGGCAAGGTCGGGCGAGCCGTCTGCATGACCGCTTCGAGTACCGGCTGGAAGCGGGCAGTTGGCGGATAGACAGGTTGGCACCATGATGCGTTATATCGACTTCGAAACACCGGGTGGCCCGGACGTCCTGCAATTGAAGCGCGGCGCGCTGCCGACCTTCGAGCACGACGAAGTGCTCATCCAGGTGGCCGCTGCCGGCGTCAACCGGCCAGACCTGATGCAGCGCGAAGGCAAGTATCCGGCACCCGAGGGTGCTTCTCCGATTCTGGGGCTGGAAGTGGCCGGATTTGTCGCCGCCGTGGGCAAGGACGCGGGCCCCTGGCGGGTCGGCCAGCGGGTGTGCGCCCTGACCAATGGTGGTGGTTATGCGGAATTTGTCAGTGTGCCTGCCAAACAGTGCATGCAGGTTCCGGAGTCCCTGGACTTTGTGACGGCGGCCGCATTGCCCGAAGCACTGTTCACGGTGTGGAGCAACGTTTATGAACGCGGTGCGCTGGGGGTCGGCGAGACCCTGCTGATCCACGGCGGCAGCGGCGGGGTGGGCTCTATTGCCGTGCAGATGGCCCGCATCACGGGCGCCCGGGTTTATGCCACGGCGGGCACAGATGAACGGTGCCGGGTCTGTGAACGTCTCGGCGCCTTGCGGGCCATCAACTACAACCAGGAAGATTTCGTCGAAGTCATCAAGCAGACCACCGGCCGCGGTGCCGACGTCATTCTGGATCCTGTTGGCGGTGACTACATTCAGCGCAACATGCAGGCGGCCGCGACCAACGGGCGTATCGTCAGTATTGCCTTTCAGCACGGTTCAGTTGCCCAGATCAACTTCATGCCCATGATGCTCAAGCGGCTGTCGCTCACGGGCTCCACCCTGCGCTCACGCAGCGCCCAGGAAAAGGCCGTCATCGCCCGGCACGTGAGCCGCAAGATCTGGCCGGCGGTGCTGGCGGAGCGGATCAAACCGATCATCTATCGCGTCTACCCCCTCGCGGAAGCGGCGGAGGCGCATCGCGAGCTGGAAAGTGGTCGGGTCGTGGGCAAAGTGGTGCTGATTACCGATAAGTACGAGATGTTCTGACGACGGGGCAAACCCGCCGGGATTGCGGGTCGACCCGTTCAGCGGGGGGCGTCAGGACGCGACCAGCCCGTATTCCCGATCCAGTATGTCGAGGATTTCCGCTTTGGGATTGGTCGAAACTGCCAGCGGCCGGCCGGTGATTTTTTCCGCGATGCCGGTATAGGTTCTGGATACCTGCATCAATACCTCCACCGGCAGGGCGTTGTCCCGTGCCAGTGCCACCCGCTCGCCAAAACGGTCTTTGTTGAGCAGGATGTCCGGGTCGGGGAAATGGTTCAGCAGGAGTTGCCGGAAATCCTCTTTCGAGTTCTCCACGATTTTGCCTTCCCGGTAACTCGCACCGTCCCAAATCCTGGAAGAGTCCGGTGTGCCCACTTCATCCATGTAAATCAATTGCTGCCTGCCCTGGGCGTCGGTGATGTAGCCGAATTCGAATTTGGTATCCACAAAGATCTGGTCCAGCCCCGCGAGCGCGCGTTCGATCAGGCGGAAGCCGTCCTGCAATAACGTTTCGTAACGGCTGATATCGGCGGGACTGGCAAAGCCGAACGCCGAGTGGTTCTGTTCCATGTCCCGGCGGGATATGTTGACGTCATCCGCCTCCGGCACGCCGGGAATGCCTTTGAGAATGCCTTTGGTGGAAGGCGTGATCAGCAGTTCGGGCAGGCGCTGGTCTTTGAGCAGGCCATCGGCGAGCTGGACGCCGCAGAATTCCCGCTCCCCCTTGGCATAGGCGCGCCACATGGAACCGGTGATGTACTGGCGGCAAATGGCTTCGATCATGACGGGCCGTGCCTTCTGCACGATCCAGACCAGCGGATGCGGAATGTCCAGAATATGGCTGTCCGCCAGCCCCTGGTCGCGAAACAACTGAAACCAGTGATTGGAAATTGCATTCAGGGCTGCGCCCTTGCCGGGGACGCCGAGGAGGTTGCCCTCGCCGTGCCAGATGCAGTCAAACGCGGAAATCCGGTCGCTGATCACCATGATGGCCAGAGGCGCATCTTCCCGGGCGGCGTAATTGCGCTCCCGGATCAGCCGCCGGCTGTCCGCTTCGGTCAGCCAGTAGACCGAGCGGACTTTGCCGCTGTGGACCGGCTGCTGGGTGCGGATGGGCAGGTCATTGTTGACCGCGAGAACCTGGTCGGCTGAGTTCATGTCAATTTCCACTGGTTTTGGTCGGGCTGTATCCGGGTTGTATCCCGGACTTGCTGCAGGCGTATGCCGGAAACGGTGGCCGGGTTAGCGGGCGGATGTTTCCCCGGGCGCGATGCCGGATGCCATTGGCGAGGAGGCGCGATCATAGCAAATCCTGGTGCTGCCATGTGAAATCGGCGAGGAGGAAATATCGACATTGCTCGTTTATAATTGCGCCACTTCTGCCCGCCCATCATGGGCCGACCCTCTTCCTCTTCCATTCAGGCTAATGTTCACCATGAAAACCCAATTCTGGCGTCGGGTGCTGTTGCTGGCGCTGCCGGTCGCTCTGCAAATGTTGTTGCAAGCTGCATTGGGCATGGCGGATGTGGCGATGGTGGCGGGGTTGGGCAGTGCTACCGTGGCGGCGGTAGGGCTGGCGGCGAAGCTGCATTTTCTGCTGCTGGTGCTGATGGCGGGAATAGGCACGGCCGGCAGTATCCTGATTGCGCAGTATGTCGGCGCCCGCGACATCGGCGGTGGGCAACGGGTGCTGGCGGCGACGCTGTTCATCGGTACGGCGGTAGCGCTGCCGCTCACGTTGCTGTTTGCATTGGGCAGATACTGGCTGGGATGGCTCAACCCGGACCCGGCCGTGATCGAGGTGGCCGCGCGGTTTCTCTGGATCACGGCGCCGGTGGTGCTGTTCACCCAATGCATCGTCATCTATGAAGCGGCCCTGCGGGCGATGGGGATGACGCTGCTGCCGCTCATGGCCACGGCGACCGCTGCCGTGCTGAACATTCTGCTCAATTATGTCCTGATATTCGGGCACTTCGGGTTCGAAGCCATGGGTGCCGAAGGCGCCGCCTGGGGGACATTGATCGCCCGGGGCGTCCAGGTGCTGATCGTACTGGGGTGGCTCTACGCCCGGCGCCAGCCGTTTGCCCTCGGCGGGCGGGCGCTGCTGGCCGGCACCCGCGGGCGTACCCTGAAGCACTTTGTTACCTTTGCGACCCCTCTGGTGACCAATCATGTCATCTGGGGCGTCGGCAACGCGGCGTATCACGTGGGGATGGGGTATGCCGGTACGGATGCCCTTGCGGTGATGGGCGTGATGGTTCCCTTTGAAACCGCCTTCTTTGCCCTGTTTGTGGGCGTCGCCAACGCCTCGGCGGTGATGGTGGGTAATGCACTGGGCGCCGACGACCCGGACGAAGCGCGGCGACTGCAGGTGTTTTTCGACCGCCTTGCGCTGATTCTGGTGGGGTGTCTGAGTGCAGTGGTGCTGTTATCTGGTCCGGGATTAATCCGGGGTCTGACGATTCTGGAGCCGGCGACCGCCCAACTGCTGATTAATGCACTCTATGTTTTTTGCGGTGGCGTCTGGCTGAAAGTCCTCAACATGATCCGCATCCTCGGTATCCTGCGCGCCGGCGGCGACAACCGGTTCTGTCTCATGACCGACATCATCGTGATGTGGCTGTTCGGATTGCCGCTGTTCTTGACGGCGGTATCCCGGGAGTTTGCCTTTCTCACGCTCTATGCCCTGACTTATGTGGAGGATCTGCTGAAGTTTCTGCCGGTGCTGTTGCGGATCCGCACCGGCATCTGGATCCGGAACCTCACCCGGGAGCCGGAGGAGGCGCCCAGATAGATGAGTGCGGGCTCGCAAGTCGATTTTTATCGCTGTGCCTGTTAAGGTTTGCGCACTCCAGGTTTCCCGCAGGATACCCTTCATGCTTCGTTTACCTAACTTGATGTTCTTGAGCGTCTGTCTGTGGATTTGTGGGTGCGCTGAATTCGGAACCCGCGCCGCGCCGACGGACTCTGCCTACGCATCCGTGACGGCAGACGGGAAGGGCGCCATTGCCAGCGTCAATCCCCTTGCGACCCAGGCCGGGCTGGATGCGTTCGCCGCGGGAGGCAATGCCATCGATGCGGCGGTGGCGGTCGCTTTTACCCTCGGTGTGGTCGATAGCCATAATTCCGGTGTTGGCGGTGGCTGCTTTATTCTGGCACGCCTCGCCAATGGTGAGATTCTGGCTATTGACGGGCGGGAAATGGCGCCGGCCCGGGCAACCAGAGACATGTTTATCCGCAACGGTCAGGCGGAACCCGAGTTGAGCAAGACCGGCGCCCTGGCAGTGGGGATTCCCGGTTCGGTGGCAGCGCTGCACCAGTTGCAGAGCCAGGCCGGCAAATTGCGCTGGCCGGACCTGTTGTTGCCGGCGGCGGAGTTGGCGGAGGAAGGCTTTGCCGTGGACCGGACCCTGGCGTTGCGGCTGGCGAGAACCTTTCCGGCCATGCAGGGATTTCCCGCCACGGCGCGGGTATTTTCCACGGCAGAAGGAACGCCCCTGCAGGCCGGTGACCGGCTTGTGCAGCAGGATCTGGCGGGCAGCTACCGGGCGCTGGCGCAATGGGGGCCGGAATGGTTCTATCGCGGCGAATTTGCCAGCCGCGCCGGCAACTGGATGGCGCAAAATGGCGGTCTTGTCACGGCGGCCGATTTCGCCGGTTACCGTACCAAGCTGCGTACTCCGGTAAAAAGCGAATTCAACGGCTACACCATTTACGGCTTTCCGCCCCCCAGCTCCGGAGGCATCCATGTGGGGCAAATGCTCAACATGCTGTCGGCACTGGCCTGGGAGCGCCGCAGTGAAGCGGATCGTTATCATCTCCTCGCCGAAGTGATGCGCAGCGCATTTGCGGATCGGGCGTTCTGGCTGGGCGATGCCGATTATGTCAATGTGCCTGAGCGCCTGCTGGCGCCTGCCTACGCACAGCAGCGGGCCGGCCAGATCAGTCTGGACAAGGCGGCAATCCAGGTCGAGCATGGCAATCCTGCCACAACCGCTGAAGGGCTTCTGGACAAACATACCACTCATATCGCGACGGCAGATTCACAGGGTAACTGGGTCGCAATTACCACTACTTTGAACACCAGTTTTGGCAGCAAGGTCATGATTCCCGAAACCGGGATCCTTCTGAACAACCAGATGGACGATTTTTCTGCCCAGGTCGGCGTTCCCAACGCCTTTGGTCTGGTTGGAACCGACGCCAACAGCGTGGCGCCCGGCAAACGTCCGTTGTCGAGCATGAGCCCCACGCTGGTCATGAAAGGCCAGACGCCGGTGCTGACCCTGGGTGCAGCGGGCGGGCCGACCATTATTTCTCAGGTTCTGCAGGTGCTGCTGAACCATCTGGCGCTGCAGGAGCCCGTTGCCGAGGCGATTGCCAAGCCTCGAGTTCACCATCAATGGCAGCCGGACACCCTGTTTGTGGAGCCGACGATGGATCCGGCGCTGCGTGGCGAGCTGGAATCCCGTGGCCACACGCTCAAGGAGATCGGCGCGTTTGGCGGGACTCAGGCCATTGCCCTGGAAAATGGTGTGCTGGTGCCGGTGACTGAACCCAGAATCATTGAGCGCAACGCGCAGGCGCAGTGATTTGCCCGGTTGCGGCAAACGCAGCGGTGGGCACGCCCGCCCGGTCAAAGGCGGCGTCGATATCGGCGGGGAGGCGGCTGCGTTTGATGGCTTCGAAGAATACACCCGCTTCCGGATATTGACGCTGCAGGTAAACCAGCCATTGCTTCAGGCGGTTGCCGCAGTATCTGCCGGCATAATGCCGCAGGGTCTGCTGATGATATTGGTAGACCAGAGGCAATAATTCGTCCCAGCTCAGGCAGCGCCGTGGTTGTCCCGCCAGGTCCGCCTTGATCTGTCGGGCGAGATCGGGTTTCGCCAGCAGGCCGCGCCCGAGCATCACGTCCGTACAGCCGGATTCTTCCCGACAGCGGTGAAAATCCGCCAGTGACCAGATCTCGCCGTTGGCGATGACCGGAATGTCCAGCGTCTCGCGAATCTCTCGAATGCAGTGCCAGTAGGCGGGCGGCTGATAGCGATCCGCTTTGGAGCGGGCATGAACCACCAGTTCATCGGCGCCGGCCGCACGGATGGCGCAGGCATTTTCGACGTAGCGGGCACGCTCGTGGTAGCCCAGACGGATCTTGGCGGTAACCGGTACTTCGGGCGGCACGGCCAGCCGTACCGCCTTGACGATGTCATACAGAAGTCCGGTTTCCTCCAGCAGACAGGCGCCGCCGCGACTTTTGTTGACGGTTTTGGCGGGGCAGCCGAAGTTCAGATCGATGGCTGGAGCGCCCATTCTGGCGGCCTTGTGGGCGTTCAGGGCAAGCACGTGCGGATCGGAGCCGAGCAGTTGCACGCGCACCGGCAATGCCAGCGGCGTCACCAGTTCGGGGCAGTACCGGCTGAAGACTTTCCGGGGGAGAACCGTCTGGGAAACCCGGATGAACTCCGTGACGGCCACATCAACGCCGCCGATTTCGGCGTAAAGCCGCCGCAACAGATGATCGACGACGCCCTCCATCGGGGCCAGATAGATTCGCATTGCCTGCACCTGGCTGAAAAAACGCGGCCATGGTATCAGCTTCGGCGGGCTGGCCCCAGGTTTGGCGACCGCCTGCGCGCACGACAGGTCGGTGGCCTCACGAGAAAATTGCGGAATTCATTCAAGGTCTGGCGGGTTGAGGTTGTAAGGCGCAGATTTCTTAGGCACTATTCACCTCCATTTTTTGCTGTGGTCAATTCAGAACGAATGGGCCGCTGTAATCCCCGCTCCGCGTCTGATACCCGTCCCGACCTGCCAACGGGACCGATCCCTGACGATCGAGATCAGCGAGCCGCGCGCACCAACGACTTGTATCTACGGCACTCGCCTGGGCGCGACGGCGCCATGATTTCCAAGGTTTCAAATATGTTCGGGGGCTGACAGATCGAAGGTGAATGCGGCCGGTACCCACCGGCCGTTCTGCATTTAGATCAGGCTGCAATATTGCGCTAGAATGGCCGCCCGTTGAGATAACACCGGATTGGAGAGCAGTTATGTTGAGACGTACCAAAATCGTGAGCACCCTCGGTCCAGCAACCGATGAGCCCGGCATATTGGAAAAATTGATCAAGGCGGGTGTTGATGTAGTACGACTCAACTTCTCCCACGGGTCCCCCGAGGACCATCGCAACCGCGCCGAAACCGTACGCAAGTACGCCGCGAAGCACGGCCGTTACGTGGCGATTCTGGGTGACCTGCAAGGCCCCAAAATACGCGTGGCCCGGTTCGCTGAAGGCCCGGTACGACTGGCGACCGGCGACAAGTTCGCTCTGGATGCGAGCCTCCCCACCGAAGCGGGCAATCAGCGCGAAGTCGGCATCGACTACAAAGAGCTGCCCAACGACACCCGGCCTGGTGACCTGCTGTTACTGGATGACGGTCGCATCGTTCTCAAGGTCGATACCGTGGAAGGGTCGCGCATCAACTGCACGGTCACCATCGGCGGCAAGCTGTCCAACAACAAGGGTATCAACCGTCAGGGGGGCGGGCTGAGTGCGCCGGCCCTGACCGAAAAGGACAAGGCCGACATCAAGACGGCGGTCAGCATCGGCGTCGATTATCTGGCCGTTTCCTTCCCCCGCAGCGCCGAAGACATGCAGCTGGCCCGCTCCCTGGTGCGTGAGGCCGGCGGTGACATTGCCATGGTGTCCAAGATCGAGCGGGCAGAAGCGGTAGAAAATGACGAAGTCCTGGATGCGATCATTGCCTCCTCCGATGCCGTGATGGTGGCGCGAGGTGATCTGGGTGTGGAAATCGGTGATGCGTCCCTGATCGGTGTGCAAAAACACATCATCAACCGCGCGCGTGCACTGAACCGCTGCGTGATCACCGCCACCCAGATGATGGAAACCATGATCAACAGCTCTTTGCCGACCCGGGCAGAAGTGTTTGACGTGGCCAACGCGGTCCTGGACGGCACGGACGCGGTCATGCTCTCGGCGGAAACCGCGGCCGGTCAGTTTCCGGTGGAAACGGTGGAAGCCATGGTCCGCATCATTCTCGGCGCGGAAAAAACCGAAGAATCCCAGAAGCAGGTGGATCGCGAGTTACCGCCACGAGTGGCCATCGACCAGGCGATTGCCGCCGCCGCCATGCATACGGCCAACCAGATGCCGGGAGTGGCCGCCATTGTCTGTATGACCGAAACGGGTGGTACGCCGTTGCTGATGAGCCGTTACGGAACCCGAATGCCGATCTTTTCGCTTTCCCGTCACGAACAAACCCTCCGCCGTGCGGGATTACACCGCGGCGTGCAACCGGTTCTTTTTGACTGCAACAGCATGACCTTCGCCGAAGCCAACAGCAAAGCAATCAATGAGCTGCGGGCGCGCAATGTGGTGAAAGAGGGGGACCTGGTGATCATTTCCAAAGGCGATGTCGCCAATCTTCACGGCGGCACCAACACCATGAAAATCCTTGAAGTAGGCAAGCCGATCACGGCCAACTGACGAGCGGTGCGCTTGTTCTTGCGAGCAGGCGCACTACAGTACAGACTTTGGCAGGCCGTTGAAAAACGTCATCAGGGCAGTCTGCTTTTAACGCCGCAATGGCGACGCAGACAGTTTCAACGGCCTGCTACGCCATTCCCATGGTTTCACAGCCGCCCAGGGCCGCTTGCAGGAATGCGGAGTAGTCTTCTGCCAGTGAGCGGGTTGCGTCCCGACGTTCCTTGGCTTTGCGGCGCTTGCGGTGGTAGAGGTCGATGGGCAGGTTGCGGCATGGGTCCCGATCTTCACGGCGATCGTACCCTTTACGGCGGTTCACAAAAAAAAGCGTCGATGTTTTCATCTATTTTTATCCTGCTACTGCGATGACCAGAGATCTCGAATCGTTGAAAACTAAGGGTAGACGCTTTGCTTCACGGTGCCAGCACTTCTCGCTCAAAATGTGAATTGGTTAAACGTGCGTTCGACCAGCAGCAATCCGGCCGTCCAAAACCCGATTGCAGTGCCGGAAGAGCGCACTTTGTCAAACGGAGTATCCCCTGAATGACCATGCAATCCCGTATCCAGGACAAAATCCAGACCGCGTTGCAGCCTGACATGATGCAGCTGCTCAATGAAAGCCATAACCACAACGTGCGGCCGGGCTCCGAATCCCATTTCAAGCTGACGGTGGTCAGTGCACTTTTCGATGGCAAGACGCCAGTCAAACGGCATCAGATGATCTACGGTTTGCTGGCCGAAGAACTTCGGGGCGGCGTACACGCCCTGGCGCTTCATCTATATACACCTTCGGAGTGGCAGGCAACCGGACAGGCACCGGAATCCCCGCCGTGCCTGGGGGGATCGAAGGGTTAAACCGCCCCCTCAAATCCCAGCTGTCGCCAGCCTTCGTAGATAAGCACGGCGGCGGCGTTTGAGAGGTTCATGCTGCGGCTTCCCGCGCACATGGGAATGCGAATGACGTGTCCGGCCGGAAAGGAATCGCGAATGGACGCCGGCAAACCGCGGGTTTCCGGTCCGAACACCAGATAATCCCCCGCTGCAAATCGCGCCGTGGCCAGCGTCTGGGTGCCTTTGGTGCTCAGCGCAAAACAGCGTTCCGGTTGCGCCTGCTCCAGAAACTCTCCCCAGCTTCGATGCAGGCGAATGTCTTTCCATTCAGCATAATCCAGCCCCGCACGACGCAGACGTTTGTCATCCAGCACAAACCCCAGCGGTTCAATCAAATGCAACTCGCAGCCGGTGTTGGCGCACAGGCGGATGATATTGCCGGTGTTCGGCGGTATTTCGGGTTCAAACAGGACGATTCGGAACATGTGCGGGCCTTTTGCGGGGGCGGGAAGTTTACCATCGACGCCGCTTTGCGTCCGCAACCGTGCCGCGCTATTTCCCCGCAAACCCTCGCGAACACCCCGGACCGCCCGGCGGAATTTCCTTGACAAGCCAATGCCCCCATCGGTGCGAAAAATACATCCGTGTCTATACTGACTGTAATTGAAACCGTCTCGATTATATAAACCGGTTATCGGTCACTCTCCCGCACATCATCCGGACAGGACTCTGGGGATCCCTGAAAACACGGGGGGCGGCAACGCATTTGGGGTTCCATGATCTGTTGCAAACCGAGCCATCAACCAAACGAAGGTATCTGCTGTCCGTTGCGTGTCAGGTTGTGCGAACGCAGCAAACCTGGCGCGCGGACGAGACAGCGCGACCCGCAAATCAGTCGAGGCGTGTGACGGAGAACAAATGGTGTTGCCTTTTCCAAAACTGAAAAAGTCGCGCGGAATTGTGGGGCTTGAGTTGCATGCAGACGGCATTGCCGCAGTCGCCTGCCGCGGCACAACAGCAGACACCGGCACGGTGGTCGGGCTGGAATTCTTGCAGGCGGACCGCAGCGAGGCGGCGGCGGCGCAACTGCGGCAGTGGGTTGGCAGACACGACCTGGAGAATTTCCGGTGCAATGTCGTCCTGGCACCGGACCATTATCAGCTGATACTGGTTGAGCCGCCGGAAGTGCAGGCCGAAGAGTTGCGCAACGCCATTCGCTGGCGCATGAAAGACCTGATCAGCATCCCGGTGGACAAGGCCGTGATCGATCTGTTTGAGCTGCCCACCGATGGGTTGCGAGCCAATAAAAAAATGGTGTACGTCGTTGCCAGTGCGCGCGACAAGATCGAAGAAATCATTCAGCTGATTGCCGCCGCAGGGCTGCAACTCGAAGCGATCGACATCGGTGAGCTGGCACTGCGCAATATTGCCCTGCGACTCACGCCAGTGGAGCAGGCGGATCGCAGCATCGCCATTGCGCGGCTGCGCCCGGGCAACGGCAGTTTGTACATCTATCGACGGGGGAATTTATATCTTGCGAGAAATTTTGCATTGAATTATGGCGGAGGTCTGCTCGATGAGATTCCCGTGGACAGTCTCGCCCTCGAATTGCAGCGCTCCGTGGATTATTTCGAGCGGCAGATGGGGCAGGCACCGCCGTCGGTGATATATATCGGTGGAGAGCATATTTCCAGTGACAAAATCAATGCTGCGCTCAAAGCAAGCCTCGCGGTAAAAGTGGAGTTTTTGAACCCCGCGCCGGTGATGCAGATGGAGTTCGATGACGATCAATTGTTGCAGCATTGTCTGGGTGCGCTCGGGGGTGTCTTGCGTCCGGAGATTCACGCCTGATGCAGCAGATAAATCTCTACTTGCCGGAGCTGCGTCCTAAAAAGGACTACCTTTCTGCGCGCAACGTATTGCTGTTTGTCGGTATGTTTGTCGTGTTGCTGATGGTCAGCAGCATCACGGCGAGTTATCAGAATGCGCAGCGGGAAAATCAACTGCGCACGCTCACGGAAGAAAAAATTACGACCGAACAGAAAATTGCCGCACTGGATAGAATTCCCATCGGGCAACAGAGGGTCGAACTCGACAATCGCATCAATGCCGCCAGAAATTCGTTGACCCACCGGCAGCGCCTGATTGAAGTATTGCAGGGCGAAACTCTGGGTGATCACGAAGGCTTTTCCGCACAGATCGGCGCGCTGGCGGCGCTGGCGCCTGCGGGTGTGGCGCTGGAAAGATTTACCCTGACTTCCGGGGGCCGGGACATCCGGCTGACGGGCAAAAGCCGCACCACCGATAATATTCCGCTTTATCTGAATCTGCTGCGCGAAGATGCGGCATTCGAGCAATCCGGATTTGGTGAACTTACGATTCAGAGAAATCCCCCCTGGTACGAATTTACGGTCAATCGTGCAGACATCGATGAGGCATTGGCGAGCCCGGCAGGGAGGCGTCCATGACGGCATTTTTCGCGCGCTTGCAGGAACTGCAAAGCGGATATGAAAGCCTGAACAACCGCGAGCGCGCTCTGGTCCTGGGCGCCCTCTGCGCGGTCATCTACATCATCTGGTATTTCGCGATCACCGCGGCGCAAAACACCCGCAGCGAGCAACTGAACGCGGATCTGTACGCCCTCAACCAGTCAATGATGGTGCTGGACGCGGAATATCAGGTCCTGCAAGGCACAAGCAGTCGCGATCCTCTGGCGCCCCAGAAGCAGGAACTGGCAGCCATTGAGGCGCAGGTCGCGGAAGCGGACGGTCGCCTGGAATCTCTGGCGGTCGGCTTGATCAGCCCGAAGAAATTGCCGCTGGTCATGCGGGAATTACTTAAGAGCCAGACGGACGTGCAACTGCTGTCCCTGAAAACCCTGCCGCCGGAAGAAATTCTGCTCAGTGGGGCCGCGCCCGCCGAGGGGGCACTCGATGCAACACTCGGTGCAACACAATCATCCGTACAGTCGCAGTCAAACGCGACTGACGCGCCGCTCAAACTGTATCGTTACGGCGTGCAGCTGGTGATCGAAACCGGATTCCATGCGGCGCAGAATTATTTGAAAGTGCTGGAAGAATCCAACTGGCAGTTTTACTGGACTGCGTTTGATTATCAGGTTGACCGGTTTCCAAAGGCGATTGCGACTTTGCACGTATATACCTTGTCCGCCAACCGCGCCGACACGGAGCACTAACCCGGATGCACAACCGGGTTTGTAAAATCTGCGGAATTTAATGGTTTGTTTTGAACAGGAATCTGATTTGCGACAGTTTATTTTCATGACGTCAGCACTGTGGATGCTGACGGCTCTGACAAGTCCGGCAGCGGGTCAGGCCGATGCGGGATCGTCTGTCTCGCGGGACCCGACGCGACCGCTCGAGATGGGCAATGCGGTACCGGTGCAAGCCGCGGGCGCCCTGAATCTCAATGCGATCATAGTGAAACCGGACGCAACGGTGGCATTTATCAATGGCCGCCCGGTAAAACGCGGCGACACGTTTAACGGCTTCAGAATCACCCGTATTGACCCGGATCGGGTGTTCTTCGACGGAGAGGAATCCGGCGTCCTGTTGCTGTATCCAGAGATCATCAAAAACCGACGACCTCGAGAATCGGAACAATGAAAATGACAGTCATGGGGAAATACCTATCCACGGGGATCCTGGCCAGCTTTACTTTGCTGCTGAGCGGTTGCATTTCCCCGCCGGACAAGCCACCGCTGTCCGAGCAGGTGTTTGCCGAAGCAGAGCGATCCGAGCCGCAGCAGAATCCGGTGCCGGATTACATTCAGGATGCCCTGTTGAAAAACGCTCAGCAGACCAGCCGGTCCAGCAATACCAGCGAGCGTTTTGATATCGCCGTGCAAAACATGCCGGCGCAGGCATTTTTCATGGGACTGATGAGTGATGCCGACATAAACGTGGTGACGCACCCGGAAGTCAGCGGCAATATTTCCCTGGAATTGACCGATGTCACGGTGGACGAAGTGCTGAACGTGGTCCGCGACGTTTATGGATTTGAGTACAGGGTCAACGGGCGCATCTATACCATTTACCCGCGCAAACTGCGTACCGAAGTCTTTCCAATCAATTACATCGACGTCACCCGCGTCGGTGTCAGTGACACCAGTGTGTCCATCGGCGAGATCACCTCCAATTCCGGCCGCTCGGGGGCAACCGGCAGCGGCGGTGGTGGTAGCAATACGTCCAGTACCCACAATGCCAATCTGCTGGGGATGGGTGAGACAGAAAACAGTTCCCGCCGCAGCGGCAGCCAGGGTATAGGGCCGGGGTCACGGGTACAGACCCTCAACCGGACCAATTTCTGGCAGACCGTGGAAACGACGGTGAAATCCATTGTGGGCGCCACCGAAGAAGGGCGCACGGTGATGGTCAATCCCCAGGCCGGCCTGGTTGTGGTGACCGCCATGCCGGCAGAACTGGGCGCGGTGCGCAATTTTTTAACCCGCTCGGAGTTGATCGTCAAACGGCAGGTAGTGCTGGAAGCGAAAATCCTGGAAGTTCAGCTCAATGAAGGTTTTGAAGCCGGCATCAACTGGAATTCAATTCAGGGGCAGCTGCAATACAGCAAGAATGTGGCCTCCAGTACCAGTCCGGCGGAAATCTTGTCGGTGGCGGAAAATGGCCCTGAACTTTTCGCGTCCATTTTCCGTGTGGCAGATATTCGCGATCTGTTGTCACTGCTGGAAACCCAGGGTTCGGTCCAGGTGTTATCGAGCCCTCGAGTCAGTACCGTCAATAATCAGAAAGCGGTGATACGGGTCGGCACCGATGAATTTTTTGTGACGGGGATCAGCAACAACACCACGGCATCCGCCGGCGCCACCACGACCTCGCCGGAAGTGGAGCTGGCCTCGTTTTTTAGCGGAATATCACTGGATGTCACGCCGCAAATTTCGGAAGACGGTCATGTCATTCTGCATATTCATCCCATCGTCAGCGATGTCACCGATCAACAAAAGGAAATCACCATCGGGGATTACGCAATTTCCGTCCCCCTGGCACTGCGGGAAATTCGCGAGAGCGACAGTATCGTGCGGGCGCGCAGTGGTCAGGTGATCGTGCTCGGCGGGCTGATGCAGGAGAGTCGCCGGGATCTGAATGCCAAGCGGCCCGGGCTGGGCGACATCCCCTTGCTCAACGCATTTTTCCGCACTAAAAACCGGGGTTCGAGTAAAACCGAGCTCGTCATTCTGTTAAAACCCATCGTGGTGGGAGAGGACACCTGGCGAGAAGAAATCCGCATGCACCGTCGCCAGTCAGGACCGCTGCCGGATGGAGCCTGGTAATCATGTACGCGGAATTTTTTGGCTTTGCCGAGCAGCCATTTTCCCTGACGCCGGATACCCAGTTTTTTTTCGATCAATGCAGCCACCGTGATGCACTTAATACCTTGCTGCTGGCTTTGCAACAGGGCGAGGGCTTTATCAAGGTCGTGGGTGAAGTGGGTACCGGCAAAACCCTGCTCTGTCGCATTCTGCTGGCGCGCCTGGAAAAGCAGCGGTATGTAACGGCGTATATTCCCAACCCCTGGTTGACGCCGCAGGAACTGAAAGCCTTTGTCGCCCAGGAAATCGGCGCGCAATATACCGCGCAAATGCCCGCTCACGAATTGACAGCGGCCCTGTATCGCAAGCTGGTGCAGACTGCCCGCCAGAAAAAGCAGGTGGTGCTGATTATCGATGAAGCCCAGGCAATGCCGCGGGAAACGCTGGAAGCATTGCGCCTGCTCACCAACCTTGAAACGGAAAAACAAAAACTGTTGCAGGTGGTCATCCTCGGACAGCCGGAGCTGGATCAGTTGCTCAAACGCAAAGACCTGCGGCAGTTGAAACAGCGCATTGTATTTTCCGAATATTTGCATCCGCTGTCCCTGTATGGGGTGCAGACCTATATCAATCACCGGCTGGCGGCATCCGGTCATGAACATCCGGGGCTCTTTTCCCTGGGAGCCTGCTGGCTGTTGCGGCTGGCCTCCGGGGGCGTGCCGCGCATGATCAATATCCTCGCCCACAAAGCCCTGATGTGCGCGTACGGTCGCGGGCACAGACAGGTCAATGGCTGGCACGTAGCCCGGGCTGTCCTCGATACGCCGGAAAGTCATGCCGGCGCCAAGATGACCGCATTTCTGTGGCGTTTCCCCGGACGCGTCACCGCAGCCAACCTGGCGGGAGTGACTCGATGAGTCTCATCAACGATATGCTCAGAGATCTCGACGGACCGACAGCAACACCGGCTCTGCCGCGCCGCCAAAGCGGTTCCAGGCCTCTACCAGGCCGACTCCGGCGCGGGGTACTGCCGGCCCTGGCGGCGCTTGCAGTGGTTGTGTGGTTACTGTCTGAGTGGCTCCGCCCCCAAGGGATGGCGCCCGGTTCTGAGGCCAGTCCTGCCCTGGTTGCACCGGCTCTGGCGACAGTGCCGCCTGCGCTGGAGCCGCCAGCCCGTCCTTCACTGGA
>CAZJKJ010000012.1:25936-72426 GCA_964546435.1 uncultured Cellvibrionaceae bacterium
CTGTTGAGCAGCGGCTACGCGGCGCTGGCGGCAAACCGGCTGACGGTACCCAATGACAACAGTGCCTTTTATTTTTTCTCCACCGTGTTGCTGATGGACCCGGACAACGCGGGCGCCCAGCGTGGCCTGGTTTCCGTCCGGGAGCGCTACCTGCAGTTGCTGGACGATGCAGTGGCGCGCCAGGACACTGAGCGAGCGCAGGCACTGGGCACAGCTGCCCGGCGCGCCGGGATCGGCGCCGACGTTGTCGACAAGGCGCTGGCCGGACTGAATGCCGCTGATCAGATTGACGCAGCGCTGCAGAGCGTCGCGATCGTCGAGAGCGGGAGCAGGGCGGCCGCAGGGGCGACTGTGGACCCCGGCCGTTACGACCGTAATCTCAGCCGCGCCCTGGTGCGCAACGGTCTCGCCGGGAGCGAATCCCGAGCCTTGAATTGGGTTGCAACCGGCGCGCAGGTGCAGGAAACCACGCTGGCGCTGATCGATCACTACAGTGCCGCGGCGGCTCGGGACAAGTTGCAGGGGCTGCATGAACAGTTACTGGAGCGCGCCTCGCCGCTGGCGGATCTTGCCGCTGCGCATCTGCAGTGGCAGCAGGGCGCCCCGGAGGCTGCCGTCAGGCAACTGCAAGCCGTCCAGCTTCGGGGTAATGCCGAACTGGCCCGACTGCGATTACTGGGTGGGCTGCTGCAAACTGCCGACGATTCGGCGGGTGCCGAAACGGTCTACACACAATTGGTCCGCTCGCCCCAGGCGGGTGCTCACGACTGGCTGGGGCTTGCGGTTGCTCTGGACCGGCAAGGCAAGACGGATGCCGCCCGGCAAACCTGGCAGCACCTGGTCAATCAACAGGATCTGGGTCCCGGTCTGGCCTCGTTTGCAAACCGGCGCCTGCAAGCACTGGCGTTGACCGGGGGGAGGTAGATTCATGGAGAAAACAACCCCGCCCAAACGTATCCGTATTGGCGACATTCTGGTCGCCCAGCAGATTATTTCCCAGGATCAGCTCGACCGGGCCCTGACCGAACAGAAGCGTAGCGGCTTCAAGCTGGGCAAGCAGCTGGTAACACTGGGTTTTGTCGAAGAAAATACGCTGCTGTCGCTGCTGTCAAAGCAGCTCGATTACCCGTTCATCGAATTGAGTCAGTACCGCTTCGATCGGGCTGTCGTGCAGAAACTGCCGGAAGCGGTGGCGCGCCGCTACCGGGTTATCCTGCTGAAAGAGGACAGCCACGGCGCCTTGCTGGGCATGGCCGATCCCACCGATATTTTCGGTCTGGACGAGCTGCAGAAAATCATCAACTTGCCGATCAAACCGGCGGTAGTGCGGGAGTCGGAACTGCTCGATATCCTCGATATCGCCTACAGTCGTGCCAGCGAAATTGCGTCCCTTGCCGAACAGCTTGATGAAGAGCTGGAAAGCAACGCGCTGGATATCCAGGACATTCTGACCAGCGTCGAAGACAACGACACGCCAGTAGTGCGGTTGCTGCAAAAAATCTTTGAAGAAGCGATCAATACTCGCGCGTCGGATATCCATATCGAACCGGATGAAACGGTGTTGCGGATTCGTCAGCGAATCGACGGGGAACTCATTGAACACGTGATGAATGAAAAGCGCATTGCCACCGCGCTGGTGGTGCGTTTGAAACTCATGTCCGGTCTGGATATTTCCGAAAAGCGCTTGCCCCAGGATGGTCGTTTCAATCTGAAAGTCGGCGCCCACAATATCGATGTGCGACTGTCGACTATGCCGGTGCAGTTTGGTGAATCCGTGGTGATGCGGCTACTGGACCAGAGTCACGGCATTCGCAAACTGGAATCCGTCGGCATGCCGGCCCATTACATCAGGATTTTCCGGAATGCGATTACCCGCCCCCACGGGCTGGTGCTGGTGACCGGGCCAACCGGTAGCGGCAAAACCACGACTCTCTATGGTGCGCTGACCGAACTCAACACGCCGGCAAAAAAAATCATTACCGTCGAGGATCCGGTTGAATACCGATTGGCGCGTGTGAGTCAGGTGCAGTTGCATGAAAAAATCGGCCTGAATTTCACGACGGTCCTGAAAGCCTGTCTGCGCCAGGACCCGGACATTCTGCTGATCGGTGAAATCCGCGATGCCGAATCTGCGGAGATAGCCCTGCGAGCCGCCATGACCGGCCATATGGTGCTGTCCACGTTGCACACCAATGACGCGGTCACCTCTGCGCTGCGCCTGATCGACATGGGGGTGGACCCGTATCTGGTAGCGTCCAGTCTCAAGACGGTCGTCGCCCAGCGGCTGGTGCGCAAGGTGTGCAGCAGCTGTGCCGAACCTTACCAGCCGGGTGCGCAGGAAATGGCGCTCTTGCGGCGCATTTTAAAAACCGCGCAGCCCGATCTGAGCAAAATGCGCATGGGTTCCGGCTGTCCGCACTGTTTCAACAGCGGCTATCGGGACCGGGTCGGCGTCTTCGAAATACTGGAAATCAACGAACCCATGGCCGATGCCTTGCGCGATGGCAGTGTGCGCGCCTTCAACACCGCGGCCCACGCCCATCCGAACTATCGTCCGCTGAGCCAGGGTGCGCTGGATTTTGCGCTGGAGGGCATCACCACCATGAGTGAAGTCATGCGGCTCAGTGCAGAAGTCTATGACGAAAGCCTCAGCGAACTGACCGGTGACGAGGCGACGCTGTAGTGGCGAGTTTCGAGTATTCAGGGCGCTCCGCCCAGGGTCAGCTGGCCAAGGGCCGGCTTGACGGCAGTAGCGCCGATGCCGTGGCCGCGCAGTTGTTCGACCGGGGCATCACGCCGGTCACCATCCGGGAAGTCACCGCCGCCGCGACGGCGCGCAAGAAAATGTCGGCCGTGATGGGCGCCGACCGGGTGCGTCCGGTGGAGTTGATCATGTTCTGCCGCCAGATGTACACCATCACACACGCCGGCGTTCCTCTGGTTCGCGGCTTGCGCGGGCTGGCCAGCAGTCTGCGTCACGACTATTTTCAGGGCGTGCTCGGGGATGTCGCCGATCGGCTCGAAGCCGGTGTCAGCCTTTCCACCGCCATGGCCCATCACCCGAAAGTGTTCAATCACCTGTTTGTCAGCATGATCAATGTGGGCGAAAGTACCGGCAGTCTCGACGACGTTTTCAAGCAGCTGGCGTTCTATCTGGAACGGGATGAAGAAACCCGCAAAAGTATCAAGTCCGCCACCCGCTACCCGATGTTTGTGATCATCGCGCTGGTGATTGCGGTTGCCGTGGTCAACATCAAAGTCATTCCGACCTTTGCCGAGATGTTTGCCCACTTCGGTTCCGAGCTGCCGTTGGTCACCCGAATCCTGATCGGTATGTCCAGTCTGTTCGTGAATTACTGGTGGGCTTTACTGTTCGGGACCCTGGCGGCGGTGGGCGGCGCCCTGTATTACGTGCGCACGCCCAGGGGAGCCGTATTCTGGGGCCGGAAGAAGCTGACCCTGCCGGTGGTGGGAGACATCATCGACCGCGCATCCATGGCTCGCTATGCGCGCAGCTTCAGCCTCATGCTGCGCGCCGGCGTCCCTTTGAACCAGTCATTGACCCTCTGCGCCCGCGCCATCGACAATCCGTATCTGGCCGCAAAAATCGACCAGATCCGCCGGGGGATTGAACGCGGTGAAAGCCTGTTCCAGACCCATGTCCAGGCCGACATGCTCACGCCGCTGGTGATCCAGATGATTGCCGTGGGCGAGGAAAGCGGCAGGGTAGAAGAGCTGCTGGCCGAAGTCGCGGACTTTTATGAGCGGGAAGTGGATTACGACCTGAAGAAAGTCAGCGATCGCATCGAGCCGATCCTGATCGTTATCATGGCGGTGTTCGTGGCCATTCTCGCCCTGGGAATATTCCTGCCCATGTGGGACATGTATAACGTGCAGAAGCATTAGGCTCTGTACGAAAAGTGCCTGCGCTCGGTGATGCTGCGTTTAAAACAGGCTCAGATGCTCATTCATAGCACGTAAACTCCGCTTCTTCGCCTGCTTTTGCATTGCCTGACCTTCGCTGCAGGACTTTTCATACAGACCCTGGCAGGTCCTCCCGACTGATCATGGACCTTTTGCCCCTCAATTTGTCCGCTTGCATCCTGCGAAATATGTGCTTATGCCCGCTTTTGTCAGTGTTATTGCTGATTTCGCGATTTAGCCTCTAAAGCATTATTAAAAAATATTATGCCCGCGTTTTACTTAACTATATTGGTATCAGGAACTCGGCAATATCGATCATGCCTTCTAAGTTACAAGCTTTTCAGGTGGATGTAGATCGGTTTAGACAGGAAATGCATTTTGGCAGAACCCATGTTTGGGCCGGCAAGCAACGGGTACTGTGTGAAGCTGTGAAGCGTCAAAACCATGACGATCAGTGAGCACTTATTAATACTTTTTATGTTACTGGAGCTATATCAATGGGAAGGCAACAAGCCGGTTTTACACTGATCGAACTGATTGCTGTAATCGTAATTTTAGGTATATTGGCCGCGACCGCAGTGCCGCGTTTTGTTAACTTGCAGGATGAAGCTGCGCTGGCCGCAACCCGTAGCGTCGCTGCCAGTCTTGAAAGTGCTTCTGCGTTGAACCATGCTATTGACATTGCAGAAGAGGCGGGATTGACAAGCGAAAATGATGTGGTGATTCCTGTAGCTAACTGTTCCGATGCGCCGGCTCTGCTGCAAAGCGGTAAACTGCCTACGGGATACAATATGACCGCTGGCGCGGTTGGGGACAAAGCGACGACAGAATGTACATTAACCGGATCCAATTCCACCACAGCCACATTTACGGTCATAGGTGCAGCGCCCAATCCGTAAAGAAATGCTTATGCGATGAGTATCTCCAAAGAATTATTTAATAGCCGCGCCCAGCGCGGCTTTACTTTGGTAGAACTTATCGCGGTTCTGGTTATTGCGGGAATACTGGCGGGCGTCGCGGCGACCCGCATGGTTTCCAGTAAAAGTTTTCAGCTACAGGCGGGCCGGGATTTTTTGATCTCGGCCCTTTTTGTTGCGCAACAAAAAGCCATGACGCAGACCCGCCCCGTGCAGTTGCGCCTGGCCGGCTCGCAGATCGATATTCGTCTGGATGCAAACAATGACGGCGCCTTTTCCGCGAACGAAAGCCTCCAGTTAGCGGGGCAGAGCTATCCGGTTACACTGCCGGGAAATGTTTCCGCAACCAGCCATAATATTGTTTACGACAGTCTCGGGCACACGCCTGCGACCGGCATTACTCTGAGCAATAATTCCCGCACCGTCGTCGTGAATGTTTCCGCCACCGGTTTTGCCTGGTGAGGACAAACCCCATGCACAAGCCCGCGCAAAGCGGAGTCACTCTAATTGAAACCATTGTCTTTATCGTGGTGATCAGTATCGCCCTGATGGCGCTGCTCAAGGTATTCAATCAAAGCGTCATGCAATCGGTTGATCCCGCTATTCGCATTCAGGCGCTGGAACGGGGCCAGGCGCTGCTTGACGATATTCTTGCGCGTCGCTTTGATGAGAATACGCCGGCCGGTGGCGTGCCCGCCTGCGGCAGTAGCGCAGGTTCTGCCTGCGCCGGTATCAGCGCCGATGCCGGCTTCGATGACGTGGGGGATTATCACGGTTTCAGCCAGAGTTTTGGTGTCGGGTTTTCAGCGGCAGTGACGGTCACCCGGGCCGGCAGCGAGCTGGGCCTCGCGAATACGCTGGCCCGGCGGATTACTGTGGTGGTAAATTCTCCCGACGGTGAAACATTGACCTTGAGTGCCTATAAGGTGAATTTCTGATGGAGGCCCGTGCGCGCTCCGATTTTTATCGTGCCTGTCGGCGTGACAGAAGTCGCGGTGCGGCGGGTTTTACGCTGGTCGAACTGATCGCGGTGATTGTTATTCTGTCGCTCATTGCGGTGGTGGGCACGCAGTTTGTCGTGACAAGTCTGCAAGCGTATCGGCAGACAGAATCCCGCGGGCAACTGGTTCAGAGTGGTCGGGTAGCAGTTGAACAGATGTCGCGACAACTGCGCATGGCCGTGCCCAATAGCGTGCGCATCAGCAGCACGGGCAATTGTATCGAGTTCATGCCGGTGGTGGCGGTTACAACCTATCAGGGGCAAGTGGCCGATGCCAGCAACGGCAAGACCGCCGCCGCCCAGGTGACTACAGCACCCTTTTCACGCGGTCCCGGACAGCCGGTGCATGCATTGATCAGCCCGTACTTTGCCAGCGAAATCTACACGGCGGCCAGTCCATCGGCGCGGACGGGAATCAGCGCGCTGGGTGCATCACCTCATACACTTGTCACCTTTTCTGCGGCGGCAAGATTTTTGAGAAATTCATTGAATAACCGGTTGTACATCGCCGACAACCCGCAACGATTCTGCGTGGTCGACGGTCAACTGGTGCGTCACCGGCAATACGGATTGTTATCGGGCGCCCTGTCGGACGCGGCACCTGGCGGCTCTACAGATCTGATGGCGCTGGGCGTCAGCACGCCGACCACGGCGTTTGCCTTGTTCCCGGGTTCGGAAGTGCGCCGCGCCGGCGTCACCATGGATTTGCGCTTTACTGCCGACGGACAAACCGTGGCATTGCAACAGCAGGTGTATATCCGCAATGTGCCCTGATTCCGGAAACGCCATGAAATACATTCGACAGCAGCGGGGATTCCTTCTGCCTCTGGCCATGTTCATCATGGTGGGGATGGCTGCTCTGGCGCTGGCCATGAGCCGCATCAGCAGCAACACGTTTGTGGGTGTCACCCAGGAGAGTATTTCAGTACAGGCATTTTACGCGGCCGACAGCGGCGCATCCTACGCAATGCACCGCCTGCTTTACAATGCCGCCACAGCGACCGAACTGGATAGCCGCTGCAGCGCCATCAACGGCAGCACGCTCGATTTCAATGCGCCCGGACTGCAAAGCTGCTCCGCCGCATTTACCTGCATCAAAGCGGGTTCTACTAACGGCAAAGAAATATTTACCTTGCGCAGCAGCGCCCGCTGTGGTTCCGGTTCGCTGATCGCCGAGCGGGTGGTGGAAGCCGGCGCCGGGTGGCGTCCTCACTGACGGTTTGCAATGGTTTGCCAGCGCCGATTAACACGAGCCTCTTTTCGTACGGACCATGATTAACCGGTCAATAATTCCGCTTTCAATTTTTCATAGGCGGCGGTATAGCGTGCCCCCAGTTGCGCTTCGCGGTGATCAAAGCCGAAGGCGCGGCGTTTGAGTGCCAGTACGGGCGGCGCCTGGATGCGTTTGGCAATCGCCATGCCTTGGTAAAGATTCCACCAGCGTTCCAGATCTTTGATGAACACGTCCGCTGTTGGAAACAATTCAGTTAGCTGACCGGGGTAATCCAACTGCTTTTCCAGTTCACCATTGCAATACCAGCGCAGGTTGTCTTCCGGCGTGGCCCGTTCCCAGCGCTCGACCCAGCTGCGAAACAGGGCATCGTGATAGGGATAGAACAGCGGATCGCCTTTGCCGAGATCGACGTTCTGGGCCGAATTCAGTTCTGCGGAAGGTGGCAGCCTGATCGTACCCTCGGGAATTGTTTCGCTCCCGTAAACCTGGTCGTTCAGAAAGTTTGCCAGCTCGTAAACTTCTCCCTTCCACAAATCAGCAATATTGGCGAAATAGCCCCCCAGGTCACCATACAGTGTGCTGTAACCGACGGTGGTTTCGGATTTGTTGGCGTTGCAGGTAAACACGCCGCCAAAGGCGGCTGCACAGGCGGCCAGGATCCGCGAGGAGCGGTCGCGGGCCTGGATGTTTTCCAGCACGAAGGGGCTGACTTCGAGGGATAAGCTCGCCGAGCCAGCGCGCTCGAACCGGGCTGCCTCAAGTTGCTGCCGGGTCAGGTCCACCGCGTCCGCAATGGGTATTTCCGTGAACGGGCAGTCCAGATTCTCTGCGAGTTTGCGGGCGAGATTGCGAGTAGTCGCGGAGGTAAAAGGGCCGGGCATGCTGACCAGCATTAAATTATCGGGCGTGAGGATCTGACGGTAAATGCCCGCCACCACGGCCGAGTCGATTCCCCCGGAAACACCGACGACCACTTTGCGAATTCCCATACGTTCCATAAACAGTCGGGTGCCATATCGAATGGCGTCGTAGAGGCTGGTCATATTGCAGGGCGATACGGCGGTTTTCGAGGTGACGGTATTTTTCCGGAACGGATTGGTGTCCAGATAGCCTTCTTCAAAGCGGTTGAGCTCGCTGATGATATAGCCCTGATTGGTATAGGCGCAGCTGGCCCCATCGAAAGTAAAAACCGTTTTGCCGTTATCCTGCAAGCCGACCTGGTTCACGTACAGCAGTGGAATCTGATGCTCCATGACGTGCCCGGTAAAAACCCGGTTGCGTTTGCTGTTCTTGTTATGGGTGTAGGGTGAGGCGCTGATATTGATAAAAATATCCGCCTCGCGTTCAGCCAGAAGGGCAAGCGGAGAAATATTGTAATTTTCATCCCAGCCGTCTTCGCACAGGGCACATCCCAGTTTTCCCAGCCGGCTGTTGGCGGGTTGAACCAGTTCGTCCACCTGGCAGCCCAGTTCATACGCCAGTTTGCGCGGATCAAAAAAATGCCGGCTGTCTTCGAATTCGCGGTAATTGGGCATCAGGGTTTTAATGAAAAACGGCAACTGCGTGCGACTGTTCAGCAGCAGCTTTTCATCTTCTGCCACAAACAATGCATTGTATTTTCGCGGCCGGCCATCTTCGTTTTTCTGATTCCAGTCCACGGCGACATTGCCAAAGATGACGGTGATGTTCTGCGTCGACTGCAATATTTCGTAGGTACAGGCCTCGCATTCCTTGATAAAGGCGCTGCGTTCCCATTCGTCGCCGACGAGATATCCGGGGATTGCCATCTCCGGAAAGATAATCAGATCAATGCCCGCAGCGCGGGCTTCCCCGATGGCCGCAAGCATTCTTTCGGTGTTCTTTCGGGGTTGGCCGGGGACGACTTCCAGTTGAAACAGGCGAGTTTTCATAGGCAGGTTTTCACGGACAGATTGATGGGAACGGTATCTGGTAATGGTGGTTCATAAAAAAATTCGCATCGTTTCAACCTGGACCAGGTTGCGGTGCAAAGTGCATCAACTTGGCGCCAGAAGTCGCACAAGCCTCGCTGATACCTTGTTCGTTACGATACGTATAAGCGCAGGCGAGCGATCGCCATCAGCTTCTTCTGAAGTCATTTTGGTTGATATTTATACAAAATTGGCGTGTAAACCGAGCAAATGTGCCTAATTTTTAACAGATTCAGGCTTTCTGATCTGCTAAGCTGCCTTGCGATCCAGAGGCGTAATGCGGCAGATCCGGCGCAGAGACAGGAATAACCTAAACAGGTACAACCTTATGATCAAAAGAACTTACGCGCTATTGTTGCTGATCGTGGCTGTGTGCACGATCGGTCAAGCCCAGGCAGCGGAAGTCGAACGACGTTACAACATACTGGAAGGCCATTTGCAGATCCAGCCGGGCTTCTGTATTCCCAGTGAATGTGCCTCCCGGGAGGCAAGATTTTACGGCAGCCTGACCGCCGTTATCGATGGCGACCGCATCGCGTTCAAAGACATCCAGCTCAAGAGCGAGTACGCGGGCTTTACTCTGCCCGATGACCCCTATGATCTGTCCAACGGCAGCGTTGCCGATGTCAAATTCTCCCTCGATGGAGAGATACTGCGGGTGAACGGCTATGTCGACTCCCGAGCCTTTGACGGGCCGCTGGTGGAGTACCGGTTTGTGGCAGAAGCGCTGGAAGAGGCGCCGGATGCCTTTGATGCGGAAGACTATTTTCATGCGCGCCGGGATTTCAGACGGTGTGTGGCGCCGGAGTGTGGTGGCATTTTTGTTCGCAAACTCAATAACTTGCGCATGAGCTGCCCGGACGGAACCGTTGCCCGTGAGTGCTACATCGGCCAGCTGGATATGGGTGATCTCACTGTAGACGCCTTTGCCAAAGGCAAACCGGGCTTCAATACCGACGTTATTCTGAAAGGGCAGGTATCCGTCGGCGTTGATCCGGAAGATTCTCTGGGCGTGTTCAGCGTGGAGGAAGTCTGGCGCTCGGCGACGGGGCGGCGCGCCGTGGGGCGCTATTACGGTATCGTCAATAACGAAATTGTGTGTATCACCAGTCCCTGTTACAGCTACGACCAATACACTCTGAATCTCAAGGAAATGCGCCCGATATCTGACGTGGACCTCTCCGAGGTGGGTGCCAGTGATCAGGATCTCACGGAAGCCTATCGCCGCATGGGTGAAGGCGAACCGTTGCTGGCCACCGGGCTCAACCGCCGGGTGAAACACGCCACGGGTGACGGTATCCGGTTCGCGGCGACGCAGTTCTATCTGCCGGTTAAATCCCGGGTTGTGGTTTGCGAAGCGGGTTATACCGAAGTCAACGGCGAATGCGTAACGTCCAATGGCTGTGCCTACCCCTCAATTGAGCTTGAAACCGTATCCGGAGCGCCGGATGTTGATCCGGTCAGCGGCGAGTTGGGGGCCAGCTACACGTATACCTGCGAAGAGCGCTGTGATCCCCCGGCCGATCTGGTCGCTCCGGCCCGCTGTCATCTTGCGTTGCCTCAGGCGGCGCCCTAGGGTCTGTACGATAAGTGCCTGCGCTCGGTGATGCTGCGTTAAAAACAGGCTCAGAATGCTCATTTACAGCACGTAAACTCCGCTTCTTCGCCTGTTTTTGCCTTGCCTGACCTTCGCTCGACGACTTTTCGTACAGACCCTGCTACGGCTGTTTAAAACTAACTGCGTTGCCATTGCGGCGTATAACAGGCTAAAAATGCTCATTTACACCGAGTAAACGCCGCCTTTTCGCTTGTTTTTGCCTTGCGCTGGTGGCCTTGATGACGTTTTGCAACGGCCTGCGTGGTTATTCCAGTGATCCTGACGGGAGCGTTTTTTAACGCTTCCCGTATTCCTCTCCAGATTTTTCCTGATGGGCTGTTGGTGCGCTAAAGCCATATATCGCCATGCAAAAATTCCGGGGTAATTCCCGGTCGCTTTTTTTATGGCGGGGATTTTTGGATAATGCGGCCCGCAATCACGAGGCTGCATATTTCATGACTGATTTCTCCACATGGCCGGAATCATCCGCCGCGCTTGAATCCGTATTGAACGAGACTCTGATCACCGATGCGGCGCGTTTGCGCAAGCGGTGGCGTGCAGCCGAACGGCGTGCGGCCACCGGTGCGCCCACCGATCAGCTCAGAGGCAAATTTCTCGCAGAGTTGAAGTCGGCAACGCAAGCGTATCAGGCAAAACTGCGGCTTATTCCCCCCATCAGTTACCCCGAATCCCTGCCCATTACGGCGCGACGGGACGAAATATCTGAACTGATTCGGAAGCATCAGGTGGTGATTCTGGCCGGTGAAACCGGCTCCGGCAAAACCACCCAGTTGCCGAAAATATGCCTGGAACTGGGACGCGGGCGGCGCGCCTTGATTGGTCACACTCAGCCCCGCCGGATTGCCGCAACGACCGTGGCCGCCCGCATCGCTGAGGAGCTGGGGCAGCCGGTGGGGACAACGGTGGGATTTCAGGTTCGCTTTACCGATAAAACCGAACCGGTATCCGCCATCAAGTTAATGACGGACGGAATTTTGCTGGCGGAAATCCAGCATGATCCCTTATTGCTGCGCTACGACACGCTCATTATCGATGAAGCCCATGAGCGCAGTCTTAACGTGGATTTTCTGTTGGGATATCTGAAGCGAATTCTGCCGCAACGTCCCGATCTGAAAATCATCGTGACGTCGGCGACGATCGACCTGGAAAAATTCTCTGCGCATTTCGATAACGCGCCGATCATTGAGGTGTCTGGCCGGACCTTCCCGGTAGAAATTTCCTGGCGTCCGTGGGATGGCGACTACGATGATCAGTATCAGGCGATTGTCGACAGTGTTGCGGACATCCTCACCATGCCCCACCGTCAGGCAGGGGATATTCTGGTTTTTCTCGCCGGAGAACGGGAGATCCGGGAGACGGCGCATGCCCTGCGCCGCGCCCAGTTCCCTCATCTGGACATTCTGCCGCTGTACGCGCGACTGAGTCTGGCGGAACAGCAGAAAGTGTTCCAGGGCCATCGCGGCCGCCGGGTCATTCTGGCAACCAATGTGGCGGAAACGTCCATCACTGTGCCGGGAATCGGTTTTGTCATCGATCCGGGATATGCCCGCATCAGTCGTTACAGTGTGCGGACCCAGGTGCAGCGTTTGCCCATAGAACCGGTGTCCCAGGCCAGCGCCAACCAGCGGGCCGGGCGCTGTGGTCGCGTCGCCGACGGGCTGTGTATCCGGCTTTATTCAGCAGAGGATTTTGAGCAGCGGCCAGCCTTTACCGATGCGGAAATCCTGCGCACCAATCTCGCTTCGGTCGTGCTGAAAATGCTGACCCTGCGCGCGGGCAGTATCGAAGACTTTCCGTTTATTGACGCTCCTGACCGGAAGATGATCCGGGATGGATACAAGCTGCTGGAAGAGCTGCAGGCGGTTACCCATGCCGGCGACCTGACCGCAGTGGGCCGACGCCTGGCCGCGCTGCCCCTGGATCCGCGTCTGGCCCGAATGGTTATCGAGGCGGAGAAAGTCGGCTGTGTTAAGGAAGTCCTGATCATTGCGGCCGCGCTCACCATTCAGGATCCGCGTGAAAGACCGGCGGAAAAGCAACAGGCGGCGGATGAAAAGCATCGCCGCTTCAGACACGAGGAATCCGATTTTCTCGCGTTCCTGTCTCTGTGGGATTACGTGGAGCAGCAACGACAGGCACTTTCACAGAACCAGTGGCGCAAACAGGCGGGCAAGGAATTCCTGTCGTTTATGCGGCTGCGGGAATGGCGCGATCTGCACCACCAGTTGCGCCTGGCAGTGAAGCATTCGAACGTGCGGGAAAATTCGGAGCCGGCCACGTACGACGCGATCCATCAGGCACTGCTTGCCGGTCTGCTCAATAACCTGGGTGTCAAAGCCGAAGATTCAAAGGAATGGGAATACGATGGAACTCACAACCGCAAGTTCTCGATTTTTCCCGGCTCGTCTCAAAGCAAGAAAAAGCCGAAATGGCTGGTGGCGGCAGAGCTGCTCGAAACATCGCGGCTCTTCGCCCACTGCGTTGCCCGGATAGACCCCCAGTGGGTGCTGGCATTGGGCAGGCATCTGGTAAAACATCATTATTATCAGCCTCACTATCAGAAAAAATCGGGTCAAGTGGTCTGCTTCGACAGGATTACGCTATACGGGCTGCAATTATCCGACAAGGAACGGGTGAACTATGCGCACATAAATCCGGCCGAAGCCCGGGAAATATTTATTCGAAGTGCGTTGGTGGAAGGTGATTATCCGGCGGCCGCAAAACTGAAGGCCGGAGCCTTTTTCGCCTGGAATCGTCAGCAGATAAATGACGTGGAACAACTGGAAGCCAAAACCCGACGCAGTGACATTCTCGTCGACGATCAAGTGATATTCGATTTTTATGACGCCGTAATTCCGGCGCAGATTGTGAACCTCGCAGGCTTTGAAAGCTGGCGGAAGCAGGCGGAACGCACCGACCCGAAAATTCTGCATTTTCCAGAGGGACTTTTGTTGCAGCGCATGGCTGACGATATAACGGAAGCGAAATTTCCGCGTTATCTGGACATTGAAGGCATGCAGTTGCGGTTAACGTATCATTTTGAACCGGGGCATCCGGATGATGGTGTAAGCCTCGGCGTTCCCGCCAGCGTTTTGCACACGCTGCCCAGGCACCGGCTTGAGTGGCTTGTTCCGGGATTTTTAAGGGAAAAGTGCATCGTCTTGATGAAAGGTTTGCCGAAACACTGGCGCAAAAAGTTCGTGCCGATTCCACAGTATGTCGATCGGATCATGCCGCGCTTAAAACCTGACAACAAACCTTTGCTCGAAGCCATCGCGCAGGAACTCAGCCGGGAGATCGGCGAGAACGTTTCAACCCGGGATTGGCCTCAGGCGGAGCTGGGCGATTTTTATTTGCTGAATATTCACGTTCTCGACGATCGCGGCAAGGTAATTGATCGCGGACGTAACACGGAAATATTACAGCAGCGTTACAAAGATCATGTTCGACAAAGCCTTCAGACAGCCGGCGCGGACATGGAAAAAGAAGGTATTACCGAGTGGAACTTCGGGGTGTTACAAGAGAGTTGTAATTTAAAAAGGGGAAGTGTTAATGTACGCGCGTTTCCGGCCCTGGTAAAAGAAAGTAACGGAATTGCAATACGCATGCTGGATAATCCCCAGGATGCGCACCTGAAAACCCGGGAGGGAGTCGTGGCGCTGGCAGCACAGCAGTTGACCCAGGCGGTGCGATATCTTGGCAAGTCACTGCTGCGCAACCGGGATATGGCGCTGTCGGTGATTGCCCTCGGAAGCCGGCAGCAGGTAGTGGACGATATTATTTTTGCCGCGATCAACCAGGCCTGTTTCAGCGATGGGGAATTGCCCCGTACGGAGCAGCATTTCAAGCGGGCGGTGGAGCAGGGTGCGGTGCGGGTCGTTGAAGTGGCCCAGAATATTGAAACAGTTTTACTGGAAGTTCTGACGCAAGTGGTGCAGATCAGGAAGTCGATAAAGACCAGCAAAAACGCCTTGTTGCTGGCGAGCGCTGTGGCCGATATCAATGCCCAGCTTGATCAGCTTCTGTATCCGGGGTTTTTGCAGTTGACGCCAGCCGAATGGTTTGAACAGTTTCCGCGTTATCTGAATGCCATCGCCATCCGGATCGAAAAGGCTCCGCAGAACATAATGCGGGACAGGGAATACACGGGGGTGCTGGGATCGCTCTGGGCTATGCATGAAAGCCGGCTCGAAGCTGAAGGCCGGACCGCCTGCCTGCTGGATGAGCAATGGCAAAGCTGGCGCTGGATGCTCGAAGAGTTGAGGGTCTCCCTGTTCGCACAGCCCCTGCGAACGCGGATGCCGGTTTCAGAGAAAAGGTTGCTTAAATACTGGAAGGAAAACGTGCAAAGACAGTCGTTTTGAATTTCATGAAATATTTATTTTTCCGGTTTCCCTGGAGGTAGCGCACGGATGTTTTCTTCCTTTGAAAGTTGACCACAGAAAAACGGCTCCGGAGATGGCGGCAGACCCTCAGCTGAGCTTTATATTTAATGTCTAGGAGTACATCATGAATTACAAGTTTTATATGGCTGCAGCACTTGCGTGCGCTTACGGTTTACCGGCTGTGGCGGATCCGCAGTTCTACGGAAAGGCGAATCTCACTCTCGAGTATGCGGATATTGGGGGAGCGGCAGGCGACTCGGAAACCATCGAACTGCTGAGCAATGCCTCGCGCATCGGTGTAAAAGGCTCGGAAACCATTCATGATGGACTGGATGTGGTCTATCAGCTGGAATACGAAACGTATTTTGATGACGGGATCGACAAAGAACGCTTCGGTCAGCGCAACATTTTTGTTGGAGTGCAGGGCAATTTCGGACGTTTGATTGGCGGGCACTTTGATACACCATTGAAAGCGTCTCAGGACAAGGTCGATTTGTTCAACGATATGCGCGGTGATATCAAGAACCTGATCACAAACAACGAAATCCGTGCGAGCAATACCGTGATGTACACCACTCCGAATATGGGCGGCGTCACGATCAATGTGGCTCATATCGCCAGCGAAGTCGAGAATGTCGACAACGGTGTGTCGGTATCTGTCGGCTTTCAGAGCGGCGGCTTCTATATTTCCGGTGCCATGGAGCAGGACGTTGACGAGGAATATTCGGAAGCGCAGCGGATTGTATCTCTTTACAGTACGCCGCAATTCCAGATTGGCGCGCTGTACGAAATTAATGAAGAGCCGATGGCAGACAGCGAAAGCGGATGGCTTCTGTCGGGTCTGGTTAACGTCGGCAAAAACTGGGCGATCAAAGCGCAGTACGGTCAGTCGGACATGAACCTGGAAGGCGGCGAGACGTTCAGCCTGGGTCTGGATCACACGTACACCAAGAACTTCAAGACACTGGCCTTCGTGACTCGCCATCAAGCCGATGACGATATCGTCGACAACATCTACGCGGGTGTCGGGCTGGATTTCAAGTTCTAGTTCAGGTGATCTGACTTCCCAGGGACGGGTAGAGTACCGCCCTTGCAAGCTGCCCGCTTGCGGGGGCTCGGTGCCGGGCGACTTCGATCTACTGGGGGCGGCTTGATAGAAACGGACTGAGAACCTTGCCCCAGAGACCTGTCATGGCGACCGGCATTTCAGAAACCGTCAGGCAGATGCAATCTTCGTTTTCGGTCGCTGTTGGGCGATGGACCTGGCCCGACTCACGGACGACGAAATCGCCGGCGCAATACACGCCAAAGCCATCGGAAAAGCTGCCTTGCAGCACCAGCGTCACTTCCCGTCCCCGATGATTGTGACGGCCGATCCGACCTCCCGAACTGATGCGGTGCAGGGCCACCCGGAATTTTTGCTGCCCGGTGACGAGGGGTGCCATTTTCATGGACGGCGTTACAAATTTCCATTTCAACTTGCGCGGAATCAACTTGCGGACGACTCGAGGCGGGTTGGTAAGCGCGGTATGTTTACTGACGATGATGGCAGCGCCGGGGTTATCGGTGCCGCTGGCGTCGACGGTTGCCTCAGTTTTCGCCCCCTCTTTATGCTGCAGTTCGGGAGAGTGGATGCGGGCCATCAGCTTTTCAAAAGTGGCGGTATCAATGGGAGCTCCTTCGCAGTTGCTCAGCAAGGTGCCACCCAGATGGTTCAGGCTCCAGACGGTATTGCGGCAAGGCGCGCAAAAATGAAGATGGGCTGCCACCGACAGACTGAGAGCCCATTCCAGGCTCCCGGCGGCATACTCCGTCAACATGTTTTCGTCCGGGTGGTGTTTTGCCATCAGTATCTCCGGGCAAGATTCGTATGTAACTTTTTCAACCCCATGCGTACCCTCGATTTTACGGTTCCAAGGGGTAACCCGGATTCTTCGGCGATCTCACTGTGTGACTTGCCTTGCATATAAACCTGGGCCAGCACTTGTTTCTGTTCCACCGGCAGAACAGAGAACGACTCTTTGACCAGCTCTTCATGGCGCGACTGCTGGAGACGGACGAAGGGTTCATTGGCGGAAGAATCATCCCAGATTTCATCCACATCAATTGGATCCTGATTGATCTGATGACGACTGTTGCGGCGCAGCATGTCGATGCGGCAGTTGCGCATCACCGTAAAAATCCAGGTGCTGGCAGCGGCTTTGGAGGGATCGAAGGACGGAGATTTCAGCCAGACCTTGACCATGACCTCCTGGACAAGCTCTTCGGCAGCTTCCCCCGGCAAACTCTGATTGCCGTTGGAAATGCAAAAGCCTTTGATCAATGGGGCGAAATGCTGAAACAGCCGCGCAAAAGCCTGTTCATTGCGGGAGTTTCCAACTTCTTGCAGAAGCTGGCTCCAGTCATCGTCGCGAACTTTGGCAGGTTGAGCGTTTAAAGCGTGAGTTCTCTTGTCCATGTCCTCTCCAGTCATCGTCACATTGGCCTTGGCCGGTTTAATTGTTTTGCGCATCGATTTGCAGCTCTGTTACAGGTGATGGTTCGAAAGCCCAAACATCGGCGGCGGCCTTTCGAATCGGTGCAGCGTCCCCGTCGAACTGAAAGGCTTAGTCTGAGCGCGCATATTGGTCGTATAGTTTTTTGCCTTTTTTAACGAACCTTGGATGTATCCATGTTCAGTCGGCGATCCGGACAAGCGGACCGCGAGAAGGTCGCAAAAAAAGCCAGCAGACAGTGTCGAGTATCCTGTTATGCACTTTCCGCGCCCGTTAATGATGCGGCGCCTCAACGAGTACACCGTATTACCACACGACGGGTGATTGCGGCCATTGATGAGACGACGATTTAGCTCGGTCGGCTCTGCATCAGCGGGTTGTGAATGGACCAAATCAAAGATAAATGCGTCTGGGTCACAGGCGCCACATCACCGTTAGGCAAGGCGCTTGTGGCCACTCTGAGCGGACAGGGAAATTTTGTGATCATCAGTTCGGAAAAAACGGCGGAGCTCGAGCAAATGGCAGTGAACTCCGGTGGCAAGATTGCCGCGTTGCCTATCAATTATCGCGAGAGCGAGAGCGAGAGCGAAAGCGCCTCCGGCGACGCCCGTCGACAGCTGGGGGACATAACGGATTATCTCGATCTGGTGATTTGCTGTACTCAGTCCAGAGAGCCGGAGGATGGGTTGCGGTTTGAGCCGACCCTGTACAGAAAGATGTTTGACCTCAATGTTGTACAGGTCATAAACAGTCTGAATCTCGCCCTGCCATTCATGCGGAATAATGCGGCACGAACCCAGTTTGCAGTGGTGGGCAGCCTGATGGGGCTGGTGGGCATGCCCAGAGCGGAAGGCTTCGGCGCGTCCATGGCGGCGCTTGATTATTTTATGCGCGCGCTCCGGGCTGATGCTCAGGAGCTGCCTATAGATTTGTCGTTGATCCGCTTGGGCAATGTACCTGCGCAGGCGAAATATGAGGGCAGCGCCCTTGTGTCATTACCTTTCGAAATCGATACGGAAGAGGCGGCTCGAGTCATATTGACGGCCATTCGGCGACGAAAATTTCTGGTGGATCATCCCCGCAAGCTCGGGCTTGTTTTGCGCATGATGGCCGTGGGATTCCCGTTGTGGTGTCGTTGGGGCGCGCCGTATATCAGCCGATTGAAACGGCAGTCGTGGTCCAGGGGTGCTCGATGGATGCCGTGAGGAATTGATTGAATATTGACCGAATTGCTATGCATGTTCAGCATCGCACAACGTGAAAGCCGGAAAGGCAGGGTGCACTTTGGTAAAAAATTGTAAATTTTACTTTCGAAGAGGGGCTGTTGCGGGATAAACGCGTTGATGGGTTTCCCCACCAACGCGGCCTATCTTGTATGTCCTGGTTTCATCGTCCTGATGAGAAATTTCCCTGATCCTTGACCGTCCTTGAGTTACAAGTAGAGTCCTGCTCATCCTGATGCCTTCCTGGCGTTTCCATTCAACCTGATTCCTGTGTTTCTTTGAGTTCAGTGGTGCATCCTGCTTCCGTATCGATAGACGCTGCTGCCTCGTCCATTCATGTTCTGGTTCCAGAACTCCCGGTACTTGCTGCGGCTTCCTGCCGTTCCCTGGGGCGTAATCGACGCCACTGTTTTCCTTCAGCAACCTTCGCTTCCACTTGAAATAAATGTAGAAGTTCCCATGAGAATTAGCCAACGGGTTATGCGTCGCACTGGGGAGGAGAGTCGCTGTGCAAGGTCTGAAAGCGTAGATTCCCGAGCGGCGCTGATTCAGCTGAAAGCTGTAAGCTTGGACAGCACCAGGATATCCCGCGGATACCTTTCGTCGACGGAGACCGCGCGGGAGTTGACTCCTCACGTCGGCGGATTGAGTGAATCATGATGAGAAGGTGCGAGCATGCGGACAAATTCGGGCGGGATTTCAATAACCGCTCACGCCTGTCTGCCGGAAGAATATAGCGAAATAGTTTGATGAAAAATCCGGGTTCTAATGCCATCGCCTGAGAAAAACGTGCCGGGTCAACGCTGGCAGTACCCGGAGGTAGCGATTTAGGGAGGTTTTTCTAAATATTGGCCGTAATGCGTAATACTAATACTCCTAAATGCCCCAATGCGACGGTAATATTGTTATTTTATCCTAATAAACCACAAATATTAGGATGCATGTTGATGAGATGAGGTCGTCGGGTTTACACTAGCGTCCGCCGCATCCCCTGATGTCGGCTCAAATCTTCCGCAATCGGACAACTTGCCATGTCAAAAAACGATCCCCGCGTTGGGCGTTACGGACGAGCTATCGAGCAGCGAAGTCGCGCTGGTGGCCGGTCTTTTGTAAAACGTCCCCATATCCCGACGGTCTCTTTGCCTCCGCTGTCCCCGGCTTTGTTCTCCCGGCTATTCCTGCGCCTGCTATCGCTATAAGTACTTGAACGTCACCGAAAGTACTTGATTCCGTAAAGTATTTGAAACTCTTGAAGTAGAGGAAGTCGGTAAAAGCCCGGCAGGCAGCAGCAAATTTGCCGTCCGGTATCCGCTACTTTCGAATCGTATATACCCAGATATCCAGGCAGTGACCTGACAGGAAGCATTCCATGAGCAAAGACAAATTGGTTATTTTTGATACAACCTTGCGTGACGGGGAGCAAAGCCCGGGCGCATCCATGACGCGGGAAGAAAAAGTTCGCATTGCCAAGATGCTGGAGAAAATGCGCGTCGACGTGATTGAAGCCGGATTTGCCATCGCGAGTGAAGGAGATTTTGAAGCGGTGAGAGCCGTTGCCCGCGCGGTCAGGGAATCCAGGGTGTGCAGTCTCGCACGTGCAGTCGATGCCGATATCGACCGGGCTGCGGAGGCGTTGCGGGAAGCGACGCAGCCGAGAATTCATACATTTATCGCCACCTCGCCCATTCATATGCGCTACAAGTTGCAGATGGAGCCGGAAAAAGTCCTGGAGCGGGCAGTGCGGGCGATAAAGCGGGCGCGCCAGTATACCGACGACGTGGAGTTTTCCCTGGAAGACGGTAGCCGCTCTGATTTCGACTTCATGTGCCGTATAACCGAAGCGGCGATAACGGCGGGTGCACGCACAATCAACGTTCCGGATACCGTCGGTTACGGCGAACCGACCGAATACGGAGCCATGTTCCGCCGCCTGATTGAAGCGGTACCCAATTCGGATCAGGCAATTTTCTCTACCCATTGCCACAATGATCTCGGCCTGGCCGTGGCCAACTCCCTTGCGGCCGTGATGAATGGCGTGCGCCAGGTTGAGTGCACAATCAATGGACTGGGAGAGCGCGCGGGTAATGCATCGCTGGAGGAAATCGTCATGGCGGTGCGCACCCGCAAAGACATTTTTCCCGTGGAGACGGGCATTGTCACCGAGCACATAGTGCCGACATCGCGTTTGGTATCCAGTGTCACAGGTTTTCCCGTGCAGCCGAACAAAGCGATTGTGGGCGCCAACGCGTTTGCCCATGAATCCGGGATCCACCAGGACGGCGTACTCAAGCACCGTGAAACCTACGAGATCATGCGGGCTGAGGACCTGGGCTGGAATGCCAACCGGATTGTTCTGGGCAAGCACTCGGGACGCGCGGCGGTGAAGGCGCGTTTCGAAGAACTGGGTTATGTCTTCCAGTCCCAGGATCACCTTGCCGAAGTGTTTACGCGGTTCAAGGCGCTGGCGGACAAGAAACACGAAATTTTTGATGAGGATTTGCACGCGCTGGTCTCCAGCGTTCGCGAAACCAGCGAGGAGATTTACCAGTTGGCCAGCCTTGAGGTGTGCAGCAAGACCGGGACGACGCCTAAAGCTCAGGTCACATTGATGGTAAAGGGTGTGAATCAGGAAGCCACCGCAGAAGGCGGCGGGCCGGTAGATGCGGCCTACAAGGCCATCGAACAGATCGTGCAAAGTCGGGCCGATCTCCAGTTGTATTCCGTCAATGCGATTACCCAGGGCACTGATTCCCAGGGTGAAGTGACGGTGCGTCTGGAACGCGACGGCAAGATCGTCAACGGTATCGGTGCCGATACCGATATTGTGGTCGCCTCGGCGAAGGCCTATCTGCAGGCATTGAACCTCCTGGCGGCCGCCGCCCAGCGCTCGCACCCGCAACGCGAAGGGGTTTAGTGAACCGGGTTAATCACGGAGCTCTGCCCGAAAGGGTAAGAGCGCATTACCTGGCGGCCATGGGGGTGGCGGTTTACGTGCCGCGTTCGACCTTGCCGGGGGCCCTGCCATCGCGACGAATCCCGGCCGCACCCGCCCCGCGCCCGTCCGCAGATCGCGGGGCGCAACCCGAGCCTTCGACAGACAGTGGTGTGCGCAGCAGCGCGCGTGGAGAGAGTCCCGGTCTGGCAGCGGTCAATCAGATTCTTGATGCCGCGCTGGTTCGCCGTGCCGGCAAAACCGAAGATGTCCGAGACGTGATGCCGGTGGCACCTGTTACCGAGGCACAGGACGAGACCATTCGCTTCACGCTCAACCTGTGGCGCGTGAGCAGTTCACTGCTGGTGATTGATTCACACGAACCGCGGCGGGGTTTACCCACGGCGGCACTGCTTTCCAATATTCTCCGCGCCGCTGCGCAGCCGCATGAACTGCCGGCCAGCGAGAGTTTGCACTGGCCCGTTCTGGCCCGCTCAAGCCGCTTGTCGGATGCCCGCGACATGGTGACTGCCTTTCTGGCCAGCCGGATAGCGACACAGCCGGTCCGGCACATATGGCTCATGGGAGAAGCCGGTTTCAAGGCCTGTAGTGCCGGTCCGATGCGTTATGAAGATGCTTTGGGAAAGACACTGGTGCTGCCGGAGCTGGGCACCGAGGCAATCGTGCTTCCCGGCCTGATCGACATGCTGGAGCAGCCCAGCCTCAAGGCGGCTACCTGGAAAGCTTTGCGAGCAGCCTATGGCCTCCGCTAACGATCTGCCACAGCATTTTGAAGTTGCCGGTGTGAGCATGGTGATGGATCGGCTATACCCGCATCATCTTGACCTGGTGGACGCCATCGAACGCCGTGCCCACGCTTATCCCTGGAGTCGCACACATCTGGCAGCGTCGCTCGCGGCCCATGAATGCCTCGGGCTGTATGCACAGCCGGATACCGACAGGAAGGAATTGATCGGCTATGGGGTCATATCTCTGGCAGCGGATGAAGCTGAACTGCTGTTGCTGGTGCTGGATCGACCCTGGCAGGGCCGCAGTATCGGCAGTGCATTTCTGAGCCGACTGCTGGAGGGGGTCAAAGGGCGGGCGCGGATAGTCTTTCTGGAAGTCCGTCAGTCCAATCTGGCCGCTCAGGCCATGTACGAGAAGACCGGGTTTAACCAGGTGGGTGTCCGCCCTGATTACTATCGCGGATCGGGGCGCACCGAGGACGCGCTGGTCTATGCGGTCGAGATTTTCGACTGATCCGGCTCCGCATTCGTAAATCCGGAACAGGCACACGGTGGACAGTCGGATTGCGCTTGCCGGTCGAGTGCAGCTTTCCATTCATCTCCTAACCTTTATAATCTCGCCTCCAAAAAGATCGTGCAACAGATTGATCAGTGATTCTGGCGTATTGCCAGCGGCGGGATCATTTATGGAGGTAGCCATGATATTCATGATTTTTCCCGCAGTACGTTTCCAGGGAGTCGGTTGATGTTAAATCTTTTCAAAATCAAAGACGGCGTTATTCGTGAGTTTGCGAACACTTCGAACAGCATCAGCGATATCAACCAGGCGGACTGGATCGACGCATTTGAACCCACCGAAGAAGAACGCGGCCTGCTGCAACGACTGCTGCGCATTGATTTGCCGGAATCCGATGATGTTGAAGAGATCGAAGCGTCGGCGCGCTGTTTCGTTGATCAGGCCGGCATTCACGTTCACTCCCTGTTCTTGTCCCCCTCGGAGGGGCGCCACAGCACCGTGACGGTGGCGTGCATACTTCAGCCCGAACGGCTGATTACGATCCGGGAAGGCAATATCGCCGATTTTCGTCTGCTGCGATTGCGGGCGCGCAAAGGCCAGGTGATCTGCCAGTCACCGACTGAGCTGCTGATCACGATTTTCGACCAGAAGGTAGAAAATCATGCGGATACTCTGGAGGATCTGCATCGCCAGCTGGAACGGGTCAGCTATCTGGTACTGGAAGATACGGAGGCAGAGCTGGAAAACGCCATCAGCAAGCTGGCTCAGCTTGAAGACAGCAACGGCAAGATCCGTTTGTGCCTGATGGATACCCAGCGGGATATTTCATTCCTGCTGCGCCACCTGAAACGCACGCCAGAGCAATCGGAAACCCTGCGTGAAATCATGCGGGACGTCGAAACACTAATGTCACACACGACCTTCCTGTTCGACAAAATAAATTTTTTGATGGATTCCACTCAAGGCTTCATCAATATCGAGCAGAACCAGATCATTAAAATGTTTTCCATCGCTGCGGGTGTATTTTTGCCACCCACGTTGATAGCCAGTATCTACGGAATGAACTTTGAACACATGCCGGAGCTTGAGTGGCTGCTGGGTTACCCCTGGGCGCTCGGATTAATGATTTGTTCGGCGCTGGCGCCCTACTTGTATTTCAAGCGGAAAGGCTGGTTGTAAACCCGGTTTCGCTTGTCTTTTAATTCCGGATCGCCAGGCGATCCTTCACACAGCAGATAACAACCATGTCCAGTTCGGCTTTTGCACGGGAAGTCTCACGCAGGAGAACTTTCGCTATCATCTCGCACCCCGATGCGGGGAAAACCACCATGACCGAAAAATTGCTGCTTTTCGGCAATGCCATCCAGGTGGCCGGTTCTGTCAAAGGAAAGCGCGGCCCTCATGCCCGTTCGGACTGGATGGCCATGGAACAGCAGCGGGGAATTTCTGTGACTTCTTCGGTGATGCAGTTCCCCTACAAGGACCGCATCGTCAATCTGCTGGACACACCCGGCCACGAGGATTTTTCCGAGGATACCTACCGCACCCTGACGGCGGTGGATTCAGTGCTCATGGTCATCGATGGCGCCAAAGGTGTCGAAGACCGCACCATCAAACTGATGGAAGTTTGCCGTCTGCGCGATACACCCATCCTGACATTCATCAACAAAATGGATCGCGATATGCGCGACCCTATCGAAGTGATGGACGAGATTGAATCGGTCCTGAAAATCCAGGCGGCCCCCATCAACTGGCCCGTGGGCATGGGGAAAGGGTTCCAGGGCGTCTATAACCTGTATACCGATACATTTCATAAATATGTTCAGGGGCAGGGACATACCATTCCTGAAGATATTCGCATCCAGGGCCTTGACAGTCCCGATATGGATCGGCTGCTCGGTGTCTATGCGGACGATGTGCGTAACGAAATTGAGCTGGTTCGCGGTGCTACTAATTTGTTCAGCCAGGAAGATTATCTTGCCGGCCGGCAGACACCGGTATTTTTTGGAACGGCGTTGGGGAACTTCGGAGTCAGGGAAATGCTGGATGCGTTTGTCGACTGGGCACCTCCGCCGTTAGGGCGGCAGGCCGATATCCGTCGGGTCGAACCAGTGGAAGAAACATTTACCGGCTTTGTTTTCAAGATTCAGGCGAACATGGACCCGAAACACCGTGACCGGATCGCCTTCATGCGTGTCTGTTCAGGCCGTTACAACCAGGGTAAAAAAGTCTTTCAGGTGCGCCTGAAAAAAGACATGAAAATTACCGATGCAGTTACCTTCATGGCCGGTGACCGGACTGAACTGGAAGACGCGGTGTCGGGCGATATTATCGGTTTGCATAACCACGGCACCATCCAGATCGGTGATGCATTTACCGAAGGAGAAGCCCTGAAATTTACCGGTATTCCGCACTTTGCTCCGGAACTGTTCCGGAAAATCCGGCTGCGTGATCCACTCAAAATGAAACAGTTGCAGAAGGGATTGCAGCAGTTGTCAGAAGAAGGGTCGACGCAGGTATTTTTTCCCTTGAACAGTAACGACATTGTGGTCGGTGCGGTGGGGGTCCTGCAGTTTGAAGTCGTCGCGTTTCGGCTGAAGGACGAATACAAAGTCGACGCGGTTTATGAAAGCGTCAGCGTTGCGACGGCTCGCTGGGCGGAATGTCCGGATGCCAAAAAGCTGGAAGAATTCAAACGCAAGTGCAGTGACAATCTGGCCATCGACGGAGGTGGTCATCTGACGTACCTCGCGCCCACCAGAGTAAACCTGTCACTGACCCAGGAGCGTCATCCAGATGTGAAATTTTACGCGACGCGCGAGCACTGATCGTCACGGCATGCCGACACCACTGACCCCGCCCTTGCCGCCGGACGCACCGCAGCTGCGCTGCCCCGTCATTCGTCCCGTCGGTCGCTTCTTTCTGCGGCTCAGTGGCTGGAAGCTGGTGGGCGAAATGCCTCGGGATCGCAAACTGATTATCGCTATGGCGCCACATACGTCGAACTGGGATTTTGTTTATGCAATGTTTGCGTTGATGGCCGGCGGTATCAAACTGTCGTGGTTCATGAAAAAGGAAGCGTTCATCTGGCCGGTATCAAAACTGTTTATCGCCTTTGGCGGTATTGCTTTAAACCGACGAGATCCGGCGGGCACCGTGGACGAAGTCGCCGCCGCATTCGAACAGAGAGATGCCCTGTGGCTGGCCATTACGCCGGAGGGCACGCGGCGTAAAGTGGATCACTGGAAAACCGGATTTCTGCGGATTGCCGCAGCGGCGCAGGTTCCCATACTGATAGTAGGCTGGGATTATCCGAGCAGAACGCTGCGGATAGATCGTTACTGGACGCCCACGGGTAACCACTCCGGAGACGCCGATGCCATACGGGACTACGTCAACCAGCGTTTTCGCGGACGCCATCCGGATCTGCAGTAAATCAATAGAGAACGCTCAGCTGGTGCCCAGCTGGCTCAGCTTTTCGATGACAGTCTGCTTGATCGTCTTCAATTCGAAGCGTGATAACTGCGGGATGTTTTTGAGTGAAAGCGCGTGCAGGTGCAGGCAGGGCGTGACCGCATTCAGTTCTCTCAGATCGCCTTTGATAAGCACGGGCAGCAGCGGCGAGTGTGGCGGACGGCGCTGGTTAATCAGCTGAAAGCCGGTTTGCAGAGGTATGAGTCGATAGGGTTGCACCGGATCCCGAACCGGAATGCGCAACATCAGGTTGCCTTCCGAATTGGGAACGATGGTCAGGCCGGTGGCACGAATGGCAGTATCCGGCAAATTATTGAAAACGTCGTAGTGAGCAAGCTGGTTGGGCAGGATGATCAGCCGGCTGCTCTCATTGGAAGGCATGAAGATGTTGTAGTTGGCATACAACTGCTTTACCGAGCCTGAGTATACGCACAGCTTGTTTTCGAACTTCAGCACGAACTCGTGCGCAAGCCTTCGCTGCTTGAACGCGTCGAGGTTCCAGATCAGGTCGGTGTTGGTTCCGCCCGAGGCGCCGAACTTCGTATCGGGGGGCGACATCAGCGTTGCTTCATGTAATAGCCATGCAGTTTAAAACCCGGAGGCGGCCTTCACTGCGCTGCAGGGCCGGCTGCCTCTAACTACTCTAGGCGCCAAATGCTACATCTGCAAACCGGGCTCATCGGTGCAGGGAGCCCGGCGCCGGGTTAACGGAGCCGGAAAACCACCGGAACTGTAAAGACGAAGGTATCCGACTTGATTTCTTCCGGAATGGCGGGGTAGGGGTTGGCTTTTTCGACGGCGTTGCGGGCGGCCTTGTTCAAAGTTTCGAATTCACTCGTCTCCATGAACTCAATGTCCTGGACCTGGCCGCTACGGGCCAGGGTCACGGTGACCCGCACAGTTCCTTCCTGGTTACGCTTCAGAGCCATCTGCGGATATTTGACGAATCCGCCGGTCCATTTGGTAATTTTAGAAATATAAAGCTGCTCCGCCAAAAGTCCCGCGGCGGTGACTGCTTCATCCTCGTCATCCTGAGCAAGAATGCTGTCCGCGAAGAGATCTTCTTCAGAGATCAGGGCAGGGCCTGTGGAAGGGGGAGTGCGCGCAGGTTCACGCGGTGCTGTAGCCACCGCACCCGTGTCGGGCTTTGGTCGGCTGGCGATGGTCTCTTCTGGCGTCGGAGGGGCGGTCGGTGTCGGCTCTGGCGGTTTGACGTCCTGCGGCTGGGGTTCTTGCGGTCGGGAAACCGGTTGCGTTGGCGGCTCGACAGTGGCCACTTCCGGGGGTGCGGGCGCCTTGGGCTCTTCTTTGGGTTTGGTTACCGCAACAGCAGCAGGCGCCAGTTGCAAGGCGGATTTGATTGCCGAGATGCGTTCCCGGGTCGGCTCTATGAGATTGTGGCGGCCTTTAAGTCCCCCGGATTTGTCGCTGCCCGCCAGCAACGCATCCTTGAAGCTGGAAGACAGCGGGACAGGGCCTATCCAGGTGCGAATCAGCAAATCGAAAAATTTCCGGTCGGCGATCTTGCCGAGTTCGATTCCGTTGATGGTGACGACCATTCCCCCGTTGACCATCCGGTCAAAGCGCATGATATCGCCCGCTCGCAGGTTGACCTTGAGCATGTTGCTGAAATCCGCCATGTTCTGTGCATGATTTGTCAGCTCACCCTGACCCGCGTTGATTGCAATGCCCTCGACCCACATGCGTTTCAGGCGACGCGAAAATATCCGGTCTTCGATGACGCGCAACTCCATCGCCTTGTTCTCGTCACTTAGAATCAGTTGCCTGGCATCCTGAGTGGGGGTCTCAGCATAGATAGCGGCGATGAACTGTTCCTTGCCCAGCTCGGTATGTATTGCCATTCCGTTCAGCTGCAGGGCGGCGTTTGCCAGAGACGCCATCGAGACAAGGCACAGACCCATGCAAAGCCTGATAGCGGCCGATGAAAACAGATTCATATTCACCCTTTTTGATTCCGAAGTTAAAACGAAACGCGATCTGTTATAAACAGCTCCATTTCTTTGCGACAATTTGATCAGCCTCGTCATGAACATCAGCTTAATCGGGTTGTTTCACCAAAAATCCGCTCAGAAGCGTTTTGCATAATCATAGCAGTTCGCCTGAAATTAGACGCTTGCAGCGCGCCTGCGGAGGACACCGACATTCCGGTTTTATAATCCGCCTGACTCTGACAATTATTCCTGCAACAAGTCCCCGGAGTGGGAGCGTGTTCCGCGTTATACCATTTAATAAGGATTGATCGCCATAAACGCACAATTTGTTTGGTTGACTATTAGACTCTGTACGAAAAGTGCCTGCGCTCGGTGATGCTGCGTTAAAAACAGGCTCAGAATGCTCATTTACAGCACGTAAGCTCCGCTTCTTCACCTGTTTTTGCCTTGCCTGACTTTCGCTCCACGACTTTCAGTACAGACCCTGGCAGTCAGTCCGGATCGTCGAACCGCGGCAATAGTGCTGCACGACGTAATTCTCGGGGCTGGGCCTGTTCGCGGATTTCGACAGCACGCGCTGCGCTGCTATATTTCATGACGAAGATGCATCGCCCTGTTTGAGCGGCAAGGCCAGACTATTTGCCGTCATTTATTATTCGATCCGGTCATGCGCTCTGCGCGCATCGCCCACATGGATTTTTACATGTGCTCCCTGAAAATTCCCGCATGTCAAAGCCCGACGGTAACCTCCGGAGATATCCCGTGGGCAGAGTAGCATTATTCCGCCGACGGAAATCCGTTGTTGACGGACGGATGTTCTTGCTGTGGCTGCTGGGTACAGTCTTTATGGTTACAGGCACGAGTGCATGGTCTCTGGATGAAAAGCGGTTGTGGCTCCCGATCAAGTACAAGAAATATCATTTTGAACTGCTCGCCAGCGCCATTGCGGCAGAGAAGCACTCTTCCTGTGAAGAGGTCATGGAAGGAACGCTTGATCTTGGGGTGAGCACGCCCGACGAGCCGGTTTTCCGCATTCTTTGCCGCAGTGCCGACGGACCGGGTTTCAACGTGATGGTGGACGGTAAAACCCGGCGACTTCTGACGAATGAGCAGATTGTAGAAGAGCTTCTGACTGATCCCCAAAAAGAACAACGACGGCAACAGTTGGCGGAGCGGACCCGCCAGCAACTGGAACAGAGGAAAAAATCGCTCTGGGATCAATGCGAAGGGGAAATCCGCACGCAGGCGCGAGACATGATCGGATTCCGCTGGGATGAACCGGGTCCGCCCGAACCGTTGGAACTCACCGACGCAGGCGCACTCTTCGAGAAGCATTTCCGGTCCCGGAGTCCGACCGGGACGGAGTTGTTTTTTGTAGCGAGATGTACGGTTGCAGACGGCGCTGCCGCGATCGTCAATTTTCGCGGGAGAGGCGCCGGGACGCGATCTTCGGGAGAGTGACTGTGTTTCTATACAGTTTGCGGCGACGGCAGGCGCGACTAGTGGCAACCGGTTAGTTCCAGGACCCGCTTGCAGCAGAACCGCTGTCTCTGGACGTGGATGCGAGATTAATCACGCAGGGGGTTGATTGAGGTGGTACGCTAACTCAAGGTAATGAGGTAGAATGCCGCGCGTGGACTTGTCAACCGGAGGGCGCGCTTGCGGGCTTCATGGGCTTGTTTAGCAAAATCGGGCGCTACAACGCGGTGTTCCTTTAATAATAACCACGAGAAGAAGAATCGTCAGTAGAGCCGGTGCCTGGCATCCGGTACCAAGTTGGAGATACTTTTGTGAGTCGTAGAAAAAAACGCAACAAACAGCAAGACAGCGGTGATAAGGCCGAGATCGATTTGACGCCCATGCTCGACGTGGTGTTTATCATGCTGATCTTCTTCATCGTAACTGCGTCCTTTGTGAAGGAAAGCACGATCAACGTCAACGTTCCCGAAGACAATAATGCGCCGCCACCCCCGCCAAGCAATGACAACAAGTCGATTCTGGTGTTGGTCGATGACCAGAATGACGTATTTATTGACGGTCGACGTGTGGATGTCCGCTCGGTGCGCTCGTTGATAGCCCAGAAGAATGCGGCCAATCCGGGTTCAAGTCTTGTCGTCAGGGCTCACGAGAGTTCAACAACAGAAACCTACATGAAAATTGCCGATGCGTCGCGCGATGCGAATGTGCTCAACATTTCGCTGGTGCCATTCAGCAACTAGCTGACGGTACCTGGTTGACAGACGACCGCCGGCCCGTTAACCCCGGATCGGCGGTCGTCTTGCGGATGGCTTTACAGGCCTATGCGACTGGGCAGGCGCTGCTCGCAGTCTGCATTGGTTTGCGGCAGATCGGTTTGCGGCAGATCGCTCCACGGCTGCATGCCGGCAGCGCTGAGCCAGGTGCGATATTCGTTGGCATAGTCAAACCGCACTTTGTGGTGCATTTCCCCGTCGATCATCTCGAAACCTGCAGGCTTCATGATTGCCTGATAGGTCGCGTTGAGATACCGGATCGTGAGTATCAGACTGTAGGACCCGTCACGGTCAGGTCCGGCGTTCAGCAGACTCCAATGGCCGTGAACCAGCTCACCACGCGTATTGGCCTCACCCAGGCGACCATCACTGCTGGCGCCGTCAATATATTTGACACAGGCGTCGAAGTCGCCGCTGAAGGCGGTTTCAGATCCCTTGAAGTAGAACTCGACTTCTGCATCGCGCAACTCATTTGGCGCCCATCCCAGGTCCATGTCCGATACCCGCAGGCGTTGCCCCGGCAGTTCGCGGAAGGGCTGGACGTCAGGATGAAGGCGGGTCATACCAAGAATTCCCTCAGAAGTTGAAAATGCTTCACTGGCAAAGTTGGCGCGGGTCAACGAACCCAGATCTGCAGTTTCGTGATCGAGTGCGTCAACCAGTGCCTCAACGCCGGTCTCATTCTGCTCGTTAAGGAAGAACTCGAGTGCTTGATCGAGATGGGTGTCAGTGAGGTTTTGTTCGGTAAACTTGGTAGTTAGAATCTCAACTGCTCGTACCGGGCCGAATACAGAGACGAACTGACCGGGATCAGGGCGAATCAGGCGATCGGCAAGGGTGAGGAATTGAGGGATCTGACCAATGGCTAGCGTATAGGCTTCTGGAAAGGCTCCCTCCCGGGCCGGCAGTACAAGATCCCGTTTGATATACCGATCCTGCGCGAACTGCGCGACTTTCGTCATCATATGTTCAAGTCTGGGCGGGTGGGTCAAGATTTCATCCAGAGTGGAATCGCCGCTGGCAAGAGCCTCGGCGAGGTTCGCGTACATGGGGGAAGTCAAATCATTGGGTGTGCCGACGGCAGATCCGATTTCACTGAATTCGTCCTGCACCCGGTCCGCCAGAATGGTCATTACCTTGTGGATTTTCAACGCTTTGTTGAGTAACCGGGAATCTACGTTTTGAGTGTCGCGATCCAGATAATCCACAAGAAGATCCAGACGATCGAGCCCTGCACTGGCGAGGATGGTATCTTGCGTTACCCGGCTCTTGACGGACGAGATCAGGGTAGTGAACGGCGTAACCAGTAACCCGTCCTCCAGAGTATCCAGATCCTCGATCCCGATTCGACGACTGATCTGGCCCGCAAAGGGTTCGCCGGTCATCGTGTCGTAACCGCCATCGATCCGGACGACAAATTCGTCGAAGGCTCGTTCCAGGCGAAGACAGAAATCCATATATTCCACGACAGTGCAATAGTCGGTCTGGGTGCGGGGGTTATAGGAGAAGTACCCCTCATTGTCGGTGAAGGCAAAGGGTTCCCAGGCGTCGCGTGTGCCGTTGTTGTCGAAGTCGGCAAAAACCATCGAGCGTGCAAGGTGGCCATCCAGAGCGAGGCCTCTGATTACTCGGTCTGTATCCGTGGCCCGCCCCTGGTCCTGACCGGTCCCGCCACATCCAGTGATACCGCCAAGGCCCACAGCGGCCGCCATCAAAGTTAAGAACCCACTCCGGAAATGCCGGGATATCAATGTCATGGAACTGCTCCGTAATGCAGGGCGACGTCCGAACGGTGGCACCGGCCAGTGTCGCGTGAATGAGGTGTCAGAAACTTTCCGAGAATGAAAGGCTGAAGCCGACGCGGCGGGGCACCTTGCTGCCGTCGACTTCAATTTCGTCCAGACCTACCTCAGCATCGAGGGAGAGACTGTTGAACAGAGTGAAACCCATGGCGACACTGCTCAGTTCTGACCCGGCCAGATTCTGCCGATAACCCAGCCGCAAATCGGGGATCCAGCGACTGGCGAAGTCATAGCCGGCCGAGGCGTGGAACCACTGGTACTCACTGCCGACCATATCCTCATGGGCGGCGAGATCGGTGGCGGCTGCAAGCACGAAGCGCGGCGTTACAAAGTAAGCGGCATCTACCGTACCGATGGCATGTCGGGTATGGACTTCGTGTGCTTTTACGCGGCCTTCCTGCTGAATAAAGTAGGCGGCCGCTTCGCAGTTGCTGCGTGCAACACCGCCGTCTTCGAGATCGCCACAGTTTTCGCCAATCACGCCGTAATCGAACTCGGGAGAATTGATGCTGTGAATGGTCAGGCCGGCGCGATAGCGTGGCGCCACCCAGGTCAAACCGACGTCGATCGCCACATTGGTGGTGGCGACACGATAGTGTTTGTATTCGTCCTCGATCACATCCTCAATGTCTTTACCATCCAGCGCCTGAAGCCGGAAAATCTGCTTGCTCAATTCCATGTTGATCAGATTCAGTTTCAGGCCGCCGTACAGGCGTCCACCCCATTTTTCGGCCGCCACTTCCCCAAAAATCGGGCGGCTGTAACCCAGCGCAATGCGTTGTTCCAGACCGCTTTTAAGGTACGCCGAGCTGGCGGTGGTGAACTTGGTGTTCTGATTGTCGTAGGCGATTGGGGCGTCGAGAACGCGCGCGTGCACCTGGGTCAGAAACTCCGCTTCCACAAAGAAAGTGCCGGAAAACTCGCTGGGCCGCCAATACAGCGGCGTTAGCGGTGCAGTGACGGCAGCCTGGACCCGCACATAGCCCTCGGTCCCCATCTGTTCGAGCACCCGGTTGAAACGGTTCAAGGTTTCTTCGATGGAGTCATCGGTTGCAGACGGATCGTCGAGCAGGTCAATCAATTCATCGACCTCATCCACGAAATTGTTCATGTTGCCAAACTCGGCATCCACCGCCACGATCGGCAGATAGTTGAATCGCAAGCGTTCGTCGGCGCGGACAGCCAGGTCTGCCATCGCCGGATTGTGGCGGGCAGCGGAGATTGAATAGGCGCTGGAAACCGGACCGAGCGTCAGGCTCGCCCCTGTGTGAAGGGTGGTGGCATGCGCAACCAAAGGGCTGAATGCAGCCAGAATGACAACGTACAGTCGGTTCACGGAGACTCCCGGTGGCTTTTATCCAGATAGTGGCGGTAGGGTGAGTCAGGTGAATACCGTTAAGAGAGAAGCCCTCAAAGCGATTGCACCGACTGTCGTTAAATCCAACGAGCCATGGCGCAAACCCTCCATGGCGCTAAAAAATTCTAATGCTGCAGTGTTTTAATAACAGCATTGAAAACTCTTAAGCGCCAGGCTTATAAAAAGACAGTCTGATTAGTACGAAATTGATAGTGGAACGCAATAGGTCGAGCCGCCGGATGAAGTCCGCGCGGGCAGGGAGAATGGCTTTCGGTGTGGGGCGACGGCGGAACAATTCCCCGCCGTCAGGCCTGTGCGAGCCAGACGTCTCGCGCCCAGTGCCATATGGATTCCCAGTTGCGGTCGGTCAACCGGTGTTTTGTCGTCCATTCAAACACGACGCCCACCTCGTCAATGCAGTAGAAGCCTCCGGGAAATTCGCAGATGGGAATGAGATGGCGAGGCACGCCCGTTTGCCAGGCGTTGGCGGCCACATCGGGGAGGTAGGTGTGGGAATGGGCGTCAGCGACGGTGGCAGGCTCGAGATTTCCCAGCACCAGGTCGCTGACGGTCATCAGGAATTCGAAATAATCCGCCGGTACCGAGATCAGTAACAGTTCCTGGGCGGTTAAAATGTCGTCTTCCTCCGGCAAGTCCAGCGGTACCGGCACGGTCTCCGCGTGTTCCCGCAGTTCTTCAATAATTTCTTCCATTGATGGACCACTTTGCTTGATGAATTCGGTTGATAAATTGGCGTCGCCGGGGCAGTCGCGGTGGAACCGGATCAGCGGTTGCCCAGGAGCGGTTTCAGAAAGCGGCCGGTATGGGACTCCGGGACCGAGCAAATCCCTTCGGGTGTGCCTTCGGCGATGATCTGGCCGCCGCCGCTACCGCCTTCCGGACCGAGGTCTATGACCCAGTCCGCGGTTTTGATGACATCCAGATTGTGTTCAATCACTACCACGGTGTTACCTCGGTCCCGCAGACGGTGCAGTACCACCAGCAACTGCTGGATATCGTGAAAATGAAGCCCGGTCGTGGGTTCATCCAGAATGTAAAGCGTTTTGCCGGTGTCGCGCTTGGACAGTTCCCGGGAAAGCTTGATGCGCTGGGCTTCCCCGCCGGACAAAGTCGTCGCCGGCTGACCCAGCCGGATGTACGACAGCCCCACCTCCATCAAGGTTTGCAGGCGGGTGGCGATGGCGGGAACTGCATCAAAGAACAAGCGGGCATCCTCGACCGTCATGTCGAGCACTTCATGAACGTTCTTTCCCTTGTACCGGACTTCCAGTGTTTCCCGGTTATAACGTTTGCCCTGGCATAGATCGCAGGGCACGAATATGTCGGGCAGAAAATGCATTTCCACTTTCACCATCCCGTCACCCTGACAGGCTTCACAGCGACCACCTTTGACGTTGAAGCTGAAGCGGCCGGCTTTATAACCCCGCGCGCGCGCTTCCTGAGTGCCAGCGAACAGTTCGCGAATGGGCGTGAAAATATTGGTGTAGGTCGCCGGATTGGATCGCGGCGTGCGGCCAATCGGGCTCTGGTCGATGTCCACGCACTTGTCGAGTTTGAGCAGCCCCTGGATGCTGTCGTAGGGCGCCGGTGTCAGCGTGAAGGCCATGTTCAGGTTGATGGCGGCGACTGGGTACAGGGTATTGTTGATTAAAGTCGATTTGCCACTGCCGGACACGCCCGTTACACAGGTCATCAGTCCCAGCGGCAGGCTAAGTGTGATATTGCGGAGGTTATTCCCCCGAGCGCCTGCGAGTATCAGCATTTGCTCGGCCTGGGGTGCGTGTCGCTCGGCGGGTATTTCGATGGATTGCTTACCGGAAAGATAGGCACCGGTGATCGAGCGCGGCGCGGACATTATGTCCTGCAACGACCCCTGGGCAATGACCTCACCGCCATGCACACCCGCGCCCGGTCCAATATCGATAATGTGGTCGGCACTCCGGATGGCGTCTTCGTCGTGCTCCACGACAATGACGGTATTACCCAGATCGCGTAAATGAAGAAGCGATCCCAGCAAGCGGTCATTATCCCGCTGGTGCAGCCCGATAGAGGGTTCGTCGAGGATGTACATCACGCCGACAAGGCCCGCACCGATCTGGCTGGCTAGCCTGATCCGCTGCGCTTCGCCTCCCGATAATGAATTGGCGCTCCGGCTCAGGGTCAGGTAGTTCAAGCCGACATCGACAAGAAAGCGCAGGCGTTCGCGAAGCTCTTTCAGAATCTTGTCGGCAATTTTCCCCCGCGCTCCGGTGAACGCCAGTTGCCCGAAATACCCGCAGGCTTCACCGACCGGCAGCTCCGATATTTCCGGCAGGGTTTTCCCGTCGACATAAACATTGCGGGCATCCGGGCGCAGTCGCGTGCCCTGACAGTCCGGACATTGCCTGCTGATGAGATATTTCGCCAGCTCTTCACGCACGCTGGCCGATTCGGTGTCCCGGTAGCGCCGCTCAAAATTGGGGATTATGCCTTCGAATGTGTGGGATCGCCTGACGATATCGCCGCGCTCGTTGGCGTACTGGAAGCTGATGCTTTCGTCGCCCGATCCGTGCAAAACGATATCTTTTAGCGTTTGCGCCAGAGATTCCCAGGTACTGTCCAGATCGAACCGGTAATGGTTCGCCAGCGACATCAGCATGTGAAAGTAGTACAGATTGCGTTTATCCCAGCCGCGGATCGCGCCGTCGGCGAGCGACAACTCGGGACGATGGACGATTTTTTCTTCCGAAAAAAACTGTTTGACTCCAAGTCCGTCGCAGCTGGGACAGGCGCCAGCCGGGTTGTTGAACGAAAACAGACGGGGTTCGAGTTCAGACAGTGAATAATCGCAAAAGGGGCAGGCGTGTTTTGCTGAAAATAGCTGATCTTCCTGCTCGCCATCCATAAAGCCGATGCTGACGATTCCCTCGGCAAGTTGCAGGGCGGTCTCGAAACTGTCCGCCAGGCGCTGCGCCATGTCGTCGCGGACACGAAAGCGGTCAATCACCACTTCAATGGTGTGTTTCTTCTTCTTGTCCAGCGCTGGCGTATCGTCCAGGTCGACGACCAGCCCATCAACTCGCACACGCACATAACCGTCGCGTCGCAACGATTCCAGAACATGCAGATGTTCGCCCTTGCGATCCCGGACCACCGGCGCCAGCAGCATGAGGCGCGTCCCCTCAGCAATGGTCATGACATGATCGACCATTTCCGAAACGGTCTGGGCCGACAGGGGAGTGCCGTGGGTCGGGCAGCGGGGCTCGCCGATACGGGCAAACAGCAAGCGCAGATAATCGTAGATTTCAGTGATGGTGCCAACGGTGGAGCGCGGGTTGTGCGAGGTGGATTTTTGTTCGATGGAAATGGCCGGACTCAGGCCCTCGACATGATCAACGTCGGGCTTTTCCATGATCGACAGGAATTGACGTGCATACGACGAGAGGGATTCGACATAGCGCCGCTGTCCTTCGGCATAGAGCGTATCGAATGCAAGCGATGATTTGCCCGAACCCGACAAGCCGGTGATCACCACCAGTTTGTCGCGCGGAATATCCAGATCAAGATTTTTCAGGTTATGCGTGCGCGCGCCGCGGACGATAATCTTTTCCACAGTTCCCCCAGAAACCAGCGGTGGCAGTCAGAGCTTTTAGCCGGGCTGCAAGTATACGCAAGAACCGGAAGGATCGTAGCAAGGGGATAATTGAAGGCGTTAAAGATCTTCCAGATCGCGAACCCAGTTGCTCGCTTCCAGCCGGTTGCGCACGCCAATCTTTTTATACACGTTATAAAGATGACTCTTGACTGTATGCTCACTGACGTCCAAAGCCGAAGCGATGTCCATATTGGTGGCGCCGTCCTTGATCAGCTTAAGAATCTGGCGCTCGCGTTTGGTTAACTTGATATCGCTGCGCTTGGAAGAGGGCGCACGGCGGTTCTTTTCCAGAAAATGATGGAGCAGCCGGCGCGGCACCCAGTACTCACCGCGCAGCAGCGACTGCAGGCCGCGGATCAACTGGTCCTGGGTGGAATCGGAGAAGAAGATGCCCGATATGCAGGGCCAGTCAAGCAGCTCTTCGTGCTGGGAATCATGTTCAGCATTGAGCAAGGCTGCGTTCACGTTTTCTTCAAGATCATTGATGTCGCTGATCAGGGCGCGAAGGTTCTGGATGTCATGTCCCTGACAATCAACAAGGATAAGATCGTTACCGAGAATGCCGGTTGGCAATGTCGTCAGTTCATTGCTGTCCAGACCCGCGGATGTGCGCTCTCTGGACTGATTGTGGGTCACCTTGCACTGCGCGCCTACCGTCTGCCCGATAAGGTCGGCCAGAAGCGCGGTTTGCATGCTCTTGTTTAACGAATAGAGATAGATGCAACCAGGCCTCGCTGCATCCTTGGTGAGATCATTTGGGCTCGTAGTCACAAGCGTGTCTGCCTTGTTTATCATCTTGTCCATTGCCGAATTCATCGAAGTCATCGCCGGCCAGCATCGAACAAGCTTGGCGTCATGGTGAAAGTTGCGCGATTGTAACTTAAGAGCCGCCGGTGTACTAGGGAACCTCTATACAGACTCGACCAGAATTGCATGGGCAAACCCGCGCGCGGAGGGCTGTCCTGATTGAAATCCGGCGCAAAGGCGATCCAACGTCGGGGCCTTCCACCCGGAGGTGCGGGTGGTCAGAGATACAGAGACGCGGTTACTACCGGTCCACCTGCCAGACTGGTAGAATTGCGCCCTTTTTCGAGGGTTCCAGTCAGTGAGCGGCAGCAGCAGACCAGTATCCGAGTGGCGCATCGTCTTTTCACTGGCAGCGCTGTATGTCTTTCGCATGCTCGGGTTGTTCATGGTGTTTCCCGTCATGATGCTTTACGGCATGGATTACGAGGAAGCAACGCCCATGCTTCTCGGTCTGGCGCTGGGTTGCTACGGGATGACCCAGGCGGTCTTTCAGATTCCCCTCGGGCTACTGTCGGATGTCTGGGGGCGCAAGCCGATTATCGTCTGCGGACTTATCCTCTTTGCGGCCGGCAGCATCATGGCAGCGATGGCAACCGATGTCTGGGGCCTGATCATAGGCCGGGCAATTCAAGGTTCCGGAGCGATTGCAGGCGCAGTCCTGGCGCTGGTTGGCGACCTCACATCCGAGCAGAACAGGACGCGGGCCATGGCCCTCATCGGCGTTTCGATTGGCGTATCCTTTTCAGTCGCCATGGTTATGGGCCCGGCACTGGCGGCCTTTGGTGGTCTGGCGGCGGTGTTCTGGTTGTCGGGTTTGCTGGCGCTGGTGGGTATCGCAGTCCTTTACGTGTTCGTTCCTGAGCCACCGCAATTGACGAGTTCCGAGCACAAGCCGGTACCGCAGATGGTCCGTCAGGTCATCAACAATCCGGATCTGCTGCGTCTCGATTTCGGCGTTTTCTCTTTGCATTTTGTGCTGACGGCAGCGTTCGTCGCCGTTCCGGTAGCGCTGGCGGCCGAGGGGGTTGCGGTGACGTCCCACTGGCGTTACTACCTGCCGATCATGGCCGGTTCCTTCGTCGTCATGCTCCCGTTCATCTACCTGGGAGAGCGCAAGCGAAGGCTCAAGCCGGTATTCGTAGGCGCAGTGGTTGTTCTGGCCTGTGCGGAGCTCATCATGAGCCTGGCTGGCGCGTTGTGGCACTGGGTGACGGGGCTGTTTGTATTCTTTGTGGCGTTCAATCTGCTGGAGGCGACGCTGCCGTCCCTGGTCAGCAAGCAGGCGCCGGCGGGGAGCAAAGGGACCGCCATGGGTATCTACTCCACCTGTCAGTTCCTGGGTGCGGCAACCGGTGGCGCAACCGGCGGGGTGGTGTATTCAGCCTATGGTCTCGCCGGGGTGTTTGTCATGGGGCTGGCCGTGTGCGTAATCTGGGCCGCCGCGGCGCTGGGGATGCGCCCGCCCCGATATTTGCAGACCATTACCACACCCTGCGCACAGGCAGTATCGGAAAAGGCCCTGATCGATGGCGTGCCGGGTGTGGTTGAGGCGCGCTGGGTCGAACCCCTTTCGAATCTGTATCTCAAGGTCGACGGTGACCTGTTCCAATACGAGAACCTGCAAAACTTTCTTCACTCGGCGGGCGTGAACCCGGTCGCGAAGCCGGCAGATTTTCTGCCGCACACGGGTTAGACTGGCGGGCAATCGAAATTGACTGACGGTGTGTGTTTTGCGCAGTCTGCACCGGCCTGTTCCCGTTCGTGTGAGCTTGCGCCGGCAATGCAGGTGCGTGGTGCGGGAGCCGGCTGGCAAGCTTCATTGACATGATCAAATCGAGGAGATAATAGTGGCACGTGGCATAAACAAGGTAATTCTGATAGGCAATCTCGGCGGCGATCCGGAAACTCGCTATACCCCGAGCGGCAGCGCCATCACCAATATCAATCTTGCAACTTCCGAGTCCTGGAAAGACAAGCAGACCGGTCAGACGCAGGAGCGTACCGAATGGCATCGCGTCGTATTCTTCAATCGGCTGGCGGAAATTGCCGGTGAATATTTGCGCAAGGGCAGCAAAGTGTACGTGGAAGGATCATTGCGAACGCGGAAATGGCAGGACCAGGCGGGCGTGGACCGTTACACCACAGAGATTGTCGCCAACGAAATGCAGATGCTGGACAGCAAGGGTGGCAGTTCGGATTACAGTGGCGCAGGCGCTCCGTATCAGGACGATCAAAGCAGCAGTAACTTCAGCGCCCCTCGCCAGGCCCCGGCCTCCCGGCCTGCAGTGGCCAATGCACCCCAAAACAATTCCCCCAAACCTGACTTCGACGGTTTCGATGACGATATTCCGTTTTAAGGCGGGATGCAAAGCTTCCAGTTTCCAAGCGCATTGCGCATAGTCGGTCAATTCACTATTCCGTGATTTGAATCGATGGCGGCTTAGTGCGATGATTCACGGCAAATGACTGGGAGATATGCATTTGGCTTATCGAATTCTTGTGACCGAGGGTCAGTCACCGATCGGTGCCGCGCTTTGCAAGGCGCTTGAAAATTTTACATACATGACTATCTGTCCGGTAGCGGGCAAAGTCGACTGGCAGGATGCCGCCAGTGTCCGTGCCCTGTTGACCGAAGCAGAGCCGGATGTGGTAGTGAATACGCTGCTGTGGGCCAATGCGGACTTGCAGGCACTGCCAATGGATGTGGCTACTGTGGTAGCCGTTTTCAAGGAACTGAAGGTGCGCATGGTGCACTTGTCTTCCCATGAAGTCTTCTCGACGCAAGAACAGATAGAGCCGCTATCCGAAACGGCCCAGGCAGCGCCCGACAGTCCACGGGGGAATCTTTTTCATGGCGTGGAACAGTTACTGACTGCGCAGGACCGCTGCCTGGTTTTGCGGTTGAGCTGGCTGCTCGACTGGCCCAACGGAATACTCGATCAGGTTTGTCACGGTTTGCTTAATGGCAATGAATTTCCGGTGACTGACGCCTGGCGCGCATCGCCCACCCAGATTGGAGATGTGGTGCGCGTTATCGTTGCGATGATTCACCAGATTTTGTGCGGGGCCGAAAACTGGGGTGTATTCCATCTCCATGCCAGCGATTCCTGCTCTGAAGCAGAATTGACGGATCTGGTGAAGCGTATTCTCCAAAAGGAATTGCGGACTAAGCTTCCGGAACTGGTCGTGGTGCCGGCCGCCCACCGCCGGATCCATTCCAATGGCTGGCTGGCCGGAGTTCGTTGTACCAACTGCTTTGGAGTGCAACTGCGAAGCTGGCGCCAGGGTATCAAGAGTCGCGTCCTGGCCTGGCTGGGGAATCCTCAGAATCGCGATCAATGGCCCGCAACGGGCGAGCCAAAGACCACGCACGCCTGAGTCAGGGGACGCGGGCGGCGCCCTCCCGACATCACTGATACTGCTGGAATATCAGCGTGGCGTTGGTTCCGCCGAAGCCAAAACTGTTGGACATGATCTTGTTCAGGGTGGCTTCACGATATTTCGTCACGATCGACAAGTCTTTGGCCTCTTCGTCCAGTTCCGTGATGTTGGCCGACGCAGAGATGAAATTGTTCTGCATCATCAGCAACGAATAAATGGCTTCCTGAACGCCAGTAGCCCCGAGTGAATGACCTGTCAGGGATTTTGTCGAGCTGATGGGCGGTACTTTATTGCCGAAAAGCTCGCGAATCGCCTTGAGCTCTGCAAGATCGCCCACCGGCGTGCTGGTTCCGTGGGCGTTGATGTAATCGACAGGGGAGTCATCGGTCATGGCAATGGCTTGACGCATGCAACGCACTGCGCCTTCTCCGGACGGAGCGACCATGTCATAACCGTCAGAGGTGGCGCCATAGCCGACCAGTTCGCCATAAATTTTGGCGCCTCTTGCGAGCGCATGATCCAGAGATTCAATCACCAGACAGCCCCCACCGCCTGCGATAACAAACCCGTCCCGGGTGGCGTCATAGGGCCTGGACGCGGTTTCCGGTGTGGCATTGTATTTTGTCGACAGGGCGCCCATGGCATCGAAGAGCCCGGTCAGCGTCCAGTGTTCCTCTTCGCCTCCCCCGGCAAAAACAATGTCCTGCTTGCCCAGCTGTATCAATTCCATCGCATTACCGATGCAATGCGCGCTGGTTGCGCACGCGGATGAAATGGAATAGTTGACGCCCTTGATCTTAAACGGGGTGGCCAGGCAGGCGGAGGTCGTGCTGGCCATGGTTTGCGTCACCCGGAAAGCGCCGGCCTTTTTTACACCCCGATTGCGGATGATATCAGCCGAATCCACCACGCTTTTCGTGGAGGCGCCGCCTGAACCGAAGATGATGCCGGTGCGTTCGTTGGAAACTTCGGCCTCGCTGAGGTCGGCATCCTTTACAGCCTGCTGCATTGCGATGTAGGCGAAAGCGGCGGCATCGCCCATAAAACGAAAATGTTTACGGTCAATAAGTTCGGCGGTATCAATCTGCACGGAACCGGAAACCAGGCTGCGAAAGCCTTGCTCTTCGTAGCTGGGATTGTATCTGACACCAGACCGGCCTGTTTTGAGTGAGTCTAATACCGAGTCGACGTCGTTGCCTATGCAGGACACTATGCCCATGCCCGTCACTACAACACGCTTCATAATGAACCTCTTAAATAAAGGACGCAAAAAAGGCCAGATTGGCCAGCCTCGCGGCATCAACGCTTAAACGCATGGCATTTTGTGGGAATTGCTCCGGGTGTTTACGCCCAAAGTCTTCCTGCGTATTGGCGTGTATCCCGCAGGAAACTGGCTCCTGACTAATGGATGACGCAGTGGTACCGCCTGATCAAGCGCAAGTATGTTCAGAAAAACTGCAATTCACGAAACAGAATTTATTGTTTGTTGTGTATCCGGTCAACGAATCAGAAGCTGTCCGTGTTGGCAAACAGGCCAACCCGCAGGTCTTTGGCGAAATAAATGTCTTTCCCGTCGACACTGACACGACCATCGGCGATGCCCATGATCAGCTTGCGTTCGATGACCCTTTTTAAATGGATATGGTAGGTCACCTTGTTGGCGGTTGGTAAAATCTGACCTGTAAATTTTACTTCTCCGGCGCCCAGAGCGCGACCCCGTCCCGGATTGCCCCGCCAGGCCAGATAAAAACCGACCAGTTGCCACATGGCGTCCAGCCCCAGGCATCCCGGCATGACCGGATCCCCCGGGAAATGGCAATCGAAAAACCATAAACCCGGATGGATATTCAGCTCTGCAATGATTTCACCTTTGCCAAACTCGCCGCCGGACGGGCTGATGTGCGAGATTCGATCAAGCATAAGCATGTTGGGGACCGGCAGCTGTGCATTGCCGGCTCCGAACATTTGACCTCGGCCACATTGAATAAGATCTTCGCGTTCGTAAGAAGATTGAGGTGTGAAAGGTTGCATATTGAGCTTGGTTCCGTATCGTTTGCCGGTGCAGCTACTCAGCTGCGCACGATTTTTGCATATGACGGGCGATGCGCCGACTGCGAGGGAGTGCCATTCTAGCGGTAATCCCGGTGTTGTCCAGAAAAAACACATTCGCAGCTCTGCGTGCGTTCGCGTTTTAATGATGCTCTTATGGTATATTCCGAGCCTTTCATTTTTGCCTCAGCCCAAGAAAATCTAAGGATTTATCAATGATTAGAAAGTGTTTGTTCCCCGTCGCTGGTTACGGTACCCGCTTCCTGCCTGCTACCAAATCAATGCCGAAAGAGATGTTGCCCGTCGTCAACAAGCCGTTGGTGCAATATGGCGTGGAGGAAGCCTTGGCGGCCGGGCTGACAGAGATCGGTTTCGTTACCGGTCGTGGCAAGCGCGCCATCGCCGACCACTTCGATGTGAGTTACGAGCTGGAGCACCAGATTGCGGGCACTTCCAAGGAGGCGTACCTGGATTCAATCCGGGATGTTATGGCCAAAGGTTCATTTTCCTTCACCCGCCAATCGGAGATGCGTGGTCTGGGCGATGCAATCATGAACGGCCAGCGGTTGCTGAGCGACGAGGCATTTGGAGTGGTGCTGTCGGATGACTTGTGCGTGTGTGAGGACGGTGAAGGCGTCATGTCGCAGATGGTGCGGCTCTACAAGCAGTTCCGTTGCAGCATCGTTGCAGTTCAGGAAGTCCCGGAAGATCAGATCAGCCGCTTCGGGGTGATCGCGGGCAGCCAGATCAAAGAAGGCATCTATCAAGTGACGGATATGGTGGAAAAGCCGGATCCAAAAGACGCACCCTCCAATCTCGCGATTATTGGCCGTTACATATTGACGCCGGATATTTTCGAGATCATCGCGGCGACCCAGCCCGGCAAGAATGATGAGGTGCAGTTGACTGACGCGCTGCTGACTCAGGCCAGAAACGGGTGCGTGATGGCTTATAAATTCCGTGGTCGCAGATTCGATTGCGGTAGTGTCGAAGGATTTGTCGAAGCTACTAACTACGTCTACGAAAACATCTACCTCAAGTCCCAGTAATACAGCGCGGGCTGACCGGATGCCTCAGTGGCAACCGGTCAACCTGATCATCCCGGTTCCAGTTTTTTCCTGCGTGCCTCCGCGGCGAATTGTTTGCGGCCCGATGGGCGCGAGGGGCTTTTGCTCTTCGGCTGCGGTCAGGTCTTTGCTCGCCGGCACTTTGGCGGTGGCGTGGCGGATGCGTAAAGGGATGGAGCCGACTTGGACGTCAACTAAAGGGCAGAGTCAGAAATGAAAATGACGTGTTTTAAAGCGTACGATATTCGCGGAAGGGTTCCTGACGAGTTGAATGACGAGGTCGCCTACCGGATCGGTCGCGCCCTGGTGGAGTATCTCGACGCACGCCACGTGGTGGTGGGTCACGATATCCGTCTGACCAGCGTTGGTCTCACCGATGCGCTCACGCGCGGTATTGTGGACGCGGGGGCGGATGTGACTCATATCGGCCAATGCGGAACAGAAGAAGTGTATTTTGCAACGTTTCATCTCGGTGTGGACAGCGGAGTCTGTGTTACGGCCAGTCATAATCCTATGGACTACAACGGGATGAAGCTGGTGAGAGAGGGGTCGCGTCCGATTTCGAGCGATAGTGGTCTGCGGGATGTGCAGGAAATGGCCGAAGCGGGTAAGTTCCGGGAAGTGACCCGGCGTGGCAGTATCGTCCGGCAGGACCTGCGCCCGGCCTATGTCGAGCACCTGTTGTCGTACCTCGACGTTGCCGCACTGAAGCCGCTCAAGGTTGTCGTCAACGCAGGTAACGGTGGCGCGGGTGCAGTGGTCGATGCCCTCGAACCCTTCTTGCCACTGCAGTTCGTGAAGATCCATCATGAGCCCGACGGCAGTTTTCCCAATGGAATTCCCAACCCCTTGCTGCCTGAAAATCAGGGCGTTACATCCGATGCGGTGCGTCAGCACGGCGCCGACCTGGGTATTGCCTGGGACGGAGACTTCGATCGATGTTTCTTTTTCGATGAGACGGGCCGTTTTATTGATGGATACTACCTCGTGGGTCTGCTCGCCGAGGCTTTTCTGCTGAAGTTTCCAGGGGGCAAGATCGTGCACGATCCCCGTCTCACCTGGAACACTGAAGATATTGTGCAGTCCATGGGCGGCACTGCGGTGCAAAGCAAGACAGGGCATGCCTTCATAAAGGAGCGCATGCGCAAGGAAGACGCCATCTATGGTGGTGAAATGAGTGCGCATCATTATTTCAGGGATTTTGCGTACTGCGACAACGGCAGCATTCCATGGCTGCTGGTGGCCGAGCTGATGAGCCGGCAGGGCAAGACGCTGTCCGAGCTGATCGGTGAGCGTATGGAGCAGTTTCCCTGTAGCGGCGAAATAAATAACGTGGTGGCCGATCCGCCGGGGTTGCTCAAGGCGATTGAAGCGCATTATTCGGAGGCTGCCGTGCGCGTCGACAAAATCGACGGGCTTTCCATGGCCTTCGACTCCTGGCGTTTCAATGTGCGCAGTTCCAGCACCGAGCCGGTGGTACGGTTAAACGTAGAATCTCGTGGCGACGCCGCGTTAATGAAGCAGAAGACGGATGAGCTGTTGTCGATGATCCGGGGTTAAGTCCGGATCAGTCGCGGAATTTCGAGGCCAGAGGGTGAATGTGGGACGGCGCCGGGAGATAGTTTAAAAAAGTTTTCATTAAGTCGTTGACAGAGGTTAGGTGCCTCCCTATAATTCGCGTCCTCTGATGAGCAGCTTTAGAAAGTTTCGGTGCGGGGTGGAGCAGCCTGGTAGCTCGTCGGGCTCATAAC
>CAZJKJ010000013.1:0-66837 GCA_964546435.1 uncultured Cellvibrionaceae bacterium
TACACTGGGGGTGTAGTGGTCGTGGGTTCAAATCCCGCCGCTCCGACCATTTCTCCTTTGCATTGACATCCCTGTCGATGCTGATCCTGTCTTGCATTCATTCCTAAACGGTAGCGATTGTGCTTCGGGACGCGGCTATCTTGAGGTTCCAGCAGCCGTCGAGTCTGGCGAGCAAGGTTTGATATTCCTCATCAGGAATGCCGGGAACGGCAAGCCACTCCCTGATGATCTCGCTCATGGCGGTTTCATGATCGACCCGTTGCTGACCCAGCCCCGCTTGCAGTTGGCCTACCTGGTAGGACATACGTAAGGCACTGTCATGCGCGGGAGTGGGTGATTCGGTGGCGATTTCCGATCGAATACACAACTGCCGCAGCTGCTTCAACAAATCCTCGCGCTGGGCATCCGACAGTGCGGACGCCGTGTCGAACCGCTTCTGCAGAATTTCATGAACGCCGGCAGGCCAGTGAACACCAGTTTCCAGCTGTCGCTGAGCCTGTTCCTGCAGAAACTCGGTGTCTTCGTCCATAGAGAGTGCCAGTTCATAATGCCGCAGGGCTTCTGCTGCCACGAGTGATTGACGCCACTGCTGCTTCTTGGTGTCCGATTTTTCCTGCGCGGTTTTGGTCTGGACACGATCGAGTGCCGCATAGAAGTTCTGGGTAATTCTTTTGCTGTCTTCTTTGGGAAGTTCCCCGATTTCCTGAAACTGACGAGTCAGCTCATTGATCTCTGCTTTAGCGATGAGAAAGGCTTCACCACTGAGATACAGCAGATTTTCCAGTTGATCAATAATCTGCTCCGCCTGATTTTTCGCTTCATTGCGTTCCTGGCGGGACGATTCGGTTTCCTGCTGGCGACGTTCAAAAATGGTGTCACAGTGGGCGCGAAACTGTTTCCACAGCGACTGATCATCCCTGCGTCGGCAGGGGCCGAGCGTCCGCCATTGCGACTGGAGCTGTTTGGCTTCGGTAATCGCCTCGTGCGTATCGGCGGTGGTGGCGAGCAATTCAGCCCGATCGACCAGTGCCTTCTTCTTCTCTTTATTGCAATCGTATTCCCGATGCAAAAACGCAAATAACTTATCCAGAATTTCGTCGAACTGCTGTTGCAATGGCTTGATCAGCTTGCGGGGCACCGGCCAGTGGCTTTGCCATGCCTCGCGCGCCATCCGCAGTGTTTTTTCGACTTCCGGCCAGTTGGCATTGCTCCAGTCATAGGCGTCGTGGTATTGCTGCAACTGTTCAATCAGCTGAGCGCGTTTTGCGGCATTGTCATCCCGCTCGGACGCTTGCTCTGCAAAATATACCTTGCACGGCTCGTACGCCTTCTCGGCCGCAGTATGGAACTGGGTCCATAATGCGTCGTCATTATTCCGGCCGCCTTTGGACAGGTTGCGCCACTCCTGCTGCAAATGCTGAATGCGGGCAGACAATTCAAGCGGACGCAGTTTGCTGTCGACAAGCTCTTCCATTTGTCGGACGAGGGTCTGCTTCTTGGGAGTCACAGCAAAATCCTGCCAGTCATCCAGTTTTTTCACCGCACTCCTAAACGATTCGACTTTGGTGGTAACGCCGGCCGGCACCTCTTTGACGGTGGATAATTTCTCTTCCAGATCCCGCAGGATGGATTTGGAACGACTGACGAACCCGCGAGAGGCCGCCCACTGGCCCCGGCGGACCAATTCGCCGATTTCCTGGATGGCCTGCTTGCTGCGATCCTGGTGTTCATGCTGGTGATTGCGCCATTCGGTCAGCAACTTTTCAGTTTCTGCAAGAATTGGAGGGGCCGGTACATCGCGCAACAGGCGGCTGTGCCCGAGCATGGCTTCAAGTGCTTGATGGGCGAGATTGTCATCATTGAGGTCTGCGTTCAGAAGAGAGCGGGCGAGCTGCTCCAGTGGACCGTGGGTAGCCAATTGTTGCCTGAGCGTGTCTATTGCCTCACAGAGTTCCGCTCCCATCTGGCGCCAGGAGCGCACATCCAGATCCTGGCGCGCGGCAGATTCGAGGACGGTGTGCCACGTGGATTGCAGCGCGGAACTATCGGCAGAATTGGTGGCAGAGGAAACGTCAGCGGATTGATACAATTCGGCGAGTTTGCGCTGCAGGTTTACTAAGGCATCCTGCACTTGAGTTTGCGCGACCTCGGTTTCCTGACGGTGCGCCTGATCATCCCGGGTGCGCGCGGCATGCTTTTGCAATATCCCATGGCATACCGAAAGGGCTTGTGCAAAGCGGTGCGCGTCCTGTTCATCCGCGAACCGGGACAATGGCGCCCAGGATTCTTCCAGTTGCCGACAACGTATTTCGAAAACGGGATCCGGGTCCCGGTTGGCAAGTTGTTCCAGTTGCTGGCACAGCAATTTTATCTGACGATTTCGGGAAACCTGTTCGGCAATCTCGCTTTTGAATACGTGCAGCTTTCGGCGTGCGATCTTGAGTACTGCCTTATCTTTGTTGCGCGCGGTTTTCTCGAGCTTTTCCAGAATTACCCGACTTTCGATTTTTTCGGCGGCGAGTTGACGCAGCTGGGTCGTGCCGGCATTTTGCGCCAGTTGAAGCAACAGGTTTTCATCGGTAATGCTTTCGAGCAGACGCGGACCTGCGGTGCGTGAAAAGGCGCAGATCTGAAACAGCTGCTCTTCCTCTTGCACCTTCTCGGTAAGCCCTTCAAGTGTGAGCTGGCCCTGGTCCAGCAATTCGCCGAGCCGCTTGCGCGCAGCGGTTTCTATCTGTTGAGACTCGTCCTGGCTCGCGAGACGCAGTAAGGTGTCGCTATCGGCCAGCCGCCGAATTGCGGCAACGCGGGGCGGAATATCTTTGGCTTTGGCAACTATTTCCAGGCATTCATCGGAAGATTTCCGGGAAATGGACTGGATTTTTGCTTCCAGGTTTTTCGGTTCGTTCCGTTTGAATAAGCGCGCAAAAAATGACATAGCTCATCTTCAATTGAAATAGTTGATAACAGCGAAACCATGGTGTGGTTCGCAGCGTAATTGTTACGGCTGTTTTTACTGATCATTTCTATCGGCCGCCGGGTCGGAACAAACGCGCCCAGCGGGTCAGTGCACGCGGGCTGCGGCTCTGCAGCCAGATTCTACCCTGACCCTGGAACTTGCACACTAGGCCTTCCCCTGAAAAAAAGAAAGATTTATAACCGCCCAGAGGCGCTATTTTGTAGTTTAAGCCGGAGGTCCAGGCAATTATTGTGTCGGTATCGACGATGTATTCGCCATCCACATCAATTTCGATGGCAGCGCCATACGCATTGAACCAGATGTCTCCCGGGCCCTGACACTGCACCAGAATCAGGCCGGCGCCGGAGAACAGTCCTTTGACCAGATCGGACTTGACGGTCACTTGCAGGGTGTTGCTGGCGGCGACGAATGCCGAATTTCGCAAAAAGAAAATTTCGTTGTCTGCCAGATGCCGATGCAGGAGCGCACCCGGGATGGCCGGCGCTATCCCGATTTCTCCGGTGGCGCGTTGTGAAGAAAACTCGTTAATAAAAAGATTTTCGCCGGTCAGCAATCTTCCGAGACCGCCTTTCATGCGGGTTTTCATGACGACATGCGTATCCATTGTCGCCATGGAGGACGCCTCCACCCTGAGAATTTCCCCGGGTGGCAAGGAAACTTGCAGGTAAGCGTAGTCTGGCTGGCCACTGATTCTGAATTTGAGTGGTTTTGCGCTGGAATTCACCAGGTAGGATCCTCTGTAAGTTATGCCGGTTCATATGCAGTCTTTATTGAGACGGCGTTCACTGCGGTGCGGCCACCCGGGGTCAGGCTCGACGGGCGCGCAGACGAGCGCCGACCACGGCGCCGAAACTGCGAGGGTTATGGGATTGGCACCACACGGTGCCGTGACCTGAGAACCGGCAGACCAACCCCTCACCACCCAGAAAGGAATGTAACCAGCTTGACCCGGCTTTGGAAATCTTGAAGTTCAGAGTGTCGCTAAACGCGACTATGTGACCGGTGTCCACGATGTACTCACCGTCGACGTGAACCGGGTAGATGGCACCAAACGACGAAATCATCGCAGTGCCCCGACCCTTTAAATGCAGCCAGAAAAGCCCCTCGCCGGAGAACAGGCTTTTGAATCCTTGCCATCCCATATCCACATCCACACCGGGCGTTGAAGCCAGATAGGAGCCGCCTTGCACCACGAGGTTCTGGCCGTCGACGTCCAGCGTAGTGATGTCACCGGACAAGGTCGTGCCCAGCCAGAGCACACCTTCACGATCGTGGCATTCAAAATGATTCAGGAAAAACGACTCCCCGCTTATGACACGTTTGGCGGCTTTCAGTAAACTGCCTGCCTGCTTTTTATAGGTCGACGTCGTGATAGAGATGTTGGGACTCATGGCAATCATGGATCCGCCTTCGGCGGTCAGCTGATCGCCTGGGACCATCGACACTTTACCAACGGTGTTACCGGGTTGGTTAATCAGTTCAATGTGCATGACTCAAGTCATCCTGATTAATGGGTGCAAAAGTACGTTAAAGCCTGGCATTCAGCCAGCCTGCCAGATTTGGCAGGCTGCGTGTCTGCAATATGACCCGACCTTTTCCGGACAGACGCGTCACCAGACCTTCGCCGCCAAAAAAGCTGGAAAATACACCACCCGCCAGCTGCAGCTTGAGCTTTATGCCCGGTTCGTAGGCCACCAAATGCGCTGTATCGACAATAAACTCGCCGTCAATTTCCTTGTCGACGAGCGCCCCGAACGCGCCGATCCAGACCCGGCCTGTGCCGGTGACCTGCTGTCGGAATAACCCTTCCCGATTGACAAATGAAGTAACGCCGGCCCAACTGGTCGAAAGCTTGATGGAGGGCGTGCAGGCTACAAAGGCGCCGGGCTGCAGATAAAAGCTTTCATTGTTCAGTTCGATGCACACAATGTCCCCCGGTGTGGACTTGGTGATGACCAGCCGCTGGGTCGAATCCCGGATGTTGATGATCTCATTGATGAAGAACGATTCCTGGGTCAGGAATTTCCGGGCGAGGGCGCCAGTCACACCGCCGACTAAAGTCGCCTTGATATCCAGGCCTGCGTCCATGCTGGCCATGGCATCCGCTTCCGTCAAGAGTATCTCGCCGGGGTTAAGTGCGACCTGCAGATGAGCGAAGGCCGGTTTACCCTGAATTTCCACTAGCATGCGTTCAGTTCACTCGGTAAGGGTGGAAGGAGGTTTCGCCAGTTCCCGTTTGAGACGCGCATAGGGCTCCGACAGATCAAGATATTCCACCGCCTCGCTGCCAGCGGCCAGGGATTCCAGATGCCGCAGACGGGCGGAACTGGTGGGATGAGTACCCAGGTAATCCAGTGCTTTCTGCAGTGCCGGAGACAGGACCACCTCTGCAGCTTCGTCTTGCTCCTGCTCCATCAGACGAGTGAAAAAGCGGCTCAAGCCTGCCGGATCCACCTGCGCTTGCGCCAGAAGTTCATAGCTGTACACGTCGGCTTCCGCTTCGAACTTGCGGGAATAACTCTGATTGAGCAAGTAGGGCGCCAGGTTGGCACCGACACCCATGACGCCGCCTGCGTCTCCGATAACGGTGCTGAACACCAGGTAGATGCCGGCGCTGCCGAGCAGATTCCGGACGCCGTGCTGCTGGGTGACGTGAGCGAGTTCATGGCCGACCACGCCCAGCAGTTCTTCAGCGGTATCGGCTTCCTCGATCAACCCGCTATTGATGACGACATGGCCCCCCGGAAGCGCGAAGGCGTTGATGGCGGCATCACGGGCGATATGGAACCGGAATGAATAGGGGTGCTCTTCCAGCGTCGTCAGCAATGGCGCGACGAGCGGCGCCAGCAGGGGATCGGTCTGGTCCTGATCCAGCAGTTCGTGACTCAGGCGATACTGTGCCAGCGCCGTCTCGCCCAGTTGGTTCTCCCAGGATTCCGGTAACTGGTGAGCGAGCCAGGCCGTCGCTGAATCCACACGGGTTAGCAACAAAATGGGAGCAGCCACAAGGGTGATGACCACCATCAGAAAGATCGCGAGACCGATACGCCGCTTGTGGCGAGCCTCACTCACCTGGCTTCTCAAAGCGGGATGATTCGCAATGGTCGGATGTTTCAGGATCGCCCGGTTCGATGTATAGAACGACCAGCCGCGCCAGATTGGATGCGTCAGGAACACCAGGCGGTTACTGGCGCCGCCGAGTTCCAGATTCAATCCTCGCAGCGCGAGCTGCCCCTGATTGTCGCCGACTTCAAAGCGGATATGATCGGGGCGAATGTGCAGCAGACCGGTTGCGCGGCCATCGGGCAGGCCTTCATGGAACGCCTGACACGAAAAAATCGATTGGACACTCACTAGGCCGAGTCCCTAAGAATCAGTGAAATACGGACGACAGTCTAATTGAGTGCTGGCGAGATATGAAGCACGGGGCGGGCGCAAAAAAATGCCCGGCGTTCGGGGGAGCGCCGGGCCAGGACCATTAGGAGTGAAACAATAAGGACTCGCGTCCTCGACGAGCAGCCGAAACCGCTCTACTGATGCCCGAATTCACTTGGGGGGATGAAATTTGACATCAGTTGATTTAAGTATCGTTCAGGTTCAAGAAACTTCCAGTGAAATGGGTGAAGTTCTTAGAACGTTTTTTCCCTCGGCTGATTTGTTTCCGGCCGCTGCCAGCATATGACGACAATCCGCTGGAATAAGCATAGAACGAGTCGATCAAGGGCTGTGGTCATTCAAGCGATGTGGTCATGAAGCTGCAAGAGCCGCGCAAGCTCGCCTTCCAGTTGCTGGGCGGTCGAAGAGCGCTGGACCCACTCCCGCAGATGTCGTTGCAGCAACCGGAATCGGTCCGTACTGCCCCGGTAGAGCGTCGTGATCGGTTCGTAGGGCATGTAATGGTCTTCAATACTCAGCTTCGCCAGTTCGCGTAGCTCGGTATGGACAATGGCGATCAGGTCGTAGATGCAATCCTTGTGGGGGATCTGGGCTACTTCCCAGTAAGCGTTATCCAGGACTGCCAGAACAGATTCAAGATGATGAACAGCGTCTGCGATGGTTTTACGTTCCATTGAGCCTCCGATTCAGGGCGGGGATAGTGGTTGGCAGCCAGCGAGCCAGCAATCAGTATAGGTAATTCCCTCAACCAATGCGGCGGATAAGCCCTTCCTGAGAGACGCTGGCGACCAGGTTACCCGCCAGATCGTAAAACGCGCCGTTGCACAAACCGCGGCCATTGCCAGTCCACGGACTATGGGTGAGATAGTGGTGCCATTGGGAGAAATCCACCGGCCGGTGAAACCAGATCGAATGATCCATGCTTGCCGGGAAAATTGATGGACTGAACAGCGTGGTTTCGTGCGGCAGCAACGCGGACGCAAGCAGCGCCATGTCGGAGGCGAACGCCAAAGCGCAATAATTTCTCAAGGGACTGTCCAGCGGCTCGCGGGCGCGCATCCAGCAATGCGCTTCGGACTCGGTCTGGGGGTTGGGGTCAATGAGGCTGTCGGAAGAGGGCAGATAATCCAGAGGTGCATCGCCCAGGTACTCGGCGGTGGGCCAGTCCGGCTGCGCAGCGCCGAGAGCCGGATCCGGGCGCGCGGTGGCCATCTGGGGGGAAATCACGGGCTGGTGATGAAATCCGGTTTCGGCGGCATGGAACGAAGCCATCAGGGTGAAGATCTGCTTCTGGTTCTGATGGGCCTTCACCAGTCGGGTCGAGACGTGTTTGCCATCTCTGAGGGTTTCAACTTCCAGTTCTACCGGAACAGATGTATTGCCCGCGCGCAAAAAATAGGCGTGCAGGGAATGCACATGACGGTGCTCCTCGACGGTCAGTCCGGCGGCCATAAGGGCTTGCGCGAGTACTTGCCCGCCAAACAGGCTCCGACGAAAGTTCTGTTGATGATGCCGCGCAATGAAACGCCGTGAACCGCAGGGTTCCAGTTCTAGAATGGCCGCTAACATTAAAGCTCCGAATCAGGACAGCTGCGAAAGGCAGCGAAAGGCCGCGCGTGGGGGTGGCTGCGCGCTGGTGGCCGGGCGAAATGGGTCTTACACTCAAGATACCTCACCGATACGCGCAGGGTCTACTGATGATGAAAGGCGTTGGCCGCCGGTTGATATTTTCCGGTTTGATGATGCTGGCAATCCCGGCAATAGTGTCCTGTCATTCGGCGGGGAGGCGCGATATTGCAGCGCATATAGGCATGTCTCCCCACGTGGAAGTCAGCCGCACCCATGACTGGCAGCTTGCCGCGCGCTCCCGGATTTATATCGCTTACCCTGAAGCCATTGTTCCCCGGCACCGCGATCTGCCCCGAACCCGGTCAGACCTTCAGCGCTTGTTGCGCACCCATGCCGCGCCGCGGTTCCAGGCGGTTGTCAGTGGTGATCTCGACAAATCTCTTGAGCAGGCATTTGCAGCTGCCCGGGCGGCAGGCTGTGATGTCCTGTTCCGGCCCATAGTGACGGCGGCCCGATTCAGCGACCGGGAAAATGCGCCGGAGCACCTTTTTGACGGGGCGGCTGACGCCGGTTCGCGGCCCGATTATCTGGAGCTGCAGTTGTCGCTGCAAATCTACGAGGCACATTCTTCCAGATTGCTCGACACTATTTCCATTGCGGCAAAGCGGCCCTGGCCGGCCAGTGAACGGGCACAGAACACGCTTGCCCGAGCCGCAGTTGAAGCATTGATCAGCCAAGTGGCACGCTGATCAGCCAATTGGCCCGCTGACGCGGGCGCAGCTGCGCTTACATGGCGGTGTAATTGGGCCCGCCACCGCCTTCGGGCGTCACCCAGGTGATGTTTTGCGCCGGATCTTTTATGTCACATGTTTTGCAATGGACGCAATTCTGGGCGTTGATCTGGAAACGCGGTTCGGCGCCGGCAGTTTTTATCACTTCATATACCGCTGCGGGGCAGTAACGTTGGGCCGGCTCATCAAATTCGGGGAGGTTTTTCTGAATCGGAATGTCTGCTGATCCTAGTAACAGATGACAGGGTTGATCTTCCTCGTGGTTGGTATTGGATAGATAAACGGAACTCAGCCGGTCGAAACTCAGGATACCGTCAGGCTTTGGATAAGCGATTTTCTGCGCCGTCGCCGCCAGTTCCAGCGTGGCATGATCCGGCCGCAAATCCCGCAGGGTCCAAGGCAGGCGGCCGCCAAAAAGGTTGATGTCCACAAAACTGTAGGCACCGCCCCAGAACGAACCCCAGCGGTGCAGGGAAGGGCCGAAATTGCGCTGCTTATGCAACTCTTCCCAGGCCCAGCTGGCGCGCCAGGCGGCTTCGAATTCTTTGAGCTGAAGCGGTTCCGCAGCTTCAGGAACGGCTGCAGTAAGGGCTTTGGCAACGACTTCCGCGGCGACCATGCCGGACTTCATGGCGGTGTGACAACCTTTGATTTTGGCGTTATTCAGCGTGCCGGCATCATCTCCCAGCAGCAGGCCGCCGGGAAAATGCATCTGCGGCTGCGACTGCAATCCTCCCTTGACCACCGCCCGGGCTCCGTAACTCAAACGTTCGCCGCCCTGCAGATGAGCCCGGATGAGGGGGTGATGCTTATAGCGCTGAAATTCCTCAAAAGGACTGAGGTGCGGATTTGAATAGGAAAGGTCGGTGATCAGCCCCACGGCGACCAGATTGTCTTCAAGATGGTAAAGGAAGCCGCCACCGGTTGAGGCGGTTTCCGACAGGGGCCAGCCGGCGGTGTGTACCACCAGACCAGGCTTTGCCTGCGCTGCGGGGATTTTCCAGATTTCCTTGATGCCGAGGCCGTAATGTTGCGGGTCCCGACCCTGATCCAGTTGAAATCGATGGATGAGTCGTTTGCCCAGATGCCCGCGACAGCCCTCGCAAAACAGGGTGAATCTGGCAGTGAGGTCCATCCCCGGGGCGAAACCCGGTTTCCGGTTCCCCTGGGCATCAATGCCCATATCGCCCGTCGCTATGCCCCGCACGGCGCCATCTTCGGAATAAAGAATGTCGGCCGCCGGGATGCCGGGAAAGATATCCACGCCGAGCTGCTCGGCCTGCTCCGCAAGCCATTGGCATAACTTGCCCAGGCTGATGATGTAGTTGCCGTGATTTTTCATGGTCACTGGCGTGGCGAACGCGGGCAGCCGCTGGCCGCCCTCGGCGGATGTCAGCCAGTGAATTTCATCTTCGCTCACTTTGGTCGTGAGCGGCGCACCGCGCTGCGCCCAGTCCGGGAACAATTCCGTAAGGGCGGTCGGCTCGAACACCGCCCCTGACATGATGTGCGCGCCGACCTCTGAGCCTTTCTCCACCACGCATACGGACAGGTCCGGCGCACTCTGTTTCAGGCGGCATGCGGCGCTCAAACCGGCCGGGCCCGCCCCTACGATGACGACATCGTATGGCATGGATTCTCGTTCTGAATTAAGATCGTCACTCATTTTATATCCTCGTCCCCAAAGTAGCGGAGTGTCCGGGCGGTCAGCGCCGCGGATAAACACAGCCGCATTGCGCGGGGTTTACCGCAATGGCGAGCCCTGGAGGCTGACCAATCCCCTGGACGGACCGATTGCAGATCGCCCGCAGTTTACAATAAGTACTACTTTACGGCAGGCCCCATTTTCGACAGGTCGCCCGTTAAAATTGGTTCGGCCGGGTTGTCGACCTGGCTGCCCATGAAATATACGCGGCGGTGTGCCTGATGCACCCTGCGTTAGCCTAGGAGTTACAGAAAACATGAAGATTCTGGTCCCAATCAAACGAGTGGTGGATTTCAACGTGAAAGTTCGCCCCAAGACGGACAGTACGGACGTTGATATTGCCAACGTGAAGATGGCCATCAATCCATTTTGCGAAATCGCGGTGGAAGAGGCGATCCGGTTGAAAGAGCGTGGCGTTGCCACGGAAGTCGTGGTGGTTTCAATCGGCGAGTCCAGGGCGCAGGAGCAGCTGCGTGCCGCTTTGGCTTTGGGCGCTGATCGGGCGCTGCTGGTAGAAACGTCGGAAGCCCTGCAGCCCTTGATGATCGCCAAGTTGCTGCGGGCCGTCGTCGAAAAAGAAAACCCCGGGATGGTGATCATGGGCAAGCAGTCCATTGATGGCGATAACAATCAGACCGGTCAGATGCTGGCGGGATTGCTGGGTTGGCCCCAGGGCACTTTTGCTTCCGCAATCAATGCTCAAGAAGGCGAAGTGGAAGTGACACGCGAAGTTGATGGCGGTCTGCAGGTGCTGCAACTCAAGTTGCCGGCGGTGATCACCACCGACCTGCGTCTGAATGAACCGCGCTATGCAAGCCTCCCCAATATCATGAAGGCCAAGAAAAAACCCCTGGATATCCTCCCCGTCGCCGAGCTGGGCGTTACGGATAAAAACCGTGTGTCGCTGGTAAAGGTCGAGCTGCCCGCCAGTCGCAAGGCGGGAATTGTCGTGAAAACTGTTGACGAGCTGGTTGAGAAACTGAAGAACGAAGCGAAGGTGATTTCATGAGCGTACTGGTAATTGCAGAACATGACGGCACGTCCCTGAAGCCCGGGACTTTCAACGCAGTCACGGCAGCGAAGGCCCTGGACGGGGACATTCACGTATTGGTTGCAGGCTGGCAGTGTGATGCGGTGGTGCAGGCGGCAAGCCGGATTGCCGGGGTGACGCAGGTACTGCATCTGGCGGCGCCGCATCTGGAAAGCCAGTTGGCAGAAGATTTGAGCGCGGCAATTGCCAGCGCGGCCAGTAGTTACTCGGGCATCGTGGCGCCCGCAACCACGTTCGGCAAAAACGTAATCCCCCGGGTTGGTGCGCTGCTGGATGTCCAGCCAGTCACCGATGTCATCGCGATTGAATCGCAGGATACCTTCAAGCGGCCAATCTACGCCGGTAATGTCATCGCTACGGTCAAATCTGTGGATGCAATCAAGGTGATTACGGTTCGCATTACCGCCTTTGACAAGGCCCCGGAACAGGGTGGAGAGGCGACTGTACGCCAAGTGGACGCGCCCCGGTCCGAGGGCCTGAGCACCCTGAAAAGTGAGCAGCTGGCCGTGTCCGAACGACCCGAACTCACAGCGGCCAAGGTGGTCGTTTCCGGTGGTCGGGCCCTCGGCAGCGCGGAGAATTTCAAGATGATCTACGATCTTGCCGACAAACTCGGCGCCGCAGTCGGTGCCTCTCGCGCGGCGGTCGACGCCGGATTCGTGGCCAATGATCTGCAGGTCGGACAGACTGGCAAAATCGTTGCACCTGATCTCTACATCGCCATCGGCATTTCCGGCGCCATTCAGCATCTGGCCGGCATGCAGGATTCCCGGGTCATCGTCGCGATCAACAAGGATGCGGATGCACCCATATTCCAGGTTGCCGATTACGGCCTGGTGGCGGACATATTCGAGGCCGTCCCGGAACTGACCCGCAAGGTATAAGTCGGGCGCGAGCGGCTTCAAACCGAAGTCTGCGCATTTGCCTCGAGTAAACGCGGCGCGGATGGCACAGCGCCGCTCAACTTCAGGCGTGTTTGTGCAACCAGATTCGGATCAATTCCACAGACCTCTTGCAGCGATGATGCACTCGTGAACAGGCCCAGGGCGGACCGATGCTGAATTTCTTTGAACCGCAGTTGAAAGTTCAGAAAAACCGCCATGTCATCCGGCTGACGGACACCCGCATGGCGAAGTACAGCCGGCGTGGAATTATCTCCAATTTCCTGATTTTTATTCTATGTCTGGTTTTTGAACCGACGTTTTATCAAAAGCATCCTGGCCTGACGATGACGCTTTCGTCCGGGCTTTTTATTCTGACCGTTTTACGCGGGTATCTGCTGTTTCGCTTTGAAGCGATTTACCCACGGGCGCCAACTGCCTGGAGACAAAAATATTTTCTCGTTACGCTGCTGGGTGCCTGCTGGTGGGCTCTGATTCTCGGCAGCTTTACCCTGACCCTCGATCTGGCCGGAATGTCGCCGCTACTGTGGCTGTATACCGTCGTGTTTTTCGCGATTACGGCCAACGCGTTTGCGCCCTACCAGAAATTTCTGTCGATTTACCAATTTATCGGCATAGTCCCGGCGGCAACCTGTACCTTTTTTATCGGTGAACTTACCGGCGTATTTTACGGACTCATATTGTTGATGTTTTACTGGACCTTGAAGCATCACTGCGACATAACCGCACGCAGCTACTGGGATCAACAGGAAGCGAGCTACACCCTGTCGCACAGGGCCGAGACCCTGGAGGAGGAAAAGCGCGATTCGCGTGCCTCGATGTCATTGACCCGTGATTTTGTCAATCTGCTGGACGACAAGCTGCAGGTTCTCTTTGAGGACGATAGTGACGAGGGTATGGCGCCTGTCAAAACGACGCCGGGCGGACGGCAGCGAATCGAGCATCTGCGCCAGCGGGTCGGGGCGTTCCGGCGAGTGTTGAACAAAGAGTCAAGCAGTCATGCGGTGGTTTTCAATGCGGCGCATTATCTGCATTTTCTCGTTGCCCGGCAGGTCGATGACGCCGAAAGATCGGGGATCGAACTGGAAATCGCCCTCTCGCCGGCGCTGCCGGTCCACCTCCACGGCGAAGTCGCTCGTCTCGGCGAGATTATCAGCCTTACGCTGAAAAGCGTTATCGAGCAGTCCGGCGAATGTCTTCTATTTGTGGAAGCAGAATATCTGCGGGGCTCGGGCGATGCAGGGGAATTGCAGATCGCGTTATCCCGGCAGCAGCAGAGTGCGCGCAAGGGCTTTTTCAACGACCCTTCGGCCCGCACCGTTTACTCGGACCTTGATTTGCTGGTCGCCAGGGGGCTGGCCGAAAGCCTGAATGGCTCACTCGAGCTGCAGACGCAGCAAATGCGGGAAGGAAAATGCGTGCGTTTGCACATTCCCCTGAATATGGCGGCTAGCAGCCCCGAGCGCGACTACTCCAGACCGCTGTACAAAGGTCATAATCTCCTGCTGATTCACCCGCAGGCCCGTTGGCTGGACAACAAACGGCTGGAAATGTCGATTCTGGGGTTCGACGTGGAAACGACCATGGATTTCCGCAAGGCGATCAAAATCCTTGCCGGCGCCCTCAGCAGCGGCAAAATGATCGAAAGCGTGATGTATAACGCGTTACCGGGCGACGAAGCCGCCGTTCAGTTTTGCAACGATTTGCTGGACCATCCGGACCTGAAGTACACACATCACTTCGTTATCGCCTCTGCCGCCGCGCAGACGTATTTTCGTTCAAGAATGGTGCGAGACTCGCCTATTGTGCATTTCATCGACCGTCCCAGCGGCCTGTTTGAACTTGAAATCGCGTTGACACCGTTATTCGATACAGTATCGCCGGGAACAGCCAGTAAAACGGGATTGGCTGCGGTTCTGTGGATTGCGGTCGGAAAAGCCGTAAACGGACCCACAACCAGTGAATCCCAAACGCTTTCAATCACTCGTGTGGCCGATCTGAAGATGCTGGAAAAGTATCTGCAAGAGCAGTCGTTCGCACTGTATGTTGTCGAGCATACCGATGTGGAAGAGCTGGATTTCATTCAGATCATCCGTAGGCATATTGCCAGCCAGAGCCCGTCTGCAGTCAGGCCGATCGTCGGCGTCGGGCCGGGAGACGCCCAGCTTCGCATGCTGGAAGCCGGCGCTGACCACTTTATCAAGATCGACAAGCTGGCGACAGGAGACACGCGCGAGCTGCGTTACTGGGTGAGCGGGCGGGTATAGTCAGGCTTTAAAAAAGCCCGACAACTGCCGCCGTCGGCCAGAGCATTGCCCAGTCACGGGTCGATTCAAATGGCAAACTCCGCCCAGACCGGACAGTGATCAGAAGGGCGATCCATAGCGCGGATTTCATAGTCGATGTCGGCGCCGACGCAGTGGCTTGCCAGCGATGCCGTGGCCAGAATCAGATCGATGCGCAGACCGCGACGAGGCTCCCGCTCGAAACCGCGACTGCGGTAATCGAACCAGCTGAAGCGGTCGTTCCTGTCTGGATGCGTGTTGCGATAGGTGTCCACCAAACCCCACTGGAGCAACTGCTCCAGCCACTCGCGCTCTTCGGGCAGAAAGCTGCATTTGCCGGTCCGCAACCAGCGCTTGCGGTTGTCTTCGCCAATACCGATATCAAGGTCCGTGTGGGAGACATTCATATCGCCCATAACGATGAGGCGTTCGTCGCTCCTGTGACTGTTACCAAGATGCAGCAGCAGATCCGCGTAATAGCGACGCTTGTTGGGAAACTTGACGGGGTGATCGCGTGATTCTCCCTGAGGGAAATAGCCATTAAGCACCGTGATATCTGAGCCGTCCGGCAGGCCGAAGCAGCCACCGACAAAACGCTTCTGCGCGTCTTCCCCGTCGGAAACAAATCCCTTGATAACCTTCTTGAAGGGTAAGCGCGATAGCAGGGCGACGCCGTAATGTGTTTTCTGCCCCGTGAATTCCACGTGATATCCGTGAGCGGCGAATACCGCGAGAGGGAAGTCGCTGTCGACGACCTTCGTCTCCTGCAATCCGATGAATTCTGGCTGATATTTCTGGATAACCGCCTCGACCTGATGCAGGCGTGAGCGGATGCTGTTGACATTGAAGGATACGCACTTCATGGGATTCAGCGCCAAGTATGAAAGCGGGGAAAGTTCAAGCAAAAAACGCAGTCCAGGACCGGGACTGCGTTAGCTCACGAGTGCAGATTGTTTGACAACTAATTGAAATTGGCAACTCTTTGCTGATCCTGCTGACTCAGCAGATCAACCATATCCATGAGAACAAACCCGGCTTCCGTCAGGAGAGCGTCGTCGATGACATCGATCGCGGGAGCTTTGGCCGACCTGGCTTCTTCAGCCTCTTCGTCCGCTTCTTCCTGCTTGCGGAACTCTGCAACCGTTTTAAATGGCGTCAACCCCTTGGCCGCACGCAGAGTGTTTTCCAGGTTCATCTGAACCAGCTCAAGCGCCTCTTTTTCGGCTATCCGCTCGGCTTCATTCAGGGAAATGGTCTTTTTGCTTTTGTTCTTCTGCGACAGTTCGTACATCTGGGTCACGTGAATATATTCAGGATCCTTGGCCGCACGCTCACCGTGACGCTTGTCCAGCTTGGGCAGCAGGCTGCTGAAATCGAAATAGGTGACATGTTTGGCCGGGCTGATCTTGTCCCAGGGCAGCGCGTTGTCATAGACGGATTCACCGACTTCGTCGTGATCGAGCAGCACCGGCATGGCGATGTCGGGAACAACACCCCGATGTTGTGTGCTCTCGCCGGATACGCGATAGAACTTGGATTCGGTCAGCTTGAGAGCGCCTTCGGGCAACTCGTTCAGCAACTGGACCGTTCCTTTGCCAAAAGACTGGGAGCCGACAATCAGTCCGCGGTTGTAATCCTGGATGGCGCCGGCAAAAATCTCGGAAGCCGAAGCGCTCAACCGGTTGACCAGTACCACCAGAGGACCGCGGTACATGGCTCGGGAACGCGACCGGTGGTGCTGGCTGACGCGGCCGTTGGCTTCACGGATCTGGACCACCGGTCCCTGATCGATAAACAGGTCTGTCAGCATGGTCGCTTCCTGCAGCGAACCGCCGCCATTGTCACGCAGATCGAGAACTATGCCTTCGACGTTTTCCTTTTCGAGTTCTCGCAGCAGCATCTGGACGTCGCGAGAGGTGCTGCGATAATTCTCGTCACCCCGGCGTGACGCTTCGAAATCATGGTAAAACGCCGGGATGTCGATAACGCCGACTTTGCGAACCTTATCGCCTTCTTTGAATTCCAGAACAGCTTTCTGTGCGGCCTGGTCTTCAAGCTTTACGGTTCCGCGCTGGATCTCCACGATTTTGGCTTCAGCTTCACCGGACATGACTTCCAGCTTGACGGTCGTGCCTTTCTTGCCTCGAATCAGGTCGACCACTTCATCGAGACGCCAGCCGACGACGTCTACCAGTTCACCTTTGTCACCCTGACCCACGCTGACAATTTTGTCAGCAGGCTTGAGCTGACCTTGTTTGTCTGCGGGGCCACCCGCAACCAGACGAACCACCTTGGTATGCTCGTCCTCGGACTGGAGGACCGCACCTATGCCTTCGAGCTGCAGCGACATGTTGATGTTGAAGTTTTCCGACGTGCGCGGAGAAAAGTAATTGGTGTGGGGATCATAGAGCATGGTAAACGCGTTAATCAGCGCTTCGTAAACGTCCTGGCTCTTTTGCTGTTCGATGCGGTTGAGCTGGTTCTTGTAGCGCCGCGTCAACGTGGTGCGGGCTTCTTCCACGGTTTTACCGGCGAGCTTGAGGTTCAGAACGTTTAACTTGAGATGTTTTTCCCACAACCGGTCTGCTTCCTTGATGTCGACAGGCCAGGGGGACTCCTTCCGGTCCTTCTCCACAAATTCTTTGGTGGTGAAATCGAACTTGACCTCGGGGTTTTCCAGGCGGGTCAGCAACCAGCGCAGGCGATGGGTCACCCGTTGCCGGTAAGTATGGTAGATATCGAAACCCGGCTGAAGATTGCCCTTTTTGAGGTAATCGTCGTGCCTGGTCTTGTCGGCTTCGAATTTCCTGATATCCGATTTCAGAAAATACAACCGTCCCGGGTCGAGGCTTTCAAGATAATCCGCGAGGAACTCCTCTGACAGGGCATCATCCAGGACCAGGTTCCGATAGTGGCGCTTGGACAGCTTGTCGATAATGTCCAGCGTCGTAATTGACTGGGAAGTGGTGGGCTTGAGGACGGTGTCTACCGCGTGGACCGGGGTGACAGCTACCAGGGTAAAAGCAACAAGGATGCTGCTGAGATATGACTTCATCAAGTTGGATTATCCTGCTCAATTCTTTAAAACACTTACTATAACATAGCGAAAATGCGTGGAATTACCAAACCGGGCGCGGCCGGCGCAGACCCTGTTTGTCAATTTTGTGCGACTGCCAGCAGAATCGCCTGAACAGAGGCGGGTCATTCAAGTTGCTTACAAGTTGCTTAGTCATTAAAAGTACCGACGGGTTCCGTGGCTCCATCCTGATCCTGTCATCGCTGCCGCCTGCGTTTGCGCGGATCCGGCCTGGAAACCGGACCGAACGGGGGAATCTTGCCCTGCCGGTGCGGGAGCAACCGACAGCCGGTCGTTTTCGTCAGACACCCTGCCACAGCACGCAATATCCATAAAGTGCGTACCAGCGTCAATCGGGAAACAAACGTTATATGAGAAGCCGGCCACACCCGGGGCGCGCAATCGATGGAACCATGGTTTACTCTGGCCGGTCATTACATAGCTGGCGATGACGCCATCCCGTTATGCTTCCCGGTTTGCTCGTTAATACGGAGACCCGATGCAACTGATCACCTCTTTAATGTTTGTTATGCTTTTTTTCGCGACAGGTGCGGCCAATGCCGCGGGTACAACCGGTGCTGACGAGCCGCCCTCCAGGCGAGCGGCCGACCGGGACTACCGGGTCAATTATCTCGTCACGTTTGAACCCGAAAAAAAACGCGCCCTGGTCACTGTGGAGATTCCGCGCAACCCCTGGGTCAAGCAACTCACCTTTCATACTCACAAAGTCAAACCCGCCAATCTTGACCATAACGGCAAGCTCAAACGGCGCGACGACAAACTCGTCTGGACCCCCCCAGACAAGAACGCCCGCCTGCAATATACCGTCAATATCAGCAAGATCCGGCGCGACGACGCCTATGACGCCCTGATCACGCCGGACTGGGTGCTGATGCGCGGAGACAACCTCGTGCCGCCGGTCAAAGTTCGCCAGCTGCGAGGCGCTCGCGCCGATGCCTATGTACGGTTTTCCGTGCCCGAAGACTGGACGTCCGTCAACACGCCGTGGCGCGTGGAAGACGACCGCTATTTCCGGATTACCAACAGCGAGCGTCTGTTTGAGCGACCGACCGGCTGGCTGGTTGCCGGCAAGTTGTCGACCCGGCGGGAGCGCCTTGGAAGCACCAATCTGGTCATCAGCGGGCCGCGCGGACATGATTTTCGTCCCATGCAGACGCTGAGCTTCCTGACGTTCATCTGGCCGACGCTGGAGAGCGCCATCGATCAATTGCCCGAGAACCTGCTGATTACCGGCGGCAATGACCCTTTCTGGCGCGGCGGTCTGTCGGGCCCGGATTCGCTGTATATGCACAGCGATCGGCCTCTGATCGGCGAGGACGGAACCAGTACCCTGATCCACGAACTGTTTCACGTGGTCACCGGATTGCGTGGCAAACCCGGTCATGACTGGATCGCGGAGGGACTGGCCGAGTTTTACTCTATTGATCTGCTATACCGCGCGGGCGGCCTGTCGCAACTGCGCCGATCACTGATCATGGAGAGCGTAAAAAAGCGGGCAAAGGACGTAGAAAGCCTGCTGGCTCGGGAAAGCAAGGGGGCAACCACCGCACGGGCCGTGTGGTTGTTTGACGACCTTGATCAAGAACTCAGGAAGGTTTCAAAAGACAAGCACGATCTGGATGACCTGGTCAATCGTCTTGATTTGCCGGGACGTGTGGATCTGGACGATCTGCAGACGGCCTTTCACACGCTGACGGGTGCACAGTCTCAGACCCTCAAACAGAAGGTCCTCAAGTCCCGCAATTCATCATGATGGGCTTGCCAGCGAGGCTTCTTCCACAACAATTTCATTAGCCACAAAGCCGGCGACAGCCTCCCGGATCTGACTCTGCGGGACCGGTGCCTGGCCAGCGGGCCACAGATCGCGCAGTGTACTTGTCAGAACCGCCAGCGTGCAGGGCTGCTGCGCAATGATTTGCAGCAGGGCGGCTGCCAGCGGAGTGACTTCCACAAAGGTGACCCGGTGATCGCTGCGACGGTAGACCAGCAGACAGCACACAGTAGGGCGATCAGGCAGGGATTGGGGGGCGATGGTGTGTACCGGCCATTGATACTGCAGGTTCTGCAAGGTCGGGTTGATGGCGAGAGTGGACGTCTCCGTCACGGGCCGGCCGCTCGGTAAAATCCTTCCGGGGTGGGCTTCCACCACCAGTTCCATCCATTCGTAATGCAACAGCTCGGGCAGCCAGGGCGGCACGCCGGTGATGGCCTGTTCCTGGATGAAACCCATGAATTGCTCCGGTATGTCCCGGAAATAGGGACTATCGCACCGGGCCGAGCGGAAGAAATCGTCGCAAAGGTGGTGCCATTGCGCCTCCGGCAGTATTTGTCGGGACACGGGGAAGCACCGATCGACAAAGCCGCGGATATTGTTGTAGAGCAGCTTCCGGTAAATCACCGTGGCCGCAGTCTCGGTGGCGCCGATGAAGGCGTTGCCGTGGCGAAGCTGGTGGCTGAAGGACGTCTGGAACTGCTGGAGTCCGGCCGGCGGCCGCTTTGCTGACTCAGTCATGGTACAACCGCTGGCCCGATTGCAAGGATCGTATCCGGGCCAGCTCCTGTTGAAGTTCGGGGAAGGCGGGAAAGTTGAAATCCCGCTCCAGGCAAGTGGGCATATTCTGGGCCGGCGTGGGCAAAAGACGGTAGATCTGTTCCAGCAAGGTCCACACGGGCTCAATGACAGCAGCGCCATGGGTATCGGTAATCCAGCCGTTAGTATCGGTATGGTGACCGGCAACATGCAGGTAGCAGAGGCGTTCCAGCGGCAGAGCAGCCAAAAACGCGTCGGCGTCGTAACCCATATTGCAACTGTTCACATACAGATTATTCACGTCGAGGTGCAGCAGACAGTCGGATTCACGCATGACTTCATTGATAAAGTCCACTTCGCTCATGTCGCTGTCCGGTGGCACCAGGTAATAGGAACTGTTTTCAATGCCGATGCGCTGACCGAGGCAATCCTGAACCTGGCGAATGCGTTCGGCAACCCAGCGGGCTGTTTCGCGGGTGAATGGCAGCGGCAGCAAATCGTACAGATGCCCGTCATGACTGCACCAGGAGAGGTGCTCGGTGTACAGGTCGATCTGATGATCGCTCATGAAGCGGCGGATATCCCCGAGCAGATCGCGATCCAGCGGGTCTGTACTGCCCAGGGACAAGGACAAACCGTGACACACAAAAGGATATCTGTCTGTGTAGCGATGCAGGTCGCGCGCGAAGCGACCCCCCAGCCGGATCCAGTTCTCCGGGGCTATTTCGAAAAAGCGGATGCCGGTAAGGTCGGCGGCGTCCATGGCCGGCAGCAGCTCCCGGCGGAATCCCAGGCCGGCACCGCACAATCGGGGGGAATTCATAACGGAGAACAAAGCCGGTTAGTGGGAACCTCCGCAGGCGCCCTCACCACACTTGCCTTCTCCGCCTTTCTCTTCTTTGGCGGATTTGTCTTCCTTGTCGTGCGCGCCGCACATGGCTTCACCACATTTGGCTTCTTTGTCTTTGGCATCTTTAGCGGATTTGGCACCGCACCTGGCTTCGCCACATTTGCCTTCCGCGTCCTTCTCCGCGGCAGCCACCTGGTAGCCCGACCCCAGATCTGTGACTGCGAAAGAGCTTGTTGCCGCGCTGGCTCCAGCGGATGCCAGACCGACAATTGATCCCAGGGTGATAGTGCCAAGCAGTGTTTTTTTCATTCCGGATTCCTCAAGATTGATAGTGACGCCACTGTTACCCGGCGGGAACAGGCAGCGCCGGTTTGACTTTGTGGTCGCAAGACCGGTAAATCGGGTGCGGCAGCATTGTCTGGCGTTTCCCTATCGGGAAGCAAGAGTGAACTTCTCATTACGGTTGCTGCGTAAGGGGAGAGTGGTGCTGTTCCGGGCCGGTGAGTCCTGGACTCGAAGCGATGCAGGCAATTGTGCTGTACTAAACAAAACCCTCGTCTGGATATTTTCTATGCATCAGCATAGTCATCACCGTCATCACAGTCATCACAGTCATGGGCATCACAAGCATGGCGCGCACCAGCACGGCCATGGAAGCCATCAGCCAGGCGACAATCCCATCGCCTGGGCATTTTTCCTGAATCTCGGATTCACGGTGATCGAACTGGTGGGCGGGGTGCTCACCAACAGCACCGCCATCATGGCCGATGCGGTTCACGATCTGGGAGACACGCTGGCCATCGGTTTTGCCTGGTGGCTGCAAGGGTATAGCGTGCGTCAGGCTGACACGAAATTTACCTATGGCTACCGACGGTTTTCCCTGCTCGGTGCGTTGATCAGCGGAGCGCTGCTGATCGCGGCATCCGGCTGGGTACTGAGTGAGTCCATTCCGCGCCTGGCCGATCCGGTCATGCCACATACTGAAGGAATGCTGCTTCTGGCGATTGTGGGGATTGCCGTCAACGGCTATGCTGCGTACCGGCTCAGTCGAGGTAAATCGCTGAACGAAAGGGCGCTCAACTGGCATCTTCTGGAAGACGTACTGGGTTGGGTAGCCGTGCTGATTGTCGCTGCGACACTGCAATTTTTTGACTGGCCCATCCTGGATCCGGCGCTGTCAATTATCTTCACGGTCTTTATCGCGTTTAACGTGACAAGACTTCTGGTCGAGACTGCCAGAGTATTTTTTCAGGCCGTCCCCGACGAAATCGTGCATCGCCAGATAGTGACCGTCCTGCAGGCGCTTCGCGAGGTGAAAGATGTGCACAAACTGCATTTCTGGTCTCTCGATGGTGAAGCTCACGTATTAACAGTGCATCTGCTCGTGGACCGGGAACTTGATGCCGCTCAGCAGAAGGATCTCAAAGCACGGGTGGCAGCGTCGCTGGCAGAGTACAACCTGGTGCACACCACCGTGGAGCTGGAATTTCCCGGCGAAGGCTGCAGGGATGAACTGTCCGGAGCCGTAAACCACCGTTGAAGGTAGCCCCGCATGGAACTGGATCCTCTCGTATTGGCCCGGGTGCAATTTGCGGCCAACATCAGTTTTCACATTCTCTTTCCCAGTACGACCATCGGCCTGTGCTGGCTGCTGCTTTATTTCCGTACCCGTTTTACGTTCTCGGGAGATCAGGACTGGGAGTACGCCTATCATTTCTGGGTGAAAGTCTTTGCATTGACCTTCGCGCTGGGGGTGGTATCAGGGCTCACCATGAGCTTTCAGTTTGGTACCAACTGGCCGGGGTTTATGGACCGGGCAGGTAATATCGCCGGGCCATTGCTGGGGTATGAAGTGCTCACCGCCTTTTTTCTGGAAGCTTCGTTTCTGGGGATCATGCTATTCGGCAAGAACCGGGTGTCGAATCGCACTCACCTGACGGCGACGGCGCTGGTGGCCATAGGCACAACCTTTTCAGCCTTCTGGATCATGAGCCTGAACGCCTGGATGCAGACTCCCAGCGGGTACTACGAGGTGGATGGCGTATTGATGGTGGAGAGCTGGTGGGACACTATCTTCAATCCGTCCTTTCCGCACCGGCTGATACACATGTTATTGGCGTCGCTGCTGACAAGCGCGTTTTTTGTCGCGGGCATCAGCGCCTGGCGCGTACGGCGAAACAAGGCCGGGCCCGGCACCTGGAAGGTGATCCGCACCGGGGTCTACCTTGCGGCAATCGTCGCGCCGCTGCAGATTGCTGTGGGTGACTGGCTGGGCCTGAACACCGTGAAGCACCAGCCCGCAAAAATCGCCGCGATCGAAGCCGTCTGGGAAACCGAGACCGGGGCGGCCTTTACGGTGTTTGGCTTCCCCAACGAGGAGGAAAAGCGTACGGATTTCGCCATTCGTATCCCGAAGGCGGGGAGTCTCATCCTGACTCACGAGCTCGACGGGGAAGTGCAGGGCCTTAACGAATTCGGTGAAGATCATCCCCCCGTCGCCATCGTCTTCTGGAGCTTTCGGGTGATGGTGGGCATCGGCATGCTGATGCTGATCGTATCCTGGTGGGGAGTGTACCGGCTGTTGCGCAAAAGCCGCTTTGACAAACCCTTGCTGATGGCATTGTCCTGGATGGCGTTCTCCGGCTGGATTGCGGTACTGGCGGGTTGGTATGTCACCGAGATCGGGCGCCAGCCGTGGATCGTTTACGGTGTTATAAGGACCGCGGAAGTAGTCGCGGGGCATTCCGGCGGGATGGTACTTTCCACTCTGCTGGGGTATCTCGCGCTTTATGCATTCCTGCTGGTCTCTTACATTCTGACGCTTAACCATATGGCCTCGAAGCCTGCGCAATCGCTGACGCAGGAGCAACAGATGAAGAAAACCGCTGACCGGTTTGGAGGGCGCTGAAATGGAATGGGAAGCATGGTTACCGCTGTTCTTTCTGGCTGTCATGGGATTGGCACTCCTGGTTTATATCCTGCTCGACGGTTACGACCTCGGTATCGGGATACTCTTGCCCTTTGCCACGGATGATCAGAAAGATCAAATGATCGCCACCATCGGTCCTTTCTGGGATGCCAATGAAACCTGGATTGTTCTGGGTATCGGGGTGTTGCTGATTGCGTTTCCCAAAGCCCACGGCGTCATTCTCACCTCGCTGTACCTGCCCGTGACGCTGATGCTGTTCGGGTTGATTCTTCGCGGTGTCGCCTTTGATTTTCGCGTCAAGGCGGAAGTGAAGTTCCGGCACCGCTGGAACCGGCTTTTCTTTATCGGCTCGCTGCTGGCGGCAGTCTCACAAGGCTGGATGCTGGGTGCTTATGTCATGGGGCTGGAGAGCAATTGGATGGCACGCGGTTTTTCCCTGGTGATCGCCCTGACCTTGCCGGCGCTTTACATCATGCTCGGTTGTGGGTGGCTGTTCATCAAGGTTGACGGCGCTCTGTATGAAAGGGCCGGACATTGGGCACGGCGTACGCTGCTGCCGCTGGGTCTTGGGCTGTTCACCATTTCGATCGCCACACCCATCGCCAGCGAGGCAATAGCCAGCAAATGGTTCTCCTTGCCCGCGGCCATCGGACTGTTGCCCATCCCGATTACAACGGTGGTTGCTTATCTGACTCTGGGGTGGATTCTCCACAAGTCGGCGTTACTGCAAGCCGGGTATGGCTGGATCGTGTTTGCGGCGATGGTCGTGATCTGCGTGATGGCGTCTTTGGGACTCGCCTACAGCATTTATCCCGATATCGTGATTGACCGACTGACCATTGCGGAAACGGCTGCGTCGATAACATCTCTCAAATTTGTATTCGTGGGGGTGATCATCGTCGTACCCTTGATTGCCTGGTACACGGTTTTCATATACCGCATATTCTGGGGCAAGGCGACGCTACTCAGTTATGAGTAGCGGGCACGCGTCGTTTGGCCGACAGCTCAGACCTGATCTGCCTGGATGGCGGTAATGGCGATGGTGTACACAATGTCATCCACGGTTGCGCCGCGGCTCAAATCATTCACCGGCTTTCGCAGCCCTTGCAACACCGGTCCCACGCTCAGCACATTGGCGCTGCGCTGCACCGCCTTGTAAGTGGTATTGCCGGTATTGAGGTCGGGGAAAACAAAGACCGTCGCCTTGCCGGCGACCGGGCTGCTGGGCGCCTTGAGTGCGGCGATGCCGGGAATGGCCGCCGCGTCGTACTGGAGCGGGCCGTCAATGATGAGATCCGGGCGTTTTGCGCGAGCAATCTGCGTCGCGCTACGGACCTTTTCAACATCGGCGCCGCGGCCGGATGTACCGGTGGAGTAGCTGATCATGGCAATGCGCGGTTCCACACCGAAAGCCTTGGCCGTGTCACCGGACTGGATGGCGATATCCGCCAGCTCTTCGGCGTTGGGATCGGGGTTTACGGCACAATCCCCGTAAACCAGAGCCTGGTCCGGCAGCAGCATGAAAAACACCGACGACACGAGCGCCGCGTCCGCCCGGGTTTTAATAAGCTGCAGGGCGGGGCGGATGGTGTTGGCGGTGGTGTGAGTGGCACCGCTGACAAGTCCGTCCACTTCATTGCGGGCGAGCATCATCGTGCCTAGAACCACCGTATCTTCCAGCATCGCGGCAGCCATGTCGGCGGCCAGACCTTTGTGTTTGCGCAACTCCACCATGGGCTGTACGTACCGGTGGCGAATTGCCTGGGGCTCCAGAATTTCGATGCTCCGCGGCAGCTCGATCCCCTGGCTTTCCGCGAGCCGCAGGATGGCGCTTTTGTCACCCAGCAGCACACAGCGCGCGATCTCCTTCTCAGCACAGATTTTTGCGGCCTGAATGGTGCGCGGCTCTTCGCCTTCGGGCAGAACGATACGCTTGTTGGCGGCCTTGGCCCGGGTAACCAGATAATGGCGGAATGCCGGTGGTGACAGGCGGATCTCGTGGGACACTTTGCTGCGTTCTGCGAGCGTCTGGGCATCCAGATACTGGGCGATGCTTTCCATCACGGAATTGCGACGCTCCTGATCGTCCGGTGGCACTTCCGGACTCATTTCGCCGAGCCATTGGGCGGTGTTCAACGTGTCGTGGGGCGTGCTGAGGATAGGCAGCCCGGTTTTGATGGCCGCTTCACAGTGATCCATGACCCGGGAATCCGGGAGCAGATCGCCGGTAAATACGATGCCCGCCAGCGGTACCCCGTTCAAAACCGCAATGACAGTCGCCAGAAGGATATCCACGCGGTCGCCGGGGGTGACCACGAGGGTGCCTGCCTTGAGGGTATTGATCATGTTCGGAATGGTGCGTGCCATGAACACAATGGAACGTACCCGGCGCTGGCGTAGTTCACCTTCATGAAGGATGTCGGCGCGCAAATGTCTGGCGACATCGAGAGTCCTCGGGGCAATAAATTCGGGGTTCCATTTGATATTGCCAAGACACGCAAACCCCGGTCGACTGAATATCGGCAAACTGTGCTGAATGTCGGCGGTCGAGGTTTCATCCACAGATGGCGGATCGCTGTCACCGCGGGCCTTGATGCGCTGATAGTCTTCGGGCGGTGCGCCGACTTTGTTCAGGATGCAACCGATGAGACGAGGATTGCCGTGACCGCCGAACAGACCGGCCGTCATTTCTATCCGGTCGTTCAGTTGTGCAAGTGAATGATGTCGACGGGCCGCGATCAGGATGATCTCACTGCCCAGCACCCGCGCCAGCATGGGGTTGAGTTGTTCTACATACTCCTGGTCCGCTTCCGGCACCAGCCCCTCCACAATCACCACGTCGGCTTCACCCCGGTATCTCTGCCAGTTATTGAGGATCTCCTCCATCAGCAGGTCCGCTTTGTTGCGGGCCATCATCTGCTGGGCGTAATGCAGGCTTAACTGGATATGGGTGGAATGTGGGAATTCACTTGCAAGATGGGTTTTATTCAGTTCGAGGGTATCGCTCTGTGCGATGGGCTTGAAATGAGCAACCCGTACGCCGATCTGATCGAGCGACCGGACCAGGCCCATGCAGACCGAAGACAGTCCGGTTCCCGCCGCGATAGGTGCGACAAAAAAACTGTGCATGAAAATTCCTCAGGTGTTTGATTATTCGGACAGGTGCATGCAGGGCCTGACTGAAGCCAGTCAGTCAGTCAGCAAGCAGAGCCAGGCAATCCCGCGCGATCATGAGTTCCTCATTGGTATTGATGACGCAGGCGCGGGTGCTCGACGGCGCCGTAATAACACCACGGTTTGCCTGTCCATGCTCCCGGTTTGCTTCTGCATCAAGAATGAAACCGAAAATGGCCAGCTGCCGGATCACTGATTCGCGAACCTGCACCTGGTTTTCGCCGATGCCACCGGTAAATACCAGGGCGTCGATCCGGGTCAGAGATGCGGTCAATGCGCTCAACTGACGAGCAGTGCGGAAACAGAATATATCAAACGCGAGTTGCGCCTGCTGATTGCCTTTCTGTGCCGCATCGTAGAGCTTGCGCATGTCGTTACTTAACCCCGACAGTCCCAGCAGGCCCGATTCATTATTCAACGTCGCCGTTATCCGGTCCAGGGACCAGCCCAGATGCTCGTGCAGGAACCCGTGCAGGCTCGGATCCACATCCCCCGAGCGGGTGCCCATCATCAACCCTTCAAGAGGTGTCAGCCCCATGGTGGTATCAACACTGCGTCCGTTAACAATGGCCGCAGCGCTGCAACCATTGCCCAGATGGGCGACTAGCAATTGGTGATCCAGCGGATCCAGACCAAGGCTCTCGACGGCGCGCCCGGCCACATATCGATGGCTGGTGCCATGAAAACCATAGCGGCGCACGCCAAGATCGGTGTAGAGATGCCAGGGAACCGCGTACAGATAGGCAGTTTGCGGCAGAGTCTGGTGGAAAGCCGTATCGAAGACGGCGACTTGCGGCAGATTCGGACTCAGGTCTTGAAGGATCTCAATTCCGAGAAGATTTTTCGGATTATGCAGCGGCGCCAGGTTGTTGCACGCGGCGATTTCGCGGATGACATCTTCGTTAATGATGACGGAGGATGCGAACTTTTCACCACCGTGAACCACCCGGTGTCCCACCGAAACAACGTTGTCGAAGTCGACTCCAAACTGCGGAAATACCTCAATGAGCTGCTGGATGGCATGTCGATGCGTTGCATCCGGTGTATCAAATCGATGTTTATTGCCGACCAGACCGTTCGCAGACGACGCCTTTATTTCCAGGTAGGCGTCTGGATGCCCCAGTTTGTCCGCGATGCCGGAAAGAATCAGCGCTTCATCCTGCACCGCAAACAGAGAAAACTTGAAGGAAGAACTGCCGCTATTGAAAACCAGGATCGTTTCAGTCATATTCATTCGCGCTGTCACCGGGGAGGGCTCTAAATCAAGGGACGTCAATCGGAAAGACGTCACAGGCTCGATAGTCTACCCTTTTTTAATACGTTCAAGATTAGGCTCTGTACGAAAAGTGTCTGCGCTCGGTGATGCTGCGTTAAAAACAGGCTGCCTTGCCTGACCTTCGCTCGACGACTTTTCGTACAGACCCTGGTCAAAAGCAGACAGGCTCACAAGAATCGACCACGAGCACTCTGCGGTCAACCTGACCTTCTTCGTACAACCATGATCTGAATCAAATCCAGTACGCTCAGTTGACGTAACATGACGATAGAGCGGGGCAAAGTTCATCGTGGCGCTGAGGTCACGTTGTTTTACAACAGTTGTCCAGACTTAGCATTAAGTAAACCGTACTTGTCGTAAAATGCACTTTTCATGCAGCAGTAGCGATCAGCAACTCCTTTCAGTACCGAATGCCGCATAAGCCCCATCCGTCGTCACAAAAAATATGTGGAAAACGATAATGGGAGAGGGTGGGGTGAATTCAAAATTCCTTAATTCGTTAAAGGTGGACTGGTAGGTCAATGGCACAACAACTGACGCGGTATTCAAAAATTCTGGAAATCGTCGGCGATATCATCAAGGTCCGGATTCCCCAGGATGCCTTGAAAGATAATGCGTCGATTGCCTTGCACGATCTGGCCAAAGTCGAAGACGACAGTGGGTTTGCTTCTCTGGCTCGCGTCATCCGTCTGGACGGTGATGTGGCCGCGTTGCAGGTTTTTGCGGGAACCACCGGGGTTTCGACCCGGGCGAGTGTCAATTTTCTGGGCGATTCTTTTAAGGTTGTCTGTTCGGCAAATGTGCTCGGACGAATTTTCCGGGGGGACGGTCTTCCAATGGATGCCGGCCCGAGTCTGGCGCAGGATGCGAAAATCGAGGTGGACGGACCTTCGGTGAATCCGGCGCGACGTCAACTCGCCTCGAAAATGATCCGCACCAATATCCCCATGATAGACGTGTTCAACTGCCTCGTTGAAAGTCAGAAAATTCCCATTTTTTCCGTAGCCGGCGAGCCCTATAACAAGTTGCTGGCTCGCATCGCCATTCAGGCGGAAGCTGATCTGGTGATATTCGGCGGTTTAGGCCTGATCTTTGACGATTACTACATGTTCCGGCAGCAATTCGCCGACGCCGGCGTATTTGCGCGGACCGTCATGTTTGTCAATCTGGCGTCTGATCCGGTTGTGGAGCGTCTGCTCGTGCCGGACATGTGTCTTGCGGTCGCAGAAAAATTTGCGGTCGAGGAGGGCAAGCGTGTACTGGTTCTAATGACGGATATGACCGCATACGCAGATGCCATGAAAGAAGTCGGGATCGCCATGGAGAACATTCCGTCCAACCGTGGCTATATGGGAGATCTGTATTCCCAGCTCGCAAGGCGTTATGAAAAAGCGGCGGATTACAAGAAGGGCGGCTCGGTGACCATTCTCACGGTCACTACCATGCCGGGCGATGATGTCACTCACCCTGTTCCGGACAATACCGGCTATATCACAGAAGGTCAGTTTTACCTTCACAACGGTCATATTGATCCGTTCGGTTCTCTTTCCCGTCTCAAGCAGCACGTTATCGGCAAGGTGACCCGGGAAGACCACAGCCAGATCATGAACACCATGATCCGATTTTATTCCGCCGCGCGGGACGCGGAGCAGAAACAGGCAATGGCTTTCGAACTGTCGGAATTTGATCAGCGCGTATTGCGGTTCGGTCGCCTGTTTCGCTCACGGTTCATGGACATAGACGTCAGTCTTGAACTTGAGCGTGCACTGGATCTTTCGTGGGAGATTCTTGCTGAATGTTTTCAGCCGGAAGAGCTACTGATGAAGCAACAATTGATCGAGAAATACTTCCCTTATGGCACAGCTGACGCTCAGTAAATCCACTTATCTTAAAGAGTCAAGGAAGCTCGATAATTACCAGCGGTTTTTGCCGTCCCTGGATTTGAAACGAAAGCAGTTGATCATTGAAAAGAAAAATCAGGAAAAGCGGCTAATTGACGTGGAATCTGAACTTGCCGCGCTGCTGGCCCGGGTTCCTCAGGAATTGCCGATGCTCGGTAATGAAGAGGTTTCACTGGATCAGCTGGTGGTTGTGGATTCAATCGAGCTCTCCCAGGAGAACATGATGGGAATCAGTTTGCCGGTCCTGAAAAAACTCCATGTAAAACGCAACGCGTATGGTTATCTGGTGCGGCCACATTGGGTCGATCTGCTGGTGCGGGAGCTGGAGCGCGCAAGTACCCTGCAGATTCAGGTGAAGGTCTTTAAGCGCAGGGTTGAAATTCTGGCATATGCAGTAAAGAAGGCAACTCAGCGGGTCAATTTGCTGGAGAAGGTGCTGATACCGCAAACCCGCAAAAACATGCGCAAGATCGAAATTTTCCTTTCCGATAACGAACGGGCGGCCGTGGTCCGTTCAAAGATTGCCAAACGAAAACGGCAGGAGCAGGACAATCAAGAAGACATTGAGTCACCGGAGGTTGCCCTTTGAGCATTGTCGCGCTGAACAAAGTGTGGATTATCGGACAGTTGCAGCGCAAGGCGGAGATCCTCGACGCATTGCAGAGCCTGGGGCTGGTCCATCTGGTAGATCTGGAAGTTGACGGACCTCCGACAGAAGAGCCGGGGTCCCGGCTGGGTCGCAGCCTTAGTGAGCATCTCGAAAATGCGATCCGGTATCTGGACGAATCGCCGGTCAAGCGCCGACAGGCTACTTTTGACACGGATGTGGATATCGAGAGCCTGATTCACCAGGTTGTGGAAAATCAGAAACTCAAGCGCGCGCTGACAGACAGGGTCGACGCGCTGACAGAAAGAGAAAAGACTCTGCGTCCCTGGGGGAATTTTCGCCTGCCCGACATTGATGAACTTGAGGGTCAAAGGCTGTGGTTCTATATCCTGCCCCACAAATACAGATCGGCACTGAAGCGGATTGAGTACCCGTGGTATATCGCTCATCAGGATAGCGCCCACCACTGGGTAATTCTGGTCAGCAGATCAGAACCGCCGCCGGATGTGCTTCCCGTTGACCGGTGCCGGACCGGATCTCTAGCTCTTGATGAGATTATTCGCCAACGCCTGGCTGCCGAGATCGCCCTTGAAGATGCTGAAGCCGACCGGCAACGGCTGACTCGCTGGATATCCATATTCAAACGGCATCGGGCGCGGGCACAGGATTCTTCCGCGATGGATCTGGCCGCGCGCTACAGTGCGCACTTCGATGAAATTTTTATTCTTCATGGCTGGGTGGCGAGCGAGCAGCGGGCGGCGCTTGAACAGTTTTGCGAGACAGCCCGAACAGCGGTGCAGTTTGAAGCGTGCCGTGAGGAGGATCAGCCTCCGACGCTGTTGAAGAATCCCGATGCGATAAAGGGTGGCGAGTTGCTGGTAAATTTTTACCAGACGCCGGCGTACGGCGCCTGGGACCCCTCACTGATTCTGATGGCGACCTTTTCCATTTTCTTCGCCATGATATTGTCTGATGCCGGCTACGCGCTGGTTCTTGTTGCGCTGCTTGCGGCGTTCTGGAAGCCGCTGTCCACCTCCGCGACCGGAAGGGCCATGCGCCCCTTGCTGGCAATCTTGCTGTTTGTGTCCACGGCGTGGGGTATCGCTGTGGGAAGCTTTTTCGGCCACGCTTTTCCGCCGGATTCCCTGCTTGGCAAATTGAAAGTGCTGGACGTCAATAATTTCGACATGATGATGGCAATCTCGGTCGGCTGCGGAATTGTTCACCTGATTATCGCGAACGCGTACCAGTGGGTCCTGAAAAGAAAGAGCTCGCAGGCATGGGGCCATCTCGGCTGGATAGTCGTGTTGCTGGCGGGTGCGGCAATCGGGTTGACGCAGGCTGACACCTCTGGGCGAACGTCCGGTTATCTTTTCCTCGGAGCCGGTCTGGCCGTAGTTTTTGTCAGCGGCAGCGATCGTAAAATCCATTCGATAGGCAGCCTGGTATTGCGGATCCTTGACGGATTGAAAGCATTGACCAATGTAACCAATCTTTTTGGCGATGTTCTTTCCTATCTGCGCCTGTTCGCACTCGGATTGGCATCAGCATCCCTTGCGTTGACCTTTAATGATCTTGCAGACAACGCTTTTGCTTCCGGCGGAGGACTGGGTTTGCTCGGCGGTATCCTGATCCTGCTGGTCGGACACCTGCTCAATCTGCTGCTATCAGTAGTGAGTGGGGTGGTGCACGGATTGCGACTGAATTTTATCGAGTTCTACAAATGGGCGCTGGATGGCGAAGGTCGCCCGTTCCGAGCATTCAAAAAACAGGAGTATCCGAATGAGTGAACTGAGTATTGCATTGGGCTGGGCCGGGATGTATGGCGTCATGGCCCTGGGCGCAATTGGCAGCATTATTGGCTGCGCTATCGCGGGGCAGGCCGCAATCGGGGCAATGCTCGATACGGAGTCGGGTTATGGCCGCTTTATCGGCGTCTCGGTAATGCCGTCATCCCAGGTGATTTACGGAATTGTGATCATGTTTTCTTTGCAGCGTGAGATAACCGCCACGACAGCACCGGCGCTGGCCGGTATCGGAATCATGTCCGGGCTGGCGTTAATGGTTTCCGGCGTGCGTCAGGGGCAGGCTTGCGCGTCCGCCATCCATGCCAGCAAAATCAAGTCGGAGATATTCGGCCTGTCACTCGCGCCGGCGGCCATCGTGGAAGGGTTTGCCGTGTTTGCGTTTGTCTTTGCACTGGTGGCCGCTGGAAGTATTCCCGCTGCGTGAATCGGCGCGAACAATGACCCACTGCTGCGTGGAGAATTACCTTGAAAACTGACGCGAAGACAAAAGACGAAAAAATTTCCGCTGGTGTCGAACAGCTGATCGAACGGCTGCGGGATGAAGGCGTGCTGGCCGGCCGGCTACGTGCCGATGAAATTGTGGCGGAAGCCGAACGTCGCGCGGCTGCAGTGATCGCAGAAGCCGAGCAGACGGCACAGTCGATGGTTGCCCAGGCACAGCTTGAAGTCGACCGATTAAAGCGTGGTGGTCAGGACGCCCTCGCCATTGCCATGCGCGACATTGTCCTCAAACTGAAGGCCCAGCTATCGGATGTGATCGGAGAACGGGTAAAGCGGCTGATCGCAAAGGAGCTGCAGCAGGAAGATTTTCTACGAATGCTGCTGCTGGAAGTGGCTGGACAGGTGAGAGAAGACAACCGGATAGATGAATGCAAAAAGGTCGAAATGGTTTTACCCCGCCACCGGATCGGGCTTGAAGAATTACGCCGTCAACCACTGGAGCTGGAGGAGGGCAGTCTTTCCCACTTCATTATCAATGTCGCTGCCGATGAATTGCGCAAAGGTGTAGTTTTTTCCACCAGTGAAGATTTGCAGGGCGGATTACGCATACGTCTGGTTGATCATGATATCCAGATCGACCTGACCGATGAAACACTCAGTGAATTGCTGCTGGAACATTTGCAACCGCGTTTTCGCGCCATGCTTGAAGGGATGGTCAAGTAATGCTTGGCCAGCAGTCATATCGGTACGCGGCGCTTATCACCAGTCTGCCTGCTTTTGAACCCTTGGCATCTACAACTCAGACCCCAATTTCCCGGGTGCAATTGCAGAACCGGTTGCGGATGCTCGAACCGGACGATCTGCAGGATATGGAAATTCTGAGTGAAGTCCTGGATTGGTTTCGACAGCCGTCCAGTCGCAGCGATGAAGAGTTTCTGATCATTCTCGACAAGCGCCTGGAGCAGGTCAAATCCGAGTTTGTCCGGGAGTGCATTATCTGGCGAACTGAGTATCGGACCGTGCTTGCTGCACTGCGTCGCAAGAAGGATCAACTGCCGCTGCCGCCAGGACGGTGGGGCTACGGTCGCTGGCTCCCCCGTATACGTCGCTATTGGCAGGAGCCTTTGCTGGGCATGGAAAAGGCTCATCCCTGGGTTGTTCAGGCTAAATATCTGCTGGACGAAAATCAAAGCCTGGCGCTGGAGAAACTTGTGCTGCTTAACGTATGGTACTGGCTTCGGAATCTGGAGGATGGTCATGAATTTGATTTCGCGGCGGTTGTTATATATCGAATGAGATGGGACCTGGTCGCCCGTTGGACCTCCTATAAAGTCGAGGTTGCCGAACCCCGTTTTTTGTCACTTTTGAACGATGCCATGGCCGCTTTTGAAAGTGCAGAGCTTCAATAATCATTGAACGAGTCTATTCATGACCAAAGACAATCAATCTACCGCCGATATACCCGCGCGCGTCGTTGCCGTGCAGGAAAGCCTGGTACGTATCCAGGCTGGCCGGAAAGACGGGCGGCTGTTACCGATGCTGAAGAATGAAGTGATATATATACGCCCGGCCCGGTCCCGTCACTCCCCGCATCCTGTGCGATTAAAAGCAGAAGTGTTGAGAGTTAAAGGGCAGTTCGCTGATGTTCAGGTGTTTGAAGATACCACCGGCGTTGCCATTGGCGACATTGTCGAGCAATCGGGCGAGCTGCTTTCTGTCAGTCTGGGGCCAGGATTGTTGGGGAAAGTGTATGACGGCTTGCAGAACCCGCTGGAGGACCTGGCGCAGGGATTCGGCACTTTTTTGCCACGAGGCGTTGATCTGCCCGCACTGGACAAAACCCGGAAATGGTCATTTGTACCGCAGGTGCAAACCCATGCAAAAGTGAAAGCGGGCGCAGTTCTTGGCACGGTTCAGGAAGGCCGGTTTACCCACAAGATTATGGTGCCTTTCGACTGGCACGGCGTTATCGAGGTCACCTGGATACAAGAAGCGTCGGTAACCGTGGATACCCCTGTCGCTCGGGTGAGAAAGGCGGATGGGTCGGAAGCAACCTTGACACTCGAACAACGCTGGCCGGTGCGCAAGCCTCTGACGCGCGATCTTTTGCAGAACCGATCCTGCGAACGTTTGTATCCGAGTCAGCCACTGGGAACGACCATACGGTTGATTGATACATTTTTCCCGATTGCACTTGGCGGAACCGGTTGCATTCCAGGGCCGTTTGGTTCGGGGAAGACCGTCCTTCAGCACCTTATCGCGCGACATTCCAATGCGGACATCGTCATCGTAGTGGCCTGTGGTGAGCGCGCCGGTGAAGTCGTCGAAACGCTGACGGAATTTCCCCATCTGAAGGATCCTCTCACAGGCGGTGCGTTAATCGACCGGACGATCATAATTTGCAATACCTCATCAATGCCGGTGGCGGCGCGGGAAGCTTCAATGTATACCGGGCTGACTCTGGGAGAATATTATCGTCAGATGGGGTATCAGGTGTTATTGCTCGCGGACTCAACGTCTCGATGGGCGCAGGCAATGCGGGAGACGTCGGGTCGTCTTGAAGAAATTCCCGGTGACGAAGCCTTTCCCGCTTATCTCGACTCGTCGATCCGCTCAGTTTACGAAAGGGCGGGCGTCATTAAGGCAGCTGATGGTGCCCTCGGCAGCCTGACAATGATTGGTACGGTATCGCCGGCAGGCGGAAGTTTCGAAGAGCCGGTAACCCAGTCCACGCTCAACACGGTCAAGAGTTTTCTCGGTCTTTCCTATTCCCGCGCATACAAGCGCTTTTATCCGGCCATCGATCCGCTGATTTCCTGGTCCAGATATCTTGAGCAGATAGGGACCTGGTTCGAAGAAAATCTTGAGTCAGGCTGGGTCGCTCGGGTCAAGCAGATGCAGAGCCTTTTGATTGAAGGTGACAGCGTGCAGAAAATGATGCAGGTCTCTGGCGAGGAGGGCATAACAGTCGCGGATTACGTTACCTACCAGAAATCTTTACTCATCGATATGGCTTATCTGCAACAGGACGCATTCGACAAGGTTGACTCAAGCGTGCCGCTGAAGAGGCAGGCATTCACATTTGGTCTGCTTTATCAGATTGTGAGTGCGAATTATGACTTCGAAAGTCAGAGCGCAGCGAGGGATTACTTCATTCGTCTCACGGGACTGTTTAAAAATTTTCATTACAGTGAAGACAATTCACCGGATTATAGTCGACTCGTAAATGAAATTGAGAACGTATTTCGGGCGGCTCCAAAATCGTAACGGCGATTTCTGGAATTCGTAGCCTGTATCGGGGGAATTCAAAGGTAGCCGATAGTCAAGGTGACACTTAATAAAATGCCCAGCATTGCGATCAAACCGTTCACCCACATGCTCACGCCCAGCTTGTAGCTTGATGGGACTTCTTCGGGTTGAAGTGTTTCAAGAATCTGTTTGTGCTGCCAGACGGAATAGAGCGCTGTGAAAGAGGCGAGCAAGATGAATGTAATTCCGATAACAAAGGAATAGGGTTGCTGGGAAAAGCCATCATCTCCCTGGATAAAGTCCGGGAGAAGACTGACCCTTTCAACCAGAAATCCAAAAGCCATTAGCGAAATACTTGACCGCCCCCACGCCAGCAGAGTTCTCTCGGAAGCGAGCAGTACTCGCGGATCTTTCAATTGGGACATATTTCTGACTCAGACGTTGCGCAAGTCATTGGTGAGAGCAACCCATGTTGAAGGGATCGTTCACGGATTTTCAAACACAGCAGGTTAGTTACGCAGCCATACGACGACACTCGTCCGCACATTGCCGGCAGGCTTCGGCACAGGCTTTACAATGATCGTGTTCGTGCTGCTCGCAGATGGCCGCACATAGAGTACATATTTCTGCGCATAAACCACAGATGTTCTGAACAGAATCGCTTCCACGTGCCATTGCCGAAGCGGCGAAGCGACAGATTTGTGCACAATCCAGATCACTGCGAATGCAATCAGCCATAGCCGCAGGATCGGGCTCATTCAGACAGGCTGATGCACAATAATCACAGGCAGTTGCACAGGTAAAGCAGGCTCGGATGCAGCTGGCGTATTTCTGATGTGACATTTTAGATTCTCCCAATCTTGTGGACGTCACCTGTTCGATACGCAATTCGGGGTGGGGACGATTTTAATTCAGCGGTTCAAATTATCAGAATCTGGCGGAAGCTGTCGTAATCGGGAAGTCGATGATGGGAAAAAGCAGTTGCAGTATTCCCTTCACCTTTATACCATCCCCGAATCCGAGGGAGGTATATGGCACAAGTTAAACCGGAGGTAGTCGAAGAGCGGAATTTCGATGCCAATCAGTTTATACCATCCCCGGTTTGGCAGAAGCAGCATCGAAGTTATAAATCGAAAACAGTGGGAGGGGGCTCAATGTTCAGCACAGCTGTGATGGCGATGATCGAGGCTTACGATGCGTTCGTCACTGCGCAAAACCAATTCTCTCAGGCGGTTCTAGCGGATTCAGACCTGCCGCTGTATTTGCCCGGTCTTGAGGACGGTACTTCCGGAAGGCAACTGGCAGCTCAGACAATGACCCGCAGCTTTTTTCTGCCCCCGGGCGAAACAGAATTACCCAGTGGCGTCGTATGTTCATCGGACGCGACATTGAAGTCGGCATTGCATCTGAATCAAAAAAAAGATGAACTGCAAATTGCCGTCACGGAAGTAAGGGAAATCGGCGGGGCAAAGAAAACATCACTCGACAAACTTGTCGATCGGGCGTTGCATAGAGAAGGACGGCGAACTGAAGAGCTTGACTTGGCGTTAGGCCGAATGAAGCTTCGCCGTCTGGATTTGCTGCGATGTTACGCTCATATCCGTATCTTGCCACCGGAACTTGAATCCGTGTCCTGGACATGGGCAACCAAGCACTCGTCGATCAAGCTGATAGACTTGGATGAGGCGGAGAAAATGGCAGAAGCACTGCCCGTAGCGGCAACACGGGATGCGGTTTTGTTGGCACTGGCTGGATTAAAGCCGGGAGAAAAACTGGCACTACGGAAAAGCCTGCCGAACGCTTTACGGGCTAATATCGTTTTCTGGGAGGACAAAGTACGCAAACGCAAAGCCATCAACGTCAGCGGGATAATGCTGAGTCCGTCGATCCGGTTACCCAAACACTGCCTGTGGCGAGACGACCCGGGCGAAACAGCACCAAACCGACTGGAGAGATCCGATGTTGCGCTCGAGAAAGAACCCTACATTAAAGCGCTTAAGATTTACCGGTACATGGACGTCAAAGAACCGGCATAAACTTTATACCATCCCCGATGTGTTCCACAGTCAGCACCCCAATAAAACGTTAGGTTAATCAACGGCATAAGTCGTAATTTAACATAATATACATTATGCGCTTTAGCCTAAAACTGTGTGTTAGCGCGCTGCGGGTACCGCCAGAAGTTCGTTTCAAACGTGGGCGGTTAACGCTTGAAACGCTTAACATGATCCATAACAGGCGGCGGCCGGTATCCGTAATAATCCTGCGTAGACAGAAAACTGGGCTATGCTGATTTTGTCAGGCGTCTTTCGTTTATCAACGGACGGAATTGGCGCGCTCGCCTCATTTTGAATGTTGGAAGATCGATGGAAAGCAAAATTACTAGCTGGATGACGTTTGTTGTATTCGCAATCTCCCTCACTGCTTGTGACAGTGACAGTGGTTCCCTTTTAGAAGCCCCCTCACCTGGTGGCAGCGGATCGATGTTTGGCTTCTCAGTCGGTGGCGACGTTGCCGGGTTGGCAAGCGGAGCTTCTCTGGAGTTGACGGAAGTGACTTCCGGTCAAGTAGTTACCGTAGTCGACGGAACCTATAGCTTTACTGGTTTAGAGGATTCGGCATCATATGAGATAACGATAAATGAACATCCTCAGGGTCAGTACTGCGAAATTGAAGGTGCTGAGGGCACGATCACCGGAGCTGACGTGGCCGGTGTCAATATTACCTGCAAAAGCGGATACGACCTGCGGCTTTCGGGGTTTAACATCTTCGATCCGAACATTGTAGTTGCCGGAATCCGGGTCGAGAACCTCGCCACTCAGGAGCCGGAACTGGATTTAAACCTCTCAGATTTCGAGGCTTATGAGAATTCTCTACCCATAGGCCAGGAGTCCTTTCTGGCAGTGGAAAAGGTACCGCAAGCGTCTTTTAGCACTCGGGCCGTACTTTTACTGGATACCAGCTCCAGCATCGATGAAGATGAAATGCGGAATCTCAAGACGGCCGCCAAATCTGCCCTTCGCGCAACATCTGACGGTGGATCTGTGGGTGGCAGGCTGTTCAACCACCAAGAGGTCGCTATCTATACATTTGATAGTCAAATAAAACAAATAGCGGGTTTCACTGGCGACGTAGATGCGCTCGAGGCTGCTATTGATACTATTCAAGAAAGTGTTATCGGCAGGAATAATTCGACCAATCTGTTCGGAGCCGTAGAAACTGCGATAGCGCAATGGGATGTAGTGATCGATCTCGTTTCTGTCGAATATGGTTATGCGGTTCTATTGACGGATGGCGTACACAGTTATGACTCGCGGGACGCGAGCAGTGTCAACTTGACGGATCAATTCGGCGTTCTAAGGGACATATTTGCGATAGCCGTTGGGGATGAAGCCTCAGTCGAGACGCTTGCGGAGCTAACTGGCGATAGCCGGCGTGTGTATCAGGCGGAAAGCTTTAATGATGCAACCGAGCTCGGTGCGGTTTTCACTAAAGTCACCGAAGAAGCGTATAAAAATACGCTAGGCTGGTATCGCGTATATTACGCGTCACCCAAGCGAGCTGGCACGAACTCAGTAGCATTTAACGTTAAAGATAATTCCGAAGAGGTCTGCCCTGAGAGCGAAAGCGAGAGCTGTAGCACTTCCGTTAGCGCTAACTTCTCGGCTGATTCGTTCGGTGACTCGACGCCGGCTGTATTTGCGCTTCTCTCTGGTGGTGTCGAGGAGCCGCCTGGAAGTGTAATCATTGGAGCCTCGGAGATCTTGACGGTTGTTGCTGATTTGCGCTGGGTAGATGTTGAACCCGAGTTCACATTCTCCGTCGGCGGAGTGGTTGGTGACGCACCTGTTGCAGAGCCAGTCAACGAAAAAGCCGTGGCCTACTCATTCCCAGACGGCTTTGGTTCTGCTGAAATCACCGTTTTAGAACGGAAAACGTCAGCCACTGCAACTGTCACCGTAGAGAAAGATGTCGATGGTCGGATACGCGCACAGTCGAGTAGTGTGCTTTATCCAGTCGTGGAATAGACAATCGTCGTGTTAGGCTCTATCAATCCCTGGAATGCCCGCCAATAGTTGCGGGCATTTTAGTCTTCCCCTTTTAGTCCTCCCCGTTGAACCTTCGCTTGAAGATTTTTTCACCGACCCTTGAACTGATAAGCAACTCCAAGTGACGGCCCGGCGACCTTCAAGCCGTCATCTTTGATGAGTTGCGACCATTCCGCGTTTAATACGAAATTTTTCCCGAGGGAAAAATTGAATCCGACGCCAACGGACAGTGACGATGGATTGTAATCCAACTTATCGTCGCGCTGAAACGCGCCGACTTCTTCAATCTCCATTTTAGAAAAGCCGACAATGACGTAAGGATATAAATATTCTGTCACCGGCACACCGCCGAGAACATAGACTCCGTAAAATTTATCAACAGACACTTCAGCTTGCATGGCTGCCCCGCTCCCGATCTCGGCATTTTCAGTACCGGTCCCGAAGCGAAGTTCAAGCGACAAGTTGTCAGAGATGCGGTCGCCGAAGCGTCCGTAGGCAGTCCGTAGTGATATGTCTCCCGCTTCACCAGCTGGAGAAATGGTGAGATTTGCAGCGTTTGCACCAACATATGAGGTCCCGGCTGGAACGGTCGCGTTGGCGCCGAGAGAGATCGGAAGGAAAATTACGGCCGCAAGAATATGCGTTTTCGTCATAAAGTCCTCATTGCTAATTCAATGGATCGAACCGTACGGACGAGGCCGCCCTGGGTGCTTTTTTCAGCTTAGACGACGGAGACTGCCACGCAATTTAATGACTTGAAAAATTGCAGTGTTATGACCTGATTCAGACCTGCTGTCCGTCCCAGAGGTACATGCTTGCCTTCTTGCTTAAAATCTCTAGTTCAAACGTTTTAGTACAAGGACCGGACGCGATCCCGTAGCAAACATGAAGTGGTAACAGGTGTTCTTCACGAGGATGACAGAAGCGCGCAGATGGAGCGGTTTCCCAATTAATCAATTGCTCTGCCCTCTCCGGTTCGGAAATGTCTCGCCGGCTACAAATATCCAGTAACCAGTGCTCGAAAGATTCATTCGCCTGTCTTGTTTTTTCGGTACTCACGTCGAAAAATGCACGCATATTGTGAAATGAAAATCCGGAGCCGATAAAGAGCAGGGACCCGCCCTCTTCCACTTTGCCAAGAATTTCGCCGATACGAATATGCTCCGCCGGATCCAGATGACGGAGAAGAGAAAGCTGAATGCACGGAATATCTGCATCGGGATACATGATTTTCAGCGGGACAAACAGCCCATGGTCATACCCTCGATCATCACTGAGTGTCGCTTCCATTTTCGCTTCCGAAAATTGCTTTGCAATCTGCCGTGCCAGATCCGGGTTCCCTTGGCATGGATACGTAATTGAATAGGATTCTTCTGGAAATCCTGAGTAGTCATAGATAAGTTGAGGAGTTTCACCAGCTGTAATTGTGGGAGTTTTTTCTTCCCAATGCGCGCTGATTACGATGATTGCAGAAGGTTTTTGAATCGTTTGCGCGATATTTTTCAAGCAGCGAACCATTTCCTCGTGGGACCGATCCCCCAGAAGTGGCAGAGGTCCGCCGCCGTGTGACAGGTATAGCACTTGATGGTTACGATTCATGGAGTTCTCCGCTGCGAGGTAAAAACAGGCTTAATATGCTCATCTACACCCAGTAAACTCCGCCTTTTGCCCATTTTTGCCTTTAACGCTTCCTGAAATCCCTTTCAACTGCCTGGCAGATCGTTAAGAGGCGGCCTTTTTGTCGAAATCCCGGCGCGAATCGAGCAGGAGCGCGCGGGCGGCCTTGCCCGCCTTGTGTGGATTATTTTCGGAAATCGCCTGGTATACCGCCTTGTGTCTGGGTAGCGACTGGACATGAATGTCTTTGTGCCAGGTGGTAAGACTTATGGAAATGGAAAGCGCGTTGTGTAAAGTATGGCCAATATAACGGATGACATCATTCTGGGTAGCATCCAGTATCGCCTGGTGAAAGCGCAGATCTGGCTCGATGGTCGCCTCCAGTGATTTGGCAATGGCCATATCTTCGTATGCCAGACCGATGCGTTCAATATCTTCTCGGGTGGCCTTCTGCGCCGCAATTTCGGCAGCGCTCGGCTCAATGGCCAACCGGGCTTCGAACAGCATGTCAAGAAACTCTTCTGCAGGAAGCGATTGAGTCACCCAGCCAAGTACGTCCTTATCGAGCAAGTTCCATTGGCTTTTTTGCTGCACCACTGTTCCGACCCTGGGCTTGGACGTGAGCAAACCTTTGGCAATAAGGATTTTTGTGGCTTCGCGGACTATGGGACGACTGACTCCGAATTCTGCGCACAGATCGGGTTCAATGGGTAACTGCTCCCCTTCCCTGTAATGACCTCGTACTATTCGATTGCCCAAATGTTCAACGGTCTGAGCATTCAGATTCTTGGGCTGGAAATTCTTTTGTTGTATCACTTGAGGTAATCCAATCACTTAAAACGCGATGACTTAACCGCCCGTCAATGGGCGGCCCGTGGTGCGAATCGGTAAGAATACGCCTTTTATGGACCTTTGATAACTCAGTAGCCGGGCAGAAGTCCCAATACAGGATTCAATCGTGCTTTTATTTTGGCGGTTTAACCGTGTTCGGCCGATGGTTTGATACGCGTCAGACCAACTGTCACAACCCGGGTATCGGCGAGCTCTCTAACTATGAGCATAACTTCGCCTAAAGCATGTTCTGCATCGACAGTAATCTGATCCTGCAATTCTCTGCGGAGTAGTTCATCAAGCGTTTCATTACCAATTCCGGGTAGAGCAATTCCATAAGACGCTCTTATGTCTTCCACTCTCGTCGATCCCTTGAGATTCAGTTCCGAGCCTTGCAAATCATCGAGTGGCGACGCGTTATCTGGAGAAAACACACAGTCGACAAAGAGCCGTGTTTCGGGCCTCAAAACAACAAACAGATGATCGTCTGCGCATAATTTGGTAGAACCCCGAGGTGGTATGACGGATTCTCCTCGCGTAATCATGGCAACCACTGTCGATGCCGGGAGCGCGAGTTGCGATAGACGACGACCTACGTTGCTCGCTTCCGGCCCCAGGGTGTATTCGACTATATCCGCGTCCACGTCACCGATGGAGGTAATTTCCAGCATCGCGGCCGGAGCTGCCGGTGGATTTTCCGTCAACCCCAGTTTGCGTGCCACGATTGGAAGTGTTGAACCTTGAATGGTTGCCGATATCAGAACGACGAAGAAAACAACGTTGAATATGAGTGCTGCCCCCGGGAGGCCAAACATCAGGGGATAAATCGCCAGAATAATAGGTACTGAACCTCGCAAGCCGACCCAGGATACCAACGTGATTTCTCGCAGGTTGTAGCCGAACATCTTGAGCACGGGAGCTAGGGCCACCGGGCGTGCTACCAAGGTCAGCGCGGCTGCGATGAGGAAACCTTCGACCCACACATCCAGCAAGGATTTTGGGTTGATCAATAATCCCAACACGACGAACATCGTAATCTGACTTAACCATGCCAGGCCGTCGTGAAACAAAAAAGTGCTGCGTTGAAATACGAAGTGGCTGTTCCCGATAACGACGCCTGCGAGGAAAATTGCGAGAAAGCCGCTGCCGCCCAGATTCGCGGCGATGCCAAAGGCCAGAAGACCGCACGCGGCAATCATGACCGGATACAAACCGGTTGCGCCGAGACGGATATTGTTGATCATTTTGATCGAGGCCCAGCCCACCGCCAGCCCGACCACGGCACCTATGCCCATTTGCATGAAAAAGAATTTGAGGAGCCCTAATCCCGGCTCCATTTCTTTGGTCAGAACTTCAAGCAGGCCGACGGTGAGGAAAATAGCCATCGGGTCATTGGAAGCACTTTCAACCTCCAGCAATGATTTAATCCGCTGATCAATATAGATGCCGGCGTTGCGCAATAATGAAAAAACTGCGGCTGCGTCGGTGGAGCCCACGATCGCACCGACAAGCAATCCTTCCAGCAAAGGAAGGCCCAAAATTGAGGCAGCGGCAACGCCGGTGATGACAGCGGTGACCAGAACTCCTACCGTTGCGAGGACGGCCGAGGGCTTCCACACCAGCTTCACGGACGTAAAGGATGTTTGCAGGCCACCATCGAACAGGATGATCGCCAAAGCCAGTGACCCAAGCGCATGCGCTGATTGGGGATTGCTGAACTCGATGCCGCCTGGACCTGACTCTCCTGCCAGCATGCCGACAAGGAGAAAGAGCACAAGGACGGGTAATCCGATTCGGGCGGAAAGCTTGCTGGATACGATACCGGCGAGGATCAATACGGCTGCGATCAGAATCAACTGGTCGATAATAAACATAATTTCTAGCTCATCTTTATGTTTGCTCGAGCGGTACGTACTCAAGGCTGACCGTGGATGGCAGCTTGAACGGAATGATTGGCTCCTAAAGACAGAGGGAGCTGGCGCGACAAAGCCGCGCAGCGGGCTCGAAGACCGCGAGAATCGAGTTGTTTAAGCTGCGCAATCATTGGTACGGCGAAACAAATGTTCCGCGAGAGCGTATTTCAGACAACAGCAGATCGCGCATGATGCACAGATGACGACCCGCACTACGGCGCGACGAGATGTATCATACTCGACGGACAGGAGAGAGCGAAACCATTTTATGCAGAATCAAGACCAACTATGTCGGCGGCGTAATATCCACTATTTGCGCTGAGGTGGTTCGAACCTGACCGACAGCCCTTGTCTGATTCTGCAATATTGAACCTTAAAGCATTTTCACCGGCCGGGCTGGGTCGATACGGGTGCCGGAGCGTTGATATTGATTCCGTAGCGGACGTCCGAAGCACTCGCTTTGCAGTTCAAATACATCCCCTTCCTGCGCAACGACACCGTCTCCGAAGCTCAGCGTGCTTGTTCCAAAAAAATGTACATGCACATCACCCGGCCGCAAAAAATCATTGTATTTGAAATGGTGATATTCAAGATTCCCGATGCTGTGACTCATGTGATCTTCGCCACTCAGAAAGTCCTTTTCCCACAGGATGCGGCCGTTTCGAGAAATGCGTGATACCCCGTTGACTGACTGCGGAAGTTCGCCAAGACGGATCTCCGGGCCAAAAGAACAGGGGCGAAGTTTACTGTGGGCGAGATATAGGTAGTTGATCTTTTCAGTCTTATGGTCGGAATACTCATTACCCAGCGCGAATCCTACGCGATAAGGGTGACCGTCCTGGCCTACCAGATAGATCCCGACAATCTCTGCTTCATCACCGAGATCCAGCGCGAAATCCGGAGAGGCGACCGGGTGACCCGGCGCCACGACTATGCTGCCGTCGCCTTTGTAAAACCATTCCGGCTGCGCGCCCGCCTCTCCTGCTTGAGGCTTGCCGCCTTCCACACCCATCTGAAACATACGCATGGAATCGGTCACCTCATGCTGCGCGTTTTGCATCTTCGCATGCATTGCCGCACGGGTATCCGCACTGCCCAGATGAGTCAGTCCGGTCCCGCTGACGAGCAGGTGCGCGGGGTCCGGGTGAAAAATTGGTGGTAAGAGGCGATTTTCCTGAATTAATGCTTCATAATCGAGCACCTTCCCAGTACCCTTCTCCGCCACCAGTTCCGCAAGTTTTCTTTGCTTTTGTATGGCGTCGGAGGCCAGGGCATAAATCGTGTCGAATCCGGAGAGGATTTCGATCTGGTCAAGGGATATAACTCGACCAATACGACATTCGCCCCGGTCGTTGAGGAACTGGATCAGATTCATAGGTTTTACTCAGCAATATGTCGCCCGAACACCGCATGCCTCATGAACAAGTGGCGACGATGGAGGGTCTGGTAGCCGCCGATGCTGCAAGATGTTTGCACTTGATGGCTGTTTTCATTTAGTTATATCATATGATGTAACTGTCGTCACGGGTTTGGTTGCGTACCTTGATTGCTTTCCCTGGTCGAGTCGCAATGAGATGCCCGAAGTGAAAGGCTAAAATTTAAAAATGAGCAAAATTAAACCGCCTCTGCGCTCTACCCAGTGGTTTGGAACGAATGATAAAAACGGGTTCATGTATCGCAGCTGGATGAAAAATCAGGGCTTTCCTGATCACCAGTTTCAGGGCAAACCCGTCATTGGTATATGCAATACCTGGTCAGAACTTACCCCTTGTAATGCACATTTACGCCAGATCGCCGATCGCGTCAAGCAGGGCATTTACGAAGCCGGCGGACTGCCTGTGGAGTTTCCGGTATTTTCCGGTGGCGAATCCAATCTCCGCCCTACCGCCATGCTTACCCGCAACCTGGCGTCCATGGACGTTGAAGAAGCTATTCGGGGTAACCCTATTGACGGGGTAGTACTGCTGGTTGGTTGTGACAAAACAACCCCCGCTCTGTTGATGGGTGCGGCGAGCTGTGACATTCCTGCAATAGTCGTCTCCGGTGGCCCCATGCTCAATGGCAAGCATCTGGGCAAGGACGTCGGTTCAGGCACCCTCGTGTGGCAGATGCACGAGAAATTTAAAGCTGGCGAAATCAGCATGGTCGAGTTTCTCAGCGCCGAGGGCAGCATGTCCCGCTCGGCCGGTAGCTGCAATACCATGGGCACCGCGTCAACAATGGCCTGCATGGCAGAATCCCTGGGTACGTCTTTGCCCCACAACGCTGCAATTCCCGCCGTGGACTCACGCCGTTATGTGCTTGCGCATCTGTCTGGTATGCGCATTGTCGAAATGGTGGAAGAGGATCTGCGTCTGAGCAAAATTCTGACCCGTGATGCCTTTATCAATGCAATTCGAACGAATGCTGCCATTGGCGGCTCCACTAACGCGGTTATTCATTTGAAGGCCATTGCGCAGCGCATCTGCGTAGATCTGAATCTGGATGACTGGCAAACCTACGGACGCGACGTTCCGACTTTGGTCAACTTGCAGCCTTCTGGCCACTACTTGATGGAGGACTTCTACTACGCTGGTGGTCTTCCGGCAGTCTTGCGCAAGCTGGGCGAGAACGGCCTGCTTAATAATGATGCCATGACGGCCAATGGCAAAAGTATCTGGGAAAACGTACAGGACGCGCCCTGTTATAACGAGGACGTCATTCGGGTCGTCGACAATCCACTGGTAGCCAATGGCGGCATACGCGTTCTGCGGGGCAACCTTGCGCCTCGGGGTGCAGTTCTCAAAGCGTCGGCGGCAAGTCCGGCATTGATGAAGCATCGCGGCAAGGCGGTTGTATTCAAGACTTTTGATGATTACAAAGCTCGCATCAATGACGAAGATCTGGACATTGATGAGAATAGCGTAATGGTTCTGAAAAACTGCGGCCCTAAAGGATATCCGGGCATGGCAGAAGTCGGCAATATGGGGCTTCCCCCGAAAGTATTGCGCAAAGGCATCACCGACATGGTGCGCATTTCCGACGCTCGCATGAGCGGTACGGCATTCGGAACAGTGGTGCTTCACGTTGCTCCGGAGGCTATGGAACTCGGGCCGCTGGCTGCGGTTGAAGACGGTGATATGATTTTCCTTGATGCAGAAAATGGTCTGCTGCAGCTTGAAGTAAGCGATGAAGAAATTGCCCGAAGGCTTGAAGTGCTCAAGCGAGATCAGGTGATCGCCCGAACCGGTGGTTACCTGGAGCTGTACAGGGACCACGTCCTGCAGGCCGATGAAGGATGCGATTTTGATTTTCTGGTCGGCTGCCGTGGTGCAGATGTGCCGGCACACTCCCACTGATCAGGCTGGCGAAAAAAAATCCTATGCACCTGTCTAATCACTATCCCAGTCTCGCTGGAAAAGTCGTATTCATAACCGGTGGCGCAACCGGTATCGGTGCCAATCTGGTGGAAGCCTTCTGTCGTCAGAAAGCCCAGGTTGCCTTCGTTGATATCCAGGACGAACCGGCTGAGCAGCTGGTTGCGCAAATGGCGGGGATTGAAGACGCGACCGTACCCCGCTATTTTCGGTGCGATCTTCTGGAAACGGACAGTCTTCGTGCGGTTATCAGCAAGGTCAGCAATGAAATCGGTCCGGTTAAAGTTCTCGTCAACAATGCCGCGAACGATACCCGGCACGACTTTCGGACTGTCACTGAAGAGTACTGGAATCAACGCATCAATCTGAATTTACGGCACAGTTTCTTCGCCATTCAGGCGGTTTATGAAGATATGAAAGCACAAGGTGGTGGTTCAATCATCAATCTTGGCTCCATGAGCTGGTATGAATGTCAGGGGAACATGACAGGCTATACGACGTCCAAAGCAGGCCTGGAAGGTATGACGCGAGGATTGGCTCGCGATCTGGGTGCGGACAATATTCGAATCAACACCCTCGTACCGGGCTGGGTAATGACCGAGCGGCAATTGCGCGACTGGGTGGATGACAATACCGCTGAAGAAATTAATCGTAGCCAGTGTTTGAAAAGTCGTTTAATGCCCGATGATATCAGCGCGATGGCGCTATTTTTGGCTTCTGACGACAGCAAGATGTGCACTGCGCAAAAATTTATCGTTGATGGAGGATGGATTTAAACATGGCAATTACAGGCAAATTGTTTATTGCGGGTTCGTGGGTTGATGGCGAAGCTGGCAGCTACCGTGCAATCAATCCCGCCACGGGCAAGGCCATAGAGCCGTCCATGTCAAAGGCCTCCGCAGAACAAGTCTCCGCCGCTTTGGCAGCCGCTGAAGCCGCCGCGCCAGTATTTCGCCACGCAAGTCTGGCGAAACGCGCCGAATTTTTGCGTGCATGTGCCGATGAAATCATGGCGCTCGGAGACGAACTTATAGAGCGGGTCACGCTGGAAACAGGTTACCCGGCTGCGAGAGGCGAGAACGAAAGAGGACGCACCTGTAACCAGTTGCGACTTTTCGCCGACACGATTGAAAAAGGTGATTATCTGGATGCACGTATTGATCAGGCGCTGCCCGATCGAAAGCCTTTGCCGCGTCCGGATATCCGTCATCTGAATCAGGCCATAGGTCCTGTGGTGGTTTTCGGGGCCAGCAATTTCCCACTGGCCTTTTCCGTGGCCGGCGGCGATACCGCCAGTGCATTTGCTGCGGGCTGCCCGGTTTTGGTTAAAGGTCACTCTTCCCACCCCGGCACCAGTGAACTGGTTGCAAGTGCACTAGCAAGAGCCGTTGAAAAATGCGGGCTGCCGGGCGGGGTTTTCTCTTTGCTGATGGGCTCTGGGGAAGACGTTGGCGCCGCATTGGTGAAAGCACCGGCGGTGAAAGCAGTCGGTTTTACCGGATCTTACAATGGTGGCATGGCACTGGTTAAGCTCGCCAACGCCCGCCCCGAACCCATTCCTGTATTTGCAGAAATGGGCAGCATTAATCCGGTTGTGCTGCTGCCAAATGCACTCAAGAAAAATGCGGTCAGTATCGCCCAGGGATTTGTCGGCTCGATAACCCTCGGGATCGGTCAATTCTGCGTTAAACCAGGTCTCGTCATTGCCGTTGAAGGCGAAGGTTTGAACCAGTTCATTAGTGAAACTGCCGCCCTCCTGTCAGAAGTACCGGCAGGTGTAATGTTGAATGAACGGATCCACGGTGCCTACGGTGAGGGCATCAAACTGTTCGGTCAACATGACGGTATTGAACTGATTTGTGCAGGCGCAAGTAGCGAAGGCAAAGAAGGCTTTTGCGCCCAGGCTTCATTGCTGAGCACGACTGCCGACTACTTTTTGCAGAATCCCGGCATTCACGAAGAAGTTTTCGGGCCTGCGTCACTGATCATCCGTTGCCGGAGCCACAATGACGTTGTGGCGGTGGTTTCCGCACTCAAAGGTCAGCTTACTGCAACCATACATTGCGACGAGGGAGAACTGGCGGACTACGCGGACCTTGTCGACCTTCTGACACTGAAAGTTGGTCGCATTGTGGTTAACGGATTCCCGACGGGAGTCGAAGTATGCCACGCCATGGTACACGGTGGCCCCTTCCCTGCCTCGACAGACGGACGGTTTACCTCGGTTGGAACCAATGCGATCAATCGATTTGTGCGGCCCGTGTGTTATCAAAATTTCCCGGAAGCGCTGCTGCCCCCGCCCCTGCAAGATGCCAATCCGTGCGGAATTACCCGGTTGATCAACGGAGAAAAAACCAGCGGTACTTTATGAGCTCTAGCTTCAGGAATAATACGATGAGAATAATAACCACCCTGTGTTTACTGCTTTTAGTGACTGCGTGCAGCGATAAAGATAATGAGTCCAGTCGTGACAAAGCGGCTAATACGCCATTGACCATTGGCTTTTCGCAAGTAGGTTCGGAGAGTAGCTGGCGTACCAGTTTTTCTGAATCGGTGAAAGCCGAAGCTGAGCGGCGTGGAATTGATCTGAAGTTCTCTGATGCGCAACAGAAGCAGGAAAACCAGATCAAAGCAATCCGCAGTTTCGTCGCCCAGGGCGTGGACGGAATTGTCGTCGCGCCAGTGGTAGAGACAGGCTGGAAGCCGGTGCTCACAGAGGTCAAGCGTGCGGGTATTCCGGTTGTTATCGTCGACCGCAATATGGCGCTGGACGATGACTCCCTGTATTTGACCCGAATCGCTTCAGACTTTGTCGAAGAAGGTCGGAAAGCGGCACAGTGGCTCATGGAAGAGACCAAGGGAACGTGTGACATCGTCGAATTGCAGGGGACGGTGGGTGCAACTGCCGCAATCGATCGCATGCGCGGATTCAAGGAAGTAATCGAGAAGCATCCGGAAGCGAAAATTATCCGGTCGCAAACCGCCGAGTTTACCCGCAGCAAGGGAAAAGAAGTCATGGAGACCTTTCTCAAAGCTGAAGACAGTGGCGAGATCTGCGCTGTCTGGGCACATAATGACGAAATGGCAATTGGTGCTGCACTGGCAATTAAAGAAGCCGGAATCGATCCCGGCGACGATATCCTCATTGTCTCCGTTGACGCCGTGCCTGATATCTTCAAATCGATGGCCGATGGCGATACCAACGCAACCGTTGAGCTGAGTCCACACATGGGCGGGCCTGCGTTTGATGCAATCGAAGCACATTTGCGCGGTGAAACCGATATTCCCAAAAATATCACCATCACAGGCGATCTGTACACGCAAGAGACCGCGGCTGACGAATATCAAAAGCGCGTAAAAAAATAATTTAACCAGTGCCGTCTTCCATGCAACCAGTTCTTCAGCTCAAGAGTATCTGCAAGCGGTTTCCCGGTGTCATTGCACTAGAGAACGTGGATTTCGAGGTTGCACCGGGCGAAATTCACGCGCTTCTCGGCGAGAACGGTGCGGGAAAATCTACACTGATCAAAGTGATGACGGGCGCATATCCGATGGATGGCGGCACTATCAGTCTCGCGGGTGAGCAGGTGGCGCCTCGCGACCCTGCGCACGCACAAAAGATTGGAATCAGTCCGGTTTACCAGGAAGTGAATCTGCTGCCCAACCTGAGTGTGGCCCACAATCTGTTTCTGGGACGCGAACCTCGTCGTTTTGGATTTATTCAGTGGCGCGAGATCTATCGTCGCGCTGAAGAAGTACTTCAGAAATACAGCTTGAAAATTGACGTGCGGCGTTCACTGTCAAGCTATTCCATCGCCGTGCAGCAATTGATTGCTATTGCGCGAGGAGTCGACAGCTCAGCAAAACTGCTGATTCTGGATGAGCCCACTGCGAGCCTGGATGCCAGCGAAGTCGCTGTACTTTTCAACATCCTTCGGGAATTGAAGGGCAAGGGTATTTCTGTCATTTTCGTCACTCACTTTCTGGATCAGGTTTATGCCATTTGCGATCGAATTACCGTTCTGCGAAACGGCGAGCGGGTTGGCACATTCGATGCGCAATCGCTGCCGCGGACACAGCTAATCGCTCATATGCTGGGTCGGGAGTTGCAGGAGATGGAATCCAAAAAGCCGTGTACCCCAATACATAGCACAGGCATCCCCGTCCTTAAGGTAGATAATCTCGCGGCGCGCAACGGAATTCGGAATATCTCTTTTACAGTGGCCGAAGGTGAAGCAATCGGACTTGCCGGCTTATTGGGTTCGGGTCGGACAGAGATTTGTCAGACGCTTTTCGGGCTGGTCGAGAAGACTAACGGCAGCGCATGTATTCATGGTGAAGAGAAAGTTTTCCGCAAGCCTGCGGATGCGATAAAGGCCGGTTTGGCTTTGTGCCCGGAAGATCGGAAAATTGAAGGCATTATCGGTCCGCTAAGCATTCGAGAGAATGTGGTTCTGGCATTACAGGCCCGCCGTGGCTGGTGGCGCCCCATACCCTTGGCGGAACAGAAGCAATTGGCGCAAAAAGCCATCAGCGACCTGCGCATCGCCTGCCCTCACGCGGAAAAGCCCATCGGTGAATTGAGCGGTGGAAACCAGCAAAAGGTAATACTGGCCCGCTGGCTGTGCACACAACCCAAAATTCTGATACTCGATGAACCGACGCGGGGAATCGATATTGGCGCTCACGCCGAAATCATCAAATTGATCCGAAAACTCTGCAGTCAGGGCATGACGCTGGTTGTCGCGTCTTCGGAGATTGAAGAACTGGTTGCATTTGTCGACAAGGTTCTGGTGATGCGGGACAGGGTACAGGTAGCGAGTCTCACCGGTGACGACATTTCTGAAGAATCCATCGTCGCCGCCATCGCGGAGTCAACGCATTGAAATTCGAAACATTGACCGGTAATCGATTCTTCTGGCCAGTTGCGGCATTGCTATTGATTCTGCTGACCAACTTGATAGTCAGTCCCGAGTTTTTCCATCTCGAAATTAAAGATGGCCGACTTTACGGCAGTCTGATCGATATACTTAACCGGAGCGCGCCGGTGGCGCTGCTGGCTCTCGGTATGTCACTCGTCATTGCTACCGGTGGGATCGACCTGAGCGTGGGTGCAGTGATCGCCATCAGCGGTGCCATCTGCGCCAATCTGCTCAACAGTTCCTACGACGCATTGCTGGTTGTGATGGCTCTAGGTCTTGTGAGCGGGATCGTAGCCGGTCTGGTCAATGGCAGCCTGGTCAGTTTTTTCGGCATCCAACCAATTGTCGCGACCCTGATATTGATGGTTGCAGGGCGTGGAATTGCGCAGCTGATTAACGACGGCCAGATCGTTACATTCCAGAATGCCTCGTTTGCCTCAATCGGTGTGGGCAGCTTTGCGGGCTTGCCAACTCCGGTGGTCATTCTTCTCGTCACGCTCGTCGTCTTGCATCTGCTCGTGCGCAAAACAGCATTGGGTCTGTTTATCGAAGCGTCCGGTTGTAACCCTACCGCAAGCCACTACGCCGGGGTCAATGTCAGAGCAGTCAGGTTAACGGTTTACTGCATTTCCGGCTTTTGTGCAGCATTGGCAGGCATGATCATCACGGCTGACATTCAGGGGGCAGATGCAAACAACGCGGGACTGTGGCTGGAACTGGACGCTATTCTGGCGGTGGTTATCGGCGGCTCTTCCCTGGCGGGCGGACGGTTTTCCCTGCCTCTCGCCGTAATTGGTGTATTGATCATCCAGACGCTGAGTACCACCATCATTATGAGCGGAATTCAGCCTCAATATAATTTGCTGATCAAATCGTTGGTGATTATCGCTGCTTTGTTGATGCAGTCATCCATATTCAAGCAACAGATCAGTCAATGGTTGCCAAAACAGCGTAACAAAGCGCCAGCAAGGGAAGTCTCACCGTGAACTCGCGTCATCTTCCGGTTTTTGTAACGGTATTTTTATTTGCAATTCTGTTTCTGGTCGGCGCCATACAGTTTCCCGGCTTCGGCAGCAGTCGCGTTGTATTCAATCTTCTGACCGACAATGCCTTTCTGGCGATCACCGCGATCGGCATGACCTTCGTGATATTGTCCGGCGGAATCGACCTGAGCGTGGGCGCAGTTATCGCGTTGAGCGGTGTGGTCTGCGCAGTGCTCATTGAAAAGGCGGGCTGGCATCCACTCGCCGCCATTCCGACAGTGATTATTCTCGGAGCGCTGCTGGGAACGTGCATGGGAATGCTTATCCATGTGTACAACATGCAACCTTTCATAGTCACTCTTGCAGGTATGTTCTTTGCGCGCGGTCTGGCGACCATTATCAGCGAACAGTCCATTCCGATTGAACACAGCTTTTACGACGCTGTTAATAATTTCGGGTTTATGCTTCCGGGTGGTGCCTGGTTTGGCAGCGCAATTATCGTGTTGCTGGTAGTGCTTGCGCTGAGTCTCTGGCTTGCACACTTCACCAGAACCGGTGGTTATATTTATGCACTGGGTGGCAACGCGCATTCGGCGGCTTTGCTGGGCGTACCTGTAGGGAAGACCACCGTCATTATCTATACCCTTAGCAGCTCATTGGCCGCGCTGGCCGGGGTCACCTACTCTTTCTATACGTCGTCTGGCTACGCCTTGGCCGGAGTCGGTCTGGAACTTGATGCGATTGCCGCGGTGGTAATTGGTGGAACTTTGCTTACTGGCGGAATGGGATATGTACACGGAACTGTCCTGGGCGTTCTGATCATGGGGTTGATCCAGACCTGGATTTCATTTCACGGCAACCTCAACAGTTGGTGGACAAAGATAGTCATCGGGTCTCTGGTGCTGGTTTTCATCGCCTTTCAGCGCTGGCTCGCTGTTCATTTACTCTCGAAACAGCAAGCGGCAGCTTGAGAGTCATCAGACTTCATGGCGTCCTGGTTCAATACCCTCCTCCGAAGAAATGTCAGCTGGCTTGCGGAAATTCTTGAAGACGCATACTCATACAGAAGGGGCGCGAATATATGTCCAGTTGTGAACTGTTACAAACCATTCGAGTGGCCAACACCCTGGGCGAATGCATTTTGTGGAATGCAGAACAACAAGTCGTCTGGTGGACTGATATTCACGAATCGACACTCTACAGTTTTAATCCGGTAACTTCTGAACTGAAAACGTATGCGTTGCCTGAGCGGCTGGGTTCGTTTGGTTTTATAGAAAACGACAGTCGACTTGTGTGTGCATTCGCCAGCGGGTTTGCATTTTATCAACCTGAAAGCGGCGAAATCGAATGGCTGGCAAGGCCAGAACAGTCTTATCAAGGAACCCGGTTCAACGATGGCCGGGTTGATCGCAATGGCCACTTCTGGGCCGGAACCATGGTCGAAGGCGAGGGTCTTGATGAATCAGGCAATCCTGTCAAAGGCAGTCTGTACCGCCTGGCTGATAATAAATGCATGCGCATGTTTTGCGATGTGGATATTTCCAACAGCATTTGCTGGAGCATCGACGGTTCCACACTGTATTTCGCCAACTCACCTACGCAGATTATCCATGCGTTCGACGTGAACGGTGACATCCGCGACTCCCGATTGCTCAACAAAAGAATTTTCGCCAAGTCTGATTCTCCGGCAACACCTGATGGCTCGGTGATTGATGCCGACGGCTATTTGTGGAATGCGCAATGGGGCGGCGGGAAGATCGTCCGCTACTCTCCTTCGGGAGACGTTGATTATGAACTACTGTTACCGGTTTCCCAACCTACCTGTATTGGTTTTGGTGGTCCTGACATGAACTGGCTGTTTGTAACGACGGCCAATGAAAATCTCACTGCAGTGCAATTGGCAACTCAACCGAATGCGGGCGATGTTTTCATTTACCGGACACCATTCAAAGGGTTGGTCGAGCCTCGCTATAAAGCGGGCCCAACCTCGATCAATTGATTCCAAATCGACCGGCAACGTTTCAGGGTAGTCGTCGCAAACCGTAGTCGCTCACCATCGCATCGAATTCATCGAAAGCTTCTGCAATTGCCTGGTATGTGTTTCCGTTGCGAGTAAAAATCGCGTCACCCCAAAAACCGGATTCGGTGGGTTCCCAAAAGAAAGTTCCCAGACCACGGCGACCCGGGAGCTCATGCATGATGTCATTAAGCAAGCGCCCTTCCTGATTATACTCCACGATAACGAATTTCAGATCCGGCCAGTTATTGGCGTAGCGATTCAATAAGCCCCGCCAGTTGCTTGCTGGTCCCTGAAATTCCACATAAGCGCTCAAGGCCAGCACGTCAAAGCTGACGCCATTGTTATAGGCACTGTTCACCCACCATTCGACGCCTTCGGGGTCTTCTGTGTTTTCAATGTGCAGAACCGTCTCAATATCCGGTGCAATTTCATTCACAGCACGGATGCCCGCGTTGAGAAGACGTGCAAGCGTATTCCAGTTATTGTTGTTGGCCTGACCGTTTGGCCCGGAACTGACAATGCCATTATTACCCCAGCAATCCGTGTTGGAGGTGGGCGTGTGTATCAGCATTCCGGGCGTGATTTCATTCCCGACTTGCACCATGTCCGGCAAGGCATTGGCAGTTCGTAATGCCTCGAGTACATCGCGGGTGTAAAGCGCGACTTCACTCGCCAGTTCGTCGACTGTGCGAGCGTCACGCCAGGCTTCAGGTATGACCTGCTTTCCCGGGTCTGCCCAGGTGTCGCTGTAATGGAAGTCCAACAAAAACCCCATGCCGGCCGCTTTGATCCGTTGTGCCGTGCGCACGATGTCTTCTTTGTCATTGAACGGTCGAGACTTTCCCTGACAGCTTGAATTGGACGCATACCCGTACTGGGCCCAGGGATCGACGAAGGTTCGCAAACGGATATAGTTGATGCCGTGGGATTTGAATAGCTCAAGCAGGTCCTTGGTGCGACCGTCGGTGTCGATATAAAGAGCGTTCCGCGCGAGCTGTTCCGACCAGTAAGAGATGTCCATACCGAGAATATGCTCCCCTTCCTGGTAAGCCCCCGAAGAACTGCTCGAACTGCTACTACTACTCGAACTGCTACTACTACTCGAACTGCTACTACTGGCGCTGCTCGAACTTGTCGAGCTGGAGCTGGCGGATGACGAGCTGCTCGAGCTGGAATTGTCTGGCGGTGTATGAGTTCCTCCGCACGCGCCCAGAGTCACTGCGAAGCATACTGCTGTGAAAAATTTATACCACTGGAAGACGGGGTTATTGTTCGATGCCATAGACGGTGCCAATGAAACGTGTACGATTTCATGAAAGAAAGATGGACCCGCTGTTGCTGGTATTCGCAGGCGAGACGCGGTGACTCCGGTTTTGCCGATTTTGTCATGACTCGGCCTTGAGTTCTGCGCAACAAGCAACAAAATCCGCATTGGGAGGATCAGAAACCGCCTGTCCGTTCAGACCGGCAGATTCCCCGGATTAAGCTGTCGAACAAGGAGCTGCCTGAATCACAGCGCCTTTATGAATCAATACTGCCACTTCACGGTCAAGAGAAGATTACGAGGTTCGCCATAGTTGGCGTAGTCAATGTTAGCCCAATAGGTTTTGTCGAACAGGTTGGTCGCACTCAATGTAGTACTGAGGTTGGTATTGAATTCCCAAGTGGCATAGAGGTCGGCAAGCACATACGAATCCTGCTTGAAGGTGACGCCCTCTGTTTCAATTGGATGAGAGATATTAAAACCGGTGGTTTCGCTTTGCCAGTTCAAGCCGCCTCCGATGGTGAGTGCTGACAGAGCACCGGACAGCCGGTAATGCGTAGACAGTTTCGTCGTATGCTCAGGCAGGTTCGTCCAGATTTTGTCATCCGTGTGGCGCTGGGTATCCACATAGGTGTAACTGGCATTGATCGTCCAGCCCGGGGCAAGATTGCCGTTCACGCTGAATTCAACACCCTGACTTTCGGTACCGCTCACGCCAATGTATGCAGAGCTGCCATCGGGCAGCGAATTTTCCGGCTGCGTCATATCCCGGGTCGCGTAATTATCCTGTTCGGTTTTGAACAAGGCAAAAGTGGCCGTAAGCTGATTGGCGAAGAATTCCCCTTTCGCGCCTATTTCCATATTGGAGCCGACGACAGGCTCCAGCAGGTTGTTATTTTTGTCCTTGAGCGTCTGCGGGTTGAATATGTCCGTGTAACTGGCATACAGCGAACCGGTTGGGCTCAGTTCGTAAATAATCCCGGCATAGGGAGTGATTTCATCGGAAATCCTGAAACTCCCGGTCGTGTCGGTATAGCCCCCGGTGATGTCGAAATTTTCTGTGCCTGTCTCCCAGGAGCTCAGACGCACGCCTAAAACTGTCGAAAGTGCATCGGTTATACGAATACGGCCAGCACCGTAAACGCCATACTGTTCGGTGGTGGCAATACGGAAAGCACCGGTTGCCTCATACTCGGGTCGGGGCGCTGATCCATCGTAGTTCCACGCGTCGGGTACGGCATGACTCCAACTGGCAACGGAAGAAAACAGACGGGTAAATGACTCCAGTTCTGATGCATTCGCGCCGAGAACAATGTCGTGGTCGCGACCAAACAATGGGTAAGATCCGGTCACATAGAGGTCCAGACCCTTGCGTGTATCTTCCGCCTCGCCAACGCCGGCGAGCAAGGTGAGGCCGGCTCCCGATGCGCGATCCGGGAATCCATCGGCGTAAACTCTCAGACTGGAAACCTCGCCTTCGGTCCGGTTGACGACCGCCGTCATTTTCCAGCGATCATTGAATTTGTGGTTGATGTCGACAAACAGCGTACTCGTCTTGCGATCCCAGTTAGTCCAGTCGGGGGCAAAGCTGCTAGAAACCGGAAGCTTGGCCAGAGATCCGTCCGCGGCATAGATCGGGACGGTTCCCCAGATGGTTCCCCGAGGGTCATTATCCTGACTCTGATATCCCGCAGCGAGCGTGGTTGACGAAGAAATGTCGGCTTCGACAATGCCAAGGAGCGCGGCTTTCTTTTCACTATATCTGTCCCGAAAACTATCCGTATCCTGCCAGGTTGCGACTAATCGGCTGCGCACGCTACCGCTGGAATTCAAGGGAATAGAAACGTCGCCGACTCCCCGGCGCATATCCCAGGAGCCTGCCGAAGCCGAGATGAATCCGTCCAGATCTTTACCGGGGCGCTTGCGTATCATATTGACTGTGGCAGACGGTGCGCCGGTACCGGAAAACAAGCCGTTGGCTCCTCTTATTACTTCGACGTTTTCGTAAAGAGCGGCATCGTATTCCTGATTAGTCGAACCGCTATAGGTCGGGATGCCATCAACCTGGAAATCAGTGATCTGGAACCCGCGAGCAAAATACAGGGGTCTTTGCGTATCGTAGAGCGTCACGTTAACGCCGGGCACATGCATCATGACGTCGTTGATATCAATCATGCTCGCTGCATCCATCAGCTCGCGGGAGATTTCGCTGATGGACTGCGGGACCTCCCGTACTGTTAGCGGCAGTCGTGAGGCGGACGCATCCGCCAATTGCTCACCAATGATTAGAACCTGTTCCGCTTTTTCATCCTCGGGAACCGGCTTGCTGTCGATGATTGTCTTTTCTGCAGAGAACGCGTCTCCTGTCAGCAGCAGGCCGGTAAAAGTAACAAAAAAGCCCAAGCTGCGATGTTGCTCGGCCGCGCGAACTGACGGCAGATTTTTAGTACGGATTTTTTTCATGGATATACACCCCAAAACAATAAAAAGGAATAATTGCTAAATTACAATGATAATTATTTACATCCAGATTCCGGACGAACGCGATTTGTCAGCGCTGGCTGATTTAGTGCTTCGGTTTGGAAGTGGACGGTAACTTCAAGAATCTTTGAGCTTTGTTCGTGCCTGCCAGGCACCCGACGCTAACCGGAAGTGGTTAGCGGCGCCTTCACGGCCGCAGGACGTGAACCGATTGCCAGCCAGAGCAGCCACTGTGGCCGCCAGGTTACGAGCATAGCGACGCAAAATGCAGATGCTGCCAGGAGCATGAACCAGACCAGTACGGCCATGCTCGGATGGTCTGCCAGCAATGTGCAACCGAGCGACAATGCCAGGCCACTGCCACCGAGAATCCGGTACACCCCGGCGCTCGTACCGCGATTACCTGCCTTGTTGCCAACGGCTTGGCGCCAATGCACATCCATCGACAGGGCCAACCACGCCATGCCTGCTGTGGAAAAAAATGCAGCCAGTAATAACCACCAGACTTCAGCCATGAACTGCTACACCTGTATCAACACGATTTTTTGCCGGACTCTTGACGCGCCTGGCTTCCCGTCTCTGCAGCCGACGAGCAGCGGCCGCAGCGATTACTGCACTTCCCAGAAGACACAGATCTACGCCGGCAACTGGCCAGTAGGTAAACAGGGTTTTTCCGAGGTGATCACCAGTCGTGATCCAGTTAAGCAACACTGCGGCAACGGCAAGGCCGCAATACAGCCAGCATTGCTCACGCCAGGCGGGTGATATTCGACCAAACATGACGGGGCGGCTACGCAGCGCGGCGTGGACCAGGGTCAGTGACCAGACTCCCCAAAAGCTGAATTTTTCCCAATCCGCCTTGCCGGCCATTTCGGCCGGCAGAAGGCGATTGGCCACCAGCATCGCGACCGATGCCACTAACATGCCGGTAACCGTTGCGACCGCCAGCGTATCGACGATCCGTGCACTGGAGCTTCCGCTTTTCACGCAATTCTGTTTACGCTTTTCAACAAAGAAAACAAATCCGGTGGCTATGCAGATACATCCCAGCAGGCCGCCCAGAACATAGAGCCAGCGAAGGAACCAGTGGCGAAAATGCTGCAAATGAAGACCGGTAAGAAACTGATTTATGGCGGCCACAGTCGTCGGCGGCGGTTCTTCAAGAACTACTTCGCCGGTACTGGCCTTGAAATGAATCCCCTGCCCTACTAAAGCAACCTGATCACTGCCGGCCCGGTACAAGCTCACATAGCCGTTTTCATCCCCGATATGTTCGATAACCAGAAATCCAACCTCGCCCGGCATACCGCGATTCGCCCAGCGTTGTTTAGCTTCGGTCACCATGGCATCCACCGATGCCATGGGGGCTTTTACGCCGGCTGGCTGATGTGGCAAGCCATTACGTTCAGCTTCCAGAACTTCGTGTTGATCATGGAGCGGCTCCAGCATGGTTGCATTAATGGGAAAATAAATGGCCGCGAAGACAACCAGGCCGCTAAACGCGAAAAAGAAATGAAATGGAAGCGCCACAACGCCAGTAAGGTTATGCAGGTCGAGCGTGCTGCGTTGCGTCTGTTTGTGCGGACGGAATGTAAAGAAATCCCGAAATATCCGGCGGTGAATAATGACTCCGGAAACCAGCGCAATCAGCATTGTCAGGCCGGCCAGACCGACTACCCAGTAGCCGAGATTCTTCCAGTGCAAATGCAGGCTGTAATGCATGGGATAGAAAAAGTCACTGCCGATTTTCAACTTGTCGTCAGGAAGAAATGCGCCGCTGCGTGGGTCGATCGTAGCGAATCCATGGACATGTTGATGGTCATCCTTAGGATCGATCGGCTTGTTGGGTACGCCGAACTCGCCTCCGATTCTGAGCACGGGATCACGATGGGTGGTATACGCAAACAGCGAAGCCAGTTTCAGGCTGTCGGGATGCGGAATTTCACCGTGAACCCGCCGCGCGGTGGCTACCATGTCATCCGGATCCGGCCGCAGTGCTGCGAATACCGGTGCAAGCACCTCATCATAGGACGGCATGGGCTGCGGATCGAATCGTGTGTCGGGAATGGCCCAGCGATCGATCTCCCTGTCGAAAACGGACAGTGATCCAAAATAGAAACAGGCCATCAGGACAAATCCGAGCACCAGGCCAAACCAGGTATGAACCCATGCCATCGCCTGCCGAAAATTGACAAACATCCTATGCCCCCTGGATCAACTGATTTTGAAGGATCAAAGCCAGCGCAGTCATGGCTGCGCCTCCACCGAACAGGATGAGGCTGCCCCGAAGCAGATATTTGGTGGCGAATGACCAGAGAAATAACGCCAGATATAACAGGAATGCCAGCAGTTTGAAGCCAGTGTAGGCCTCTTCATATGCCGCGCCAGCCGCAACCGACGCGGCGATACCCAACGTAAGGAATCCCCAGACAAAGGTATAGCTCCCAAGCAGACTCACGACGGTTCGAATACCTGCCTGTTGAAAAAGATAAAGGTGTGTTGATGCAGATTGAGCTGACATAAGGTGAGAGAATCGCGGATTAAGGTAATGTTAATGCAAATCATTATCATTACAGTTCTGGTCGAGTGTCAAGACACAAATGTCATTTTTTGAATAGGATGCCATTGCCTCTGCTCTCTTTTTGTATATTGCCAGTTCCGAAATGCACGCAAGAAGGTTCAATATCAAAGTTCGAGGGCTGGTTCGAGTGTCAAAGTGGGAGCTGAAGGCTATACTTTTACGTACCTTTCACCACGACGTGCCCTCACGAGCAATGAGCTGTTCTGGAAGACCGGAGCTGCTATGCCGACTAACTTATCCTGGAGCAAGCATGAGCTGTCGCGGCATACTGATCATCGAAGACGATCCTGACGTTCGCAGCACGCTCCAGGAGATACTGGAGCACGAGGGGTTCGAAGTCTTCACTGCAGCCAACGGCGAAGAAGGGCTGGCGCGATTGCAGGAAGAGCAGTCGCCCTGCCTTATTCTGCTTGACTTGATGATGCCCATCATGAATGGATGGGAATTTTTATCCACCCTCAAATCTCAGCATCAGCATTATCTCACCAGCGTTCCTATCGTCATCGTCTCCGCTATCGGGGACCTGTCTTCCGTACAGAATGAATACAATTGCGCGACTATGAGCAAACCGGTAGATCTTTCCGGACTGATCAAGATCGCTGAACAGGCGTGCGCATGCGCCGGTCAGTAGTGGCAAAAGCTTGCAGCCACGGCAGTTCTGTCGGGTAACTCAAATTCTGCGATAAACATCACCCCTGCCGCGGGGCGCCGGACACTGGTCCACCTTATCTCTGTGTGTCAGCCACATCCGGAACAATGCAATCGCAAGCAGCAACTCCGCCAGATCACCACCGTAGTACATGATTTTGGCGGCGCTTTGTATTTCCTCGGGAGTATGAGATCCGCCGACCGGCCATCCATATGCGTACATGGCCTTGGCCAAAAATGCGTGTGCCGCCATGGAAAGAAGCAGGATCAATAAACGGACGCTATATCCGGGCCGGTTGGGCGCCGGATCGGGACCGGCAATGGCCCAGGTGAACAAACAGCCCGCAGCCAGAAAATGCCAGTGAATCAGCGCGTGCAACCACGGACTCAGCAGCATGACTGCGTATAACGGAGTCAGGTACAGAAGGTACATTCCGCCAATATTCAGGAGCATTGCGCTGAATGGATGGCTTATCGTCCGGATTACTCGCGACCGCAGAAAAGCCACGATGACGCGAGCGAGATTGCGGCGGCTCGCTCTTAGCGCAAGAGACACTGGCGCTCCAAACACGAGCCCCAGCGGTACAAACATGCCCAGCAGAAGGTGCTGGAGCATGTGGCCGCGCAGATCGTGGTGCGCATGGGAAACCAGCTGTGGCAGCAACGCGATAAAGAGAAGCAGGATGCCGCTACTAAAGCTGAGCAGCCTCCAGAGGCTCCATTGATGCCCTTGTAGTTTCTGTCTGTAAGTAAAAATCCAGTAAGCAATCAACGAAACCAGCGCGAGTCCGCCTAACGCTGATTCAAATAGTCCCCACCCCGGATGATGCATCGCCAAAGGTCTTGTCCTGGTCGCTTCTATCGTGTTGATGAATCCCGGTTCATGCCTGATCCCTGCCGGGCGCGACGCCAGAGTACTGTTCCAATCATCAATAGAATCAATGCGAACACATTCCAGGCAATGTCGTAGGTGAGAATATTGTCGACGTCGTAACGGATCTGGTGGAGGCGCAATAACTTGTGGTCAATCACTCCGTCAAATAGCTGGAAGCCCCCCAGGCCGAGAAAAAAACCCGCAAAAGCAAACTGCGGCTTCAACTCCGACCGGGCACGGAGATTCGAGATGAGGAAAAATCCGGCCACCAAGGCAACCAGTTCACCAGCATGTAGAATGCCATCTGATATTAAACCTACTAACGGTGTGGCTTTATCGTAAAAATGATGCCACGCGAGAATTTGGTGAAAAACAATTTCGTCGACCGCCGCCATTAATCCAGCGCCAATGAGAGCGGCTGCAAATGCAGAGCGATGTTCTTCTGAGTGTCGAGGAGGATGCGGCCGCATAATCAACAATCTGGCTAAATTGTTCAGGGATGGTCTGTTGTTGTACGTGGATGTGGCAGGAAAAGGACTAGGCTCTGTACGAAAGGTGCCTGCGCTCGGTGGTGCTGCGTTAAATACAGGCTCAAAATGTTCATTTACAGCACGTAAACTCCGCTTCTTCGCCTGTTTTTGCCTTGCCTGACCTTCGCTCGCCGACTTTTCGTACAGACCCTCGCGTTGGCCCATCACCTGACTCGCTGGCCGACTGCTATCACTGCCAGTTCACGCGCACCTTGATGGTGTGCGTGAAGTATTGGGCGGCTCGACTGGCGCTCTCCGGGCCCGACCAAGGGCACGTCCTTGTGGTGTCAGGTGGCTTTAGCGCCGGCAAGCTGGAGGACGCCCTTCCATCTGCTGCCCGATTGGAGCACAATTCGCCTTTTTTCTGCGAAAACCCCAACGAGAATTCTGATGCAACAACCCTTAATCGGCCTGATCATGGGCTCAAGATCCGACTGGAATGTCATGCAGGCGGCCGCAGCCGTGCTGGACGAACTGCAAGTGCCGTACGAAGCCCGCGTTGTTTCTGCCCATCGCACGCCCGATCGTTTGTATGAATATGCACAATCGGCCCGGAATCGCGGTTTGAAGGCAATCATCGCAGGTGCCGGTGGTGCTGCGCATTTGCCCGGTATGGCCGCGGCAATGACCCCCCTGCCCGTTTTGGGTGTCCCGGTCTCTGCGACTGCGCTCAATGGGATGGACGCCTTGCTGTCCATTGCACAAATGCCCAAAGGCATTCCGGTTGGAACCTTCGCCATAGGCGCGCCCGGGGCCGCCAATGCCGCGTTGTTTGCGGCTGCGATGCTGGCCACTACCGATCCACAACTCGCCAGCCGTCTGGATGCATTCCGTCAAGCCCAAACCGACGGTGTCCCCGAGGATCCACGCTCATGAGCGCGGCAGTTGGCATAATTGGGTGCGGCCAGCTAGGGCAGATGCTGGGCCAGGCGGCCAAACGCCTGGAGCTGGAGGTCAGGTTTTTGCGGGTTGATGGTGAAACACCTGTCGTTCAGGGGCTGGGAGAAATTGTCGAAGACAGTGACGCCGCCGCGTTTTTTCATGCCTGCGAGTATGTCACCGTCGAACGTGAAGCCATCCCTGTGGAGCTGCTGCAACAGGCATCGGAACACTGTCAGCTTCGTCCCGGCTTTGCGGCTCTGGAACAACTGCGCAACCGGCACTCGCAAAAGTCACTTCTCGACCGCCTGGGCATCCCCACTTCGACCTGGTGCCATATCGAAACTGCGGAAGAATTCCCGCGCGCGCTGGCCAAATTTCCAGCGGACATGATTCGTTGCAAACGGGTGCTGGGTGGTTACGATGGTGGCGGTCAGTGGCGTATCGACCGCAGTGGAGGAATACCGGATCTGCCCGAACAGGCCTTCCCGCTTATTGCCGAAGAAGAGCTCAAGGTTGACCGTGAAGTGTCTACACTTCTGGCTCGCGGCTCCGACGGGGCCACCGTCTTCTATCCGGTCTGCGAGAATCATATGCGCGATGGCATTCTCGTCTGTACTTTGGCGCCGGCCAGGCTGGATGCCCAGACTGAACAGAAGATGCGCGAATACAGTCAGAGGCTGGTGAATGCAATTGATTACATCGGTGTAATGGCGATTGAATTTTTTATCAGCAAGGGGGAGTTGGTCGTCAATGAAATTGCTCCCCGGGTTCACAATACAGGTCACTGGACCTTGAACGCTGGCGATTGCGATCAGTTTGAGCAGCACATCCGCGCTGTCGCAGGGTTACCGCTGGTTGCCCCAAAGCTGACTGACGCCGTGGCAATGTGCAATATTCTCGGGGCTTTATTGCCGTCCGCCATGCCGCCCAACCCGGTGCGCATGTATGTGCATACGTATGGGAAAACCTTAAGACCTGGCCGCAAGATGGGCCACGCCACCCTGGTTGGGCCAGATCTTTCTGCCGTCCAGCAGGCTGCCCACGACATCGGACTGTTTTAGGGCCGGTTAACACCAATTTGACTGCTCCTGCCGGAGGCGATTTTTGCGTCCGGCAAGGAAGATCGACTGCGGTCGGTCTGGTTACTCCAAATAAGCGAGCCCGCCAACTCTCTCTCGCCAGCATTCGCGGCGTTTGCAGCGACTTCTGACAAAAATCCTTCTAAGCATTGCACCTTTTATTGGTTCTGCGCGGAAAACTCCATTGTTACAGTGCCCGGCAAGATTTAACTGCATCTGAATCACTGGAGCCTGTTTCATGTTCAAGCAATTTTTACTGTCAGCCG
>CAZJKJ010000014.1:0-66400 GCA_964546435.1 uncultured Cellvibrionaceae bacterium
GAAAACGGGTCCCATTTTGCCAACCAGACTTTTTTCTCCCGCCGGCGCTGTCCGGCATCGGCGGGACTCCCTCAAGCGGAGCGTCAATAACTGGCCCGGCCAGCAACCGTGGCAACTCATCAAAACCCAAACCTGTTGGAGAAACATCGATGAAAATCCGTCCTTTACACGATCGAGTTGTAGTTCGTCGCAAGGAAGAAGAGAAGACAACGGCCGGTGGAATCCTGCTGCCCGGCACCGCCAAGGAAAAGCCAAATCAGGGTGAAGTTGTCGCGATAGGATCCGGTCGCGTGCTCGACAACGGTGATGTCCGTCCTGTGGACGTTAAAGTTGGTGATCGCGTGGTGTTCGGTAAATACGCTGGATCAGACACCATTGAAGTCAATGGTGAAGAGCTGATCATTCTCAGCGAAAACGACATCAAGGCCGTGATCGAATAAATTGAATTTCATTTCATAAACTAGCTATTGATACAGGAACAAGAATATGGCAGCTAAAGTCGTAAAATTTGGTGATAGTGCCCGCCAAAAAATGTTGGCCGGTGTGAACGTTCTGGCTGACGCAGTGAAAGCCACTCTGGGCCCCAAAGGTCGCAACGTGGTTCTCGAGAAATCTTTCGGTGCACCGACCGTGACGAAAGATGGCGTGTCTGTCGCGAAAGAAATCGAGCTGAAAGACCGATTTGAAAATATGGGTGCGCAAATGGTGAAAGAGGTTGCATCGCAAGCCTCTGACGAAGCCGGTGACGGTACCACCACTGCCACTGTACTGGCCCAGTCCATCCTGAACGAAGGTCTGAAAGCAGTTGCAGCGGGTATGAACCCGATGGATCTCAAGCGTGGTATCGACAAGGCGGTCGTTGCTGCCGTTGCCCACCTGAAAACCATTTCCCAGCCTTGTGAAGACAGCAAATCTATTGCCCAGGTTGGTACTATCTCCGCCAACAGCGATTCTCACATCGGCGACATCATTGCAGAAGCAATGGGTAAAGTCGGCAAAGAAGGTGTGATTACGGTTGAAGAAGGCAGCGGCCTGGAGAACGAACTGGACGTTGTTGAAGGCATGCAATTCGACCGCGGTTACCTGTCTCCGTACTTCATCAATAACCAGGACAACATGAGTGTAGAGCTGGAAAGCCCCTACATTCTGCTGGTGGACAAGAAAATCTCCAACATCCGTGAAATGCTGCCAACTCTGGAAGCCGTTGCCAAATCCGGCAAATCACTGATGGTGGTTGCGGAAGACGTTGAAGGTGAAGCGCTGGCAACACTGGTTGTCAACAACATGCGCGGCATCGTCAAAGTAGCCGCGTGTAAAGCGCCCGGTTTCGGTGATCGTCGTAAAGCAATGCTGCAGGACATCGCGATCCTCACCAATGCCACCGTGATTTCGGAAGAAGTCGGGCTGGATCTGGAAAGTGCGTCTCTGGAGCATCTGGGCCAGGCCAAGCGCATCACCATGAACAAAGAGACCACCACCATCGTCGACGGTGCAGGTGATCCGAAAGCGATTGAAGGTCGCGTCGCGCAGATTCGTACTCAAATCGAAGAAACATCTTCCGATTACGACCGAGAAAAACTGCAGGAACGCGTTGCCAAGCTCGCCGGCGGTGTGGCGGTGATCAAGGTTGGCGCAGCGACTGAAATGGAAATGCGCGAGAAAAAAGCACGGGTTGAAGACGCCCTGCATGCTACCCGCGCCGCTGTGGAAGAGGGTGTAGTTGCTGGCGGTGGTACCGCATTGCTCCGCGCTGTCGCCGCAATCACCAATCTGAAAGGCGATAACGAAGACCAGAACGCCGGTATCACCATCGCTCGTCGCGCAATGGAAGCTCCGCTGCGTCAGATCGTGGAAAATGCCGGTGACGAGGCTTCTGTGGTAGCAGAAAAAGTACGTAACGGCGAAGGCAACTTCGGTTACAACGCTGCCACGGGAGAATACGGAGACATGATTGCGATGGGTATTCTCGATCCCGCCAAAGTCACCCGTAGCGCTCTGCAGGCTGCGGCTTCCATCGCCGGTCTGATGGTGACCACAGAGGCAATGGTTGCCGATGCCCCGGAAGACAAAGCGGCTGCACCGGAGCAAGGTATGCCCGGTGGTATGGGCGGCATGATGTAAGCAGACCGGCGCGGCGCGATATACGCGTCTCCGGAAGAAGGCGGCCGGCATACGGCCGCCGTTTTAATCAGAGAATAGTTTGTCAAATGGCAGTCAACCGGACAATCCCGGTATACTGCGTGCTTCGTTCCTGAAGCGTCTTCAACAGGGAGCTCTTTTCAATCACGCTCCTGAATCAATACTCCGATAACCTGTAAAGCAGGCGGACCAAAAACCTGGGTACACAGGCAACACAGCCCCTACATGAGATTCGCTTTTCCCTGGTGAAGCGACAATTTCAGGTTTCTTTCTCTACATCGCAAATGACAGGACGGACATTATGGCTTTTGAACTTCCCCCCCTACCGTATGAAAAATCCGCTTTGACGCCCCATATTTCAGAAGAAACCCTCGAGTATCATTACGGTAAACATCACAAGACTTATGTCGACAAACTCAATGGCCTGATTCCCGGAACCGAGTTTGAAGGCAAATCCCTCGAAGAGATTATAAAAAAATCCTCCGGTGGAGTTTTCAACAACGCTGCGCAGGTGTGGAATCATACATTTTACTGGCATTGCTTGAGCCCTAACGGCGGTGGTCAGCCCACAGGTCCGATAGCAGAGGCCATCAATTCCAGTTTCGGATCCTTTGAGAAATTCAAAGAGGAATTCACCAATTCCGCGATCAACAACTTCGGCTCCTCATGGACCTGGCTGGTTAAAAAGGCTGATGGTTCCGTCGGCATTGTAAACACCAGCAACGCGCAGACCCCGCTGACCGATCCGGACGTGAAAGCCGTGCTGACAGTGGATTTATGGGAGCACGCCTACTACATTGATTATCGAAACGCGCGACCCAAGTATATGGACGGCTTCTGGGCGCTGGTTAACTGGGCATTCGTCAACAAGAATTTCGGTTAATCGCCGGTTACGGTCCCTGACACGTTCAAGCGAGCGTGAAAGCAGCGGAGCGTAATGGGATCGGGTCCGCCATTATGGTGGGCCCGCTCCAGTTAGCAGCCCCATGGAACGGGTCCGGGATATAATCGAGCCCTTCCGGTCGGTCTGATGCTTTACTCGAGGCATCGCTTTACTGACGACATCAATAGCGCCGGAAATGGCACCGGAGTTTGGGCACCTGCCTGAAAGCTGTCAGAATGGGCGCCGTCTTCTGCCGAATCAATCTAGAGATGCTGCGCCATGTCCGACCGCCACGAACCGACCATTTCGTCGCTTCCCCTTGATAAGGGTGAAGCTCAGAATCGCGCTGATACCCCTCGCAACCGCGCCTCAAATCCCGCCTCCGGATACAGTAATACCCGACCACAAGCGCCCGCAGCGACCCGGACCGTGACGGTCAGGTCCCCATTGGGTCCGATTGCATTGGTCATTGCACTGGCGGCTCTGGCCGGGTCCGGGTATCTGTTCTGGCAAACCCGGCAGGCTCAGGAAAAATTCGAAGCATCCCTGGCTCATCTGACGGCAACGGAAGAGCGGGTAGTGGAACTGGAAAGCAAGCTGTCCATGGCCGGCGATGAATCCACTCAGTCCATGACCGTTTTGCAGGCGAATGTGAAGGAAAATGCGTCAGAGATTCGCAAGCTCTGGGGCGTCTCCAACGACAGGAACCGCAAAGCCATCGAAGAACTTAAGGCCACATCAACCCGCTTGTCCAAAAGCGTTCAGGAAATCGACAGCAATCATAAAAAGAATCGCGACGACTTGAGCGGTGAAATCAAGGTGATTGCCGATTTGGTCGGTGCGCAGCAATCAGCCATTGCCAAGGTCGATCGCGAATTTGCCAGTCAGTCCAAAAATATTACCAGCCAGCTGGAAAAGATGACCTCGCTGGAGACTGACATGCGCAGAAGAATGACTGCCACCGAGGAGGCGATTCGATCCATCGACGCATTCCGGGCGCAGGTCAACCGGGAAATCCTGCAACTCAAGGAGGGTTGACCGACCGTACTGGCAGCGCGCCCTGGTGCACGCCGGTGGGGAACCATTTTAACCCGCTTTTTCTATCTGGAATGTGAGAGTAGATTTTGTGACTAGCCGTGAGCCAACCATCATCAAGCAGCAGGACATTATCGACAGTGTTGCCGATGCGCTGCAGTTTATTTCCTATTACCACCCCAAAGATTTTATCGACGCGGTATTCGCGGCCTACCAGAAGGAAGTCAATCCTGCCGCGCGGGACGCAATGGCACAAATTCTGATCAATTCACGTCTGTGTGCCCAAGGCAGGCGGCCAATCTGTCAGGACACGGGAATCGTCACGGTGTTCGTCAACCTGGGTATGCAGGTTCAGATCGATGGGGACATGGAGCTGGAATCCATGATCAATGAAGGCGTCCGGCGGGCTTATCTTCATCCCGACAATGTGTTGCGCGCCTCGATTCTTGCGGATCCCGATGGTGCCCGCAAGAACACCGGCGATAATACGCCGGCGGTCATTCATTACCGGGTGGTACCCGGTCGGGAGCTGGAGATTCACGTGGCGGCCAAAGGGGGCGGGTCGGAAGCAAAGACCAAATTCGCCATGCTTAACCCGTCGGATTCGGTCGTTGACTGGGTGTTGAACGTGGTCCCGCAGATGGGTGCCGGCTGGTGCCCGCCGGGAATGTTGGGGATTGGCATCGGGGGTACCGCCGAGAAAGCGATGATGCTGGCAAAAGAGGCGCTGCTCGAGCCGGTCAATATCCAGGAATTGCAAAGCCGGGGCGCGACCAACAGAGCCGAATCCCTGCGGCTGGAGCTGTACGACAAGGTCAATGCCCTGGGTATAGGTGCTCAGGGGCTCGGCGGCCTGACGACGGTTCTGGACGTCAAAGTCAAAGATTTTCCCACCCACGCGGCCAACAAGGCGGTGGCGGTGATTCCCAACTGCGCCGCTACCCGCCACGCACACTTTACTCTGACCGGCCGCGGGCCTGCACTGCAGCAACCGCCCAGTCTGGAAGACTGGCCGGAAATCGCCTGGGAGCCGGGCGAGAGTGTCCGCCGAGTGGATCTGGACCGGGTAACCCGCGAAGAAATCCAGAGCTGGCGGCCGGGCGACACCCTGCTGTTGAGTGGCAAGCTGCTGACAGGGCGCGATGCGGCCCACAAGCGCATGGTGGACATGCTGGCTCGCGGCGAACCTCTGCCGGTCGATTTCACCAACCGGTTTATTTATTACGTGGGCCCGGTCGATCCCGTTCGGGACGAAGTTGTGGGACCCGCTGGCCCGACAACAGCAACGCGCATGGACAAGTTCACCCGCACCGTGCTGGAGAAGACCGGCCTGATGGGCATGATCGGCAAATCCGAGCGTGGCCCGGCGGCTATCGAGGCAATTCGGGATCATAAAGCGGTTTACCTGATGGCGGTGGGCGGCGCTGCCTACCTGGTGTCAAAAGCGATCGTCGGTTCCCGGGTGGCAGGATTTGCCGACCTGGGAATGGAAGCAATCTACGAGTTCGAGGTTCGGGACATGCCGGTCACCGTAGCTGTGGATAGCCTCGGTGAATCGATCCATGAAAGCGGGCCCCGTTACTGGCGTGCCCGCATCGAAGAAACCGCGGTTTCCGTGGGGTAGGGGGTTGCATGAGTCAATTAAACCAGAGCACTTGCGAGGCGTGCAGGCCAGACGCTCCAAAATTAACGCCGACAGAGCTGGAACAGTTCCGGGGTGAAATCCCCGGGTGGCTATTAAAAGACGTTGAGGGTGTTCAGCAGTTGCACAAGGAGTACCGGTTCAAAAATTTCCTGGAAGCCTTGGCGTTTGCCAATAAGGTGGGCGAACTGGCCGAACAGGAACAGCACCATCCTGCGCTGCTGGTTGAGTGGGGGCAGGTCAAGGTTGCCTGGTGGACCCACAAGATCGGCGGCTTGCACCGCAATGATCTGGTTATGGCAGCGAAGACGGATCAGCTAATGACGCGTTGATAGACCCGGAGACTTGCATGGCGACTATTTTGCCTTTTAAACGGCCCCGACTGTCGGAAAAGCACAAAGGCAAAAGTTTGTGCCGGGAAGGATTCCATAAATGGAAAATAAACCAGAACAAGCAGTTTGATGTCCGTCAGGGAAAACTGGTCACCGTTTATGTCTGCGAACGGTGCGGGCATCGAAAGACCTCCGCGCAATGACGCCAGGGTGCCCGCCAGATCAGTGGTGCGGGTAAGGATGCGGTATCAAAGCCGGTTATTGCAGCGCGTGCGTCGTGAAGGCGTTTTTTCTGTTCACAGTGAAACGCCATCCGGTTTCAGGACTACACCGGCTGGCCCCACCGGCGCATCATTGAACAAAACCCGGTGATCTTCGAGGCGGACTTTGCCTTCCGCCAGCCAGCGCACTGCGAGGGGATAGAGGCGATGTTCCTCGATGAGTACCCGCGCAGCAAGGGACAGTTCCGTATCGGCCACTTCAACAGGGACCCGTGCCTGAACAATTGCCGGCCCTCCATCGAGTTCAGGCGTAACGAAGTGAACCGTCGCTCCATGTTCCCCGTCGCCGGCGTCCAGCGCTCGTCTGTGGGTATGCAGGCCAGGGTATAACGGCAGCAGCGAGGGGTGGATGTTGAGCAGTTTCCCCTGAAAATGTTCCACGAATTCCGGTGTCAGGATCCGCATGAACCCGGCGAGCACCACAATATCCGGGTGCCATCGGTCGATAGTTACCTGCAACTCCCGGTCGAAAGCGGCGCGATCCGGAAACTGGCGGTGATCGAGCACCGCCGTGGCGACCCCGCACTGCTGCGCCCGGGTCAAACCGTAGGCGGTCGCTTTATTGCTGATGACGGCCACGACTTCAGCCGGATAGGTCGCATCGCTGCACGCATCAAGCAATGCCTGCAGATTGCTGCCGCTGCCCGATATCAGGACAACGACACGCTTTCTGACGCTGTTCATCCACGCACTTCCACATGGGGTGTCGATTCGGTTGAGGCTTCAATGACGCCCAGATCAAAAACTGTTTCGCCCTTGTCCGTAAGGAACTGACGGCAGGCTTCAGCTTCTTCCGTCGGTACGCACACGACCATGCCGATACCGCAATTGAAGGTGCGCAGCATTTCGTGATCTTCGACGTTGCCGTTCTCCTGCAACCACTGGAATACCGGCGGCAGCGTCCAGGCATTTTTCGCGATGACCGCTTTGGTATGTTCAGGCAGGACCCGGGGAATATTTTCAAGCAAGCCGCCGCCCGTGATATGGGACAGTGCATGAACGCGCTGGTGTTGTAGCAGCTCGAGCAGCGGCTTGACGTAGATCCGGGTGGGTTCGAGCAGGGCGTCGGCCAGGCTGCGACCGTCAATATCCTGTGCCAGATCGGCAGTAGACACTTCCAGAATCTTGCGAATCAGCGAATAGCCGTTGGAATGGGGCCCACTTGAGGCGAGTCCCAGCAGGCGATCGCCCGCTTTTACCCTGCTGCCATCCAGGATGGCGGATTTCTCCACAATGCCGACACAAAATCCGGCGAGATCGTAGTCTTCGCCGTGATACATGCCGGGCATTTCGGCCGTCTCGCCTCCCACCAGAGCACAACCGGCCATGCGACAGCCGGCGCCGATGCCCGTGACCACTTGTGCGGCCGTGGCCACGTCAAGTTTGCCGGTGGCGTAGTAATCCAGGAAAAACAGGGGTTGGGCGCCGCCCACGACGAGATCGTTCACGCACATGGCCACCAGGTCGATGCCGATGGTGTCGTGGCGTCCGAGCTCCATGGCCAGCTTCAGTTTCGTGCCGACACCGTCGGTTCCCGAGACCAGCACGGGCTCCCGATACCCTTTGGGCAACTCGAAGAGCGCGCCAAAGCCGCCCAGGCCAGTCAGGACCTCCGGGCGTCGGGTGCTTTCGGCGACCGTTTTGATGGTCTCTACCAGGCGGTTTCCGGCATCGATATCGACGCCCGCATCTTTGTAACTGAGGGAAGGTCTGGACGGCTTGCTCATGAAAAGGCCTGGCGTTGTAGAAGGGTCGGTGTGAATTTGAAGTGCCGCGCATCTTACCACCGCAACCCGATGGTTCAAAGCCGGGTCGACGGCAAGAAAACCACGATTTGGTGCGGAAAATGCGCTGCCATAGATGCAACAGCCTTGCTACAATCGCGATCCCGGTCGGATCCTGCGGCCTCCATGAACTTCGAATGCTAAGAACGCTAAGGTTCACTATGAATGTCTGGCGCACGCTCGCCATTGCGCTGCTGTCTTTGTCGATATGCCTGCCAGCGGCGGCACTCGATTATTACCGCGCAAAAGTCCCGGTCAAATCCCAATCGGAAACCGATCGGGCCCGATCGACTGCTCTCGGCCTGAAAGATGTCCTGGTCCGGCTGTCGGGTTCGACCGAAGTAGTCCAGTCTCCGCAGATCCGCTCCGCGCTGCAGCGCCCGCTGGCCTACCTCGAGCAATTTCAGTATGAACAGGCGCGGGATGACATGGGGACCATGCGGGAATATCTTGTCATGACGTTCAATCCCGCCGTCATCGAAAATCTTTTGCGACAGGCGCAGCAACCGTTCTGGCCCGTCAATCGCCCTGAAGTGCTGGTCTGGCTGGTCGAGAACGCCCGTGAGGGCGGCAAGGCCTTTGTCAACGACCCCGCCGCGCCGGTGGTACGGAGCATTGCAAGTGCCGCCAACGCCCGCGGTGTTCCGGTGCGGTTCCCGCTGCTGGATCTCGAAGATCAGATGAATCTGACGCCGGAACAGCTTTGGTCTTTCGATGAGGAAGCTCTGATGCGCGCGGCAGAGCGGTATCGGTCTGATACCCTGCTGGTGGGACGCTACGCAGAAACTTCCGTGGGGGAGTGGCTGGTGACCTGGCAATATTTCCACCGGGGCGAATGGCGCAGCTACGAAACCCGCGACAGCGATGTGGAGGCGATCGGTTACGGCGCCATCAATCCGCTGGCTGACTATCTGGCGGGACTCTACGCCGTCGAGCCCGGAGCGGAAGGTGAAGGCTTCACCAGCACCCAGATAAGGGGGGTTGACAGCTTCATGGACTACCGGAAAATGCTGGATTACCTCGGCGGTCTGGCCGTGGTCAACCGCTATGAACTGGTTTCCATCGCGGACGATGTGATTTTGTTGAATGTGCAGATTACAGGTGATCTGGACCAGTTCCAGAACGTGCTGTCACTGGACCGCAAGCTGCGGCTTGAGGCGAGCCAGGCGGACGCCCGCGGGCCGGGGCTGAACGTTCTGCAAAGGCGCTATGACCAGCCCCTGGACCTGCGATGGACGGGCGGTTCCGGCTGATGGATCCGGAGGTTCCACACGCGGCTTGCCAGCGGCGGGCCATGACCAGTCGGGCTAACAGTCTGTTGAAAAACGTCGCCAGAACAATGCAGGTAGTTTTTCAATAGCCGGTTAAGGATGTCACCCATGCGAGTTGATACATCACCCATTCAGTTGAGTCTCGGCGTGTCGCTTCGGGACGATGCCACTTTCGACAATTTCTATTCAGTGCCTGCCAACCAGCAGGCCGTCGCCGCTCTGAAGACGTTTGCGGCCGGTGAGGGCGAGCCGAATCTGCTTATCTGGGGCGCTCGTGGTGTCGGCTTGACCCATCTGCTGCAGGCCTGCTGCCATCAGGCGTATCAGTCGGGGCGCAATGTTCAGTACCTGCCATTGCGGGATCTGCTGGGATATTCACCGGAAGATGTGTGTGATGATCTGGATTCCATGGACATGGTATGTCTGGACAGCATCGACCATATCTGCGGTAACCGCGCCTGGGAACAAACTCTGTTCCACCTGTACAACCGCCTCCGGGATCGCGGCCACCAGCTGCTGGTCGCATCCCACACCAGTCCGCCTTCTTTGCCCCTGCTGCTACCGGATCTGAAATCCCGTCTGCTCGGCGGCATGGTCTACCATCTGCACAATCTGAACGACGAAGAGAAAAGCCGAGCCTTGCAGTTGCGGGCGGCGGTACGCGGCATGGAGTTATCGGACGAAGTATCCAGGTTCATCATGAGCCGGGCACCACGGGAAATGAATGAGCTGTTCAACGTTCTTAATCGCCTCGACGACGCCTCCCTGCAAATGCAGCGCAAGCTGACGATTCCGTTCGTCAAGCAGGTTCTGCGCTACTGATCACCACCCGGCCACCATGATGCCGGTCGAAGTCATCAGGAGCTGGGCGGGGTCGCGTTGCCGGGTTGCTGATAGTTCGCTTTCCATTCCTCGTAGGGCATGCCGTAGATGAGTTCTCGCGCCCGCTCATAATCCAGTTCAACCCCGCGCGCGCCCGCTTCGGCCATGTACCACTTGGCGAGACAGTTGCGGCAAAAGCCGGCGAGGGTCATCAGATCGATATTCTGCACATCCTTGCGACTGTCCAGGTGGGCCAGCAAACGGCGCAGTGTCGCGGCCTCTATCTCGGTAGTTATTTCGTTCATCGGTTTTCCTGTCGTGTCGGTTTAAAGTCGCGTTAATGAATCCAGCGAAAAATACTCCAGCAGATCGCCAGGTCGCAGCGGTTGCTCAGCCGGTAGCAGTGCCAGTCCGGTTGCCCACTGTACCGAGGTGAGCACGCCGGAACTCTGGTTCGGAAATTCCTGCAATTGTCCCGCATTGAGGCGTACACGCAGCAGTTCGGGGCGCTTCTGCGCGCGCGGTCGGGCAAAGGCGGCCGGCCACCGCTCGGGTTCGGGCCAGCGGCCAGGGCGGCCATACAGGGCCTGAACAAACGGTCGGACGAACATCAGAAAGCCCACAAAAGCCGACACCGGATTGCCCGGCAGGCCAATAAGGGGGCAGTTGCGACTGTGCTTGGAAATCTCCCCGAACGCCAGCGGTTTGCCGGGTTTGATCTGCACTTTATGAAACGCCAGACGACCGAGCGCCCGCACGGCATTGCAGACGTGATCCGCATCGCCGACGGAGACTCCGCCGGTTGATAGCACCAGATCGCTTTGGCTCGCGGCCTCTAGAAGGATCTGCGTCGTCTGCTCGAGGCTGTCTTCCACGGGGGCGAAATGAAGCACCTCGCATTGCAGTTGCTGGAGCAGGGCGGTCAGACAGAAAAGATTGCTGTTGTATATCTGACCGGGGGCGAGCGGGACGCCCGGTGCTACAAGTTCCGAGCCGGTACTGACGATGCTGACTCTGGGTTTGCGCACGACGTCGACACCGGCGAGGCCGCACGAAGCAAGAACGCCGAGCGTCGCCGCGTCCAGACAATCGCCCCGCCGGGCAATTACGGCGCCGGTGCGGACATCCTGACCCTGGAGCCTGACATTATCACCGGTCCGCACTGGGCAGACGGTAACGATACGGCCATTCTCGTGCCGGCAATTCTCCTGAATGATCACCGCGTTGGCGCCTGGCGGAATCTCGGCCCCGGTGAAGATGCGCGCGGCGGTTCCGGGCATCAGCGGTTGCGGCGGCGCGCCGGCGAGGATGGTCTGCGATACCGGCAGTTCCGCGCCGGCCGGTAACTCGTCCGCAATGCGCAGGGCATAACCGTCCATCGCACTGTTGTCGGCTGGCGGGACATTGATCGCTGCCACGCAGTCTTTCTGCAGGACACGCTGATGTGCGACCAGGAGCGACACCCGCTCCGCGTCGGCAATGGGTCTGGCCTGTTGCGTCAGCGCCGCGACCGCCTCATCAATCGTCAGCATGGAACTTGACCTGATCAAAAAAATTGCACGGTCGCGTGCGACTGTCGAGCTGTGTTTGCAGGATTTTATTCCAGGCGGTTTCGCAGGCGTTGGTGGAGCCGGGCAGACAGAAGATCAGGGTGCGATTGGCAAGTCCGCCCAGGGCCCGCGACTGAATTGTGGAGGTGCTTACGTCCGCAAATGACACCTGGCGGAAAAGCTCGCCAAAGCCGGTAATTTCCTTGTCGAGCAAGGGGCGGATGGCCTCCGGAGTACTGTCGCGGCCGGTAAATCCAGTGCCGCCGGTGAGCAGAATCACCTGGATTTCGGGCGCGGCGATCCAGGCGGACACGGTGGCCCGAATCCGGTAAATGTCATCGATAACGAGATCGCGAAAGGCCAACTGGTGACCGGCCTCGGTCAGCAGCTCCTGTAACTTCTGGCCGGACGTATCCGTCTCCGGAGTGCGAGTATCGGAGATCGTGAGGATGGCGATGTTTAACGCGTGAAAAATGTCGGAAGGTTTGCTCATGCGGGAGGACCATTAAGCTCACTGTAGATGAAAAGTGTGAATGTAAAGGAAAGACGTTTTGAGGCGGTTGGGCGCAGGTGTTTAACCGCCGGTGGCATTCATGAATCGCACAATCTGCGGTTCCTGGTCCAGCTCGAAATGGTGTCGCGCCGGTTTGTTTGTCATGGCGGCGATAATTGCTTCTTGCAATGCAGCGTGTTGCTCACCGGGTGGCGCCGCGCGCAGGACCGCCTTCAGGTCGGCACTGTGGTCGTTGCCCAGGCACAACAGCAATTTGCCTTCGACACTGACTCGCACCCGATTGCAGGTATCGCAAAAGTTGTGACTGTGGGGCGAAATGAATCCGACCAGAGATTCTGAACCTGTTATCGCCCAGTATCGTGCCGGACCGCCGCTGGCATGGCCGGCGGGCTGGAGTTGCCATCGTTCCTGCAGTCGCTGACGGATAGCCGCGCTGCTGAGAAATTCCTCGGCGCGATTGTGACTGGTGATCACTCCGAGGGGCATTTCTTCAATGAACGTGATGTCCAGACCTTCGCGAACGGCAAATGCAACCAGATCATGGATTTCATCTGCATTGCGGTTCTTCATGACCACGCAGTTGAGTTTGACCCGCCGGAATCCCGCCGTTTGTGCAGCTGCAATGCCTTTGAGAACCGAGTGCAGATCGCCGGTGCGGGTAATCCGGCGAAAGCGTTCAGGCTGCAGCGAATCGAGACTGATGTTGACCCGGTGCAGGCCGGCCTCGGCCAGTGGCCGTGCAAATGTCGTGAGGCGGGAACCGTTGGTGGTCATGCCCAGATCATCAAGGCCCAGCTGACCGAGCTGTTCGCACAGGGTCAGAATGTCCTTGCGCACCAGTGGTTCACCGCCGGTAATCCGGATTTTCCGCACCCCCAGCGCCACGAATGTCCGGGCAATCACCCCCAGCTCCTCCAGAGACAGCACTTGGCTGCGCGGCAAAAACGTCATGTCTTCAGCCATGCAGTAGACGCAGCGGAAATCGCAACGGTCGGTGACAGACAATCGAAGATAGCTGACATGGCGCCCGAAAGAGTCTGTCAAATTCGCCATTCTGGTCATATTGCCCAAAGTCCGGTTAGCGCAGAAACGGCTTCACTCTACCCCGATGAAAAAGTTGAAGCAATTGGCCGGGACAGTGAGGTGATCGCATCTGCTGCAACTTTCACCGGTGGCGTAACCCGCTGGGAACCGATTTGCCCCGCAGAAGTGCTCTCGTGCATCACCTGCATCAAAAGAAGGCGAAATGGGTAACTTCGATCAGGAGTGGCGATGTCTCCATATGGTGCCGCCGCGCCTCATGATGGAGCGCTGGTCAGTAATTGTGCAGTGGAGGGTTGAAGTGAAAGCTCTTGATGTGGTTATTAACTGATTGAATTTAAATGAGTAAAAATTCAGTTTTGAGCGAATTGAGCATTGGTATGTCGCTTGCTATCGGGGTAACAGCAGGTATCGAGGTACCCACAGTAATCCGGTAACCAGAGGGTAAAAGCCGCAAATTGCAGCCCGTTTTCCGGTTATTGAATGTGCCGCAGCTGTCCAGAAAAGACCCGTAATGAGAGAGTTTATGACGAAATCCAATTCCACCCCAGGCAAGGTCTGGCTGGTCGGGGCAGGGCCGGGTGACCCGGATCTGCTGACACTTAAAGCCCTCCGTGCAATCGAGCACGCCGATCTGATCCTCTTCGATCACCTGGTCAGCCAGGAAATCCGTGCGCTTTTCCCGAAGGCTGTGCCGGCGTTTTATGTGGGCAAGCAAAAAGGACTGCACAGCCTGACTCAGGCAGAGCTGAATGCGTTAATGATTCGTCAGGCGAGCGCAGGCAAAAACGTCTGCCGTCTCAAATGCGGTGATCCGTTTATTTTCGGGCGCGGCGCGGAGGAACTTCTGGCTCTGGGCGAGGCGGGTATCGAGGCCGAAGTCGTGCCGGGCATTACCGCCGCGGCCGGATGTACCGGCGCTGCGCTGGTGCCACTCACTCACCGAGGCCTGTCTCAGGGCTGCACATTCATTACCGGTCATGGCGAACGTGAGCTGACCATTAACTGGCCCGCGCTGGCCACCCTCGGGCACACGCTGGTGTTTTACATGGGGGTGAGTGCAGCCGGCATGATCCAGCGCAATCTTCTGCAAGGCGGCATGGCCGCCGGAGTTCCGGTGGCCCTGATTGAAAACGGCTGCCGGCCCGACCAGCGCACCGTGACCGGCCATCTGCATGAACTTGAAGACCTGGTGAACCGCCACGAGGTGTGTTCGCCCGCCCTCATCGTGGTGGGCGAAGTCGTGGCGCTTCGCGCAATTCTCAATGCAGCGCAGGCCCCGCAGCACGAAGGCTGCGATGTCGGTCTGCAACAACGTTTAACGGCCTGACGAGGTGCCCCGCATGAATGAGAAACAGAAAGTAGTCGTCGTTGGTAACGGCATGGTCGGCCATAAATTCGTCGAAAACCTGCTGGCGTCCCAGCATGGTGTTCACTTTGAGATCGTGATCTTCGCCGAAGAGGCGAGACTGGCGTATGACCGGGTGCAACTGTCCAGTTTTTTCGCCGGTTCAACCGCCGCCGATCTGATGCTCACCTCGGAAGAATATTACGCCGACAACTCCGTTCGTTACGTCCTTAAAGACGCCGTCACCCATATAAGCCGGGAAGAGGGGTTTGTCATCACCTCCAGCGGCCATCGGGAGGATTACGACAAGCTGGTGCTGGCCACCGGATCCTATCCCTTTGTGCCGCCGGTTCCCGGTCACAATCAGCCCCACTGTCTGGTTTACCGCACCATAGAAGATCTCGAAGCCATCACCGCTTCCGCCGCGCTGAGTCGCGTGGGGGTGGTGGTCGGTGGCGGGCTGCTGGGACTTGAAGCGGCCAATGCCTTGAGAAATCTGGGCCTGGAAGTGCATGTGGTCGAGTTCGCTCCCCGACTGATGGCATTGCAGCTGGATGAGGGCGGTGGCCAGGTTCTGCGTCGCAAGATCGAATCGCTGGGGGTGGGCGTTCATACCGAAAAGAATACCCAGATGATCGAACCGGGCCAAGACCTCCGCTACCGGATGGTGTTTGCCGATGGCACGCATCTGGAAACCGATCTGATCCTTTTTTCCGCCGGCATTCGTCCACGGGATGAACTCGCCCGGAATCATCATCTGGAAGTCGGGCCCCGCGGTGGCATCGTGGTGAACAACCATTGCCAGACGTCTGATCCCAACATCTATGCCATCGGCGAATGCGCTCTCTGGGAAGGCCGCATCTATGGTCTGGTGGCACCCGGTTACCAGATGGCGAAGGTGGCGGTGTCGCACCTGTCCGGCGGTATCGAATCGTTTACCGGGTCAGACATGAGCACCAAGCTCAAGCTGCTGGGCGTGGATGTGGCCAGTATCGGCGACGCTCAGGGCCGGACTCCGGGTGCGCTTTCTTATGTGTTTCAAGATGGGCGCAAAGACATCTACAAACGCCTGGTGATATCGGACGATGGCAGCAGATTGCTCGGCGCTGTGCTGGTGGGCGATGCCGATGGCTATGGGAACCTGTTGCAGATGTGCCTGCACCGCATGCCGCTGCCAGATGACCCCGAAACCCTGATCGCACCTGCCGGCACGGGCACCGCCATGGCGGGACTGGGCGTGGATGCCCTGCCGGAAACCGCCACCATCTGTACTTGCCACGATGTCAGCAAGGGACAGATCTGCTGTGCGGTCCGCGAGGGCGCCACCACCGTCGGCGATATCAAGACAGCCACTAAAGCCGGGACCGGCTGCGGTGGTTGCGTCTCCCTGGCCACCCAGCTGCTGAACAGTGAACTGGTCAAGCTCGGCGTCGACGTGAACACCGATCTGTGTGAGCACTTTCCCTACACCCGTCAGGAAATCTATCACCTGGTGCGGGTGGGCAAGCTACGCACCTTTGAAGAGGTGATCGAACAGCACGGTCGCGGTCTGGGATGCGACATTTGCAAGCCCACGGTGGCCTCTGTGCTCGCCAGTTGCTGGAACGACCTGATCATGCGCAATGAACTGGCGCAGCTGCAGGATACCAATGACTACTTCATGGCCAACATGCAAAAGAACGGGACCTACTCCATCGTTCCCCGGGTGGCCGGTGGTGAAATCACGCCGGAAAAGCTGATCGTGCTGGGGGAGGTCGCCCGGAAATACGATCTCTACACCAAAATCACCGGCGGTCAGCGGATCGACCTTTTCGGAGCTCAGCTGGATGATCTCCCGGCCATCTGGCAGGCGCTGGTGGACGCCGGCTTTGAAACCGGCCATGCCTATGGTAAATCCGTCCGCACCGTCAAATCCTGTGTGGGGAGTACCTGGTGTCGTTACGGGGTGCTCGACAGCGTCACCATGGCAATCGACATCGAGAATCGCTACAAGGGTTTACGGGCGCCCCACAAGCTCAAATTCGCCGTCTCCGGCTGTACCCGCGAATGCGCCGAAGCCCAGAGCAAAGATGTTGGCATCATCGCTACTGAAAAGGGCTGGAGCCTCTACGTTTGCGGCAATGGCGGCATGAAGCCCCGGCACGCGGATCTGTTCGCCACCGGTCTGGATGACGCGACCCTCCTGGCTTATATCGACAGGTTTCTGATGTTTTACATCCGCACGGCCGACCGTCTGCAACGCACGTCGGTGTGGATGGACAATCTCGAAGGCGGCCTGGAATACCTGCGCAGCGTGGTCATTGATGACCGCCTCGGTATCTGTGACGAACTGGAAGCGGAGATGGCGCTGGTGGTCAGTACCTACCAGTGCGAGTGGAAATCGACCATTGAAGACCCGGAAAAAGTAAAGCGGTTCCGCTCCTTCGTGAACAGCGATATCCGGGACAGTACCGTGCAGTTTGTCCGGGAGCGCGCGCAGATCAGACCGGCGCTGGAAGAGGAGATTGTCCGGATCCTGCCGACGCAAACGCTGGAAGGCGCCTGAGTTTTGTCTGCCGGCACTGCAATGCGCGATGGCCTTGCAGCGCCGGTGGTGCAAGAAGTGATGGTGCAAGAAGCGATGTTGCAAGAAACGATGCAAGACATCCACCAAAAATCCGCCTTTTCTGGAGGTAAACATCATGAGCACATTCGAAAAATTTTCCGAGATGGCCTGGGAGCCAGTCTGCAAGACGGACGAACTGCTGCCGAATATCGGGTTGCGGGCCCTGGTGGCCGGCGAGCAGGTCGCATTGTTCCGGGTGCAGGACCAGCTCTACGGGATCAGTGCCGTCGATCCTTTCTGCAAGGCTGCGGTCTTGTCCCGAGGGCTTGTCGGCGACCTGAAGGGGCGGATTGTGGTCACCTCGCCTGTCTACAAGCAGCATTATGATCTGGAGACCGGCGAGTGCCTGGAAGAGCAAAATGCCCTCCTGAAAACATACAAAGTGAGAGAAAACGCCGGCCGTATCGAGGTTGCGGCCGGCTGATTGAGGCCCGCCTGTGGGGGCGGCGACGGTACATTTTCCTCGGTAGCAGTGACAGCCTGCTTATCGTTCGGCGACCACGGGTCGCCTTTTTTTTGAGCAAATGCTTAATGGGACACATTCTTTGCGCGATCAGCGGCCCAAGCGGGCTTTCCCGCGAATGATCTGTGGTATAAAGCACCCGTGGCATACAGCAAACCCGCACCAGCCCGTGGCGTCGTTGTGCTGTTGGTCGATCTTAAAGAAATACAGTGCGAACAATAAGATAAGGTAGCCGTATGGCCAAACGTGCGCTCATCGTCGACGACTCGCGAACCGCGCAGGTCCGCTTGCGTAAAATGCTCGAAAAGTTCAACCTGGAAGTCGACACTGTCATGTCGGCAGAAGAAGCTCTGGGTTATCTCTCGTACCGGCAGCCGGCCGTCGTCTTCCTGGATCATCACATGGAAGGGATGGACGGGCTCGAAGCCCTCAAGATCATCAAGTCGAACCCGTCGACTGCCCTCGTCCCCGTCATCATGTATACCTCCGAGAAAGGTGATGTCTATGTGGGACAGGCCCGTGCTCTGGGCGCCATTGACATCCTCGGCAAAGAAGTCATGAAGCACGCGAGCCTGGAGAAGGTTCTCAGCGGGCTCGGTATCCGGCCGATCAGTGAGGACAAGACCGAAGCGGAGCCAGCTGACGCGGTTGCCACCAAGGAATTTGAAGAGGACGAGGCCGCGGGCAGGGCGTCATATTCGTCGTTCAATTCAATTGATGACGATGAAGATACCGTCACTCCGGGGGTTTCTCCGGAGCTGACCAGCGTCCAGCGGCAGATCAGCCGTCTGTTCGAAATACACATCACCAAAGTCCGCCAGGAAATCGAAGACAACAGCAAGTTCCTGTTCCGCAGACTCTCCAAGGAAATCAACGACCGACCCCGTCAGCCGCGGGTCAAGGCGTCCCCGACGACAGTGGACACGGGGCCGGTGGAGCCGATACCGCCTTTTGTGCCGGATACGTCTCTGGATCGCAATAATCTCTCCATGTGGATGCTCGGGCTGGTTTTGCTGGGCATCGGCTTTCTGGGGTATCACCTGTATGTCAATAATGAGCATCAGGTCCTGCTGCAAAAACAGCTGGTGGAATTGAAGGATCGTGGCCGTTCACAGGAAGCGCTGATCAATCGCCTGTTTACCCGGGCCACGGAAACCCACGAAGTGCGCGCACAGGAAAAAGTGACGGGCAACAAGCAGGCCCTGCTCGATGCCTTGAGCTGGGCGGTCAATGCCGACACCCAGGTGGCCTTTGGAGAGCTGGCTCTCAATGACCAGCGCATTTACATGATCGGGGAACTGTTGGGGCTGCTCAAGGCGGCGGATTTTTCCGGGATCGTATTTATCGATGTGCACATGGGGAATTACTGTGTCGTGGAAGATCCCAGCGGCCGGTTTATCCTGCCGGAGCCGGAAAGCAATATCGAAGAATGTCTGTTCCTGGCCTCCAGGGCGCCGGAAGTGTTGATTGGCGAGCAGGCTTCCGTCGGTTTCCTGAATTATCTCCAGAGCGCGCCCATTCTGGCCGAGGGCAACATTGAAATCGAGTTGAGCTCACAGAATTACGCGATCCCCCGATACAGCTACCCGCCAGCGACCAGTGCCATCAGCGCCGGCGACTGGAATGCGGTGGCACAGAAAAACAACCGTATTTCGGTAACCTTCTCGACCAACTGACCCGGTCCACATCCGCCCTGACGTTACACCGTCGGGGCGGATGCAATAGAGCGGTTATTACATCGTTACATCCTGTCCATCACTTCAATCCCCAATAGCCCCAGCCCGCGTTCCAGCGTGGCGGCCACTTTGGCGCACAGCTGCAGACGGCTGGCGCGCGCTTCGCTGGACACACCGTCCTTGAGAATCGGACAAGCTTCGTAAAACTGGCTGAAGAGGCTCGCCAGGTCGTACAGATAAGTACAGAGCAGGTGAGGCAGAGCGTCGTCGGCCATGTTTTCCAGCACTTCGCCGAACTGCAGAAGCTTGATGGCGAGGGATTTTTCCTCGGGCATGACGAGGAACAGAGGTTGGGTGTCCTGGGCTTCAGAGAGTTCGGCCTTGCGGAAGATACTGCGGACGCGGGTGTAGGCATATTGCAGATAGGGGCCGGTGTTGCCCTCGAATTTCAGCATCTGATCCCAATCGAAGATGTAATCGTTGGTGCGCGTCTTACACAGGTCGGCGTACTTGACCGCACCGATTCCCACCTTGCGGGCGACGATGGCCCTGTCGGCCTCTGGCAGATCCGGGTTTTTGGCGGCGACCGCAACGGCGGCCCGCTCGATGGCTTCCCGCAACAGTTCGGCCAGCTTGACGGTACCTCCCGTGCGGGTTTTGAAAGGCCGGCCATCGGGGCCCATCATGGTGCCGAACGGATGGTGCTCCAGCTTCAGCGACGTCGCGGCAAAACCGGCTTTACGGGCCACTGTGTAGACCTGCTGCATGTGCAATGACTGGCGGGCATCACTGAAAACCATGATGCGGTCCGCGCCCAGCTGGTTCGCCCGAAAGCGAACCGCCGCGAGGTCGGAGGTCGCGTAGAGAAATCCGCCATCCTGTTTCTGCACGATCACCGGCGACGGGTTGCCTTTCCTGTCGGCGAGTTCCGGAAGAAATACCACCTGGGCGCCCTGGTCGGTTACCGCCAGTCCCTGCTGCCGGAGTTCTTCCACCAGCACAGGTAAATCGTCGTTGTAGAAGCTTTCGCCGCGCACGTCGGCGGGGGTCAGGGATACATTCAGCAGCGCGTACACTTCCGCGCTGTGTTCCAGCGAGATGCGTCTGAAGTTCTGCCATTGGGCGAGGATCGCCGGCTCGCCGGATTGCAGCCGCACCACATAGTCACGAGCAAGCGCGGCGAAATTCTCATCGTCATCGAAGTGTTTTTTGGCATTTTGATAAAACACCTCCAGGTCGGCGAGCGCGAGCTCCGGTGCTTCGCCCTCATGAACCTGGTTTTCCAGTTCGGCGATCAGCATGCCGAACTGGGTACCCCAGTCACCCACATGATTCTGCCGGATAACCTTGTGCCCGAGATACTCCAGAACCCGCACCATGGCGTCACCGATAATGGTTGAGCGCAGATGGCCGACGTGCATTTCCTTGGCCAGATTGGGGCCTGAATAATCCACCACAATGGTTTCAGCCGGGGCAGCTTCGGGACGCTGGGGTACATCGGTCAGTTGCGTTGCGAGCCAGTCGGCGTTCAGATGGATATTGATAAAGCCCGGTCCGGCAATTTCAACGCGATCCGCGATCTCTCCCAGATCCAGCAGAGATACGATTTTCCCGGCCAGCTCCCGTGGCTTTGAGCCGGTCAGCTTGGCGGCGGCCATGGCGCCGTTGGCCTGGTAATCCCCAAACGCGGCGTTTTTGCCAGGCGCGACCGCCGGATTGCACTGTGGCGGCAGGCCCGCAGCGAGCATGGCTTCTTTGACTTTGCGGGCAAGCAGTTCTCGAATGGTCATGACAGGTCGGTTACCGGGTTATTTTCAGAGGCGGCGATTGTAATGCCGCAGGCACCGGATTCAAAGGATCCATGGCGCCGCCGTTACCGGGAAGGTCTGCTACAATGCGCGCTTTTGCGAGGGCAGGATGCAGATGACGCGAGCCGAAGTCGACCGTGACGATGCCACGGAACAAATCATTCTGAAATTCAGTTGCCAGGACAAACCGGGCATTGTGGCCTCCGTTGCCAGTCTGTTTTCCCTTCAAGGCTTCAATATCCGGGAGTCGTCGCAGTTTGAAGATGTCGATACCCAGCGATTTTTCATGCGCACGGTTCTGGAGTCTGTCGAAGGTCCGAAAAGTCTGGCGGGCGTAAAGGCTGCGTTCGAGGCGGTGGCTGTCCGCTACAACATGGATTGGGCAATGTTCGACGGCGGTTACCGCATGCGGATCCTGATCGCCGTGTCCCAGTGGGGTCATTGTCTCAATGGTTTGCTGAACGGCTGGAAGCAGGGCTCGCTGCCGGTGGATATCGTGGGTGTGGTGTCGAATCACGAAACCATGCGGCCGCTGGTTGAATGGTACGGGCTGCCCTGGCACTACCTTCCCGTCACGGCGGCAACCAAAGCCGGACAGGAGGCGCGGATTCTCGAACTGATGAATGACGAGCGGGCGGACTGTCTGGTGCTGGCCCGCTACATGCAGATCCTGTCGGACTCCATGTGTCATTCTCTCAAAGGTCGCGCCATCAACATCCATCATTCGTTTCTGCCCGGATTCAAAGGCGCCAGGCCCTACCATCAGGCGCATGTGCGGGGTGTCAAGCTGATTGGTGCGACCGCGCATTACGTCACGGCCGAACTGGACGAGGGGCCGATTATTGAACAGGCAGTGGAGCGGGTAAACCACGCACAGACGCCGGAGCAGTTGGTCGAAATCGGCCGGGATATCGAAGCTGTGGTCCTGCATCGGGCGGTTCGCTGGCACGCCGAGCATCGCGTCTTGCTCAACGGCAGCAAAACCGTCGTGTTTGCACCTTAGCCGGGGGTTGGCCATGGATCCGCAGTATGCACTGCAGCATGTCTTCGGCTATCACAGGTTTCGCGGTGAACAGCGCGCCATCATCGACACGGTGATCGGTGGCGGTGATGCGCTGGTGATCATGCCCACCGGCGGCGGCAAGTCGCTGTGCTATCAGGTACCCGCGCTGGTGCGGCCGGGGGTCGCCGTCGTTGTGTCGCCGCTGATTGCCCTGATGCACAACCAGGTGGCGGCCTTGAAGGAGCTGGGGGTGCGCGCCGAGCTGCTCAATTCCACGCTGGATTTCGGCCAGGCTCAGGCCGTCGAGTTCGCCATGCGCACGGGAGAGCTGGATATTGTCTATGTCGCCCCCGAGCGTCTCATCAAGGAGCAGACTCTGGCGCTGCTGCGGGCCTGCAATATTTCCCTGTTTGCCATTGACGAAGCCCATTGCGTCGCCCAGTGGGGGCATGACTTCCGCGCCGATTACCTGCGACTCAATGTGCTTCAGGAACGGTTTCCCAGTGTGCCCCGTATCGCCCTGACCGCCACCGCCGACGAGCGGACTCGCGGCGAGATAGCACAGCGGCTCGGGCTGCTACAGGCGGCCCAGTTCATCTCCGGCTTTGACCGCCCCAATATCCAGTACCGGATGGCGCCCAAGGTAAAGCCGAAAGACCAGTTGTTGCAGTTCCTGCGCGCCGAGCAGTCGGGAAATTCGGGGATCGTTTACTGCCTGTCCCGCAAAAAGGTGGAGGTCACCGCTGACTGGTTGCTGGCGGAAGGTTTTGATGCGCTGCCGTACCATGCCGGCCTGGACCCTCGCACCCGTGCGCGCAATCAGGACCGCTTTCTGCGCGAGGACGGCGTGGTGATGGTGGCGACTGTGGCGTTCGGTATGGGAATTGACAAGCCCGATGTCCGCTTTGTGGCGCATCTGGATATGCCCAAAAGCATTGAAGCTTACTATCAGGAAACCGGTCGGGCCGGCCGCGACGGAGACCCGGCGGTAGCGCTCTTGCTGTACGGAATTGAAGACGTCGTGAAGTTGCGCCAGATGGCGGACAGCTCGACAGCAGAAGAAGCCCATCGCAAACAGGAGCGTCAGCGGCTCGATGCCATGCTGGCGCTTTGCGAAAGCGCGGAGTGCCGACGCCGGCTACTGCTGCAATATTTTGGCGAGACCCCGCCAGAGCGGTGTGGCAATTGCGATGTCTGCCTGGTGCAGCCGGAAACCTGGGATGCCACCGAGGCGGCGCGCATGGCGCTTTCCTGCATCTACCGGACCGGTCAGCGCTTTGGCGTGCAGTATCTTATTGATGTGTTGCGGGGCAGCAGCTCGGATAAGGTTTCGGCAAATCAGCATCACAGCCTGTCGACCTACGGGATCGGTCGCGATATCAGCGCCCAGCAGTGGCGCTCGGTATTCCGGCAGCTTACGGCCCGGGGCTTTATTGATGTGGAGGCCCAGTACGGCAGCCTCGTCCTCGCGGATAAATGCCGGGCGCTGCTGCGGGGCGAACTGGTCCTGCGTCTGCGGAAGGACGCGGCGCTGTCCGAGCGCAAGCTGGCGGCGAAGAAGGAATCGGTCAATGAAGTGGATATGCCGCTGTTTCAGGCACTCAAAGCCTGTCGGCGACGCTTGGCGGACGCCCACGGCGTGGCGCCTTACATGATCTTTCACGATGCAACCCTGCGTGAAATGGCCGACAGCAAGCCCATGTCCCGACAGGCGCTGTTGAGCGTCAGTGGCGTAGGGGATACCAAGCTGGACAAGTACGGCAGTGCGTTTCTCGACGTGTTGCGGGATTTTGAATACACCTGGCAGTAATAATCGGGCCAATCTTCGGAGCCGATCACTCAAAGCAGTCACTCAAGGTGACAGACCGGTAATAACGCCGTGTTTTATCAGGAACTGCAGGGCATCGTCCAGATTGAAATCCGCATCTTCGGCGCTGGCGCGCGAGAAGGCCTCGCCGAGGGTTGTGGCATCGTCCAGCGCATCCAGCGCTTTGATGAGTCCCGGCGTGGCCGCGTGCACTTCGACGTTCAGCTCCGGCCGTACAATCACCACCTGCTGGGCAAGCCGGTGATCGAGGTGCTTTGACGGGTCGGTGTCATGGTACAGCCGCCAGATATCGTAAATCGCATAACGGGAGCTCAACCAGAAGCATGCCGGATGCAAGGTGACCGTTCGGTTGACCAGTTCTTCCGGCTTTTGCTGGATAAACTGGTTGAGCGGCAGTGATGGGGCGTGGGCGGCGTGATAGGCGCGCAAGTATCCCAGGTCGACCATGGCGACGTCGGGCAGATACGGAAAATGCGCTGCGGCTTCATATTCCGCGAGAAAATCCGGGAACGCCGCGGCCAGAAACTGCGGATGAGTTGACTTGGGCGGGTACTTCTGGAAAAAGGGCAGCACGACGCTGCGCAGGAATGCGTCTCCCACAATGCAGTACACCGTGGGATATTGCGCCCGCAGTTGTTGCGCCAGACCCCGGATGACCCGTTCCCGGTAAAGCGCGATTTTCTTGACGGACATGTCCGTCTGGGCAATGTTCTTCAGACTGGCGATCGACTCGGAATCCGGAGGATCTGGCGCCAGGATTATCTGGCTGAACGCGTCCTGAAAGTCAGCCAGATTCATGATTTTCGACCCGCCGTGCTGAATTCATGGAGGATGCCATTGGCTTTCACCACACTCGGCAGCAGATGTTCAAGAGCGGCCGGGCGCGCACGCCATTCAATGAGGGTTGCCACCGGTTTGGGCATGGAGGCGAGGGTCTCCCGATACAGTTGCCAGACCGGCTTCCAGACGCCGGCGGCGTGATCGGTCACCAGCAGCATGTTGTCTTCGTCCAGCGGAACAAATGAGTGACCCGACAGATGGATTTCCTGAACAGCGGCCAGCGGATAGGTAGCGAGCACCTTGGACGGATCCTGGCCGGTATTCATGGCCGAGACATACAGGTTATTCAGATCCAGCAGGAGCCCGCAGCCGGTCTGGCGCAGCAGCTCTTCAAAAAATTCCCCCTCGCTCATGGTATTACCGGTGAAAGTCAGGTAGCTGGAGGGGTTCTCGATAAGTATCCGGCGGCCAAGGTTGCTCTGGATGCGGCGGATATTGATGCTGACCTGGTCCAGGGTTTCACTGTCATAGGGCAGAGGCAAGGGCTCGGACAGAGGCAGACCCTGCCAGCGGCTCCAGCTGAGGGTTTCGGAGATAATGCTGGGCCGGTAGCGCTCATTGAGGGCTTTGAGCATGCGCAGGTACTCGTTGCTCACACTTTCCGCCGAACCCAGGGAAAGCCCGTGCCCGTGCACGCTCAGCGGATATTTTTTGGCGATTTTCTCCAGATAATGATGCGGTGCGCCCCCATGACCAAAATAGTCGTCCGGCTGGATTTCAAGCCACGCGATGTTCGGCTGGTTTTCCAGCAGCACACGGTAGTGCTCCGGCTGCAGATTGATACCGGCTTTGGGCGGTAACCTAGTCATCGGCGAAAAGCATTCTCAGGTAATGGAAATCGCGGTTTTATTCAGAAATTCCCTTCATGTTGATTCGAGTATAGGCGCAACCTGCGCATTGAGAAACGCTGGGAAGCTGGTCTTCGTCACAGTTGGGCGCACTTTGCTCCCGCTGAGGGGGCTGTTTTCAGCGGGAGCCGTCCTGCCGACGGGGTGTGCAGGCTCAAAGCGTGTTATGCAATTGGCAGAAGCGCCGGACCAGGTTGTGTGTGGATGAATCCCAGTCGCCCGGAATGTCGGTGGTCTGGATCGCAGTGTTCACATGGGTACCCAGCAGCTTGCCCAGCTCAACGCCCCACTGATCGAAGGGGTTGATGTTCAACAGCACCGCCAGGGTGAAAACCTTGTGTTCGTAGGCGGCAATCAGCGCGCCCAGCGACAGGGGCGTCAATTGCTCCAGAACGAACGTGCTGCTGGGCCGGTTGCCCGGATGAACTTTGTGGGGTGCCAGGAAGGCAATATCGTCATCCTTGAAACCCTGGCTTTTCAGCTCCGCCTCGGCGGTCTTGAGATCCCGTCCTGTCAGCAGGGCCTGGCTCTGTGCAACACAGTTGGCGAACAGCAGGCGATGCTGGTGATCCAGGGGGCTGTGACTTTTGAGGGTGACGATAAAATCGATCGGCACGATGATTTTGCCCTGATGCAGCAGCTGGTGAAACGAGTGCTGTCCGTTGGTGCCTTCGGTTCCCCAGACGATGGAGCCGGTGGGGTAGTCGATGGGTTGACCGTCGCGGGTGACGCTTTTGCCGTTGCTTTCCATTTCCAGTTGCTGCAGATACATCGGCAGCAGTCCCAGATGGTAGGCGTAGGGCAAAACGGCCTGGGTGGTGGTGCCGCGGAACTGGCTGTACCAGAACATCAGCAAACCCATAATGACCGGCACATTCTTCTCCAGGGGCGCCTCGGCGAAATGCTTGTCCATGGATTCTGCACCGGCGCGCAGCAGGTTGAAGTTGGCCATGCCGACGGCCATGGCAACCGGAAGACCGATGGCAGACCACAGCGAGTAACGGCCGCCGACCCAGTCCCAGATCGGGTAGATATTTTCGGCCGCAATGCCGAACTCGACGGCTTTGTCGACTTTGGATGAAATGGCCACGAAGTGCTTGGCCAGATCTGTCTGGGCGCAGCCGTTTTCAAGCATCCAGGCGCGGGCCGACAGAGAGTTTTCCAGGGTTTCCTGGGTTGAAAAGGACTTGGAGGCGACGATGAACAGGGTCGATTCGGGTTTTACCTTGTGCAGAAGATCCGTCAGCTCGTTGCCGTCGACGTTGGCAACGAAATGGACATCGACCGCATCGACCAGGTAAGGCGTGAGCGCTTTGCAAATCATCCGGGGACCCAGGTCAGAACCACCGATGCCGATGTTCACCACATCGGTAATGCGGTCGCCCCGGAAGCCTTTCCAGGAACCGTTGTGAACCTCGTCAACCAGTTTTTCCATTTTCGCCAGGGTGTCGGCAACGGCCCGCTGTTCCTCGGTTTGCGGTTCTCCGGTAAAGCGCAGGGCGGTATGCAGGGCGGGGCGCTTTTCGGTGTTGTTGACCAGATCACCCTTCAACAGAGCTTTGATCGCCTGGGGCAAGCCGGCGCTCTGCGCGGCGCTGACCAGCAGGTCAATGGTTTCTGTCGTGATGTGGTTCTTTGAGTAGTCCAGCTCCAGACCGGCCGCGCCGATGGTAAAGCGGTCGGCGCGGTTGGCGTCCTGTTCAAACAGTTCGCTCAATGTAGTGCTCTGCATCCGCTCGCTGTGCCTGGTCAGTGCGGCCCAGTTGGGGTAGAAATCGGATAGCTTGCTTTGAGACATAGTCAGCTCCTTCGAGAGTAAACGCAGGGTCGCTTTCGGCTTGACCGGCGACCGGAACACTTCGTATCGACTCGCGGTGTTCGGTTTCAATACTTCCGGGTAAGGGAAAAATCGGCGAGGTCGGACAAAACGGTGGTAAATCGGTTGTCGGGCAGGGTCGCAAGCGCCAGTTTGGCCTCTTCGAGCTGTTGGGCGGCGCAGTCCATGCTGTAACGCAGTGCCCCGGATTTCCGGACAATGCCGACAATGTCGCTGAGCTGCTCCAGCCCCCCCGACACGACGGCCTCCTTGATCAGCTTCTGTTCGGAGGCGCTGGCATGCTGCATGGCGTAAATCAGCGGCAGCGTAGGCTTGCCTTCGGCGAGATCGTCGCCGATGTTTTTGCCCAGCGCGAGCGCATCGCCCTCGTAGTCCAGTACGTCATCAACCAGCTGGAATGTCATCCCCAGACACAGCCCAAAGCGCGCGGCCTGCTGTGTATGCTCCGGGCTGGCCGAGGCGAGAACCGCCGCCGCCTGGGCAGCCGCTTCAAACAGTACGGCGGTTTTCTTGCGGATCACGTCCAGGTACTGCGCTTCGGAAATCTCCGGGTTCCGGGCGTTGACCAACTGCTGCACTTCCCCTTCGGAGATGGTATTGGTGGTGTCCGAAAGAATCCGCATGATTTCCATGTCACCGAGGCTCACCAGCATCTGAAAGGCCCGGGAATACAAAAAGTCGCCGACCAGGACACTGGGCGCGTTTCCCCAGTTGGCATTGGCGGTGGGGCGCCCCCGGCGACGGCTGGAAATATCGACAACGTCATCATGGAGCAGGGTGGCGGTGTGTATGAATTCAATGACGGCGGCCAGCCCGACATGCTGCTGACCGCTGTAATTCAGGCTGCGCGCGAGCAATATGACCAGCAGCGGCCGAAGGCGTTTGCCTCCGGATTCAATAATATAGTGGCCAATGTTCTCCACCAGTCCAACGTCGGAATGGAGTTGTTGCAGTATCAATTGATTGACCGCGGAGAAATCGTCTGCGACAGCTTGGTGGAAGGGGAGCATTATGGTTTCTTCAGGCGGATTGCAAAAAGGAAAGGATGCTATGGGCCTGCCTGATGACTGTCAAGCGTGGCAATCGGCGAAGGCATCCGCCACCCGTGCGTCGAGGGTCCCCGGGGGTTGTTTCGCGGTGGAACCTGGAGTACTATTGCGCGCCTTTTGCCGGGCCGCCCGTGCGTGAAGATGCCTGGTCTGCGGGTCCGGTCGACATTGTGACGGGAACTGGCGTTAACGAACAGTAAAACGAACAGTAAATAGCTACGACGCAAGCTGTAGGGCTTTGCCGTTCGGGCCGGATGCCGGTCAGAACAGCGGGTCAGGAAACCTGCCCGGATCATCGGCACAGGTGCTTCGCGACGTCCATTATATAAATTGGAGCAGCAGAATATGTATGCAGTGATTGTCTCCGGTGGCAAGCAACACCGGGTTGTGGAAGGCGAGATCCTGCGCCTGGAGAAACTTGATGTCGCCACGGGCGATGCCATTGAGTTCGATCAGGTGTTGATGATCACGGACGGCGACGCGGTCAATATCGGTGCGCCGATCCTGTCCGGTGCGTTGGTGAAGGCCGAGGTGATCAGACACGGTCGCGCCGACAAGATCAACATCATCAAGTTTCGCCGTCGCAAGCACCACATGAAGCGTCAGGGCCACAGACAGTGGTTTACCGAAGTCAAGATTACCGGCATCAACAGTTAGGAGAAGTGAGTCATGGCTCATAAAAAAGCAGGCGGCAGTACCCGTAACGGGCGCGATTCCGAAAGTAAACGTCTTGGCGTCAAAGTGTTTGGCGGTCAGGCAATAGATGCGGGCGGTATCATTGTCCGGCAGCGTGGCACCCGCTTTCATGCGGGCCGAAACGTTGGCATTGGTCGGGACCACACCCTGTTTGCCAAAGCAGCAGGCGCGGTGAGATTCGAAGTGAAAGGTCCGGACAATCGAAAGTTCGTGAGTGTAGAAACGGCTTGATTAAGCCGGTCGGATCCTCAAAAGCCCTGTCCTTTGTGACGGGGCTTTTTTATTTGGATTCCCGGCAGAGCAGATGCCCGTCGCGGCGGGCGAGTAGAGTGTTATGAAATTTGTTGATGAAGCGTCGATTTACGTGCAAGCGGGCAAGGGGGGCAATGGCTGCCTCGCCTTTCGACGGGAAAAATACGTCCCCCGGGGCGGACCAAACGGCGGGGATGGCGGCGACGGCGGTTCCATCTTTCTGGTAGCGGACGACGCCCTGAATACCCTGGTGGATTATCGTTTCTCCCGGCGGTTCCTTGCCGACAATGGCGAGGCGGGCAAAGGGTCCAATTGCACCGGGAGAAAAGGGGAAGACCTGCTTTTGCCGGTGCCGGTGGGCACCTCAGTGATCGATGACGAGACCGGCGAAGTCATCGGCGACCTGACGGCCGCGGGCGAGCGCTTGAAGGTTGCCCAGGGCGGTTGGCACGGACTGGGTAATACCCGCTTCAAATCCAGTGTAAACCGGGCGCCGCGCCAGACCTCACCCGGAACCGACGGCGAGGTGCGACAGCTGCGCCTGGAGTTGAAAGTCCTGGCGGACGTGGGGACGCTCGGCCTGCCCAATGCCGGCAAATCGACGTTTGTCCGGGCGGTGTCGGCGGCTGAACCCAAAGTTGCGGATTATCCCTTCACCACGCTGGTGCCCACGCTGGGAGTGGTCAGCGTCCACCGCCATCGCAGTTTCGTGATCGCGGATATTCCGGGGCTGATCGAGGGCGCATCGGAAGGTGCCGGTCTCGGCATTCGCTTTCTCAAGCACTTGACCCGCTGTCGGGTATTGCTGCATCTGGTCGATGTCTGTCCGGCCGACGGTTCTGACCCGGTAGACGCGGCACTAGCGATCGTCGAAGAACTCAAACGGTTCAGCCCCACGCTCGCCGAGCGCCGTCGCTGGCTGGTGTTGAACAAGATCGATCTGCTGCTGGAAGAAGAAGTGGCAGAGATCCAGGCGCGGCTGGTCGCTGCCCTGGACTGGCGCGGGCCGGTATACTCTGTCTCCGCGGCGGAAAAGCGCGGTACGGAAGTGCTTTGCCACCACCTGTTACAAGAGCTGGAAACCACCTGGGAGGCTGAGCGCGAGGATCCCGACCTGGCGGAACTTGAGCAGCAAACGCAGAGCCGGATGCAGCAGGAAGCGCGGTCGCGGATTGAGGCACTGCGTTCCCGCCAGAAACGCGAACGTCTCGGCGATCCGGACGAAGATCTCGACGACGACGATGAAGATGACGATGATGGCGTCGAAGTGGAATATGTCCGTTAAACGGGAGGCCCTTCTGAGTAGCAGAAAAAGAGATGTGCTCAAGAGTTGCCGACGCTGGGTGATCAAGATTGGCAGCGCTTTGCTGACCGACAATGGTCGCGGCCTCGATCGGCGTGCCATCGCCGACTGGGCCAGTCAGATGGCGGCGCTGGTGAAAAGCGGTAATGAAGTCGTGCTGGTGTCCTCCGGTGCGGTTGCGGCGGGCATGAATCGCCTCGGCTGGCGGGAGCGTCCCGTCGCCATTCACGATCTGCAGGCGGCTGCTGCGGTAGGCCAGATGGGGTTGATTCAGGCTTACGAGGAGGCGTTTCAGAAATATGCGTTGAAGACGGCGCAGATACTGGTCGATCACGATGACCTGTCCAATCGAGAGCGGCACCTGAATGCCCGTTCGACCATCAAGACCCTGACGGGGCTCGGTGTGATCCCGATCGTCAACGAAAATGACACGGTGGTTACGGACGAGATCCGCTTCGGTGACAACGATACCCTCGGTGCCCTGGTCGCCAACCTGATCGAGGCGGATATCCTGATCATCCTGACGGATCAGTTGGGGATGTACGATTCCGATCCGCGGCAGAATGCCCTTGCAAAAATAATCCCGGAAGCACCCGCCAATGACGACGGCCTGGCTGCCATGGCCGGCGGCGGCGGCAGTCTTGGCCGGGGCGGCATGATCACCAAGGTGCGGGCGGCAAAACTTGCCCAGCGCTCGGGCGCCCACACGGTCATCGTGGGTGGTCGTATCGACGATGTCATCACCCGGGTGGCAGCCGGCGAAAACGTGGGAACCCTTCTATATGCCGCCGAGGAGCCGCTGGCGGCGCGCAAGCGCTGGCTGGCCGGTCACATGCAGAACAAGGGTGTGCTGGTGATTGACAATGGTGCCGTCTCGGTGCTGACGGACAATGGTCGCAGTCTTCTGCCGGTGGGCGTCAAAGAGGTGCTGGGAAACTTCCAGCGCGGCGATGTGGTGCGCTGTCGCAGTATTCATGGCAAGGATGTGGCACTGGGTCTGGTCAACTACAGCAGCAAGGAAGCGCAACTGATCGCCGGCAAACCCAGCTCGGCCATTGCCGATCTGCTCGGGTACAAGAATGCCGACGAACTTATCCATCGCGACAACCTCGTTTTAATCTGATCTGTTGCACTTGCGGATTGTCTTCCATGAGCATTTTCAAAGAACACATCGACAGGATCGGCGCCTATAAACCTCCGCTGGATGGCCGCGATCCGCACCGTTATACCCTGCTGGATTTCAATGAACGGACCCTGCCGTTGTCGCCAGTTGTTCAGGATGCGCTGATTGAGTACATTCGCGCCGGCCGCATGCAGATGTATCCGGCCTATGGTGACGTGGTTTCGGTGATCGCCGATTACTGCAAAGTGCGACCGGAGCACTTAATGATCACCAATGGTTCTGATCAGGGGATCGACCTGATCATACGCTCGGCCTGTCGAGAGGGCGACGAGGCCATCATTCCGCATCCGAGCTTCGCCATGTATACCCAGTGCGCGAAGATCGAGAATCTGGTTATCCGCGAACCCCGCTTTCATCGCGAGCGCGGCTTCCCGGTCGCTGAAGTGCTGGCCGCCATTTCTGCGCGCACCCGCGTCATCTGTATCGCCAACCCGAATAATCCCAGCGGTACGGTGGTTTCCAGGGAAGACATCATCCGGATTGCTCAAGCGGCGCCCCATGCCTGCATTCTCGTGGATGAATGCTATTACGAATATGTCGGCGAAACCGTCAGTGATCTGGTGGACGCGCTGCCGAATCTGGTGATTACCCGGACATTTTCCAAAACCTGGGGAATGCCGTCGTTGCGCCTAGGTTACATCATCAGCTGCCCGGACAATATCAGTGCGCTGTTGAATGTGCGGGGACCGTATGACATCAACCAGCTCGCCATCGTGGCCATTCGCGCCGCTCTGCAGCACCCTGAATACACGCATTCCTATGTGAAGGAAGTGATGCAGGTGTCCAAGCCCCGGGTCGAAAGCTTTCTGCGGGCGCGCAATGTCGACTATTGGCCCAGTGGTGCCAACTTCCTCTGGACCTTTCCTCCCGAGCCGGAAAAAGTGAATGCAACCTTGATAGACCATGCTTTTCTGGTGCGGCCGAAAGCTGACGCGGACGGGCGCCTTGGATTGCGCATCACCCTGGGCACCGCCGAGCAGACGGACCGGTTGCTTGTGGCTCTCGCGGAGGCGCTGGGTGCATCCGGCACGCCCTGAGAAGGTCTGAAAGCAGATCGGGCGGTCCATGGGGCCGCTTGCCATAAGGGCGAGTTCGTCCCGGGCGGAAACCCTGGAATCGTTAGCGGGCAAAAGGAAGCTGGATCAGGCGGCAAGGGGAGTCGGGCGACTCACCGAAAACAACCACACCCGGATCGACAAGTCATCGAGCCGGGTATGCGCTGGCCTGCAAAGCGGATGGAGTCTAGGCGGCGGCCGTGTTGAGGGCCTTGATCCGGGCGCTCAGGCGGCTCTTGTGGCGTGCGGCCTTGTTCTTGTGAATGATGCCTTTGTCGGCAATGCGATCGACGACGGGGATCGCTGCAGCATAGGCAGCTTTAGCGGCTTCGTAGTTTCCGGTCTGGATTGCGCTGAGTACTTTCTTCAGTGCGGTTCTTGCCATGGATCTCAGGCTGGCGTTGTGGGCGCGTGCTTGATCGTTTTGGCGGGCGCGCTTTTTTGCTTGAGGTGTGTTAGCCACCGATTTGCTCCTACAGTCTCTTTTTCAGGTTTACGGCTCGAGCTTTTCAGCTCTGTGCAGGCCGATTTATGGACGCGGTATTATCCGTGAATCTCCACGACTGTCAAGAGGCATTGGTGGGTGCCGGCGTGAAGTGCCGCCGTACTATTTGAACAGGTTCATGCCTTCCTCAAGGTCCAGATCTTCCAGCTCGGCGCTTTCAATGTCGGAGTCCAGCCCCAGGCGATCAAAAGCGGTAACGCGCGTGAAGTCGACCCCCGGAAACTGCTCCGGTGTGCTTTGCAGCACGGCAACCGTGACGATGTCGGCATAGTCAACCGCTGGGGCTTGCCGATAGAAATCAAGATGCGCCCGGGGCACATTGCGAAGCTCTTTTGGAAACTCCCAGGAGTTGAGGATCTCAACGCCGATTGCCGGATGCGCCGTTTCGATGACCGATTCAAGTGTGATGCTGTCTTTGAGCAAAACCGGGTGTTCTTCGGCATAGGACAGAATGGGCAGGATGCCGATCTTGTGCACCAGGCCGGCCAGCGTCGCCTGATCCGGCCTGAGCTTGGTGTAGTGCTTGCAAAGGAGCGTGCAAATGCCGGCAATTTCCCCCGAGCTGTTCCACACGTTACGCAGCCGCTTGTCGATCATGTCGCTGGTGGCCTGAAACATCTGTTCCATGGCGAGCCCTGTCGCCAGAGTCGAGGTGGTCGTGACGCCCAGGCGCAACAATGCCATGTTCAGGTTTTCGATATCTTTCGCGCCGCGATAGAAGGCGCTGTTGGCGACTTTGATGATACGTGCAGTCAAGGCGGCGTCGGTACTGATGACTTCACCGAGTTCTTTGATGCCGGCATTGGGGTTGTCTGCGACCTCTCTCACCCGCAGCGCCATTTCGGGCATGGTTGGCAATAGGAGCTTATCTTTCGCGATGGCGTTGAAGATTGCATCCGAGATTTTTTCAGTGAGCGTATTCAAGGCGGGCATATAGTTCCTTCACACGGGCCACATAGAGGGCCACGATATCGGACCACGAGTTTGAACCATGAAATTGGGCCACAGGCCTTCACAGCATACAGTTGCCAGGCTTGTGCTCGGCAAATTGGCGTCCAGCTAAGGTATAGCATACGGCAGGTCCAGCCACTGTATTTCGAGCGGGTTCGCCGGCAGGCGGGTGCTCTGGCCAACCCGCTCCGCAGCACAGACCGCAAGCATCTGCGCATTCTTGCCGTCATGCACTGCAGCCACCACCGTGCCTATCGGACGCTCCTGTTGCAGCAGTTCTGTACCTGGGGCTATCGGGTTTTCGGACGGGACGGCGATGCGGTACAAATGTTTTTTCAGCTGACCTCGATACTGCATCCGCGCCACGATCTCCTGGCCGGTGTAGCAGCCCTTGCGAAAATTGATGCCATCAATCAGCTGGTAATTGAACATCTGCGGAATAAATTCTTCGCTGGTGATCTGGCTGACTTCGGCAATGCCTTCCCGGATCTGGTGCAGGTCGAACCATGCGGGCGTGCAGACTCTGGCAAGGTCGGCAAGTGCCGGAAAGATCTCGGGCAACTGCGTTGGCGCCAGCCAGATCTCGGACCAGTCGGTGCCCCGGCGGATAACGGTGATGCCGGCCTCAGAATGCCACTGACCGTCGGGGGGGAGGGCAAAGGGCAGGCGCGAATTGTTTACCGGGCCGAGCAGCGCGAGGGCGACACGGTCGGATTCCTCAATTTTCGCTTTTGAAAAGACGATGTATTTTTGTAGAGCGGCCCGGGCACTGTCACACAGATCGTCACGCACCCGTAACAGCAGGGATTCCGGCTCCTGGCCGGCCACCAGGAAACTGCTGATCATGCGGCCTTTGGGATTGCAGTGAGCGCCCAGTTGCCATCGTCCGGCGGCGACCGCGTCTATATCGCAGGTAACCTGTCCCTGCAGAAAGCGGAATGCGTCCTTGCCGCTGATGCTCAGCAGTCGATGTCCGGACAGGGGAACCAGACGCAAAGTTGCGTCTGCCTGCGGATCCAGCGTCAGGGCATTCATAGGAAACGATTGAGTAGAGAAGAAATTGTCCCAGGGCGTCATATGCGGATTCCTTCAGCCGGGCGGATGCGTGTCGTTCAGGATGAACAGTTTATGAGGCTATAATACGCGGTCAATCCACCACAGGCATTTTTATGGAATACAACCGTGTCATTTGGGGAAGCCGGCGAGGAATGCTCGAGCTGGATCTGATGCTGTTACCGTTTGTCGAAGCCCGCTACCGGCAGCTTGCACCGGCCGACCAGCAGCTGTACCAGCGGTTGTTGACGTGTGAAGACCAGGACCTGTTTGCCTGGCTGGTGCACCGGGCCGTACCGGAAGACCACGAACTGGCTGCGATGGTCAGGCTGATCCGGGAGCATGGACGCCGGCCTGATGACGCTTAACCTGGATATCAGACCATCACGTCTGTACCTGTCCGCAATCACAATCATCTATGGCAGCATATTCCTGCTGCTGTGCCTGTTGCCGATGGCGTTCGTATTCAGAGCCGTGTTGCTGGCGGGATTTTTTGCGTGTTTATGGTCGGCGACCCGTAACTGGCAGTCTTTGAAAGCGGTCAGGCGACTGGTGCTGGAACAGGGGCGGCTGCGTCTGCTGGTTGACGGGCGCCAGCACCGGGTGGAAGTGGGTAAATCCACCCTGGTGCATCCCTGGCTGGTGATTTTGCCCGTCAGGAATGCCTGTTTTCGCAGTACTTTGCTGCTTTTTCCCGATACCGCCAACGCCGACGACCTGCGCCGTCTGCGTGTCTGGCTAAAGGGTGGATCAAAGGAAATCTGATCAGGTCCGGTATCGCTCCTGCAGACCCGGACCTGATCACAGAGTTCCTAACCGAGAACGACTTCCACTTTCACTTCACTGCCGGCTTTTGCCGTCGGAATCACGCAGCCTTCCACCGGCTTGCCGTCAACCGTCAATGAAGCAATGCCTTTACTGACACTCTGGGGATTCGAAACCGCAATGTGATACGTGGCGCCGCGGAATTTGCGGGTCACTTCAAAGCCTTTCCACGCCTTTGGCAGACAAGGGTTGACGATCAAGCCGTCGTAATCCGGCTTCACCCCGAGAATGTACTGGGAAATTGCCGCGAAATTCCAGGCGGCCGTACCCGTCAGCCAGGAGTTCTTGGCTTCCCCCGGCTTAAAGGCATCTTTACCTGCGATCATTTGGGCATACACATAGGGTTCGACCCGGTGCAGATCACTGATCTCTTCCAGATATGCCGGGGCGATCTTGCGATAGTATTCAAACGCGCGATCACCATTGCCGACCAGAGTTTCAGTAATCATGATCCACGGGTTGTTATGGCAGAAAATTCCCGCGTTTTCCTTGTAGCCGGCCGGGTAGGTGGAGATCTCGCCGTACTCGATGTAGTACTTAGTATAGGCCGGCTGCTGCAGCACAATGCCGTAATCACTGTCGAGCCATTCTTTAACCGAGTCCAGGGATTTCTGCACCATTCCGTCTTCCAGGCCGATACCGGCCATGCCGCAAAATCCCTGTGATTCGATAAATATTTTCCCTTCTTCGTTTTCCTTGCTGCCAATTTTTTTGCCGTAGAAATCGTAGGCGCGCAAATACCACTCGCCGTCCCAGCCGTGCTGCTTGACTGCATCGATCATGTTGTCAACGTGCACCTGGGCATCCTGCGCTTCCTGGGTGCGACCGATCTGCTTGCACAGCTTGATGAATTCATTGCCATACAGCACGAACAGTCCCGCAATCATCAGGGATTCCGCGGTGCGGCCGACCTTGTTTCCGGTGGTCTGGAAAGATTCATTGGGCTCGTCGGAAAAGCAGTTCAGATTAAGGCAGTCGTTCCAGTCCGCGCGACCGATGAGGGGCAGATTGTGAGGGCCGAGATTGTTGACCGTGTGATAAAAGGAACGCTTGAGGTGTTCAAAATGACTGGTCGCTTTGCTCTCGTCATTATCGTAAGGCACCTGCTCATCGAGAATTGAAAAATCGCCGGTCTCCTTGATGTAATCCGTCGTGGAGAGAATCAGCCACAGAGGATCATCATTGAAGTTGCCGCCGATTGCATTGTTGCCACGTTTGGTGAGCGGCTGGTACTGATGGTAGGCAGAACCGTCTTCAAACTGAGTTGCCGCGATGTCGAGAATGCGCTGCCGCGCCCGCTCGGGAATCTGGTGCACAAAACCGATGAGGTCCTGGTTGGAATCGCGAAAGCCCATGCCGCGGCCGATACCGGATTCAAAAAAGGATGCACTGCGACTCATGTTGAAGGTCACCATGCACTGGTATTGATTCCAGATGTTGACCATACGATCCAGGCGCTCGTCGCCACTATTGACGTTATAGGTGCTTAAGAGCCGGGACCAGTAATCCTTGAGTTTGGCCAGTTCCGCGTCCACTTTTTCAGTGGTGTCAAAACGCGCGAACAAAGCTTCTGCGGGCTGCTTGTTGATGACGCCTTTGCTTTCCCATTTGTTGTTCTTGTCGACTTCGATATAGCCGAGCACAAATACCAGGGTTTTCTCTTCACCGGGTTGCAGTTCCAGTTCAAGGCAATGGGATGCGATGGGCGACCAGCCGTGGGCAACGGAATTTCGCGGTTTGCCTTCCATGACGGCATCGGGCCGATCAAAATTGTTGTACATGCCCACAAAGGTTTCCCGATCGGTATCGTAGCCCTGTACCGGCGCATTCACCGAGTAGAACGCGTAATGATTGCGGCGCTCTTTGAATTCCGTTTTATGAAAAATAGTGGAACCTTTGATTTCCACTTCACCCGTGGAAAAATTCCGCTGGAAGTTGGTCATGTCATCTTCGGCGTTCCAGAGACACCATTCGATTAGCGAAAAAAGCTTGAATTTTTTTGGTGCGTTGGACGTGTTGCGCAGCGAAACTTTCTGTATTTCGGCCCACGCGCCGAGCGGAATGAAATAAGTGACTTCAGCTTGCAGGCCGTTGCGCTCGCCCTGGATTTTGGTATAGCTCAAGCCGTGGCGGCAGGCATAATTGTCCAGGTCGGCTTTGACAGGCTTCCAGCCTGGCGACCAGACATCGCCATTGTCATTGATGTAAAAATATTTCCCGCCATTGTCGATGGGAACGCTGTTGTAACGGTATCGGGTCAGTCGACGGAATTTCGCATCCTTGTAAAATGTATAGCCGCCCGCGGTATTGGAAACCAGACTGAAAAAATCTTCATTTCCCAAATAATTAATCCACGGCCAGGGGGTGCGCGGATTGGTAATCACATATTCCCGGGCGCTGTCGTCAAAATGACCGAATTTCATATCGTTAGTACCTTAAAGTTAGCGTTAGCGTTAAAACGTGCTTTTATAATTGTTTCACAAGCGTGCCATCCGGCGGGATTGTCCGGGTGGCGATCGCCATCTTGCTCTGGAGGACTGTTGAAAAACTATCCGCGTTGCCATTGCGGCGTTAAAAACAGGCTAAAATGCTCATTTTAGGTCGAGTAAATTCCGCCCTTTTCGCCTGTTTTTGCCTTGCACCGGCTGCCTCGATAACGCTTTTCAACAGCCGGCGAGAGAGCAATTCATTCCGGCAACCACGAATATTTTCGAATCCGGTTCCAATAAAAATAATGTGCAAACCACATTAAAAATTCACTCTGCTCGGGCCGGGATCCTGTAAAATTCCGCAGCGCCCGAAAAACTGAGCTTGCTTGCCATTGCAGGCCGTTCCAGAATCCATGACGCCGCGCGGGAGTCACATTACAAGCCCCGGCCTGCGAATCCGCACCTCGCTGCTGCGCTCGTTATGGTCTTTCCGTCCATAATCAAGCCGCCGGCGTCATGGCGATTTCGCCTTGAAACGTCGAAGATCTTCGACTTAGGGGCCCGTCGTGAAACCGGCGATCAGGGTGCCGGAAAAGTCGAGCACTGCCGGGATGGGTAAGACCAATAGCTACCAGTCGCATGCTTGCGAGCAAACCTGAAAACACCTGCTTATTGTATTTTTGACCAGGGCGTCGGGTATGAGCCGTCATGACCGGTCGGCTAAAAAGCGGTGTGTACCTGGCAAAGCCCCGGCAGCGACGCAGCCCCCGATATCGCGGTTTGCATCAGTTAAAAACCCGCGCATGATACTACACCTGACCGGGATGGTAGCGAGTTTCCACTGTTGTCCGTCCGATGTTTACCGCGAATTATTGCAAAACTTAGACGTGCGTAGGAGAAGCGGGCAGGCGGCCGGTGGTATTAAAGCAGCGGTTTAAAAGTGGAATGTGAGCGGGCTCAATGTTTTGCGAAACTCGAGCCGAAGCAGTAACGAGGAAAAATTAAAATGACAATAAGTCTATGCACCGCAAATTGTTAAGTCTCGAAAGTGGCAACCTGCAGGTGGATGTCGATACTGAACTTGGAGGCCACATTGCGGGCTTCCGGATCAACGGGAAAAATGCGCTGCTCGAGTCGGGCTCCGAAATCGGCTCGACGTTCTGGCCGGCTCCGCAGGAGGCCTGGGGCTGGCCGCCCCCGCGGATCCTCGACAAGGCACCTTACGACGTGATCCCCAGCCGCTCGGGAATCCGGCTTGAAAGTGGTGAGTGCCCCGAAACGGGCTTGCGGCTGCGCAAGCATTTTGAGCTGCACAGCGCGGGGATGACCGTGGTTTACGAAATGGTGAATACCACAGCGGGAGTGCTGCACTGCGCCCCGTGGGAAATCACCCGTCTCGCCGGCGGAATCACCTTTTACGAGAGTGAATCAGCGCCAATGGCGATTTCCACAGGCCCCAGCAAAGTTCAGGGGGGAATTGTCTGGCACCGTTACCGGCCCCAGCGGCAAAGCCATCACGAGAAAATATTCGGTAACGGCAGCCAGGGGTGGGTCGCCAATGCAAACCGGGACTTGCTGCTGATCAAGCGCTTCGCGCCGGTGCCCGCCCACCAGATCGCGCCCGGTGAGGCGGAAATTGAAATCTACGCCCATGGGGACACGGTACAACCCTACATTGAAATGGAGCAGCAGGGCGCTTATCAGCGGTTGCTGCCGGGGCACTCTCTGACATGGCCAGTGGACTGGCATCTTGCGGAACTGCCCGCTAACATGGCGCCAGAAATTGGCGACGAACGGCTGGTTGAACTGGTTCGGACAGTTCTTCACGAAGCGGTCGTATGAGCCGATCCCGGCAATGTAATCAATGGAGGCGTTAGTGCAGAGCGTAAAAGTCGAGATCAATCAATCAAACGCAAAAGCGATGTTGATCGATGAATCTTTCGAGCGGCCCGTTGTGGTGGACTTCTGGGCCGACTGGTGCAGCCCCTGCAAAACCCTGATGCCGCTGCTGGAAAAGCTCGCCGACGAGTACGCCGGTGGCTTTCTGCTGGCGAAAGTCAACGTCGATCTGGAGCCGATGATCGCCGGACAGTTCGGCATTCAGAGCATGCCGACGGTAGTCGTGATGAAAGACGGCCAGCCCGTTGACGGGTTTGTCGGCGCCCAGACCGAAAAGGAAATCCGGGCGCTGCTGGAAAAGCACCTGCCCAAGCCCTGGGAAGCGGTATTGGAGCAGGGCAGGCACCATCTGGCGGCCGGAGAGCATAAAGAGGCGATGCAGTATCTTGCGCAGGCTTATAAGGAATCCGGCGAACTGCCCGCCATTGCCTGTGCGCTGGCGGCCGCGTTTGTTCAGGCCAACCGGCTCGATGAAGCGGAAGCGTTGCTGAGCAAGATCCGTCTGAAGGATCAGGACAATGAATATCAGCAGGTTCTGGCGCAGCTGGAATTGGCACGCAATGCCGAGAAGGCGCCAGAAATCACTGCCCTGGAAGCTCGCCACAAAGACCATCCTGAGGATGTGGAAACCGCATTCCAGCTCGCCGTGCAATATTCCCGGCATCAGTATCATCGCGAAGCGCTGGAGCTATTGCTGTCACTTCTGCGCGCCAGTCTCAATGCGTGCGATGGTGAGGCTAAACGCGCCTATACCGACATTCTCGCCGTTCTTGGCAAAGGTGATGCGCTGGCCGCCGAGTACCAGCGCAAGCTTTATTCCCTCATTTATTGAACAGTCATCAAGGCGCTAGACAGGCAAGACACAGGGCAAAGGCGTGTTGTACGGTTTGACCGGACACGTCGACATTCGGGGCGCGCCACAGGGTTTCCAGCGGCGCCAGCAGCGGGGCGAGGCGTTCCAGGCCGGACGCGGTCAGACCGGATGTGAGCGACTGCGCTTCCCCGGACTTCTGTAACAGCTCACGGACCAGCATGTCGTGGGGAGTCAGGTCGCGCTCTACCAGTTTCGCCTCTGGCTGGTCTAACCCGGCGCGCTTCCCGGCGGCCTCAATGGCGTCTTCAAGGTAACCCAGGTTATCCACCAGTCCCAGCTCATGGGCCCGGGCGCCGGTCCAGATGCGCCCTTGCGCGAGCTTATCCAGCTCCTCGACGGTCTTGCCCCGGTTGTCTGCCACCAGAGAGAGAAAGCGCTGGTAGATGGTTTCCACACTTTGCTGGATAACCGCCTGTGCTTCGGCAGATAAAGGCCGATCGAGTCGCATGGTGTCGGCAAGTTCGGTCGTGCCGATACCATCGCTGTAGATGCCCAGTTTGGCCAGTGACTCGTTAAAGGTTGGCAGCAGACCGAAAACGCCGATCGATCCGGTGATGGTCGATGGGGTGGCCCAGACTTCATCGGCACCCATGGCGATCCAGTATCCGCCAGACGCGGCCACGCTCCCCATGGAAACGACCACGGGTTTGCCCGCATCGCGGGTAGCCTGCAGCTCCTGACGGACAATTTCCGAGGCGAAGGCGCTGCCGCCACCGCTGTCGATGCGCAGGACGATTGCCTTGAGGTCGTCATCCTTGCGCGCCTTGCGGATCAGTGCCGCCAGGGAGTCGCCGCCAATCGATCCTTCGGGCTGAGTGCCGTCCAGGATTGTGCCCCGCGCCAGAATAAGCCCCACGTTGCCGTTTTCCATGGGCTTGGGAGAGTGGTCCGCGCTGACATAATCGCGGTAGTCGATGTAATTGAAAGCGGCTTTTTCTTCATCTTCGGCTGGCCCGAAGCGGTCCACCAGGATCTGGTTGCGCTGGATGCGCGAGGCCACATGGTCAACCAGCTTCTGCTCCTGGGCGTAGCGGGCGAAATTGCCCCCGGTGGTCGCAAGGCGCGCCTGCATGTCATTGATGAATTCGTTGAGGGTATCCGGTGCGAGGCCTCGATGCCGTTCAATCTGCAAGGTGTAGCTCTGCCAGAGTTCTTCCACCCAGCGGGTGTTGTTTTCCCGCGACTGCTCCGACATGTTCTTGCGGGTGAAGGGCTCTACAAAATCCTTGTATTCACCGACGCGAAATACATGAAAATTGACCGCCAGCTTGTCCAGCGCCTCCTTCATGTAAAAGTTGTACACCCCAAAACCGGTCAACTGAATCGTGCCCATGTCATGCAGGTAAATTTCGTCCGCAAATGACGCCAGAAAATACTGCTGCTGGGTGTAATTGTCGGCAATGGCGATAACCGGTTTGCCGGATTTCTTGAACTCGGTAACGGCCCGCCCCACTTCCTGGAGCTTGCTGAGCCCGCCCTGAGTGAGGCGATCCAGATGAATGATCAGCCCGGTGATGCGATCATCATCCTGCGCGCGGTGGATGACATCGATCAGATCCGCGATGCGGGTCTCCCGCGTGTTTACCGATCGCGGTTTCAGGATCAGATCGGTCGGCGCAATGTAGGTGTACTGATCGACCAGAATGCCCTCAGGCGATATCAGCAAAGGCGCCTTGTCCGGCAATGGCGCCGATGTCGGCGTGAAGATCGCCACGATCACAATCAGGAGGATAACCAGAAACACCAGATTGAAAACCAGATTCCGCAGCCAGGTGATGGTCCGCCCGACGCGGGAAAATGCCCGCCGGATCAGTGGTTTTCTGGAAGATTCGGATGGTGCCATGGAATTGCTACCTGCTGAATGTGTTTAATTTGTGGCGTGCGGACGGGGCGCCGGCCTGCCGTCGCTGCTGCCCGGGTTCCGGGCCGGTGACGGGGAATGTCAGCGGATCTGATCGGCCGCCTCGTGTGACGCATCGGGGGTCGGTACCGGGCGCGGAATCATCGAAATCCAGCGGCTTGTGATCATTGCCGTGATAAACAGGACGACGCTAACCGCTAAAGTCACATAGTCGATCCAAGCGCGGGACGGCGACACTATACCGTCTACGCCCTTGATGAAATACGCCAGCAATACAAAACACAGCCAGATATAGGTACGCGGGTTCCCCCGGCGCAGACCGGGAATCAATATGACCAGCGGCAGCAGCTGCACCACCCAGAAAAAAACCGAAGGACCGGTTGGCCTGCTGACCTGCCAGACACAAAAACTGGCGATCAGAAACGCCAGCAGCAAATGGGTGAGCGTGCGTGCATAACGCACCTTGTTGGTGGCGGGGTTCATGTCCGTGAAGTCCTCAAGGCAAGAGCGATTTGCGCGATGCGCTTTCCCTGGGCCAGGCAAAGCTCCGTTTCCGCCTCACTCAGAGGCGTATCGGCGCCGGTGCCGGCTGTATGAGACGCCCCATAAGGCGTGCCGCCGGTGGTCGTGGTGTGCAAAGCTTCCAGATTGTAGGGCAACCCGAGCACCAGCATGCCGTGGTGCAGCAGGGGCAGCATCATGGTCAACAGGGTGGACTCCTGACCGCCGTGCGCGCTGGCTGTTGACGTGAATACGGAAGCGGGCTTGTCGATGAGTTGGCCGCTGAGCCACAAATCGGCGGTGCCGTCCCAGAAATATTTCATCGGTGCCGCCATGTTGCCGAAACGGGTCGGGCTGCCGAGCACCAGACCGGCACACCCGCGCAGGTCTTCATGGGAACAGTACAGATCGCCGCTGGCCGGGATGGAATCTTCAACGGCTTCACATCTGGCAGAGACTTTGGGGACGGTACGCAACCGGGCTTCAACGGCGCCGGTCTGTTCGATACCCCGGCCGATCAGTTGAGCCATCCGCCGGGTATTCCCGTGCAGGCTGTAATAAAGCACGAGGATATAGGGTTGCGTCATGACAGCAATTCCAGCACGCGCTCAGGCGGGCGGCCGATGACGGCTTTGCGGCCGCGCATCGCGATGGGGCGCTCCATCAGTTTCGGATGCTGCACCATGGCCTGCAGCGCGGCGGCCTCCGACAGGGGTGTTTTGCCGGGATTGATGCTTTTGTAAAGTTCTTCTTTGGTTCGCAACAGCTGCTCCGCACGGATTCCCAGCGCGGCCACGATTTTTTTCAGCTGAGCACTATCGGGCGGCGTTTCAAGGTAGAGAACAACCTCGGGCGTCACGCCGTGTTCGGTCAGAATGGCCAGGGCTTCGCGGGATTTCGTACAACGGGGATTATGGTAGAAGGTAATTTTTTCGTTCATCATCTCAACCTGGCGTATCCTGTATAACAGTGACCGGATGCGGTGCGGGCGGCTTTGCCGGATGCGCGCCGCAAAGTTCCCGCGCTGACAGGCAAAAAGGTCGTCGAACCTTAAGGGAAGCTATGAAAGAATTCAACCACCGCAGCATGGCTTTGCACTGGCTCCGGCTGCGCGCGCTAATGTACACCCTGCGCCGCCTCTTCGATAATCTGATTCGTGATTTCATGGCCCACGGTTGCCAGAAGAGTGCGGCGGCACTGACCTACATGACGCTGTTTGCCATTGTGCCGCTGATGACTGTCATGTACTCGGTCTTTTCAGTGGTGCCGGCCTTTGATGGCGTGGCCGAACGCCTGCAAATCATGATCTTTTCCAATTTCATCCCCGAAACCAGCCAGTCGATCCAGGATTACCTCGCGACCTTTTCAGCCCAGGCCCGTTCCCTCACCGCCGCCGGCGTGGCGATGCTGCTGGTGACGGCTTATCTCATGCTGGTCAATATCGAGGGGACGTTCAATGCAATCTGGGGCGTCAGCAAGCCGCGGCGCGGGCTGTCCAGCTTCCTTCTGTACTGGGCGGTGCTGAGTATCGGGCCGTTGCTGCTGGGGGTCGGGCTGGCCACCAGCACCTACGTGCTGTCACTCAAACTCATGATGACGGGCGATGAAACCTTCGGGATGCTCGGCAAGGCGCTCTACCGCCTGCTGCCGCTGGTCACGACCTCCGCTGCCTTTACCTTGCTGTTCGTCGCAGTGCCCAATTGCCGGGTGCCGTTCAAGTATGCCGCGATCGGCGGTGTGACAACGGCAGTCCTGTTTGAAGCGCTCAAAGTGGGGTTTGCCGCGATGGTGGCCAATTCCAGCTTTCAGCTGATTTACGGCGCTTTCGCAGCCGTGCCGCTGTTTCTGCTGTGGGTGAACCTGGTGTGGACGATTATTCTGGCCGGCGCGATTCTGGTACGTACCCTTGCCGAACGTTCGTACCTGATCACCGAAGGCAAGGTGACCGATACCGTGGCCGCCCTGAAATGCCTCGCGCTGTTTCATTCCAGGGCGCAGCAGGGGGGCAAGGTTTCCGATGCGGACTGTTATGCCCGGGGTCTGGGAGTGGTGCACTGGCAGCAGCTGCGGGCGCGCCTGATCAAGCACAACTGGATAGCGGTGACGACATCTGGCCGCTATGTTTTATGCCGGGACCTGCGCAAGGTGACCGTCTGGGATCTCGCCATAATGATGCAGTTGCAGATCAGTGATCTGGCCGTGACGATTGCCCATCCGTCGCGGGAACCCTGGTTCGAGGCCTATCTGAAGATGCGGGCGGATCTGCTGGATCATTCGCAGCATGTCATGAATATCAGTCTCGAGGATTTTTTCCAGGGTCTGACCGGCGAAGAGGCGCAGCGGCTGCCGGACGCCGCGGAGCCTTCGGCCTCAATCCGCAAAATGTCATAACGAACCGTTATTGCTGTCTATACTTACGGAAACCGCGGACCCGGAGGCAAGTTGCTGAAGGTGCGATCCCGCTGCGAACAAACCGGCAGGAAAAACGCCGACCGACCCCGGACCCGATATTCCCTATGGCAATACCTCTACTGATCTGTGACGACTCAGCGATGGCCCGGAAACAGGTTGCCCGTGCGCTGCCGGAGGGGTGGGAAGTTGAGATCACCTTCGCGGAAAACGGTCATCAGGCACTGGAGGCCATCCGTGAGGGCAAGGGAGAAATGGTTTTTCTCGATCTGACCATGCCGGATCTCGATGGCTTTCGGGTGCTCGAAACCATCAAGAATGAAAATCTCAAATCCGTGGTCATCGTGATCTCGGGGGACATCCAGCCCGTCGCACGTGCCCGTGTCCTGGAGATGGGCGCAGTGGATTTCATCAAAAAGCCCATCAACCCCGAAAAGCTCAAAAAGACGCTGTCCACTTACGGGCTGCTGTGACGAGCCCGGTTCAGGGTGTCTCCGTCTCGCTCTCACTCTCACTGGCCACTGCCGGCTGACTGCTCGTCAGCAAAAGCTGCAGCGGATGCGGCACCTTCACGAAAGCCTCCCGTTTCACCTGGGACCGGCACGAATAACCGGTTGCACAGATGACGCCTTGATTGCCACTGGCGCGAATCGGGCCGTGCCAGCTCATGCTGAACAGTCTGGAGGAGTGCTCCCGGTGGGAAGTCTCGTGGCCATAAGTACCAGACATGCCGCAACAGCCGACGGGGACAACGTCGAGCGTGTGCCCCAGCGCCTGGAATATGGCTTGCCAGGCTTTGAGAGAGGCGGGTGCCAGGGTTTTTTCCGTGCAATGGGGCAGCAGTTTGAAGTGGCCGGCCGTCTTGAACAGGGTTCGCCGGGTGGCCAGATGCTCCAGTTGGCCCGCCAGCCACTCCTGGATCATGACGACTTCAGGCGCGTCTTCGGCGAGACTTTTGCGATATTCGCTGCGGTAAGTGAGCGTCATGGCAGGATCGACCCCGATCAGCGGCACCCCCAGCGCAGACAGCTGCGTGAGAAATTCCGCGTTGCGTCGGGCCACCTTGCCGAAGGTGTGCAGAAAGCCGTGAACGTGCAAGGGTTTGCCATTGGCCTTGAAGGGCGCGAGCAGAGGTCGATAACCCAGAAGACGCAACAGAGCGATCGTGTCGATAACGACCTGTGGTTCGTAGAAGCTCGTGAACGCATCCTGTACCAGCACCACCGTCAGCGCCTTGTCGGCGTCGCTGAGTTCTGCGAGGCCGGCAGGGTTAGCGAACTCCACCTCGTGTTCTTTCATCAAGCTGCGCAGGCTGACGGCAGGCAGCACCGGAGCGTCTTCAAAACCGATGGCGCTGGAAAAGAAGCGCCGCACCGGTTTAGCCTGCATGACGCGGTTGTACGTGCCTGGCATGTGCGCTGCCAGAGGGAGCAGAAATTCCAGGGAACCGACGAGGTAATCCTTCACAGGCCGGGTGTAGCGGGTGTGATAAAGCGCCAGAAATTTGCTGCGGAACGTAGGTACATCCACCTTGATGGGGCACTGGCCCGCGCAGGACTTGCACGCCAGACAACCCGCCATGGCTTCATGGACTTCCTCGGAAAAGTCGTATTCGCCCTGCTGTAACCGACGAGAATTCTTGCGGCGTTCCGGCCATTGGCGGATGAACTGCCAGAGCGACGGCGGTTCAGCCAGGGAGGTGGCCGGATCAAACCCGGCTTTCTCCATCAACCGCAACCATTCGCGCATCAGGCTCGCCCGGCCTTTGGGTGAGTGATTGCGGTCGCGGGTGACCTTCCAGGAAGGGCACATCGCATCATTGAGATCCCAGTTGTAGCACAGGCCGTTGCCGTTGCAGTAAACCGCTTCACTGTATTCCTGCCAGACGGCGACCGGAATTTCGCGATCCCGCTCTCCTCGCGTCGGGACGCCGTCGATCTTGAGCAACTGCGTGGTATTGTCCGGCGTTGCGATCTTGCCGGGGTTGAGCTGATTGCGGGGATCGAAGGCGGCCTTGATGCGTTGCAACTGGGGGTAGAGGCCACCGAAGAATTCCGGTGCATATTCCGAGCGCACGCCCTTGCCGTGTTCGCCCCAGAGCAGGCCGCCGTATTTGCGGGTCAGTGCCACCACCTCATCGGAAATTAAACGCACCCTGCTGGCCTGTTCCGGGTCTTTCATGTCGAGCATGGGACGCACATGCAGGACGCCTGCATCGACATGGCCGAACATGCCGTAATCGAGTTGGTGGCTATCGAGCAGTGCCCGGAATTCTGCAATAAAATCGGCCAGTTTTTCCGGCGGCACCGCCGTGTCTTCAACGAACGGAATGGGGCGGGCTTCGCCGAGGGTATTCCCCAGCAGACCCACTGCTTTCTTGCGCATGCCCCAGATCTTGTTGACCTCTTGCGCCCCGCTGGCGAGGCTCTGGCCAATGCAGTTGGGGTTGGCGCTGCGCAGCGCCACCCGCAGGCGATTAAGGCCTTCCTTGAGTTCCGCTTCGCTGTGGCCGGTGTATTCCACCAGGTTCACGCCCCGCACCGGCTGTTCGCCTTCGGGGAAATACCGGGCGACGTCGACCCAGATGTTGTCCTTTTTTGCCAGTTTCAGAACTTTGTAATCGACGGTTTCGATACTGGTCGGCTGCGCAGCCATCAGGCGCGCCGCGTCCCGCAGGGCACTGTCGAAATCGCTGTAGCGAACCGCGACCAGGGCGACAAACCTGGGAATGGGCAATAGATTGATTTTGGCTTCGACAACAAAGCCGAGCGTGCCCTCGCTGCCGCAGAGAATATTGTTGAGATTGAAGCGGCCCTTGTCATCGCGGATATGCGCCAGGTCATAGCCGGTCAGGCAGCGGTTCAACTGTGGAAATCTGGCCTGGATTTCCGGATGGTGTTCTTTAAAGATGCCGTCGATGAGACGGTGCACCAGACCGACCCGGTCCTGCTGATCGCTGCGGGCTCTGAATTCTTCCTCACTCAGCGCCTTTGAATGCAGCACCGAACCGTCCAGCAGCACGGTGGTCAATTCCAGCACATGATCCCGGGTCTTGCCGTAGAGGCAGGAACCCTGGCCGCTGGCGTCGGTATTCACCATTCCACCGATGGTAGCGCGATTGCTGGTGGATAGTTCCGGCGCAAAGAACAGCCCGAACGGCCGCAGGGCGGCATTGAGCTGATCCTTCACCACCCCGCACTGAACCCGCGCCCAGCGTTCGGTGTGATTGATCTCCAGGATCCGGTTCATGTGGCGCGAGGTATCCACGATCAGGCCATCGGTCAGGGCCTGACCATTGGTGCCCGTACCGCCGCCCCGGGGGGTCAGGACGATGGAATTGAATTCAGGTTTCTGCGACAACTCCGCCAGTTTCACCAGATCATCGATATCTTTGGGAAAGGCGACGCCCTGAGGCAGCCACTGGTAGATGGAGTTATCGGTGGCGAGAACCGTGCGGCTGCCATAATCCCGAGTCAGTTCGCCTTTAAAGCCCGCCCGGCTCAATTCGTGGAGGAACTGATCGTAAAGCGGCGGCGGGGAAGGCGTTGTGGCGAGTCTTGGAATCATAGGGGTATCTGTTGTTAAGCCGGGGAATCTGGTATCTGGAACGTTTGAACCGTCGCCAGTATTTATCTGCGATGCACAAGATGCAACAGCCGCCCGATGATGAACCGCAGCTCGGCCATCAGCGCAATTACGAATCCGGCGACTGCCAGCACCAGGCCCGCGAGCACCGCCAGTTCCTGTTGCAGGGACGGCGCATAGTAGCTGTTGGACATGACGACAATGATCAGCCCGATGGCAAACAGGACGGCGCCATTGCGAAACCGTCGCAGGATCACTGCCGGCGGCGCGCTGTAATGGGCCAGCAGGGCGGCCTTGAACGTGTTAATTCGTGTCGGCCCAGGCATGCGCGGCTTTGTAATCACTTTGTTTGGCGGCGACCCAGTGATCGCCTTCCTTTTTCCAGAATGGCGCCTGGGTCTTGAGAAAATCCATGATGAAGGCACAGGCGCTGAAGGCATCCTGACGATGGGCGGCGCTCACCCCCACCAGGACAATCTGATCTCCGGGGGCGAGTTCACCGATCCGGTGGATCACCCGGGCTTTCTGGATCGGCCAGCGGGCCTGTGCTTGCACCACTATGTCGATGATGACTTTTTCGGTCATGCCGGGGTAGTGTTCCAGCCATAAAGGTTTGCTGGCCGCGCCGGTAAAATCCCGCACTCTGCCGACAAAAGTAACCACTGCCCCGGCCTGGGTTCCGGTGGCGAGACCGGCATATTCGACACCCATGTCGAAGTCTTTGGCACGGACATCAATATAAATGTCCGCACTGGAGGTATCCGCACCGGGCTGAAGAGAAGTCATGGTGTCGACCCATTGTGAGCAATGAAGCGGTACAGGGCAGTGAACATCGACAGCCGTTAACCCTGTGTTTTATCAATTCTAGCAATCACAGGCAGAACCGGGCTCAAATGAAAAGCCATGGCAATCCCGATCTCGGCCCATAGTCGGGGTTTTATCCGCCGGTCACCGGCGGGAAGAAGGCGATCTCATCGCCGTGGCGAATGATGTGGCAGGTGCGGACAATCTCTTGATTGACGGCCATCTGGATCTGTTCTTGTGCCAGCAGCTGGCCGGCGGCGCTGCGTTCAGTGAGCCAGCGGCGCAATTGGCTGGCGGTGGCAATGGTATCGGGCAGTTCGACGATTTCTTCCCGGCCCAGCTCGTCGGCCAGCGCAGCGAAATAGAGCACGCGGACGGATTTGACGGCGTCTGCTGGTGTCGTCATGAGTTCGCTTCCGCCGTCCAGTCTCCGGAGCGACCACCGGATTTGGTGAGCAGGCGTGTCGGCCCGATCTCCATTGCCTTGTCCATCGCTTTGCACATGTCGTAAATGGTAAGCGCAGCCACCGATACCGCCGTCAGCGCTTCCATTTCCACGCCGGTCTTGCCGGCCAGGGCACAGCTGGCCAGCAGTTCCACCCGGTGTGCCTGGGGATGGGGGATGATGTCCACCTGAATGTGGGTCAGTGGCAGAGGGTGGCACAGGGGGATCAGGTCACTGCAGCGTTTGGCGGCCTGGATGCCGGCAATGCGCGCCACGGTGAAGACGTCACCTTTGCGGTTCTGGCCGTCCTGAATCTGCGCGAAAGTTGCCGCGCTCATGCTCACAAATGTCTGCGCGGTGGCGCGCCGCTGGGTTGTGGCCTTGTCGCCCACGTCCACCATGTTGGCTTCGCCGCGTTCATTAATGTGGGTCAGTGGGCCGCTCATGCCGTACCTCCAGAACCCGCGGGCAGCAGCTGCCGCATGATGTCCAGATAGATCAGGCTCAGAGCGTCCAGATCAGCGGCTTTGACCCGTTCATCGACCTGGTGGATGGTGGCGTTGACCGGACCGATTTCGACAACCTGGGCGCCGGTGGGCGCAATGAAGCGACCGTCGGACGTGCCGCCGGCGGTGGACAACTGCGTCTGCCGCCCGGTGACGCTGGCGATTGCCTGCTGGGCGGCACTGACCAGGCTGCCCGAGTCCGTCAGAAATGGCTCGCCGGACAGGTTCCAGGTGATTTCGTACTGGAGGTTGTGGCGGGCGAGCACCGCTTCGGTACGCGCCTTCAACTGCGACGCCGTGACTTCGGTCGAGAAGCGGAAATTGAAAACAACCCGCGCTTCGCCAGGAATGACATTGGTGGCCCCGGTGCCGCTGTTGATATTGGAGATCTGCAGACTGGTGGCCGGGAAAAACGCATTGCCCTGATCCCATTCAATCGCCACCAGTTCGGTCAACGCCGGCGCCAGCACGTGGATCGGGTTGATGGCCAGATGAGGGTAGGCGACATGTCCCTGTTTGCCGAGCACCCGCAGGTCGGCACCGAGGGAGCCGCGACGACCATTCTTGATGATGTCACCCACCTGTTCGGTGCTGGAGGGCTCGCCCACCACGCACCACGTCATGGTTTCACCCCGGGATTGCAGCCACTGCACTACCTTGATGGTCCCGTCGGTGGCTATGCCTTCTTCATCGCTGGTAATCAGCAATGCCAGCCGGCCCTGATGGTCCGGCACCGCGGCGATGAAAGCTTCGCAGGCGGTTATCATGGCGGCGAGGCTGCCTTTCATGTCAGCGGCGCCCCGGCCCCAGAGAAAACCGTCTTCAATGACCGGCGCAAAGGGCGGATGGCGCCAGTGGGCTTCCGGCCCGGTGGGGACGACATCGGTATGCCCGGCAAAGGCGAGAATCGGACCCTCGTCCCCGCGCACGGCCCAGAAGTTGTCGACCGCCCCGAAACGCAGGCGGTGAATGGTGAAGCCCAGGGCCTGCAGGCGTTCGATCATCAGTTCCTGACAGCCGGCATCATCCGGGGTGACGCTGGATCGGCGGATCAGTTCCTGGGCCAGCAACAGGGTGGGAGACAGGCTGGCCATCAGTTGTGCGCGTGCAGGATTTCGTTGAGTTCAACCGCCGTGCGGTTGGCCTTGCACTCGACGGCGCCGGTCACGGAGTTGCGCCGGAACAGCAGATCGTCTTTGCCCGCCAGTTCACGTGCCTTGACGTGGCCCTGAACCTGGCTGCCGGCGTCCAGCAGCGCCACCTTGGTGCCGGCGGTGATGTACAGACCGGCCTCAACAATGCAGCGATCACCGAGGGGAATGCCGATGCCGGCGTTGGCGCCGATCAGGCATTCCTTGCCCACCGAAATCACGATACTGCCGCCGCCGGAGAGGGTACCCATAGTAGAGCAGCCGCCGCCGAGGTCGGAACCTTCGCCCACCACGACACCGGCGGAAATGCGTCCTTCCACCATGCTGGTGCCCAGGGTGCCGGCGTTAAAGTTGACAAAACCTTCGTGCATGATGGTGGTGCCTTCGCCCAGATAAGCGCCCAGGCGCACCCTGGCGGTATCGGCGATGCGCACGCCCGCCGGGACCACGTAATCGGTCATCGGGGGAAACTTGTCGACGCTGCGGACGGTGAGCCACTCGCCTTCCAGTTTGCATTGCCACTGCAACTGCGCCAGGTCTTCCAGATCCACCGGCCCCCGGTTGGTCCAGGCGAGATTGCGCAGCACGCCGAACAGGCCGGTCAGGTTGATCTGGTGGGGTTTGGCGAGGCGGTGACTGAGCAGGTGCAGTTTCAGATAGGCTTCCGGGACCGACTGGGGGTTGGTATCGGTGGCAAGGAGCACGGCCACGACCGGCTTGTCGCTCCCGGCCAGACCTGCAACGAAGGGCTGATCCAGACGCCCAAGCGTCTCGCACTGGGCGCGGGACAATTCGATAACCTGATTACCACCGTCATAGCCGATGGCCTGGAGCAGAGGCTCAAGCGAGGTCAGCTCCGGATTGCTCCGGGGAGCGGGAAAGTGTACTTCCAGCCAGTCGCCCGCCTGGTTTTTGGTGCCGACGCCGAGTCCGAAGGCGTAAAGAGAATTCATGTTGTTAACCTTTCACGTCATGATCAAAAATAAATCCGCCGCGGCGAATCGTGTCAATCTTCCGGGTACAGCCGGGCGTACTGATCCGCTTCAAATCCCACCAGCAAAACTTCGCCATTCTGAAGGATCGGGCGCTTGATCAGGGTCGGATTGGCCAGAACCACGGCCGAAGCGTTGCGACTCAGAGTCAGGCTCTGGTCTTTCTGGGAAAGCTGTTTCCAGGTGGTGCTGCGTTTGTTGATGAGTTGCTCGGGACCGATCTGGTCGATCCAGGTTTGCAACCGGGTTTTGTTCAGGCCTTCGACGCGAAAATCATGAAATTCATGTTCCACACCGCGAGCTGTCAACCAGGCGCGAGCTTTTTTCACGCTGTCGCAGTTTTTTATGCCGTAGAGAATCGTCTTGTCTGACATATACACTCCTGTTGCGAAGGTGGGGGAGGATACCATAAGGCGCGCGGCCCCAGAACTGTGCGGCCTTGCGGAGGGCCGGGTTTCATGGCTCAATGCGCGTCCAGTCGAACCCTAACTTGAGCCATTCACGCAAGGTCACTCCCGCCATGACCGCCGCCAGCCAGCCCCCGCAAGCATCGCCGCCGCGCCTGTTGCGTTCCAGTGCAGTGGTCAGCGCCATGACCATGATTTCCCGGGTTCTGGGGTTGGTGCGGGATGTGGTTTTCGCCATATTCGTGGGCGCGGCCGGGGGCGCGGATGCCTTCTTCGTGGCTTTCAAGATTCCCAATTTCCTGCGCCGCCTGTTTGCCGAAGGCGCCTTTGCGCAAGCGTTCGTGCCGGTACTGTCGGAGCTCCGGGCCAGGGGCGATCACAGCATCATCCGCCATTTTGTCAATCACATCGCCGGCTGCCTCGGTTTGTCCGTGATCATTGTATCGGCCTTCGCGGTTATGGCGGCGCCGGTGATCACGTTGCTATTCGCGCCGGGGTTCTATCTGAACGATCCCGAAAAGTACGCGTTGACTGTGGATCTTATCCGCATCACCTTTCCTTACCTGGCCTTCATTTCACTGGCGGGGTTCGCCGGTTCGATACTGAACAGTTACGACCGCTTTGCCATTCCCGCTTTGACTCCCGTCATTCTCAATCTGGTGCTGATCACGGCGGCGATGGGGTTTGCCTCCAAGGTGGAAACGCCTTCCATGGCGCTGGCCTGGGGGGTACTGGTGGCCGGGATCCTGCAATTCGGTTTCCAGTTGCCGTTTCTGGCAAAAATCCGGCTGTTGCCGGTCCCGATTCCGGTCTGGAAGGATCCTCTGGTGAAAAAGGTACTGACCTTGATGGCGCCGGCGATATTCGGCGTGTCGGTCAGCCAGATCAACCTGCTGCTGGATACGGTGCTGGCCTCGCTGATTTCCGATGGCAGTGTTTCCTGGCTGTATTATTCCGACCGCCTGATCGAGCTGCCTCTGGGGGTGTTCGGGGTGGCCATCGCCACTGTGATCCTGCCGGCACTGTCGCGTCAGCACGCGCAGGGGAGTCAGGCGGATTATTCCCATACCCTCGACTGGGCCTTGCGCAATGTGCTGTTGATCAGCGTCCCCGCGACCGCTGCCCTGGTGGTGCTGGCCGAGCCGTTGATCGCAACCCTGTTTCAGCACGGCGCCCGGTTTACGGCACTTGATGCCCGCATGGCCGGTTACAGCCTGGTCGCCTACGCTCTGGGGCTGAGTGCATTCATGCTCATCAAGGTGTTGATCACTGGCTATTTCTCCCGTCAGGACACCCGGACACCGGTGAAAATCGGGATCATCGCCATGGTCGCCAACATGGTGTTCAACCTGCTACTGGTGTTTCCGTTCCATTGGTGGCTGAAGGCCGGTCATGTGGGGCTGGCGCTGGCCACCACCGTATCCGCCTTTCTCAATGCGGGTCTGCTGTTTCGCGGTCTGCGCGCCAGCGGCTTCTTTGCGATGGACCCCGGCTGGGGCCGCTATCTGGCATTGCTGTTGAGCGCGACCCTGCTGATGGCGGCGACGCTGTGGTTCGCCATTGCGCAGTTGCCGCCATTTGCCGAGCAGATCTGGTGGTTGCGGGTTATGCATCTCGGCTGGTTGTGCGTACTCGGTCTGGGGGTGTACGGCGGCGTCCTCTACGCGGGTGGCTGGCGCCTGCAGCACGTGCGGCCCGCCTTCAAATCCTCACCGCCGCGAGACCCGTCGCAATCATGAAAGCGAACCTGATAACCCCCGCCGGCTTTGACAAGCTCAAGCAGGAGCTGGACTGGTTATGGCGCGAAGAACGCCCCGAAGTCACCCGCAAAGTAACCTGGGCGGCGTCGTTGGGGGACCGCAGCGAAAACGCGGATTATCTCTATAACAAGAAACGGCTGCGCGAAATCGACCGTCGCGTGCGCTTCCTGCGCAAACGCCTCGCCGAGCTGCGGGTGGTGGCCTGCTCGCCCGAGCAGGCAGGCAAAGTTTATTTCGGTGCCTTCGTGCGGGTGGAAAACGAGGCCGGCGACGCGCTGGAGTTCCGCATCGTCGGCAGCGACGAAATCTACGGGGAGCGCGACGTGATCTCCATAGACTCACCCATGGCCCGGGCGTTACTGGGCAAATGCGTCGATGATGAAGCCGTCGTCACCACGCCCGGCGGCCGGGTGACCTGGATTATCGACGCGATTCGCTACCCGACATAGGTGCTCCGTTGAGATTGTGGATTTCCAGCAGCGGGGCGGCAGGTGTTTCCGGATTTGCGCTGGTCGGCCAGCCGAAGATCTGCCGGTAGAACTCGAGTTCGGCATTGAGCTGATGGGCAATATTGGCGGCCTGACGAAACCCGTGGGCCTCATCGGCGTAGGTCACAAACGCCACCGGCAGACCCCGGGCGCGCACGGCCACCACCATGGCTTCGGCCTGATTGGGGGGCACGACTTTGTCCTCCATCCCCTGGAAGACCAGCAGCGGACACTGGATCTGATCGGCTTTGTGCAGGGGTGAACGGCGCACGTATTCCGCTTTCATGGCGGGCCAGGGGCCGACTAGAGCGTCGACATAGCGGGCTTCGAACTTGTGGGTGTCTGCCACCAGGGCTTCCAGATCGCCGATGCCGTAGAGGCTGACACCGGCGCTGAAACGGGTGCTGTCCGTCAGCGCGCACAGCACACTGAAACCGCCGGCACTGCTGCCACGAATGATGCACTGATCCGGGTCGGCCCAGCCCAGCTCCACGGCGCGGGTGGCGGCCGCAATGAGGTCTTCCACATCCGCGATACCCCACTGACCATACAGGGCGCGCCGGTAATCCCGCCCGAAGCCGGTACTGCCGCGATAGTTCACATCGAGCACGGCAAAGCCGCGACTGGTCCAGAACTGCACCTTGTAATTCAGCGAATTGTCGGCCGCTCCGGTGGGACCGCCGTGGCCGATAACGATAACCGGTGGGCGGGCATCCGCCGGTCCCTTGAACGCCGGGTTACGGGGCGGGTAATAGAACGCGTGGCCCTCGGCGTTGGCAGCGCCGGCGATTGGAAACGGCAGCACTCGCGCCTGGGAAAGATACTCGGTACCGGGACCGCTGGCCCCCGAGGTGGGCCGGACGGGCACGACTCCGCTGGCATCCACCCGCCAGAGACAGGCCTGGGTGGTCTTTGACGCACCCACCAGCGCAATGCGGCCGTCCCGAACGCAGACATTGGAGATGGCGCACAGATCCGAGGCGACGGGTGTGCAGTGCCAGACGCCAAGGTTCATGTCGCGGCGCAGATACCCCATCCGCCACTCGCCCCCCTGACTCCAGCAGGCAAACAGGGTGTGGGCATCGAGGCTGCCGTACGTGGCCATCCGGAAAGTCCACTGGGGCGTGGCGAACTCTGCCGCCATGGGAGCAACGGACTGCGCGGGCGTGGTAGCGCCGGCAGCGGCGCGGTGTATCTGTTCCGCATCGAGGGTGTACAGGTTCCACCAGCCGCTGCGGTCTGACACCCAGTACAATGCCCCCTCGGCCGACCAGTGAGGCTGAAAGAGGCTCTCGGGCGCCTGCTCGCCGGCGATGCAAACGGCTGCGGTGGCGGTGTTCAGGGCCGCAAGCCACAGCCGGGTCGCATCCCAGGGCATGTCCGGGTGATCCCAGGTAATATAGGCGAGCCAGCGGCCACAGGCAGAGACGGTCGGCGAGGCATAGAAATCGTGGCCACTGGCCACGCACTGGAGGGCCCGGCTGTCAAGGTCGACCGCGACCAGGCGGTTTGCGGGATGACCCGGATCGCGGTGATCTTCGCACACCGCCAGCAAACGCTTGCGGTGAGGGTCCATGGTCAGGTCTGCAAAGCGGCAGGAGGGCGCAGCAGTCAGAGGGACCGGTTGCCGCGTTTCGAGATCCATGGCGTAGATCTGCTGGTCGGATGCATTGACGAAATACAGGGTGCCACTCCACACGACGTAAACCCCGCCGCCGTATTCATGCACCTTGCTGCGAGCGCTCCAGGGGCGGGGCAGGATATCTTCGATTAGTCCGGAGGCGGTCTGCCGGACCACCACGCAACGACCGTTATCCTGGGGGCGGCTTTCAATCCAGTAGAGACATTGGGCGTCGAAAGCGGGTTCGGCCACGCGCTGGCTGGCGGCAGCCACGGTAGCGGCGGTGACGGGCGAGGTCCAGGTGCCGTAGACGGCTTCTTTCATGGGATGATCCCTTCAATTGGAGGAAGAGGGCAGAGGTGACTAAAATACCCCGATCGCCCCATATCGCCAAACTTCGAGACCGCGACCGCATTGTCGCAGACTGGTGAATGATCGCCATTTGACCTGTCTTGATCCCAGGATACCCATGCAGACCTTTGCGCAAAATCTTCAGAACATGATCGCCTCAGTGAAGCCCGCGCGGGTGCTGGTGGCCTTGAGCGGCGGTGTGGATTCGGTGGTGTTGCTGCACCGGGTCGCGGGGCTCAGACCCGCCGATCTTCCCGTTGTGGCCCTGCATGTCAATCATCACCTGTCGCCCCAGGCCGACGCCTGGCAGAGCTTCTGTGAGGATCTCAGCAATGGCCTGGGCCTGGCCTTTCAGCCGCTGGGGGTCATGGTGGAGGCGCGCGGCCAGGGCCTGGAGGACGCCGCCCGCCAGGCTCGCTATCGCGCACTGGGCGAGGTGATGAAGCCCGGCGATCTGTTGCTGACCGCGCACCATCAGCAGGATCAGGTGGAAACTTTTTTCCTGAGACTGCTGCGCGGCGCTGGCTGGAAAGGGCTGGCAGCCATGGAGGCGTTGCGACCCATGGCTGCCGGGTGGCTGGGCCGGCCATTATTGCAAACGCCCCGGGAAAGCATTGTCGCGTTTGCCAGCGCTGCGGACCTGAGCTGGGTTGAAGACGAGAGCAATGCCGAGACCCGCTTCCACCGCAATCGCCTGCGGGCGCAAGTGCTGCCACCGGTGTACCGGCACTGGCCGGGCGCTGGTCGACAGATTGTCCGTTCCACGGAATTGTTGAGGGAAGCCACTGACTTGCTGCAGCAATACGGCGCGGAAGAACTGCAGCGACTGGACCGGCGCGCAGAGCGAGTGGGCGAAAGTATTGATGGCGCGAGCTGGCTGGACCTGACGCCGGCCCGTCGCTATCACGCAGTGCATACCTGGTTGTCCCTGCAGGGGTTGCGGTCCCCGGAGCGGCGCCGGTATGCGCAAATTGAGCAACTGCTGCACGCCGGCTCGGATCGGGTGCCTGCTCTAGCGTTCGGTGACAGCCTGCTGCGCCGTTATCGGCAGCGACTGTATTGTCTGCCCCCCGACTGGTCGATTCCGAATCCGCCGGAAGGGTATTCGACGGAAGGTCATTCGTGGCACGCCCAGGGCGACCCGGCGGCCATGGCCTGGGATCTGCACGAGCCCCTGACTCTGCCCGACGGGAGCCTGCTGGAAGCGCGACCGGCGGCGACCGGCTTGCGCGCGGACCGCCGTTATCACGTCACCTTCCGGGTGGCCGGGCAGCGTTCGCATCCGGCGGGGCGCCAGCACTCCCGACTGCTCAAAAAGCTGCTGCAGGACCATGGGCTCGAACCCTGGTTGCGTGACCGGCTGCCGCTGATCCTGGACGGCGAACGGCTGGCAGCGGTGGGGGACCTGTGGGTGGAGCGGGCATATTGCAGCGCCGGACCGGATCCGGCAGTCCGACTGCGCTGGTTCTATCCGCCTCCGATTGAGACGTCGGCGGGATTCTGGTAGGCTGGCGACCCATCTTGAGGGTCTATTGACGTTTCATCATCATTACTGCTGGAGGCCATTTTTTCGACTGACCAGGCAGAGGGCGTGCGGTTTGGTAGTTCCAGATAAGCGACCGATAACGACGTCAGACGAAAAATGGACCCAACAGGGGCGATGAAGAAACGTCAACAGACCCTAATGCGATGGCGCACTCGTTTTTCGGTACCCTTTCCCCGGTTCTGATCAGCTTTGATCGCCTTTATACAAACGGTTCCCGTTTTTCCCTTCTGTACAGCAAAGGCATTTAATGACTCGGTATATTTTTGTTACTGGTGGCGTGGTTTCCTCCTTGGGAAAGGGTATAGCGGCCGCTTCTCTCGGGGCAGTTCTGGAAGCCCGCGGGTTGAAAGTCACCATTCTCAAGCTCGACCCCTACATCAACGTCGATCCCGGCACTATGAGCCCGTTCCAGCACGGAGAAGTGTTCGTGACGGAAGACGGTGCCGAGACCGATCTGGATCTCGGCCATTACGAGCGGTATCTGCGGACCAAAATGACCCGTCGCAACAATTTCACCACGGGTCGCGTCTATGAGACGGTCCTGCGCAAGGAACGGCGGGGCGACTACCTCGGCGGCACGGTGCAGGTGATTCCCCACGTGACCGACGAAATCAAGCGCCGCATTCTCGAAGGCGGCAAAGGCTACGACGTCACGCTGGTCGAAATCGGCGGCACTGTGGGTGACATTGAATCGCAACCGTTTCTTGAAGCGGTCCGGCAGCTCAAGGTGGAACTGGGGCGCGAGCGCTCACTGTTGATCCACCTGACCCTGGTCCCCTATATCGCCACGGCCGGGGAGATGAAAACCAAACCCACCCAGCATTCGGTTAAAGAGCTGCGCTCCATCGGCCTGCAGCCGGATGTGTTGCTGTGCCGCTCTACCGGAATTGTGGACGAAGACTCGCGGCGCAAAATTGCCCTGTTCACGAATGTGGAAGAAAAGGCCGTGGTCCCTCTGGCCGATGCGGAAACCATTTATGCGATCCCGCGCTGGTTCAAGGATTTCGGGCTGGACCAGATCGTCTGTGAACATCTGGGCATTGAAGCGCCGGAAGCGGATCTCAGCGAGTGGGACGCGGTAGTCGACGGCAAGCTCCACCCGGACCACGAAGTCACCATCGCCATGGTGGGTAAATACATGGAGCTTCTGGATGCCTACAAATCCCTGAATGAAGCCCTGATGCACGCCGGCATACATACCCGTACCCGCGTCAATATCCACTACATCAATGCGGAAGATCTGGAAGCGAAAGGGCTCGATCTGATACGAGGTGCCGATGGCATTCTGGTCCCCGGCGGCTTCGGCGAGCGCGGTATGGAAGGCAAGCTCATGGCCGTGCGCTACGCCCGGGAAAACAAGGTTCCCTATCTCGGAATCTGTCTGGGCATGCAATCGGTGGTGATCGAGTTCGCCCGCAACGTCCTGAATCTGGAAGGGGCCAACAGCACCGAATTTGATCGCAAGACACCGCACCCGGTCATTGGTCTGATCACCGAATGGATCAATTCCGAAGGCGAAACCGAACACCGGGATGAAAATTCAGACCTCGGCGGCACCATGCGCCTCGGCGCGCAGGAATGCCGCCTGGAAAAGCACTCCAAAACCCGGGAAATATATGGGGAAGACGTTATCGTTGAGCGTCATCGTCACCGTTACGAAGTCAACAACCGCTATCTGGATGCCCTGCGGCATGCCGGACTGCAGATCGGCGGCTGGTCCGCGGATGACACTCTGGTGGAAATCGTCGAGATTCCGGATCACCCCTGGTTTGTCGCCTGCCAGTTCCACCCGGAATTCACCTCGACGCCACGGGACGGTCATCCGCTGTTCCGAAGTTATGTGGAAGCGGCCCTGGCGCATTCCCGTGCCGGAGATCAAGCCGCGGACACTGGGGGCGCGCACTCATGAATCAGGTGATCACCGTCGCCGGGATTCCGGTCGCCAACGATAAGCCGATGGTACTCTTCGGCGGCATGAACGTGCTGGAATCGCGCGAACTGGCGCTGCGTGTCGCCGAAAAATATGTGGAAGTAACGCAACGGCTGGGTATTCCCTACGTATTCAAGGCGTCCTTCGACAAAGCCAACCGTTCGTCGATCCATTCTTATCGCGGCCCCGGCCTGGACGAAGGGTTGAGGATCTTCGCCGATATCAAGGCTGCTTTCGGCGTGCCGGTCATCACCGATGTACACGAACCGGAGCAGGCGGCGGCGGTAGCGGAGGTTTGTGACGTCATCCAGCTGCCGGCTTTTCTGGCCCGGCAAACTGATCTGGTGGTGGCCATGGCCAGGACCGGCGCGGTCATCAACGTCAAAAAGCCGCAGTTTCTCAGCCCTGCGCAGATCAAGAATATTGTCGAGAAAATCCGTGAGTGCGGTAACGAGCAGATCATCCTGTGTGAGCGCGGCAGCTGTTTCGGTTACGACAATCTGGTGGTCGACATGCTGGGGTTTCGCACCATGCGGGAAGTCAGCGGGGGTTTGCCGGTTATTTTTGACGTCACCCATTCGTTGCAGATTCGCGAAGCGACCGGCGCGGCATCCGGTGGTCGGCGTCAGCAGGTGCTGGAGCTTGCCAGAGCCGGAGTCGCGGTCGGTCTGGCGGGGCTGTTTCTGGAAGCGCACCCAGATCCGGATCGGGCCAGATGTGATGGCCCCAGCGCCTTGCCCTTGGACCAGCTGGAGCCCTTCCTCGCTCAGCTTTGGGCTCTGGATACGCTGATCAAGGGGCAACCGCCGCTGGAAATCCGGTAAGGCGCAACCCGGACGCCCCGCAGTACAGAATCCGGTTTTAACAGTCATCAATCCAGTTTTTCAAATTGCGCGTGCCCGAATGGCGGGCGCACGTTCTAATCATCATCGAGATTAATCGGGGATACAGCTCCATGAGCAAGATTATTGATATCAGAGGTTTTGAAGTGATGGACTCCCGGGGCAATCCGACCGTTATGGCGGAAGTTGTCCTGGAGTCGGGTGCCGTCGGCAGTGCCTGCGCTCCCTCCGGTGCATCGACGGGTTCCAGAGAAGCACTGGAATTGCGTGACGGTGACAAGTCGCGTTATCTGGGCAAAGGCGTGCTGAAAGCTGTGGCCAATATCAACGACACCATCAAGCCTTTATTGCTGGGGAAAAATGCGATTGAGCAGCGTCAGCTCGACCAGATCATGCTGGATGCTGACGGGACCGAAAATAAATCCAAACTGGGCGCCAACGCCATCCTGGCGGTGTCCCTGGCGGCGGCGAAGGCGGCTGCTATCGCGAAAAACGTACCGCTGTACGCTCATATCGCGGACATCAATGGCACGCCGGGGCAGTACCGCATGCCGGTGCCCATGATGAACATCATCAACGGCGGTGAGCATGCCGACAATAACGTCGACATTCAGGAGTTCATGATCCAGCCCGTGGCGGCACCCTCATTTACGGAAGCCTTGCGCATCGGCGCCGAAATATTTCACGCGCTCAAAAAAGTGCTTTCCGGTCGGGGTTTGAACACGGCTGTGGGTGACGAAGGGGGCTTTGCGCCCAACCTGCCTTCTAACGAGGCTGCACTGGAAGTCATCGCCGAAGCAGTTGAAAAAGCCGGCTATCAGCTGGGCAAGGATGTGACGTTGGCACTGGATTGCGCAGCATCGGAATTTTACAAAGACGGCGTTTACGACATGTCCGGCGAGGGCAAGAAGTTCTCCTCGGAAGAGTTCGCCGATTATCTGGCAGGACTAGCCGGCAAGTACCCGATCCTGTCTATCGAAGACGGTATGGACGAAAGCGACTGGGACGGCTGGGCGACTCTGACCCGCAAGATCGGCGACAAAATCCAGCTGGTCGGTGATGATCTGTTTGTCACCAACACCCGCATCCTCCAGGAAGGCATCAACAAGAAAATCGCCAATTCAATCCTGATCAAGTTCAACCAGATCGGTTCCCTGTCGGAAACCCTGGATGCGATCAAGATGGCCAGGGATGCCGGTTATACTGCCGTCATTTCACATCGTTCAGGCGAAACCGAAGACACCACCATTGCCGACCTTGCAGTCGCCACCTCGGCGGGTCAGATCAAGACCGGCTCGCTGTCACGATCGGACCGGGTTGCCAAATATAATCGTCTGCTGCGTATCGAAGCGGAACTGGGCGAGAAGGCAGCCTACCGCGGCCGCGCCGAATTCAAATAGTCAACCGCGCAAACCCCGCTGAGTCTTCAGTGGGGGCAAGGGCGTATAGGGCAGGACAGGTAACCGGTTGCCGGTGACCGCGCCTGCCAGACTCAAGCTTGCCGGGAACTTGGCTATAGTTAGTGTCATTACGATTAGCAGGTCGGTACCTGCTGGCGCGCCGATTGATGAATGACCTTATGCCCGATATTGCCCTCAAGAGTTTGCTGATTGCACTGGCCGCGCTGCTGGCTGGTGCCCAATATCGTCTTTGGGTCGGCGACGGCAGCTTTTCGCACTTGAAGTCACTCCACGGTCGCATCAACGAACAGCAACGGGAAAACATGCAGTTGTATGAACGCAAGCAGTTGCTCGCCGCCGAAGTTCACGCGTTAAGGAATTCCAGTGACGCCATTGAGGGGCGGGCCCGCAAGGACCTGGGCATGATCAAAAAAGGGGAAACCTTCTTCATGATTTTGCCTCCAGAAAAAAATCGTCGTCCCGATTGATGATCGGCTCGCACAAACTCTGGGCAGTGGTGCCGGCGGCCGGTATCGGCGCACGCATGAATGCGCCTGTTCCCAAGCAGTATCTGCCACTGGCCGGTGCCACGGTCATCGAGATCACCCTGCGGAAGCTCCTGGCGACCGCGTCGGTAGATGGAGTATGGGTGGCGGTGGCTGCTCACGATGATCAGTTTCAGCGCCTGCCGGTGTCGCAGCAGGTTCGGGTCGTGGCGGGCGGCAGCGAACGGGCACAATCGGTAATCAATGTCTTGCAACAACTGATGGATCAGGTAGATGGGGAGGACTGGGTGCTGGTGCATGATGCGGCGCGCCCCTGTGTGCGCCCTCAAAGCATTGCCGCGCTGATCGCAGCCGCGAGCGCATCCGGTCAGGGCGCCATACTTGCCGCGCCGGTGGCCGATACCCTCAAGCAGGAAGCGGCGGGCCGGATAACCGGAACGGTCTGCCGGCAACATCTGTGGCAAGCTCATACCCCCCAACTGTTTCGCCTCGGTCTGCTGCACGACGCGCTCCACCAAGCGCTGGCGTCGGGGAATGCCATCACGGATGAGGCGTCCGCGATTGAGCGCCTGGGGCTGCAGCCGCTCATCGTTCCGGATACGCGGGATAACCTCAAAATCACCCAGCCGGAAGATCTGCCCCTGGCGGAATTTATTCTCTCCCGCCAGGGCTGAGTCGCCATGTGATTGCGACAACTCTTTTACTCTCTGGATACGGCGACCCATCAGTAGGGGCGGCGATGCAATGTCTTTCGAATTAATCAGAAAAATCGAGGTTTTATATGCGGATCGGGCAGGGGATTGATGTGCACGCGTTCGGACCGGGCGACAAGATTGTGATAGGCGGTACGGTGATTCCGCACCATCACGGGCTGATGGCCCATTCCGACGGAGATGTGTTACTGCATGCACTCTGCGATGCCTTGCTGGGCGCCGCTGCCATGGGCGATATTGGCCAGCATTTTCCGGACTCGGATCCTGCCTGGGCCAATGCTGACAGTCGTGCGCTGTTGCGCTTGGTCATGGCGAAGTTACATGCGCGGGGTTTTAAAGTGGTTAATGTGGACGCCACCATCATCGCGCAACAGCCGCGTATGGCAACCTACATCCCCTACATGAACCGCAATATCGCAGAGGATTTGCAGTGTTCTCTCGACTGCGTCAACGTCAAGGCAACCACCAGCGAACGGCTGGGATTTAATGGTCGCGAGGAAGGCATTACCGCGCTGGCCGTCGTGCTGATCGAATAATCTGCATGGTTCGCCGGAAAGCCGGCGACTTTACCGGGTGGGAATGCGAAATTGCGACTTTAAATCAGGTTGTTCCATCCCCTTCAGTCCGCCGAAATGCACGGTTTTTTTAGAAAAATGCAGCCTGTTTCACAAAGATTTTTTAATCTACTCGACATTTAGCCAGTGCTATCTGATGCGCATCACAAGTCAAATAAAAATTGTGTGAAAGTGTGACGTGGGAACCGTATACCCCCGGCACGCGTGGTAAATTACCCCTCGTTGTTTTTAGAATACGTGCTGTTTTGAGTGATAATCTCGGTTCGGATTCAAGGATGAACGCTGATAATTGATTGTTGGGGCTTGCAGGCAAGTACAACTCGATACACTGCGTTGATAAAAATAAACCGAAAAATACAATTAATCCTTAATCGGAGAACACA